>CP014326.1:895974-1531948 GCA_001560895.1 Streptococcus mitis
GCTGCTAAAGAAGCAGGTTATGAAACCATTGACCAAATTTCACGTGAGCGGATTCGTCGTGCTGCTGCCAAGATTCAGGAGGAGCATCCAGAGTTGGTTGGCAAGCAAGATTTTGGTTTTAAAGCTTACAAACTAGATTCTTCTAATTTCAAAGATGTATCTGCCCGTCCAGACCAATTTGTTCAAACAGATCTTTTCGATAGTGTATCCAATATCAAGGAAGGACGTACTGGCCTTGACTTACTTTTCCAAGTTATGCTGACATGGGGAATGGAACTGTCACTAGCCATTGATATGGAGAAAGTAGCAGGAGCAGAAGTCTATGACGTAGATCAAGGATCACTCATGGCTTGTTTTGAAGATGAAATATCAGAAGAAGTTATCCGTCATATCGCTCAAGCACAACCACTCCGTGCCGTTTTCCGTGATAGCTCATTTGCCAATTCAGCAGATAAGATTAACGTAAGTGAAATCTTCAAAGAATTGTCACCTCATACAAAAGTGAAGGTGGTGTAGGATATGAGTTTTAATAAAAATGTCAAAAATAGTAATCTTGATAAGCTTGATGAAATGATTCAAGATGAAATTAGAAAACTAAAAATAGTTAGACGAGCTCGTATTTTGGCTAGTGAACGACTTGGGGGATATGCTAGTAAGTGGGACATGTATTTACTTTTGATGGCTATTTTATCTAGTGCCTTATTAGTTATTTCATTGATAGTTCCAAATGAAGGCTTGATAAAAAAAGTAGTTTCAGGATGTTTTTCCATGTATACAGTTATCATTCAATATTATGTGTCCACATTAAACTATAGAGAACGTGCTTTGAAATTCCATTATCACCATATAGAAATTAATAAACTTAAAGAATCACTTCAATGGTTATCTCTACAAGGTTATAATTTTAAAAAGAAGAATGCTAAATTTAAAGTTATAGTAGAAAAATATAATCTTATTCTTCAGCAACAAGAAAATCATAGTGAGTACGATTATCATAGAGCAAAGTGTAAAGAAATTAGACAGTTAGATTTTAGTATGGATAATATTTTTGTAAATATTCAACCGATTGTTATTATCTTATTTATTCTTAGTTACTTGTTCTTGGGAGGTATTTGCAATGAGATTACAATTTAAAAAACAACAATTCCAGTTGGATGCGGTTAGTGCCATTGCAGATTTATTTCAAGGGCAAGCCAAACATACTGGAGTTCAGTATATGGCGGATCCAGGTCGTCTCAAGTCAGATGAGGTAGATTTGGTTTTAGATGCTTATCGAAATGCACCGATTCAATTGAGTCAAACAAGTATACGAGAAAATGTTCATACTATGCAAACTCGTTATGGTTTGCGTCCTTCTGATAGTCTTTCTATTGATATGATTGCTGGAAGAGAAGCATATAATTTTTCAATAGAGATGGAGACGGGAACAGGGAAGACCTACACGTATATCCGTACAATTATGGAGTTGAATAAACGATATGGCTGGCTTAAGTTTGTTATTGTCGTTCCAAGTGTAGCCATTCGTGAAGGGGTTCTCAAGTCTCTTCAGATTATGTCAAGCCACTTTCAGATGGAGTATGGCAAACAACCACGCTATTTTGTCTACGATTCTTCACGTTTAGGTGATTTGGATAGTTTTGCCAATTCGTCAGACCTTCAAATCATGGTCATCAACTCTCAAGCCTTTAATGCGAAAGGGAAAGATGCGCGACGGATTCATTCTGAACAGGAAAGTTTCCGTTGGCGCCGTCCAATTGATGTCTTGGCAGCTATGAATCCGATTATGATTATTGATGAACCTCAGTCTGTTGAAGGGAAACAAACCAAGGAAAGACTAAAAGATTTCAAGCCATTGTTTACGCTACGTTATTCGGCTACCCATAAAGAAAAACATGATATGGTTTATAGATTGGATGCCATGGATGCTTATAATCAAAAATTAGTGAAGAAGATTGCGGTTAAGGCTATTGAGCAAACTGGGACGACTGGGACACAAGGCTATCTTTATCTACAAGAAATCATTCCACAAAAAACAGGAGCACCCAAAGCAAAAATTGAGTTTGAAGTAAAAACGCAGTCAGGTGTCAAAAGGAAATTGAAGGTGGTGGAAGAACTCTTTGATTTGTACGCTGAATCAGGGAATTTATCTGCTTATAAAGGAATGCCCCTTAGTCACTTTGATGCAAGAGAGAACAAACTTCAAGTTGGTGTGACGCAAGAACTTCATGTCGGTGAAGTGATAGGGGAAGTGGATGAGTCTAGCATCAGAAGAATTCAAATTCGAGAGACTATAAAAAGTCATATCGAAAAAGAAAGTAAACTGTACAATCGAAGAATTAAAGTATTATCCTTATTTTTCATCGATGAAGTGGCCAAGTATAAACAATATGATGAAAATAATGATGCCTATAATGGAGAATACGCTCAGATTTTTGAAGAAGAATATCGAAATCAAGTAAATCAGTTTATCCAAACACAGGAACCAACTCCTTATCGTAGATATTTGGAGGCTAATCTTGAAGGAAATTCAGTTCATGCTGGTTACTTTTCGGTAGATAAAGTGAAGAAGTCAGATAAGACCATTTTTGTGGACTATAAATCTGCCAGTGAAAAGAAGAACAATCTTTCAAATGACACTGATGCCTATGACTTAATTATGAAGGACAAGGAGCGTTTATTGAGCTTTGAAGAGCCAGTTCGTTTCCTCTTTTCTCACTCAGCTCTAAAAGAGGGGTGGGATAATCCAAATGTCTTTCAAATCTGTACTCTTAAGCAATCTTCAGCAGAGACTCGTAAACGTCAAGAAATCGGTCGTGGTATGCGTTTGGCAGTTGACCAAAATGGAATTCGTCAGGATTTTGAACTCTTAGGAAATGATGTTCATGAAATCAATAAACTGACAGTAATTGCAAATGAAAGTTATGATCAATTTGCTCGAAATCTACAAGAAGAAATCAAAGAACTCTTAGCAGATCGTCCTGCAAAAGTGGATGTTACTCTCTTTACGAATAAAGTTCTAACCAATCAAGAAGGACAAACAATACGTATTACCAAGGAACAAGCAGATGCTATTCATTTTGATTTGATCCGACAAGGCTATATAGATCGTGAAGGACAATTAACTACAGAATATTTTGCTGCAAAAGAAAATCATCAGTTACAACTGTCTGAAACGCTAGCAGGTTATGAGGATAATCTGGTAGAGATATTGGAGAGCGTTTATCATGCTGGACAGTATGAAATTGAAAATGCCAATCATTCAGTCATTCAGTTCTCAAATGAGGTCAATCAAGAAAATATTGCCCGAAAAGAGTTCTTAAATCTCTGGAAGCAAATCAATCGTAAGACGAGTTACCAAGTAGAGTTTGATGATGCGGAATTGGTAAAACATTCTGTTGACTATATCAATGAGAAATTAGTCGTTAGCAAACCAAGCTTTCATATAACTCAAGCAAGCGCTACTGAGATGAGTAAGGAAGAAGGACTCCATCTCACAGTAGCTGAGAATGATCGTCAGCAAGAATATCTAACGGATTCGCAGATTATGACCAAATATGATTTACTAGGGGAGATTGCTGATCAGACAGGATTAACACGTAGGTTGGTTGCGGAAATATTAAGTAAAATCTATGTCTACCAATTTGACAAGTTTAAACAGAATCCAGAAGAGTTTATTCTTAAGATTTCAAAGCTCATTAATGAACAAAAAGCAAGTCAAATTATCAAGCATATCCAGTATAATGTGCTAAATGAAGAGTATGATATGGACTTGTTTTATGACAATCCTGAAACTGCTAACAGATCAGATGATCACTTACTTGAATCCAAAAAAGGAATTTACAATTTTGTAAAAGTTGATTCAAATACGGAGAAGACCTTTAAAGAATCTTTGGAACAATACGAGGATGTTCGTGTTTATGTGAAGTTACCAGGGAAGTTCAGTATTGCTACTCCGCTTGGGAACTATAACCCTGACTGGGCAATTGCCTTCCGTGAAGGAAGTGTCAAGCATATCTATTTTGTTGCAGAAACGAAAGGCTCTATGTCTAGTCTTCAATTAAAACAAGCTGAGCAAGCAAAAATTGCCTGTGCGCGTGCTCACTTTAAAGCGTTAGCTCAAGCTGGATTGATTAATGACCAGCACATCTATGATGTGGTTTCAAGTTATGAGGAATTATTAAATATTGTAAGATAGGGAGGAAAAAGAAATGGAATTTGTTGTATATCGTAAGGGAAGAGAAGTAGCTGTTTTTCAACGTAGGAGCGATGCAGAGAGATATGTGCGCTCTAAAACTGGATTTTTTGGTGAACCAGATGCTTACTATCAGATTGAACAAAGAGGTTGTTATTTGACAGAAGCAGCTGTAACTTACAAGGGATTGGCAGATGACTGTGATGAATTGATGACTTTGCGAAAATTCAGGGATTCTTATCTAGCTTTTCAAGATGGTGGTCAGGAGGAAATTGAATCCTACTATAAGATGGCTCCTCAAATTGTTGCCAAGTTAGAGGAACATCCAAATCGTGAGGAAATACTAGAGTCTATCTGGGCAGAACTCGTATTGCCTTGTGTTTCCTTGATTAAAGCAGGAGAGGATCAAGCTTGCCATCAATTGTATAAAACATATACACTGGAACTGTCACAAAAAGTGGTCCAATAAAACGAGTAGAGTATAGGAAAAGAGTTCGGGTCTCGCTAACTTGTATAGTGAAGAGGTCCCCTATTCTATTTAGATCCCCAATACCAAAATAAACGTATCAAGCTAATTACAAACTCAACTTATATTGAAGATTTTATATGGGATAATGACGAATCAAAGGAAACAAATTTTCAAAATTGGCTTGCTGAGATGGTAGGAGTTTAAGGGGGTATTTTTACCCCTTGGGATTTACAGGATCACAAAAGAGAAAGAGAGATAAAAAGATAACATGAAAAGAGATAATGGCGATTTGAATTTGTTTAAATTTGTAGGATTTGGTGCTATAATATTTTGCCTATTTATGATTATAGGCTCAAGGTTTGTCACTGTTGGTCTAGAAGAACCTAAACCAGTACAAAAAGAACCATCAGAATACTTAAAGCAAGAGATACAGTTGGAAGATGCTAAAATACTTGGAAAGTTTTGGAATGATAAAGGGCATTTTATTGTGGTGTATAGAGATACTACAAAAGCCCCTGAAATCGTTGAGGTTGATGCTTCTGAGTGGGAGCTTATGGAAGTAGGTGTAAACTTTGTGACTGTTGGTGTAGGTAGCAAGGAAGAGACTAAAACAGTACAAAGGGAAAGCCTTGGATTTCAAGAAAGCAAGTTAAGGGCAAAATTAGAAGATGCTACTATTTTAGGCAAGTTTTGGAATAGTAAAGGTCACTTTATTGTAGTGTACAATGGTACTACAAAAGCCCCGGAAATCATTGAGGTTTATTTTTCTGAGTGGCAATATAGGAGAGTAGGGGAACGATATTAAACAGCGTTAGAGGGGATTTACTTACTTCTAAGTATCAAAAAAATGAGCACTTCCGTAATTGGAAATGCTCGTTTTTTGATATGTTTAGACTATTAGTCTTTATTTTCGTATGGCAAGATTAAGTTCAAGATGATTCCTGTCATGGCTGATAGGGCAGTACCTGAAAGTGTAACTGGACCAAGTTTAAGGATAGCTCCTCCAAGTCCAAGGACCAACATAGCACTTGCGATGATTAGGTTACGCATTTGACCAAAATCAACACGTTCTTTGATCAAAACTTTCAAACCGTTGCTGGCGATAACTCCATAGAGAAGGATTGACATACCACCAAGTACAGCATTTGGAATAGTTGAAATCAAGGCAGTGAATTTACCAAGGAAGCTCAGGGCAATCGCGATGAAGGCAGCGTTACGGATAACTGAGACAGAAGCGATACGAGTCATACCGATAACCCCTGTATTTTCTCCGTAAGTTGTATTGGCTGGTCCACCAAGGAAGGCAGAAACAGAAGTTGCGATACCGTCACCAAGAAGAGTACGGTGAAGACCTGGTTCTTTCAAGAATTGACGACCACAGATTTGACCCAAAACAGTATGGTCTCCAATATGTTCAGAAATGGTTACGATCGCGATTGGCAAGATAGCGATGGTTTCAGGACCGAAGTAAAGATTGTATTCTTTAAAGGCACCACCTGTGCTAAATGGCAAGTAGAAACCAGGAATTTCAAACCAGTTAGCTTTTAGAACTGGTGTGAAGTCAACCAAGCCAAGAGTTAGTGCGAAGAGGTAACCACCGATAATGGCAAAGAGGAATGGAATGATTCGTAGGAAGCCTTTTCCTTTTGTATTGATAAAGGCAGCAATCAAGAAAGTAACAACTGCTACAAGAGCATTTTTCCAATTCCCATCAGCTACAAGCCCCGCATTGGTAACAGCTGAACCTGCAAGTCCAAGACCGATAACGATGATCATAGGTCCGATGATGATTGGTGGCAAGAGTTTATCAATCCATTTTGTACCCGCAAATCGAACACTTGTAGCCACAAGGACATAGATAAAACCTGTAAGGATAACCCCTGTTTGTGCGGCTGATACATCCCCTCCTAGTTCCTTCATAGCTAGCGACATAGCTGTGATGAAGGCAAAAGAAGAACCTAGATAAACTGGAACTCTAAAACCAGTTGAAATCATGTAGATGAGTGTTCCAACACCTGAAGCAAAAAGGGCAACAGATACAGGCATTCCCAAAATCAATGGTACCAAGATGGTTGCACCGAACATGGCGAAAACGTGTTGGAAACTAAGGAGAATTCCTTTGCCAGCTGAAGGACGTTGGTCAACGTCTAGTAACAAATCAACAGTTGATTCTTGTTTCATATAAACCTCACTTTTGGGCATCAAAAAAGAGCCCATTATTTTACAGCAATAGGCCCTCAGAGTAAGACTTCTTTAAAATCTAGACTTTAAAGAGTTTTAAATATTTCTGCGTCTTCGTCACCTCACGGGATGACATTAAAAACCTTTGCTTGTGATAGTATAGCAAAAATTACAAACTTTGTAAATATTTTTTTACTAAAAAGTTTAAAGCGGGCGTTTGTTGGGCATGCCAGCCTTACGTGGATATTTATTTGGCGTTTCTTTTTTCTTTTCCACCACTGTGATATAACGCGGATCTCCATTAGGTAAGGCGTAGCTGAGATTGTCTTCGACCTTACTAAAAAGGAGGTTGAGGGCATTCTTAGCTTCTAATAACTCCTCAGGCGCATTGCTGGCCTTGAGTGCCAATAGTTTTCCGCTAACCTTAAGGTAGGGAATAGTCAATTCAGACAAAACCTGCATGCGGGCAACCGCACGAGCCGTTACAAAATCATATTGAGCACGGAAGTTCTTGTCTTGGGCAAAGTCTTCTGCACGTCCATGGTAGAAATGGACATCGTGCAAATCCAGTTCTTGAGCCAAGAGTTGGAGGAAGTTAATGCGCTTATTGAGTGAATCAATGATAGTCACATCTAACTGAGGATAGAGTATTTTCATTGGTAGACTAGGAAATCCCGCTCCAGCTCCAATATCAAGAAGTTTGATAGTTTCATTGGGAATCAAACCTTGAAGAATGGGTGCACTCGAATCGTAAAAATGTTTGAGATAGACTTCTTCCTTGTCTGTAATGGCTGTTAAATTAATCTTTTCATTCCACTCAACCAAGAGCTCAAAATAACGTTCAAATTGTTCTTTTTGCTGGTCCGAAAGTGGAAGATTCTGATCGGCAAGCAGGTTGTAAAATGTTTCTGGTTTCATAGTTATTTCCTTCTTTAGTATCATCTTATTTTACCACAATCATAAAAAATTTGATATACTGGTACTAATCTAAAAGTAGAAAGGACTTATATTATGACTTGGATTATTCTTGGAGTTTTGGCTCTTGTTGTTATTTTTGTGATTGTTAGCTATAACGGTTTGGTTAAGAATCGTATGCAAACAAAGGAGGCTTGGAGCCAGATTGATGTTCAGTTGAAACGTCGAAATGATCTCTTGCCAAACTTGATTGAAACTGTAAAAGGTTATGCCAAATATGAAGGTTCTACCCTTGAAAAGGTGGCAGAACTTCGCAATCAAGTTGCGGCAGCGACTTCACCAGCAGAAGCTATGAAAGCTAGTGATGCCCTCACTCGTCAGGTTTCAGGTATTTTTGCAGTTGCAGAAAGCTATCCAGATTTGAAAGCTAGTGCAAACTTTGTTAAATTGCAAGAGGAGTTGACAAACACAGAAAATAAAATTTCTTACTCTCGTCAACTCTATAACAGTGTTGTCAGCAACTACAATGTAAAATTAGAAACTTTCCCAAGCAATATTATCGCTGGAATGTTTGGCTTTAAAGCAGCAGATTTCCTTCAAACACCAGAAGAGGAAAAGGCAGTTCCTAAAGTTGATTTTAGCGGTTTAGGTGACTAAGATGTTGTTTGATCAAATTGCAAGCAATAAACGAAAAACCTGGATTTTGTTGCTGGTATTTTTCCTACTCTTAGCTCTCGTCGGCTATGCGGTTGGTTACCTCTTTATGCGATCCGGGCTTGGTGGTTTGGTTATCGCACTGATTATCGGCTTTATCTATGCCTTGTCCATGATTTTTCAATCGACAGAGATTGTCATGTCCATGAATGGAGCGCGTGAGGTAGATGAACAAACGGCACCAGACCTCTACCATGTAGTGGAAGATATGGCTATGGTCGCTCAGATTCCTATGCCCCGTGTTTTCATCATTGATGATCCAGCCTTAAATGCCTTTGCGACAGGTTCTAACCCCCAAAATGCGGCGGTTGCTGCGACGTCAGGTCTCCTAACTATCATGAATCGTGAAGAACTAGAAGCTGTTATGGGACATGAAGTCAGTCATATTCGTAACTACGATATTCGCATTTCGACTATTGCTGTTGCCCTTGCTAGTGCTATCACCATGCTTTCTAGTATGGCAGGTCGTATGATGTGGTGGGGTGGAGCAGGTCGCAGACGAAGTGACGATGACCGAGATGGAAATGGCTTAGAGATCATTATGCTAGTGGTTTCCCTCCTAGCTATTGTGCTGGCACCTCTCGCTGCAACCTTAGTGCAACTAGCTATTTCTCGTCAGAGGGAATTTCTAGCTGATGCTTCCAGTGTCGAGTTGACTCGTAATCCTCAAGGGATGATCAATGCTCTACGTAAGTTGGATAATAGTAAACCTATGAGTCGTCCTGTAGATGATGCCAGCAGTGCACTTTATATCAATGATCCCAAGAAAGGGGGAGGGTTCCAAAAACTATTTTATACCCACCCACCTATCTCAGAACGGATTGAGCGTTTGAAACATATGTAAAATTTGCCTATACAATACTAAAAAATGAGCATTCTCGTAGTTGGAGATGCTCATTTTCTTATATAATGAACTCAGAAATCAATTGGTTAGGATACAATTTATATTCTTCGAAAATCTCTTCAAACAGCATCAGCTTCGCCTTGCTGTACTTAAGTCCAGCCTGCGGCTAGCTTCCTAGTTTGCTATTTGATTTTCATTGAGTATTAGAATTTCTTTAGGAAACTTCGTTCAGAACACATGATATATCGAAGAAGGATCTAGACTCTATGCCAAATGGAAGATGGCAACTGATATTGTTTTTAGAAAATTAGAGAATATTTTTGGTGAGCTCAGAGTGTGTGTTAGAGACAACTAGACCAGCATAGTAGAGCTTGAATTCATTTTCACGAGCATGGATTTTACAAATCAGCTATTCAAAAACCACACAGTTGTTTTCAGCTTGATTGTGAGCAAAACTGAAATCACTATGCGGTTTTATTGAGAAGCTAGTTTTTGTTCAGCCTTTTTTATAGTCTATTTCGGAAAACTTCGTACATGAGGATGGCTGCAGCAACACTGGCATTGAGGCTTTGAACATGTCCATTCATAGGAATGGTAATCATTTCATCGACCTGTTTTTTGATGTTGCTAGAGATGCCTTTTCCTTCATTTCCGATGATGAGGACGATTTTCCCTTTTGTATTCCACTTGTGGCAAGGGGTACCGTTCATATCGGTTCCAAAGGTCCAGAATCCTTCATCCTTGAGTTTGTCTAGAGTTTGGCTTAGATTGGTCACTCGAGCAATTGGAACGTGCTCAATAGCACCTGTGGCCGTTTTAGCAACGACAGGAGTTACTCCGACAGCACGGTGCTTGGGAATGATGATACCTGAAACATTGGTCGCATCGGCTGTTCGTAAGATAGAACCCAGATTATGGGGATCGGTTAGACCATCTAGAATCAATAGAAGTGGATTTTCTTCTTGACGTGTTTTTGCAAGGATGTTATCCAGCTCGCTATAGGCAAATTCAGACACTCGTAGAACAAAACCTTGGTGGACAGCACCTTCAGTCATCTCAGAGAGGGATTTTTTTGAAGTCCAAGAAATGGACACCTTCTTTTCTGTAGCCAGTTCCTTGACTTTCTCAACATTCTTACCTCGGAGATCTTCTTGGAGGTAGAGTTTGTTGCCAGTGTTTGCGAGGAGAGCTTCGGTAACGGCGTGGACGCCATAGACAATATCATTTGTTTTCATGCCTCTATTATAACACAAAACCCCGTCTTGCAACGGGATTTTCTTTATTCAAGAATCAGTAAACCATCTTTAACTGCAAATGGGTCTTTTTCATTGATACGATCGTAAAACATGATACCGTTGATGTGGTCAATTTCATGCTGAACAACGATGGAGTTGTAACCTTTGAGTTTGATGCGGTGTTTTTCTCCATCCTTGTCAAAGTAGTCAACAGTAACGCGGGCATGGCGAACAACATAGCCAGGCACGTTGCGGTCAACAGACAGACAACCTTCTCCTTCACCAAGAGCAGCGTCTTGAACAGAGTGAGAGACGATTTTTGGATTGTACATAATGGCTTGCAAGTCGTAGGCTTCCTGTGGAGTTTCGCCTTCTTCGACAATATTAGGCACCAAAACAGCGATAATACGTTTTGAGATATCCAATTGAGGAGCAGCAAGTCCAACCCCACCGCGTAGCCCCATCTTTTCAGCCATGACAGGATCTTGGGAATGTTTGAGGAATTGCATCATCTTTTCGCCAAGGATGATTTCTTGGTCAGACAAGGGAAAAGTGACTTCCTCAGCAACCGCGCGTAGAGTTGGGTTCCCTTCGCGGATAATATCTTTCATATCAATTAAGTGAGCAGCTTTTGTAATACGTTCTATTGCAGACATTTTCTCTCCTTTCATTACCTCTACATGATATCACAAAATGACAAGGATTGAAAGTATTACAGCATTTAGGATTTACAGAAAATAGATAGGAAGTTCAATTCAATTGTGAAAGAAATACTTATCTGTGTTATAATAAAAAGAAAAGGCTTGCATTAGAAAGTAGGGAGAATAAAGATGCAAAGAAGACAAGATAGACATAAACGTGGACCAGTTTTTCATTTTGTGAGAGGCTTTGTAACCTTTTTTAGGAGTTATCGCAAGTGGAGCAATAAGGGATTTGTGGCGATACTCTTGCTAGCAGTTGCTTTATCAATGGGCTTGGTCTTGTTGTTTGAAAGCTTCCAAGGCATGCCTATGACCAGTCAAAAACGAGATACTACTTCTCAAGAAGGAACTAAGAAAAAGTCTCAGGAGCAGGAAGAGGAAAAAACTGCTAGAATTATGGCTCATGGTGATTTGCTTTATCATGATATTCTTTACTTTTCAGCAAAAAAGGATGATGGAACGTATGATTTTCATGAGAATTTTGAGTATGTGACACCTTGGCTTAAGCAAGCCGACTTAGCTATCGGTGACTTTGAAGGAACCATTAATAAGGATCATTATTTAGCAGGTTATCCTCTCTTTAATGCTCCTGCTGAAGTTATGGATGCCATTAAGGATGCAGGTTATCATGTGCTAGATTTGGCTCATAATCATATTTTGGATTCGCAAATTGAGGGAGTTATTTCAACGGCAAATGCTATCGAAAAAGCAGGAATAACACCAATTGGAGTTTATACGCATGAGCCACGTGATCAGGCTCCGCTGGTCATTAAGGAAGTGAATGGTATCAAGGTTGCACTTTTGGCTTATTCTTATGGATTTAATGGAATTGAGCAAAATATTTCTCAAGAGGATTATAATCACTATCTTTCAGATTTAGATGAGAATAAAATGAAGTCTGAAATTGAACGGGCGGAAAAGGAAGCAGATATCACCATTATCATGCCGCAAATGGGTGTTGAGTATCGCATAGAACCGACTGAAGAGCAAAAAGTTTTGTATCACAAGATGATTGATTGGGGAGCAGATATTATCTTTGGAGGTCATCCACACGTAGTTGAACCGTCTGAAATTGTTGAAAAAGATGGGGATAAGAAACTCATTATCTATTCAATGGGGAACTTCATTTCAAATCAACGCCTTGAGACCATGGAAGGTGTGGAAAATGCTAAGTGGACTGAACGTGGTGTTCTTATGGACGTGACTATTAAGAAGAAGGATGGAAAAACAATTATCGGAACAGCTAAAGCTCATCCTACTTGGGTTAATCGAACACCAAAGGGAACCTTTTCACCAGAAGGCTATCCTTTATATCATTATCAAACCTATATCTTAGAAGATTTTATCGAGGGTGGTAGTCATCGTGACCAGTTAGATGAAGCGACTAAGGAACGAATTGATACAGCCTATAAAGAAATGAACGAACATGTGGGATTGAAGTGGGACTAGCTTGAATCCAGAGGAAAGAAAATGATGATTAAAGTAATTGCGACAGATATGGATGGGACCTTGCTGGATGCTAGAGGCCAGCTTGATCTCCCACGATTGGAAAAGATTTTAGATCAGTTGGATCAAAGGGGTATTCGTTTTGTCATCGCGACGGGCAATGAAATTCACCGCATGAGGCAACTACTGGAGCACTTGGTCAATCGAGTGGTTCTGGTTGTTGCCAATGGTGCTCGTATTTTTGAAAATAATGAACTGATTCAGGCTCAGACTTGGGATGATGCCATTGTCGATAAGGCTTTGGTTCATTTCAATGGTCGAGCGTGTCAGGACCAGTTTGTTGTAACGGGGATGAAGGGTGGTTTCGTCAAGAAAGGTACGATTTTTACAGATCTTGAAAGTTTTATGACTCCAGAAATGATTGAAAAATTCTATCAACGGATGCATTTTGTGGATGAGTTAACCTCTGACCTCTTTGGTGGTGTTCTCAAGATGAGCATGGTTGTTGGTGAGGAGCGTTTGAGTTCGGTCTTGGCAGAGATTAATGACCTCTTTGATGGCCGTGTTCGGGCTGTTTCGAGTGGCTATGGTTGTATTGATATTCTCCAAGCTGGGATTCATAAAGCATGGGGCCTGGAAGAATTACTCAAGCGTTGGGATTTGAACTCCCAACAAATTATGGCTTTTGGTGACAGTGAAAATGACGTTGAAATGCTTGAAATGGCTGGGATTTCCTATGCGATGGAAAATGCTGACGATAAGGCCAAAGCTGTGGCGACTGCTTTAGCACCAGCCAACAGCCAAGGAGGAGTTTACCAAGTCTTGGAAAACTGGTTAGAAAAAGGGGAATGAAGTGGCAGTACAGTTATTAGAAAATTGGCTCCTAAAGGAACAAGAAAAAATCCAAACCAAGTATCGTCACTTAAATCAAGTTTCAGTTGTAGAGCCAGATATTCTTTTTATAGGGGATTCTATTGTCGAATATTATCCTCTGCAGGAGTTGTTTGGGACGGCAAAGACTATTGTTAATCGTGGAATTCGAGGATATCAGACAGGGCTGTTACTAGAGAATCTAGATGCGCATCTGTACGGTGGAGCAGTAGATAAAATTTTCCTTTTGATTGGGACAAATGATATCGGAAAAGATGTGCCTGTGAATGAGGCTCTCAATAATCTCGAAGCTATCATACAATCCATTGCTCGCGATTATCCATTGACTGAGATTAAAGTGCTTTCCATTTTGCCTGTCAATGAGGGAGAGGAGTACAAGCAGACAGTCTATATCCGCACGAATGAAAAGATACAGGAGTGGAATCAAGCCTATAAAGAGCTTGCTTCTGCCTACATGCAGGTGGAATTTGTTCCAGTATTTGATTGTTTGACAGACCAAGCAGGCCAACTCAAAAAAGACTACACTACTGACGGACTGCACCTCAGTATTGCGGGTTATCAGGTTTTGTCAAAAGCCTTGAAAGACTATCTTTTTTAGTTAGTTGATTTCCTTTTTGCATTTTTGAGTTAGATAAGGTATAATGGTTTTATTGTCTTTTGGGGTCGTTACGGATTCGACAGGCATTATGAGGCATATTTTGCGACTCGTGTGGCGACGTAAACGCTCAGTTAAATATAACTGCAAAAAATAACACTTCTTACGCTCTAGCTGCCTAAAAACCAGCAGGCGTGACCCGATTTGGATTTCTCGTGTTCAATGACAGGTCTTATTATTAGCGAGATACGATCAAGTCTTGTCTAGCGACTTGATAAGAGATTGATAGACTCGCAGTTTCTAGGCTTGAGTTATGTGTCGAGGGACTGTTAAACTAATACATAACCTATGGTTGTAGACAAATATGTTGGCAGGTGTTTGGACGTGGGTTCGACTCCCACCGGCTCCATTATTCCTTTGCATTCTTTCGCATTCCTTGGTAAAACGTTGTTAAATGAACTGCACCCCAAAAGTTAGACAGAAAAAATCTAACTTTTGGGGTGTTTTTATTATGAAATTAACTTATGATGATAAAGTTCAGATCTATGAACTTAGAAAACAAGGATATAGCATAGAGAAGCTTTCAAATAAATTTGGGATAAACAATTCTAATATTAGGTACATGATTAAATTGATTGATCGTTACGGAATAGAGTTCGTCAAAAAAGGAAAAAATCGTTACTATTCTCCTGATTTAAAGCAAGAAATGATTCATAAAGTCTTACATGAAGGCTGGACTAAAGATAGAGTTTCTCTTGAATACGGCCTCCCAAGTCGTACGATACTTCTTAATTGGCTAGCACAATACAAGAAAAACGGGTATACTATTGTTGAGAAAACAAGAGGGAGATCAACTAAAATGGGACGTAAACGGAAGAAAACTTGGGATGAAATGACAGAACTAGAGCGACTCCAAGAGGAGAATGAACGCTTACGTACTGAGGTGGCTTACTTAAAAAAGTTAAAAGAGCTGGAAGACAGGGACGAAACCATACAGCGAGAAAGGCAGAGACAATTAGAGAAATGGCTTCAGGAGGATTTCGACTAGATTTACTTCTTGAAGTGGCTCGTTTACCTCGCTCAACTTACTATTATCAGTTGAAGGAACTAGATGGGCTTGACAAAGATAAAGATCTTAAAGCTGAAATTCAAGCTATTTTTACTGAGCACAAAGGAAATTATGGCTATCGCCGAATAACTCTTGAATTGAGGAATCGTGGTCATATAGTAAACCATAAGAAGGTCCAACGTCTGATGAAAATCCTTGGTTTAAGTGCTCGAATTCGCCGTAAACGAAAGTATTCTTCCTACCAAGGAGAGATTGGCAAGAAAGCAGAGAATCTCATTCAACGCCAGTTTGAAGCATCGAGACCAATGGAAAAGTGTTATACGGATGTGACAGAGTTTGCCATTCCAAATAGCACGCAGAAATTGTATTTATCGCCTGTTTTAGATGGCTTTAACAGCGAAATTATTGCTTTTAATCTTTCTTGTTCTCCTAATTTAGAACAAGTAAAAACGATGTTGGAACAGGCCTTCACAGAGAAATACTACGAGAATACGATTCTCCATAGTGATCAAGGTTGGCAATACCAACACGATTCTTATCATCGGTTCCTAGAGAGTAAGGGAATTCAAGCATCCATGTCACGTAAGGGCAACAGCCCAGACAACGGTATGATGGAATCTTTCTTTGGCATTTTAAAATCCGAAATGTTTTATGGCCATGAGAAAAACTTTAAATCACTTAATCAATTGGAACAAGCCATTATAGACTATATCGATTACTACAACAACAAACGAATTAAGGTAAAACTAAAAGGACTTAGTCCTGTCCAATACAGAACTAAATCCTTTGCTTAAATTAATTGTCTAACTTTTGGGGGTCAGTACATAAATCAACGTTTTTTTATTATGTGACTATTAGTCTGTCTCGCTCCGTTAGGTGCGAGACAAAAAACCACCCGCTATGCGGGTGCGCGTCAAAGGTTATACCCAAAAAACTCCAAACGCGATACAATAAAGGTGTTCAAGCCAATTGTAAAGCGAAAGGAGAAAAATATGGCACAAAAGGCACATAGTTTATCACACACAAAGTGGATGTGTAAATATCACATTGTGTTCACCCCTAAGTATAGACGAAAAGTCATTTATAATCAATATCGAAGTAGTTTAGGCGAAATATTTCATCGCTTATATAGTTATAAAGGTGTTGAAATTATCGAGGGTCACTTAATGCCTGATCATGTACATATGTTAGTCAGTATTCCACCGAGGATAAGTGTTTCAAGTTTCATGGGGTATTTAAAAGGTAAAAGTGCACTCATGATGTTTGATAAACACGCCAATCTCAAGTATAAGTTTGGTAATCGGCATTTCTGGGCAGAAGGTTATTATGTAAGTACAGTAGGGCTTAATGAAGCCACAATTAAGAAATATATTCAAGATTAAAGAAATTATCTAGTGGATGATTTCTTCACGAGTATGAAAATTTGAGAACGAGTAAAGCATGATATAGCACTAGATAAATTGAGTGTAAAAGAATATGAGGATCCCTTTAGGGATAGTGGTAAGTAATACTAAAGCCTCTTTAAGAGGAAAGTGACAAGTCAAGAGCAATGAGGCTTGAACAAAGTGAAAGAGGCTGGGACAAAAAGATTTTGATTTTAGGAATTCTTTATTATAAATTTTTAAAATCGATAGATTAGACAAAAAAGCGAACAAGACAGAATTCTGAGTGTCAGATAACTCGTTTTGTTCGCTTTTTATATTTAATGTTAGACTTTTGTCCCAGCCTCTTTTTGCATGGTTGCGATAGTCTTGGTCAAATAGAATTGCTTAATAAACCATTTAGAAAGGCTATCCCATGCATATTCACTATAACACAAATCAAACAACTTTACCACTAGAAATCAGTTCTTTCTTGCCACAAGACCATCTCGTCTTTACTATTGAAAAAGTGGTAAATACCTTGGAAGATAGTCACTTCCATACCTTCTATCATGCCTTTGGTCGCCCGTCTTATCACCCTAAAATGCTTGTATCTGCTCTTCTATTTGCCTATTCACAAGGGATTTTCTCTGGTCGAAAAATTGAAAAAATGATGATTGAAAATCTGGCTATGCAGTACCTAACAGGACAGTTGGTTGTCAGCTACCGCACCATCAATCGTTTTCGTGTCGCTGAAGGGATGGAAGAACTCATTCGTGATCTTTTCATCGACCTCAATCTTCGTTTAAAAATGGAAGAGTTAGTGATCTTAGATTGTTTGTTTATTGACGGAACTAAGATTGAGGCCAATGCCAACAAGTATAGTTTTGTGTGGAAAAAAGCAACAGAGAAATTCTCCGCCAAACTTCAAGAACAGATACAGGTCTATTTTCAAGAAGAAATCACTCCCCTTATCCATCAAGCTATCGAACTGGATACACAAGAGCCTATCTCCTCAGAGCAGTTGATTGAATTCGCTCAAATCCTTGAAGAAGAATTGGAAAAACTGAACTAGGATATTGAGGAGACACCCGTTAAAGGAAAGGACGAACGTAAAACTCAACGTCGGAAACTCAAGAAAGTCTTGCGTAAAGTCAAGGATGATTTTTCAGTACGTACTGAAAAATATGAGAACTATCAAGAAACTTTTGAAGGACGTAACAGCTTTTCCAAAACAGATACAGACGCCACTTTTATGCGAATGAAAGAAGACCATATGAAAAATGGCCAACTCAAGGCTGCATATAATCTTCAAATCGCTACTGAAAATCAATTTGTTCTTCACTATGATGTCTTCTCAAATCCGACAGACACTAAGACTCTTCTCCCCTTCCTTGAAACCTATCCACATGACGTACAGACAGTTGTCGCAGATGCTGGATATGGAAGTGAAGAGAACCTCCTTCGTTTAGATGAAAAGCAGGTAAACCATCTGATTAAATATGCCATGTTTGACAAGGAACAGAAGAGAGGGTATAAACAGTCGGCTAGAAACTTAGCGAATTGGCACTATAATGACAAGGAGGATAGCTACACACATCCTGATGGCTGGTGCTATCGTTTTCACCATATCAAACATCAGAAAACACAGACGGACTTTCAACAGGAAATCAAGGTTTACTACGCTGATGAACCTGAATCAGCCCCTCAAAAGGGACTGTATATGAACGAACGCTATCAGTACTTGAAAGCTAAAGAATGTCAGGCGCTTTTATCTCCCCAAGGTAGACAGATTTTCGCTCAACGCAAGATTGATGTGGAACCTGTCTTTGGGCAGATAAAGGCTTGTTTGGGTTACAAGAAATGTAATCTGAGAGGGAAGCGTCAAGTGAGAATTGACATGGGATTGGTACTTATGGCCAATAACCTCCTAAAATACAATAAGAGAACGGCTCAAAATTAAAAGCTAGAGTTCCACAATTGGAAATCTCTAGCTTTTTTGTAGTCGAGAACTATTTTGTCTCAGGCTCTGGTAATTTGGGCTTATCGCCCTGGTTCAAACCACCCGTTTGACGGGTGGTCATGATTTTGAAGCGAGTTTTTGTCCAAACGCTAGAAAAGTTTATCCTTGAAGAATAAGGCTTTTTTACATTCTTAGTGTATTTCTTTTTTTAATTTCTGTCAAGCAACTATTTATTCTTAGTTGGAAAAGAAAAAGTCAACAATCGAGAATCGCTGATTTTTTTCTGTAAACCTAATTATGTGAGCCAAGGGGGAAACCTTGTTTCTGTATAACGATAATATCATTATTACTTCAAAAAGTTAATGCAGTCAAGTAATCACTTTGAAGCCTCAAATCTTAATTTTAAGTTTTCTTTAAGGAAAGTATATTATTCTGAAGAACTCTAAAATTTCACAGCTATTTATTAGTAATGACTACAGAATTCCTGGTTATTACTAGAAATGGGCTAGTTTCTTTGAATAATAGAACTGTCTAACCCTCCTATTCTAGAACGGGAGGTCCGGTATTTCTTTCATGATAGGACTAGATTGTGGTATAATAGAGAGAATAAGTTTTTTAGTAAGATGAAGGAGAAAAAAGATGATTTATGCAGGAATTCTTGCCGGTGGAACTGGCACACGCATGGGAATCAGTAACTTGCCAAAACAATTTTTAGAGCTAGGTGATCGACCTATTTTGATTCATACAATTGAAAAATTTGTCTTGGAACCAAGTATTGAAAAAATTGTAGTTGGGGTTCATGGAGACTGGGTTTCTCATGCAGAAGATCTTGTAGATAAATATCTTCCTCTTCATAAGGAACGTATCATCATTACAAAGGGTGGTGCTGACCGTAATACGAGTATTGAGAAAATCATTGAAGCCATTGATGCTTATCGTCCGCTTACTCCAGAGGACATCGTTGTTACCCACGATTCTGTTCGTCCATTTATTACGCTTCGCATGATTCAAGACAATATCAAACTTGCCCAAAATCATGATGCAGTGGATACAGTAGTAGAAGCGGTTGATACTATCGTTGAAAGTACCAATGGTCAATTCATTACAGATATTCCAAATCGTGCTCACCTCTATCAAGGACAAACACCTCAAACGTTCCGTTGCAAGGACTTCATGGACCTTTACGGTTCTCTCTCTGCTGAAGAGAAGGAAATCTTGACAGATGCATGTAAAATCTTTGTGATCAAAGGAAAAGATGTGGCCTTGGCTAAGGGGGAATACTCAAATCTAAAAATCACAACAGTGACAGATTTGAAGATTGCAAAAAGTATGATTGAGAAAGACTAGTGATATGATTAATCAAATTTATCAACTGACTAAACCTAAGTTTATCAACGTCAAATACCAAGAAGAGGATATTGACCAAGAGAATCATATCCTCATCCGCCCTAATTATATGGCGGTCTGTCATGCGGATCAGCGTTACTATCAAGGAAAACGGGATCCAAAGATTTTGAATAAAAAACTTCCAATGGCAATGATTCACGAGTCATGTGGAACCGTTATTTCTGATCCGACAGGAACCTATGAGGTTGGTCAAAAAGTCGTCATGATTCCCAATCAGCCTCCTATGCAGAGCGATGAAGAATTCTATGAGAACTACATGACAGGGACCCATTTCTTGTCTAGTGGATTTGATGGCTTTATGAGAGAGTTTGTTTCTCTCCCTAAAGACCGTGTGGTGGCTTATGATGCTATTGAAGACACGGTTGCAGCCATTACAGAGTTTGTCAGTGTCGGTATGCATGCCATGAATCGCTTATTGACCCTTGCTCATAGCAAGCGGGACCGAATCGCCGTTATCGGAGATGGAAGTTTAGCTTTTGTGGTTGCCAATATTATCAACTATACTCTACCAGAAGCAGAGATTGTGGTTATTGGTCGTCACTGGGAAAAATTGGAACTCTTCTCTTTTGCCAAAGAATGCTATATCACTGATAATATTCCCGAAGATTTGGCCTTTGACCATGCTTTTGAGTGTTGTGGTGGTGATGGTACTGGACCAGCTATTAATGACTTGATTCGCTACATTCGTCCTCAGGGAACGATTCTCATGATGGGTGTTAGCGAGTATAAAGTCAATCTCAATACACGCGATGCCCTAGAAAAGGGCTTGCTCTTGGTTGGTTCCTCTCGTTCTGGTCGCATTGATTTTGAAAATGCCATCCAAATGATGGAAGTCAAGAAATTTGCCAATCGTCTCAAAAATATCCTTTATCTAGAAGAACCTGTAAGAGAAATTAAAGATATTCACCGTGTCTTTGCAACCGATTTAAACACAGCCTTTAAAACTGTGTTTAAGTGGGAAGTATAAGTGCTGGAGGTTAATTGTGGAGAAAATCATTAAAGAAAAAATTTCTTCCCTACTTAGTCAAGAAGAGGAAGTCCTCAGTGTCGAACAACTGGGGGGAATGACCAATCAAAACTATTTGGCCAAAACAACAAATAAGCAATACATTGTTAAATTCTTTGGTAAAGGGACAGAAAAGCTGATCAATCGTCAAGATGAAAAGTACAATCTTGAACTACTAAAGGATTTAGACTTAGATGTAAAAAATTATCTTTTTGATATTGAAGCTGGTATCAAAGTAAATGAGTATATTCAATCTGCGATTACGCTTGATGCGACTTCAATTAAGACCAAATTTGATAAAATTGCTCCAATTTTACAAACCATTCATGCGTCTGGTAAGGAATTAAGGGGAGAATTTGCTCCGTTTGAAGAAATCAAAAAATACGAATCCTTTATTGAGGAAAAAATCCCTTATGCTAACTATGAAGCAGTTCGAGAAGAAGTCTTCTCCTTAGAAAAAAGATTGGCTGACTTAGGTGTCGATAGAAAATCTTGTCATATCGATTTGGTGCCTGAAAACTTTATCGAATCACCTCAAGGACGACTTTATCTGATTGACTGGGAATATTCATCCATGAACGATCCAATGTGGGATTTGGCTGCCCTCTTTTTAGAATCTGAATTCACTCGTCAAGAGGAAGAAGCCTTCTTGTCTCACTATGAGAGTGAGCAAACACCTGTCTCTCGTGAAAAGATTTCCATTTATAAAATTTTACAAGATGCTATTTGGAGTCTATGGACAGTCTATAAAGAAGAGCAAGGTGCAGATTTTGGTGATTATGGTGTGACTCGTTACCAAAGAGCTGTTAAAGGTCTGGCTAATTATGGAGGTTCAGATGAAAAATAAAAATGGAGTTTCTTTTGGTCTACTCTCAGGTATTTTCTGGGGTTTAGGTCTAACGATTAGTGCTTATATCTTTTCGATTTTTACTGACTTGTCGCCCTTTGTAGTGGCTGCTGCTCATGATTTTTTGAGCATCTTTATCTTACTAGCTTTTCTCTTGGTAAAAGAAGGAAAAGTTCGTCTCTCAATTTTCTTAAATATTCGCAATGTTAGTGTTATCATCGGAGCCTTGCTAGCAGGTCCTATCGGTATGCAGGCTAACCTTTATGCGGTTAAGTATATCGGAAGTTCCTTAGCGTCATCTGTATCGGCTATCTACCCTGCGATTTCAGTTTTATTAGCTTTCTTCTTTTTGAAGCACAAGATTTCGAAAAATACTGTATTTGGGATTGTCTTAATTATTGGAGGGATTATTGCCCAAACTTATAAGGTTGAACAGGTCAATTCCTTCTATATTGGTATTCTCTGTGCTTTAGTTTGTGCTATTGCATGGGGAAGTGAGAGTGTTCTTAGCTCTTTTGCCATGGAAAGTGAATTGAGTGAAATCGAAGCCCTCTTAATCCGTCAAGTAACTTCATTCTTGTCCTATCTTGTGATTGTGCTCTTCTCTCATCAGTCATTTGCAGAAGTGGCCAATGGACAATTGCTTGGTCTTATGATTGTCTTTGCAGCCTTTGATATGATTTCCTACTTGGCTTATTATATCGCTATCAATCGCTTGCAACCAGCCAAGGCCACAGGCTTGAATGTGAGCTATGTAGTATGGACAGTCTTGTTTGCAGTTGTTTTCTTGAGTGCACCGCTAGATATGCTGACCATTATTACGTCACTTGTCGTTATTGCTGGAGTTTATATTATTATTAAAGAATAAAGGAGATTCGTGTGAAAGCCATTATCTTAGCAGCGGGATTGGGAACTCGCTTGCGTCCTATGACTGAAAATACCCCTAAAGCCTTGGTTCAGGTTAATCAAAAACCCTTGATTGAATACCAAATTGAGTTTCTAAAAGAAAAAGGAATCAATGACATCATCATCATCGTTGGTTATCTTAAAGAACAATTTGATTACTTAAAAGAAAAATACGGTGTTTGCCTCGTTTTTAATGATAAATACGCTGAATACAATAACTTTTACTCTCTCTATCTTGTAAAAGAAGAATTAGCTAACAGCTATGTTATTGATGCAGATAACTATCTCTTTAAAAATATGTTCCGCAATGATTTGACACGTTCGACTTATTTTAGTGTTTATCGTGAAGATTGTACCAACGAATGGTTCTTGGTCTATGGAGATGACTACAAGGTTCAAGACATCATTGTTGATAGCAAGGCAGGTCGCATTCTTAGTGGTGTATCCTTCTGGGATGCTCCAACAGCAGAAAAGATTGTCAGCTTTATCGACAAGGCTTATGCGAGTGGTGAATTTGTTGATCTCTATTGGGACAATATGGTTAAGGATAATATCAAAGAGTTGGATGTCTATGTTGAAGAATTAGAAGGCAATAGCATCTATGAAATCGATAGTGTCCAAGACTATCATAAATTAGAAGAAATTCTTAAAAACGAAAATTAAAAATTCCAACATCTGGCTGAAATAGTCGGATGTTTTTTTGATTTTTTACGAATAAATAGATGAGTAGAAAAAGAAATGGAGTTATTTATGAAAATTACAAACTATCAAATCTATAAGTTAAAAAAATCAGGTTTGACCAATCAACAGGTTTTGAAAGTGCTAGAATACGGTGAAAATTTCGATCAAGAACTTTTGTTGGGTGATATTGCAGATATATCAGGTTGCCGAAATCCAGCTGTTTTTATGGAACGTTATTTTCAGATAGACGATGCGCATTTGGAGAAGGAGTTTCAAAAATTCCCATCTTTCTCTATTTTAGATGACTGTTATCCTTGGGACTTGAGTGAAATTTATGATGCTCCTGTGCTTTTATTTTACAAGGGAAATCTTGATCTCTTAAAATTTCCCAAAGTAGCGGTTGTGGGTAGTCGTGCTTGTAGCAAACAGGGAGCTAAGTCAGTTGAAAAAGTCATTCAGGGCTTGGAAAATGAACTGGTTATCGTCAGTGGCTTAGCCAAGGGTATCGATACAGCAGCCCATATGGCAGCTCTTCAGAATGGCGGAAAAACCATTGCAGTGATTGGAACAGGTCTGGATGTGTTTTATCCTAAAGCCAATAAACGCTTACAAGACTACATCGGCAATGATCATCTGGTTCTTAGTGAATATGGACCTGGTGAACAACCTCTGAAATTTCATTTTCCTGCCCGTAATCGCATTATTGCTGGACTTTGCCGAGGAGTGATTGTAGCAGAGGCTAAGATGCGCTCAGGTAGTCTTATTACCTGTGAGCGAGCAATGGAAGAAGGCCGCGATGTCTTTGCTATTCCTGGTAGCATTTTAGATGGACTATCAGACGGATGCCATCATTTGATTCAGGAAGGTGCAAAATTGGTCACTAGTGGTCAAGATGTGCTTGTGGAATTTGAATTTTAATACTCTTCGAAAATCTCTTCAAACCACGTCAGCTTCACCCTGCCGTACTCAAGTACAGCCTGCGGCTAGCTTCCTAGTTTACTCTTTGATTTTCATTGAGTATAAGAAGAAAGTCCGCTTACTGGACAAACTTTTCTTCTATATATAGTAGCTAAGTCTTGACAGTTATGGCAAAATGGTTTACACTTTATAAAGTTTATTACTTTGAAAAGGTGTGATACTGTGGCTACGGCAACAAAAAAGAAAAAATCAACAGTTAAAAAAAATCTAGTCATCGTGGAGTCGCCTGCTAAGGCGAAAACGATTGAGAAATATCTAGGCAGAAACTACAAGGTTTTAGCCAGTGTCGGGCATATCCGTGATTTGAAGAAATCCAGTATGTCCGTCGATATTGAAAATAATTATGAACCGCAATATATCAATATCCGAGGAAAAGGTCCTCTCATCAATGACTTGAAAAAAGAAGCTAAAAAAGCTAATAAAGTCTTTCTGGCGAGTGACCCGGACCGTGAAGGAGAAGCGATTTCTTGGCATTTGGCCCATATTCTCAACTTGGATGAAAATGATGCCAACCGTGTGGTGTTCAATGAAATTACCAAGGATGCGGTCAAAAATGCTTTTAAAGAACCGCGCAAGATTGATATGGACTTGGTCGATGCCCAACAGGCTCGTCGGGTCTTGGACCGCTTGGTAGGGTATTCGATTTCGCCTATTTTGTGGAAGAAGGTTAAGAAGGGCTTATCAGCAGGGCGCGTACAGTCCATTGCCCTTAAACTCATCATTGATCGTGAGAATGAAATAAATGCCTTCCAGCCAGAAGAATACTGGACAATTGATGCTGTTTTTAAAAAGGGAACCAAGCAATTCCAGGCTGCTTTCTATGGAGTAGATGGCAAAAAGTTAAAACTGACTAGCAACGATGATGTTAAGGAAGTTCTGTCTCGTCTGACTGGTAAAGATTTTTCAGTGGATCAGGTGGATAAGAAAGAGCGCAAACGCAATGCTCCTTTACCTTATACCACTTCATCTATGCAGATGGATGCGGCTAATAAAATCAATTTCCGTACTCGAAAGACCATGATGGTTGCCCAACAGCTCTATGAAGGGATTAATATTGGGTCTGGGGTGCAAGGTTTGATTACCTATATGCGTACCGATTCGACTCGTATCAGTCCAGTGGCACAGAACGAAGCAGCAAGCTTCATTACGGACCGTTTTGGTAGCAAGTACTCTAAGCATGGTAGCAAGGTCAAAAATGCTTCCGGTGCTCAGGATGCCCATGAGGCTATTCGCCCATCTAGTGTATTTAATACACCCGAAAGCATCGCTAAGTATCTGGACAAGGATCAGCTCAAGCTTTATACCCTTATCTGGAATCGTTTTGTGGCGAGCCAGATGACAGCTGCTGTCTTTGATACCATGGCTGTTAAATTGTCTCAAAATG
This sequence comes from Streptococcus mitis, assembly GCA_001560895.1. NCBI lineage: Bacteria > Bacillati > Bacillota > Bacilli > Lactobacillales > Streptococcaceae > Streptococcus > Streptococcus mitis. The sequence goes on from CP014326.1 coordinate 921,760, forward strand.
GAGTTCAATTTGCTGCCAATGGTAGTCAGGTTAAGTTTGATGGTTATCTTGCCATTTATAATGATTCTGATAAGAATAAGATGTTACCAGATATGGCTGTTGGAGATATGGTCAAGCAGGTCAATAGCAAACCAGAGCAACATTTCACACAACCGCCTGCTCGTTATTCCGAAGCGACACTGATCAAGACCTTGGAGGAAAATGGGGTTGGCCGTCCGTCAACCTACGCACCAACCATTGAAACCATTCAGAAACGTTACTATGTTCGCCTTGCAGCCAAACGCTTTGAACCAACAGAGTTGGGAGAAATTGTTAACAAGCTCATCGTTGAATATTTCCCAGATATCGTAAACGTGACCTTCACAGCTGAAATGGAAGGCAAACTGGATGACGTAGAAGTCGGAAAAGAGCAGTGGCAACGTGTCATTGACGCCTTTTACAAACCATTCTCTAAAGAAGTCGCCAAGGCTGAAGAAGAAATGGAAAAAATCCAAATTAAGGATGAGCCAGCTGGATTTGACTGTGAAGTGTGTGGCAGTCCAATGGTTATTAAACTTGGTCGTTTTGGCAAGTTCTACGCTTGTAGCAATTTCCCAGATTGCCGTCATACCCAAGCAATCGTGAAAGAAATTGGTGTTGAGTGTCCAAGCTGTCATCAAGGTCAAATCATTGAGCGTAAAACCAAACGTAACCGACTTTTCTATGGTTGCAATCGCTATCCAGAATGTGAATTTACCTCTTGGGACAAGCCTGTTGGTCGTGACTGTCCAAAATGTGGCAATTTCCTTATGGAGAAAAAAGTTCGTGGTGGTGGCAAGCAGGTTGTTTGTAGCAATGGCGACTACGAAGAAGAAAAGATTAAATAAGAGGAGAGTCCTGAAAGTGAATTTCAGGCTCTTTTTGGTTAGAACTTGACAAAATTCATCATTGTATGCGAAACTAGAAGAAGATTATTTTAATTAGGAGAAGTTATGCGTCTTATTTATCTAATAATTGGTTTTTTATCACTGGCCTTGGCTATTGTTGGGGTTGTTTTGCCCTTGTTGCCTACAACACCTTTTCTTTTACTGTCTATTGCTTGTTTCTCCAGAAGTTCCAAGCGTTTCGAAGATTGGCTTTACCATACCAAGCTCTATCAAGCATATGTAGCTGATTTTCGGGAAACCAAGTCCATTGCGCGTGAACGTAAGAAAAAAATCATCGTATCTATCTACATCTTGATGGGAATTTCCATTTACTTTGCGCCTCTTTTGCCGGTCAAAATAGGTCTGGGAGCTTTGACCATCTTTATCACCTATTATCTCTTTAAGGTCATTCCAGACAAAGAATAAGTAAAATTTGTAACTATTTCCCTTGATAAAATTGAAAACATATTTACAACAATATGATATAATAAATTTAAAGTAATTTTCAAGGAGAATCAAATGATTTACGAATTTTGTGCTGAAAATGTGACCTTGCTTGAAAAAGCGATGCAGGCTGGAGCTCGCCGAATCGAACTCTGTGATAATCTAGTAGTTGGTGGAACAACACCTAGCTATGGAGTTACCAAGGCAGCGGTTGAACTGGCAGCTAACTACGATACGACCATTATGACTATGATTCGTCCACGTGGTGGCGATTTTGTCTATAATGATCTTGAAATAGCTATCATGCTAGAAGACATTCGATTGACTGCGCAGGCTGGAAGTCAAGGGGTTGTATTTGGGGTTTTAACTGCTGAGAAGAAGTTGGATAAAGCTAATCTGGAGAAGCTGATTGCTGCATCAAAAGGAATGGAAATTGTCTTCCACATGGCCTTTGATGAATTGAGTGATGAAGACCAGTTGGAGGCAATTGACTGGCTCAGTCAAGCTGGTGTCACCCGCATCCTGACTCGCGCTGGTGTATCTGGCGACTCTCTAGACAAACGTTTTGCTCACTATCACAGAATTTTAGAACATGCTAAAGATAAAATTGAAATTCTACCAGGTGGGGGGATTGACCTTGGCAACCGTCAGACCTTTATCGACCAGCTGGGTGTGACACAATTGCATGGAACCAAGGTTGTCTTTTAAAAAATAGAAAGGAACTGCTAGCTTTGGGTAGCAGTTTTCGCTTATGTTTGAAATTTTTAAATCCTATCAATTTAATCAAGAAAAGGCTCATGCTTATGGTTTTATAGAAAATAGTGGAGTCTGGACCTATAGTTTCCAGATTTTGGATGGAGACTTTGTCATGACTGTATCCATTACTGTTGATAATGTGAGCTTTCAAGTCTTTGACCAGGAAACGGGTGACCTCTATCCTCAAGTCCATATGGAAAGTATGAGAGGAAGTTTTGTCGGAAATGTCCGTGAGGCTTGTCTGGAGATTCTTTACCAGATTCGGAAGGCTTGTTTTGATGTGCAAGATTTTATCTATCCTCAGACTAAGCGAATCATGACTCAAGTTCAGGAAAAATATGGTAATCAGTTGGAGTATCTGTGGGAGAAATCGCCTGATACGGCAGTGTTAAGACATGAAGGCAATAAAAAGTGGTATGCTGTTTTGATGAAAATTTCTTGGAATAAGCTGGAAAAGGGCAGAGAAGGGCAAGTGGAAGCAGTCAATCTCAAACATGACCAAGTAGCTGATTTGCTTTCACACAAGGGCATTTATCCAGCCTTTCATATGAATAAGCGCTATTGGATAAGTGTGGCGCTTGATGATACTTTATCAGATGAAGAAGTACTGGAATTGATAGAAAGAAGTTGGAATTTAACTATTAAAAAATGAAACATTTCAAGAACTTTCAATTAGCAAAATATTCTTTACTGAAGAAATTTTCAGAAAATATTGGATTTTTTCTTGACATGTGTTTTTTCCTATGCTAAAATACTAAACAAGATATCAAACGAAGGAGAAAGTCAAACATGAAAACAGCTAAGTTTAATCAATTTGCTTTGTTGTTGAGGTACTCGGGCTAGTGCAAAAGCATTAGTCCTGTTTGGCTTACCAAGCGGGAGTGAATCAACATCTCGCTTGGAACTCCGAGCGAGATGTTTTTTTAAAACCGAATTTAGAAACGGGGAAATCTTATGAGAACAGTTGAATTTCTAGATACTAGCCTTCGAGATGGTGAGCAGACACCAGGTGTTAACTTTTCAATTAAAGAAAAAATTGCCATAGCAAGACAGCTGGAGAAATGGGGTATTTCAGCCATTGAAGCTGGTTTTCCGGCGGCTAGTCCAGACTCATTTACGGCAGTGCAGGAGATTGCTAAGGTCTTGAAGAAAACAGCGGTGACTGGTTTGGCACGTTCGGTCAAGTCTGATATCGATGCTTGTTATGAGGCCCTAAAGGATGCCAAGTATCCACAGGTTCACGTTTTTATTGCTACTAGTCCGATTCACCGCAAGTATAAGCTTAATAAGAGTAAGGAAGAGATTTTGGAAGCTATCAAGGAGCATGTTTCTTATGCCCGTTCTAAGTTTGAAGTGGTTGAATTCTCTCCTGAGGATGCGACCCGAACAGAGTTGGATTTCCTCTTGCAAGTTGTTCAAACTGCGGTAGATGCGGGGGCGTCTTATATCAATATCCCTGACACGGTTGGATTCACCACTCCAGAAGAGTACGGTGCTATCTTCAAACACCTGATTGAGAATGTTAAGACAGATCGTCAGATTGTCTATTCACCTCACTGCCACGATGACCTTGGAATGGCAGTTGCCAATAGCCTTGCCGCTGTCAAAAATGGGGCAGGACGTGTCGAAGGAACTATCAACGGTATTGGGGAGCGAGCAGGAAATGCTGCTTTGGAAGAAATTGCAGTGGCTCTCAATATTCGACAAAATTACTACCAAGCAGAGACCAGTATTGTTTTAAATGAAACCATCAATACTTCTGAAATGGTTTCTCGCTTCTCTGGTATTTCAGTTCCTAAAAACAAGGCCGTCGTTGGTGGCAATGCCTTTTCTCACGAATCTGGTATTCACCAAGACGGAGTCCTTAAAAATCCTCTTACTTATGAGATTATCACACCTGAATTGGTTGGAGTTAAGAGTAATAGCCTTCCACTTGGAAAATTGTCAGGTCGTCATGCCTTTGTTGAGAAACTAAGAGAACTGGCCCTAGATTTTACAGAAGAGGACATCAAACCACTCTTTGCTAAGTTCAAGACTCTGGCCGATAAGAAACAAGAAATCACAGATGCAGATATTCGTGCGCTGGTCGCTGGAACTATGGTTGAAAACCCAGAAGGCTTCCACTTTGATGATTTACAACTTCAAACTCATGCAGACAATGACATTGAAGCGCTCGTTAGCCTAGCCAATATGGATGATGAGAAGGTCGAATTTAATGCGACAGGGCAAGGCTCTGTTGAGGCAATCTTCAACGCTATCGACAAGTTCTTTAATCAATCCGTCCGCTTGGTGTCCTATACTATTGACGCTGTGACAGATGGAATTGATGCCCAAGCTCGGGTCTTGGTAACTGTTGAAAACAGAGATACAGAAACCATCTTTAATGCAGCAGGTCTTGATTTCGATGTACTGAAGGCTTCGGCTATTGCCTACATCAATGCTAATACATTTGTTCAAAAAGAGAATGCTGGTGAGATAGGGCACAGTGTTTCCTATCGTGACATGCCTAGTGTGTAAAGGAGAATGCTATGACAAAGAAAATAGTAGCTCTAGCAGGGGACGGAATTGGCCCAGAAATCATGGAGGCTGGTTTAGAAGTTCTGGAGGCTCTAGCTGAAAAAACAGGTTTTGACTATGAGATTGATAGACGACCTTTCGGAGGTGCAGGTATCGATGCTGCAGGGCATCCCTTACCTGATGAAACCCTCAAGGCATGTAGAGAAGCAGATGCCATTCTTCTAGCGGCTATCGGTAGTCCTCAGTATGATGGAGCAGCGGTTCGCCCTGAACAAGGTCTGCTAGCTCTCCGTAAGGAACTCAATCTCTATGCCAATATTCGCCCTGTAAAAATCTTTGACAGTCTTAAACATTTGTCACCACTCAAAGCAGAACGAATTGCTGGTGTAGACTTTGTCGTGGTGCGTGAGTTGACAGGCGGGATTTACTTTGGGGACCATATCCTTGAAGAGCGAAAAGCGCGTGATATCAACGACTATAGCTATGAGGAAGTGGAGCGGATTATTCGCAAGGCCTTTGAAATCGCAAGAAATCGCAGAAAAATCCTTACCAGCATCGATAAGCAAAATGTTTTAGCGACCTCAAAACTCTGGCGAAAAGTAGCTGAGGAAGTCGCGCAGGATTTTCCAGATGTAACCTTGGAGCACCAGCTAGTCGACTCAGCTGCCATGCTCATGATTACCAATCCTGCCAAGTTTGATGTTATCGTGACAGAGAATCTTTTCGGAGATATTCTATCTGATGAATCAAGCGTCTTATCTGGCACACTTGGAGTTATGCCATCAGCCAGTCATTCTGAAAAGGGTCCAAGCCTCTATGAACCCATTCATGGTTCAGCGCCTGATATTGCAGGACAAGGAATTGCTAATCCTATCTCCATGATTTTATCAGTGGCCATGATGTTGAGAGACAGTTTTGGACGTTATGAGGATGCAGAGCGTATCGAACGTGCAGTAGAAGCCAGTTTGGCAGCAGGAATTTTAACGAGAGATATAGGAGGTCAGGCTTCGACCAAGGAAATGACAGAAGCTATTATTGCAAGGTTATGAAGTTAGACGAAAAAATTACTCTTGCCCTCTTGATTTGGAATGTTATGGTTTTCTTGACTTATGGCATTGACAAATCTAAGGCAAGGAGAAGAGCATGGCGCATCCCAGAGAAAATCTTACTCATTTTAGCCTTTACTTGTGGTGGCTTTGGTGCCTGGCTAGCAGGAATCATTTTTCATCACAAGACTAGAAAATGGTACTTTAAAACAGTTTGGTTTCTCGGAATGGTGTCTACACTAGTAGCCTTATATTTTATTTGGAGGTAATGGATGGCAGGAAAATCGATTTTTGATAAATTATGGGACCGTCATGTCATCACAGGAGAAGAGGGGCAGCCCCAACTCATGTATGTGGACCAGCACTATATTCATGAAGTGACCAGTCCTCAGGCTTTTCAAGGACTGCGAGACGCAGGTCGCAGATTGAGACGACCAGACTTGACATTTGGAACCTTTGACCACAATGTCCCGACGATCAATATTTACGATATTCGAGATGTGATTTCTAAGGCTCAAATTGATAAACTGGCTGAAAATGTTGAGGAATTCGGGATCGAACATGCGGCCCATGGTTCTGAGAAACAAGGAATCGTTCATATGGTTGGTCCAGAGACAGGACGGACCCAACCAGGAAAATTCATCGTCTGTGGAGATAGCCATACGGCAACCCACGGGGCTTTCGGAGCTATCGCCTTTGGAATTGGGACCAGTGAAGTTGAGCATGTCTTTGCGACACAGACCATCTGGCAGGTCAAACCCAAGAAAATGCTGGTGGAATTCACTGGTGTTCCTCAAAAAGGAGTTTATTCTAAGGATTATATTCTCGCCTTGATTGCCAAGTATGGAGTTGCCTGTGGTGTTGGCTATGTGGTGGAATATCGTGGGCAAGCGATTGATGCACTAAGTATGGAAGAGCGAATGACCATCTGCAATATGTCCATCGAGTTTGGATCTAAGATGGGAATCATGAATCCAGATCAAACCACCTATGATTATCTCAAGGGACGCGAGTGTGTTCCAGAGGACTTCGAAGAGGCTGTGGCGGATTGGAAAACAATTGTCAGTGATGATGATGCTGTTTACGATAAAGTTATCCGGATGGATGTCTCAGACCTAGCTCCCATGGTGACTTGGGGGACCAATCCTGCTATGGGGGTTGACTTTGACAGTAGTTTCCCAGAAATTAAGGATATGAATGATGAGCGCGCCTACAATTACATGGACTTGGAGCCTGGTCAAAAGCCAGCTGATATTGAACTAGGATATATCTTTATTGGTTCATGTACCAATGCTCGTCTCAGTGATTTGCAACTGGCGGCTCGATTTGTCAAAGGAAAGAAAATTGCTCCTAATTTAACGGCTATCGTGGTTCCGGGCTCTCGTCCTGTGAAACGTGCTGCTGAGAAGTTGGGCTTGGACAAGGTCTTCCTAGATGCTGGCTTTGAGTGGAGAGACCCAGGTTGCTCTATGTGCCTAGGGATGAATCCTGACAAGGTTCCAGATGGTGTTCACTGTGCCTCAACCAGCAATCGAAACTTTGAAGACAGACAAGGTTTTGGCGCTAAGACCCATCTCTGCAGTCCAGCCATGGCAGCTGCAGCAGCTATTGCAGGGCGATTCGTAGATGTTCGGCAAATGCCAGAAGCCCAGTAAGGAGAGGATATGGAGAAATTTACAGTTTATACGGGAACGACCGTTCCTCTTATGAATGATAATATTGACACCGACCAAATCCTACCCAAGCAGTTTCTAAAGTTAATTGATAAAAAAGGCTTTGGTAAGTACCTCATGTATGCTTGGCGTTATCTGGATGATCTCTATACTGAGGATCCTGACTTTGTCTTTAACCGGCCTGAATATCGTAAAGCCAGTATTCTTATCTCAGGGGATAACTTTGGAGCAGGTTCTTCGAGGGAACATGCAGCTTGGGCCTTAGCAGACTATGGTTTTAAGGTCGTGATTGCAGGGTCTTTTGGGGATATTCATTACAATAATGAACTCAATAATGGCATGTTGCCCATTGTTCAGCCCAGAGAGGTTAGAGAGAAACTAGCCCACTTGAAACCAACTGATCAGGTAACTGTGGACTTGGAACAACAAAAAATCATCTCACCAGTTGGAGAATTCACTTTCGAAATCGATAGCGAGTGGAAACACAAGCTCTTAAATGGTTTGGATGATATCGGTATTACATTGCAGTATGAAGATTTGATTGCTGCTTATGAAAAACAACGACCAGCCTACTGGCAGGATTAGAAGAAAAATAGAAAAGGAAATAGAACTATGACAAAACACATTCAATGGAAGGGAACACTTTCACAAGAAGGCTATGATATTTTAAAAGGTGAGGGCGGATGTATCGTTTGTCCTACAAAAGTTGGCTACATCATCATGACTAGTGACAAGGCAGGACTTGAACGCAAGTTTGAAGCTAAAGAACGTAACCGTAATAAACCAGGAGTGGTTCTCTGTGGTAGCATGGATGAGCTTCGCGCTTTAGCACAACTCAACCCAGAAATTGAAGCTTTCTACCAAAAACATTGGGACGAAGATATTCTTCTCGGTTGCATCCTTCCTTGGAAACCAGAAGCCTTTGAAAAACTCAAAGCATACGGTGATGGCCGTGAAGAACTGATGACTGATGTGCGTGGAACGAGCTGTTTCGTTATCAAGTTTGGGAAAGCTGGTGAACAATTAGCTGCCAAACTTTGGGAAGAAGGCAAGATGGTCTATGCCTCATCTGCAAACCCATCTGGAAAAGGTAACCGTGGTAAGGTAGAAGGTATCGGAGAACGGATCGAAGGGGCAGTTGACCTTGTTATCGAGGCAGACGACTATGTAGCTTCTATCCAACCAGACAAAACGATTGAAACTCGCTACGAGCAAGGTGTGATGGTCTCTATGGTCGATAAAGACGGCAAACTCATCCCAGAACAAGGAGGAGCACGTTCAACTTCACCAGCACCAGTCGTTATCCGTAAAGGGCTTGACATTGATAAAATCATGATGCACCTGTCAGATACCTTTAACTCATGGGACTACCGTCAGGGTGAGTATTATTAGGATGTAGTAGAAGAAGTGGGGAGAAAATAATCTCTCCTCTTTCTTTTGTTGTTCATGCAACAAAATCCGAACAATATATTTCAATTTATAAAATGATTTGACAAAAACTGTACTTTAGTTTATAATAAATCAAGGAAACGTCGGAAAAAGGCGTAGAGATGCGCAAGCATAGGTAGGTCATTATAAAAGAAACGAGACATCGATATGTTAAATGAATTTCCAATTTTTGATTACGAAGATATTCAATTGATTCCAAATAAATGTGTTATTAAAAGCCGTGCAGAAGCGGATACAAGTGTCACTCTAGGAAATCACACCTTTAAACTACCTGTGGTGCCAGCTAATATGCAGACGATTTTAGATGAAAATGTATCAGAGCAACTGGCTAAAGGGGGTTACTTCTACATTATGCACCGTTTTGATGAAGCAGGACGCATTCCTTTTATCAAACGCATGCACGATCAAGGGCTCATTGCTTCTATTTCTGTCGGTGTTAAGGACTATGAGTATGATTTTGTTAGCCAGCTCAAGGCTGATGCTCCAGAATACATCACGATTGACATTGCTCATGGTCATGCAGATAGCGTGATTTCTATGATTCAACACATCAAGAAAGAATTGCCAGATACTTTTGTTATTGCTGGAAATGTTGGAACACCAGAAGCTGTGCGTGAATTGGAGAATGCTGGTGCGGATGCCACTAAGGTCGGAATCGGTCCTGGTAAGGTTTGTATCACCAAGGTTAAGACTGGTTTTGGTACAGGTGGTTGGCAGTTGGCTGCTCTACGCTGGTGTGCCAAGGCTGCACGTAAACCTATTATCGCTGATGGAGGGATTCGTACTCACGGCGATATTGCCAAGTCTATCCGTTTCGGTGCTAGCATGGTTATGATTGGTTCCCTCTTTGCAGGACATATCGAAAGTCCAGGAAAAACGATTGAAGTTGATGGTGAACAGTTCAAAGAATACTACGGTTCAGCTTCACAATATCAAAAAGGAGCCTACAAAAACGTGGAGGGCAAACGCATCTTGCTTCCTGCTAAAGGTCATTTGCAAGACACTTTAACTGAGATGGAACAAGACCTTCAAAGTGCCATTTCGTATGCGGGTGGACGTCAGGTTGCTGACCTTAAACACGTTGATTATGTGATCGTGAAAAACTCTATCTGGAATGGGGATGCTTCCCACTAAGACGGGCTATATGGCCAGAAAAAAACTTGTTATTAGAGCAAATTTCTGTTATAATAAAACAAGTTTCCACCCTTAGTGTAATGGATATCACGTAAGATTCCGGTTCTTGAGATGGGGGTTCGATTCCCTCAGGGTGGATGTAAATATCCTAAAAAAGCCTTTAAATAGGGCTTTTTATTTATCCTGCCTCAAATTTGCCACTAAAACTGAAAATCTCATTTCAATGAATACTCAAATCTCCTCCAGTCCCGTTTTAAAGTGACTCAGGGGGCTTTTTTTGATATAATAAAAAGGACTGTTATCAGTTAGAAAGAGGTTGGTATGAAAGAATTACAAACTGTACTAAAGAACCATTTTGCAATCGAATTTGCAGACAAAAAGTTACTGGAAACTGCCTTTACTCATACGAGTTATGCCAATGAGCACCGCCTCTTAAAAATTTCACACAATGAACGCTTGGAATTTTTAGGAGACGCTGTTCTACAGTTATTGATTTCAGAATATCTGTATAAAAAATATCCTAAAAAGCCTGAAGGGGACTTGTCTAAACTCCGTGCCATGATTGTCCGTGAGGAGAGTTTGGCTGGTTTTGCGCGTGACTGCCAGTTTGATCAGTTTATCAAGCTGGGTAAGGGAGAAGAAAAGTCTGGTGGGCGCAATCGTGATACCATTCTTGGTGATGCCTTCGAAGCCTTTCTTGGTGCCCTCCTTTTGGACAAGGATGTGGCCAAGGTCAAGGAATTTATCTACCAAGTCATGATTCCTAAGGTTGAAGCAGGCGAGTTTGAGATGATTACAGACTACAAAACCCATCTCCAAGAGTTACTTCAAGTCAATGGAGATGTGGCTATTCGTTATCAGGTGATTTCTGAAACGGGTCCTGCTCACGATAAGGTCTTTGATGTAGAAGTTCTTGTTGAAGGCAAGAGTATTGGTCAAGGTCAAGGTCGTTCTAAGAAATTAGCAGAGCAGGAAGCTGCCAAAAATGCCGTTGAGAAAGGGCTGGATTCATGTATTTAAAGGAAATCGAAATTCAGGGATTCAAGTCTTTTGCTGACAAGACCAAGGTCGTCTTTGACCAAGGTGTGACGGCAGTCGTTGGACCCAATGGATCTGGAAAGTCGAATATTACAGAAAGTCTACGTTGGGCCTTGGGGGAGTCTAGTGTCAAGAGTCTCCGTGGTGGTAAGATGCCAGATGTCATCTTTGCCGGAACAGAGAGTCGCAAACCGCTCAATTATGCTTCTGTAATTGTGACTCTGGATAATCATGACGGATTTATCAAGGACGCTGGTCAAGAAATCAGGGTAGAACGCCATATCTACCGTAGTGGAGATAGCGAATACAAGATTGATGGCAAGAAAGTCCGTCTGCGTGATATTCATGACCTTTTCTTGGATACAGGTTTGGGACGAGATTCCTTTTCTATCATTTCCCAAGGGAAGGTTGAGGAGATTTTCAACTCCAAGCCTGAAGAACGCCGTGCTATTTTCGAAGAAGCTGCAGGAGTTTTGAAATACAAGACTCGTAGAAAAGAAACAGAGAGTAAACTACAGCAAACTCAGGATAATCTAGACCGCTTAGAGGATATTATCTACGAGTTAGATAATCAAATCAAGCCTCTTGAGAAACAAGCTGAGAATGCCCGTAAGTTTCTAGACTTGGATGGTCAACGTAAGGCCATTTATTTAGATGTTTTGGTTGCTCAAATCAAGGATAATAAGGCTGAACTAGAGTCGACAGAAGAAGAGTTGGCTCAGGTTCAGGAATTCTTGACTAGTTATTACCAAAAGCGTGAAAAATTAGAAGAAGAAAATCAAACTCTTAAAAAGCAACGCCAAGATTTACAGGCTGAAATGTCCAAAGATCAGGGCAGTTTGATGGATTTGACCAGTCTGATTAGTGATTTAGAGAGAAAATTAGCCCTATCGAAACTAGAGTCCGAGCAAGTAGCCCTGAATCAACAGGAAGCACAAGCTCGTTTGGCTGCTTTGGAGGATAAGAGAAATGCTCTAAGTCAGGAAAAGGCTGAAAAAGAAGCTAACTTGGCACAATTAGAGGAAAATCTAGTCCAAAATAATCAAAAACTCAATCGATTAGAGGCTGAATTACTGGCTTTTTCAGATGATCCTGATCAGATGATTGAACTTCTACGTGAACGCTTTGTAGCTCTTTTACAAGAAGAAGCGGATGTCTCAAACCAGTTGACCCGTATCGAGAATGAGTTGGAAAATATCCGTCAGCTTTCTCAAAAACAAGCAGATCAACTAGAAAAGCTGAAAGAACAACTGGCTACAGCTAAAGAGAAGGCTAGTCAGCAAAAAGAAGAGCTTGAAACTGCCAAGGAGCAGGTTCAGAAATTATTGGCTAACTATCAAGTCTGTGCCAAGGAACAAGAGGAGCAGAAAACTTCCTATCAAACTCAACAAAGTCAACTCTTTGACCGTCTGGATAGTCTCAAAAACAAGCAGGCTAGAGCTCAAAGTTTGGAAAATATCCTGAGAAATCATAGTAACTTTTATGCAGGTGTCAAGAGTGTCCTCCAAGAAAAAGACCGTCTTGGTGGAATAATTGGGGCAGTCAGTGAGCACCTGACCTTTGATGTGTATTATCAAACTGCTCTAGAGATTGCACTTGGAGCCAGCAGTCAGCATATCATCGTAGAAGATGAGAACGCGGCAACCAAGGCGATTGATTTCCTTAAACGAAACAGAGCTGGTCGTGCAACCTTCCTTCCTTTAACGACTATCAAGGCGCGTACGATTTCTAGTCAGAATCAAGATGCTATCGCTTCAAGTCCAGGTTTCCTTGGGATGGCAGATGAGCTGGTTACTTTTAATACTAGGCTGGAAGCCATTTTCAAGAACTTGCTAGCTACGACGGCTATCTTTGATAATGTAGAACATGCGCGTGCGGCAGCTCGTCAAGTTCGTTATCAGGTTCGTATGGTAACTCTTGATGGAACGGAGTTGCGCACAGGTGGTTCCTATGCAGGTGGAGCTAATCGCCAGAATAATAGCATTTTCATCAAGCCAGAACTGGAGCAATTACAAAAAGAAATTGCTGAAGAAGAAGCAAGCTTGCGTAAAGATGAAGAGAGTTTGAAGAACTTGCAAGATGAGATGGCTAGATTGACTGAATCATTAGAAGCTATTAAATCTCAGGGAGAGCAGGCTCGTATTCAGGAGCAGGGCTTGTCCCTCGCTTATCAGCAGATTTGTCAGCAAGTTGAAGAGCTAGAAACTCTTTGGAAACTCCAAGAAGAGGAATTAAATCGTCTTTCTGACGGAGATTGGCAAGCGGATAAGGAAAAATGCCAAGAGCGCCTCACTACTATCTCCAGCGACAAGCAAAATCTGGAAGCTGAGATTGAAGAGATTAAGTCTAACAAAAACGCCATCCAAGAACGCTATCAAAACTTGCAGGAAGATGTAGCGCAAGCTCGCTTGCTTAAGACAGAACTGCAAGGGCAAAAACGTTATGAAGTAGCTGATATTGAGCGTTTAGGCAAGGAATTGGACAACCTGAATCTTGAGCAAGAGGAAATTCAGCGCCTTCTTCAAGAAAAGGTTGACAATCTTGAGAAAGTTGATACGGATTTGCTCAGTCAGCAGGCTGAAGAAGCTAAAACTCAGAAAGCAAACCTTCAACAAGGTTTGATTCGCAAGCAGTTTGAATTGGATGATATAGAAGGTCAGCTGGATGATATTGCCAGTCATTTGGATCAGGCCCGCCAGCAGAATGAGGAGTGGATTCGCAAGCAAACACGTGCTGAGGCTAAGAAAGAAAAGGTCAGTGAGCGCTTGCGTCATTTACAAAGTCAATTAACAGACCAGTACCAGATCAGCTATACTGAAGCTCTTGAAAAGGCGCATGAGTTGGAAAATCTCAATCTGGCAGAGCAAGAGGTTAAGGATTTGGAGAAAGCTATTCGCTCACTGGGGCCTGTCAATTTAGACGCTATTGAACAGTATGAAGAAGTCCACAACCGTCTGGATTTCCTAAATAGTCAGCGAGATGATATTTTGTCTGCGAAAAATCTGCTCCTTGAGACTATCACAGAGATGAATGATGAGGTTAAGGAACGCTTTAAATCAACCTTTGAGGCTATTCGTGAGTCCTTTAAAGTGACCTTCAAGCAGATGTTTGGCGGAGGTCAGGCTGACTTGATTTTGACTGAGGGAGACCTGCTGACAGCTGGGGTTGAGATTTCTGTCCAACCACCAGGTAAGAAAATTCAGTCTCTCAACCTCATGAGTGGTGGGGAAAAAGCCTTATCGGCTCTTGCTTTGCTTTTCTCTATCATTCGAGTTAAGACTATCCCGTTTGTTATCTTGGATGAAGTGGAGGCTGCGCTGGACGAAGCCAATGTCAAACGCTTTGGGGATTACCTAAACCGCTTTGACAAGGACAGCCAGTTTATCGTCGTAACCCACCGTAAGGGAACCATGGCAGCGGCCGATTCTATCTATGGAGTGACCATGCAAGAATCAGGTGTCTCAAAAATTGTTTCAGTTAAGTTAAAAGATTTAGAAAGTATTGAAGGATGACAATTAAACTAGTAGCAACGGATATGGACGGAACCTTCCTAGATGGGAGTGGGCGCTTTGATATGGACCGCCTCAAGTCTCTCTTAGCTTCCTACAAGGAAAAAGGGATTTACTTTGCGGTAGCTTCGGGTCGGGGATTTCTGTCTCTAGAAAAATTATTTGCTGATGTTCGTGATGACATTATTTTCATCGCGGAAAATGGCAGTTTGGTAGAATATCAAGGTCAGGACTTGTATGAAGCGACCATGTCTCGTGAGTTTTATCTATCAACTTTTGAAAAACTGAAAACGTCACCTTATGTAGATATCAATAAATTGCTATTGACGGGTAAGAAGGGCTCTTATGTGCTAGATACGGTTGATGAGACCTATTTGAAAGAGAGCCAGCACTATAATGAAAATATCCAAAAAGTAGCGAGTCTAGAAGATATTACAGATGACATTTTCAAATTTACGACCAACTTCACAGAAGAAACGTTGGAAGTTGGAGAAGCTTGGGTAAACGAAAACGTTCCTGGTGTTAAGGCCATGACAACTGGCTTTGAATCTATTGATATTGTTCTGGACTATGTCGATAAGGGAGTGGCCATTGTTGAATTGGCTAAAAAACTTGGTATCACGCTGGGTCAAGTTATGGCTTTTGGAGACAATCTAAATGACTTGCACATGATGCAGGTTGTGGGACATCCTGTAGCTCCTGAGAATGCACGACCAGAGATTTTAGAATTAGCAGAGACTGTGATTGGTCACCATAAAGACCAGTCGGTTATAGCTTATATGGAGGGCTTATAATGGCAGATATAAAATTGATTGCATTGGACTTGGACGGGACTTTGCTGACTACTGATAAAAGGCTGACGGATCGGACCAAGGCAACCTTGAAAGCTGCGCGTGATCGTGGTATCAAGGTCGTATTGACAACGGGCCGTCCTTTAAAAGCTATGGATTTCTTTCTCCATGAGCTAGGGACTGACGGCCACGAAGATGAGTATACCATTACTTTTAATGGTGGTTTGGTTCAGAAAAATACAGGTGAAATCCTTGATAAGACAGTCTTTTCATATGATGATGTGGCACGTTTGTATGAAGAAACAGAGAAATTGTCACTTCCTCTTGACGCCATCTCAGAAGGAACTGTTTATCAAATCCAATCGGACCAAGAAAGTCTTTATGCCAAATTCAATCCAGCTTTGACTTTTGTACCAGTTGACTTTGAAGACCTGTCTAGTCAAATGACCTACAACAAATGCGTGACTGCCTTTGCTCAAGAACCCTTGGATGCAGCCATTCAGAAGATTTCTCCAGAATTGTTTGACCAATATGAAATCTTTAAATCACGAGAAATGTTGCTAGAGTGGTCACCAAAGAATGTTCATAAAGCAACAGGTTTGGCAAAACTAATCAGCCATCTTGGAATCGACCAAAGCCAAGTCATGGCCTGTGGTGACGAGGCCAATGACCTCTCTATGATTGAATGGGCAGGGCTCGGTGTTGCCATGCAAAACGCTGTTCCTGAAGTCAAGGCAGTCGCAAATGTAGTGACTCCAATGACCAATGATGAGGAAGCTGTCGCCTGGGCTATCGAAGAATATGTGCTAAAGGAGAACTAAGATATGGGATTATTTGACCGTCTATTCGGAAAAAAAGAAGAACCTAAAATCGAAGAAGTTGTAAAAGAAGCTCTGGAAAATCTTGATTTGTCTGAAACTACTGAGCCTGCCCTTACAGAAGCTGAGGAAGTTTCTCAGGAAGAAGCAGAGGTTGAAATTGTTGAACAAGCTCTGCTCCAAGAAGAGGAAAATCAAGACAAAGTTGAAGAAAGTCTGGATTCAGAGCCAGCTGTAGAGGTTCATCAAGAAGAAATAGAAGAATTTCCACACTCAGAAGAAGTCACAGAAGAAGAGAATGCTGAGCTCATAGAAACTGTAGAAGAAAATAGTTCTGAAGTGCTTGAAGCACAAACGCCTCAGGTAGAAGAAACTGTTCAGGAAAAATATGACCGCAGTCTTAAGAAAACTCGTACAGGATTTGGTGCTCGTTTGAATGCCTTCTTTGCTAACTTCCGCTCTGTTGATGAAGAATTTTTCGAGGAACTGGAAGAACTGCTGATTATGAGTGACGTTGGTGTCCAGGTCGCTTCTAACTTAACAGAGGAGTTACGCTACGAAGCCAAGCTTGAAAACGCCAAGAAACCTGATGCACTTCGTCGTGTCATCATTGAGAAATTGGTTGAGCTTTATGAAAAGGATGGTAACTACGATGAAAGCATCCACTTCCAAGATGGCTTGACAGTCATGCTCTTTGTTGGTGTTAATGGTGTTGGGAAAACAACTTCTATTGGGAAACTAGCCCACCGCTACAAACAAGCTGGCAAGAAGGTCATGTTGGTTGCGGCAGATACCTTCCGTGCAGGAGCGGTAGCCCAGCTAGCTGAATGGGGTCGACGAGTAGATGTTCCAGTAGTGACTGGACCTGAAAAAGCTGACCCAGCCAGTGTAGTCTTTGATGGCATGGAACGTGCTGTGGCTGAAGGTATCGATATTCTTATGATTGATACTGCTGGTCGTCTACAAAATAAGGACAACCTTATGGCTGAGCTGGAAAAGATTGGTCGTATTATCAAACGTGTTGTACCAGAAGCACCCCATGAAACCTTCCTAGCATTAGATGCTTCAACAGGTCAAAATGCCCTGGTGCAGGCCAAAGAATTTTCAAAAATTACCCCTTTGACAGGAATTGTCTTGACTAAGATTGATGGAACTGCTCGAGGTGGTGTTGTTCTAGCTATTCGAGAAGAACTCAATATTCCTGTAAAATTGATTGGTTTTGGTGAAAAAATCGATGATATTGGAGAATTTAACTCAGAAAACTTTATGAAGGGTCTCTTGGAAGGCTTAATCTAATATTTTAATTTTTAAAAATGTGGAGATATATTTATGAAATATATTAGTTGGAATAAAATTACCAAAGTTAGCTTGACAGGTTTATTAATATGTGGGGCAACTTTATGTGAAAAAGCTCAAGCTGAAGAGAATTATAACTATTCAAGTGTAACGGAAAATTTGATTAATACTACTGTCGATGTTGACCCACCTGAATTTGTATCTCTAACTTCAGATAAGACAGAAGTGAGATCAGGTGAGCGTGTTAATTACACTCTAAAAGCACATGATAAGGGCAAATTAACTACCGCTACAATTGTTTTAAAAAATGATGAAAACGGGAAAATAAAAGCACTATATGCAGATTCTCCAACTTCAGATGGTACTTTCTCTTTTACCTTAGAAGTTGATGAAAAATTATCTAGTGGTATATGGAGGATAAATGGGATCACTTTACGAGATGATTCTGATAATTATGTAGATATAGATGGTGAAGATGCATTGGCACTATATAGTACACCTCTAAAAGTAGAAAATAATGTTACTGTCGATGTTACCCCGCCTGAATTTGTATCTCTAGCTTCAGATAAGACAGAAGTGAGGTCAGGTGAGCGTGTTAATTACACCCTAAAAGCAAAAGATAATGGCAAATTAACTACCGCTACAATTGTTTTAAAAAATGATAAAAACGGGAAAATAAAAGCACTATATGCAGATTCTCCAACTTCAGATGGTACTTTCTCTTTTACCTTAGAAGTTGATGAAAAATTATCTAGTGGTATATGGAGGATAAATGGGATCACTTTACGAGATGATTCTGATAATTATGTAGATATAGATGGTGAAGATGCATTGGCACTATATAGTACACCTCTAAAAGTAGAAAATAATGTTACTGTCGATGTTACCCCGCCTGAATTTGTATCTCTAGCTTCAGATAAGACAGAAGTGAGGTCAGGTGAGCGTGTTAATTACACCCTAAAAGCAAAAGATAACGGCAAATTAACTACCGCTACAATTGTTTTAAAAAATGATGAAAACGGGAAAATAAAAGCACTATATGCAGATTCTCCAACTTCAGATGGTACTTTCTCTTTTACCTTAGAAGTTGATGAAAAATTATCTAGTGGTATATGGAGGATAAATGGGATCACTTTACGAGATGATTCTGATAATTATGTAGATATAGATGGTGAAGACGCATTGGCACTATATAGTAAACCATTGAAAGTAGGTGAATCAAGTTTAAATAATGTTGCAAATAATCTTCAACCAGACACAGAAGCACCTAAATTAATTTCAATTAAGTTAAATCAGGCAAGCGCTACGGAACATGATGTTGTAACCTATACAGTAGATGCAAGCGATAATAGACAATTAGATTCAGCTTACTTGACAATTCGTTCAGTGTCTTCTCCTTCTAAGTATGAAATATTAACAGGCAAATTAAATAAAGAAGGTCAGTTTATTTTTAGGTATCAAGTAGATGAAAATAGTTTCCCAGGTGACTGGGAGATAAGTAGATTAGCTATTTATGACAAGGCAAAAAATATTTCAGAGTATGATTCTGAGAATATTCCTAAAGAATCTTCTCCGATTTTAACTATTTCAAGTAATCTTCAACCAGACACAGAAGCGCCTAAATTAATTTCAATTAAGTTAAATCAGGCAAGCGCTACGGAACATGATGTTGTAACCTATACAGTAGATGCAAGCGATAATAGACAATTAGATTCAGCTTACTTGACAATTCGTTCAGTGTCTTCTCCTTCTAAGTATGAAATATTAACAGGCAAATTAAATAAAGAAGGTCAGTTTATTTTTAGATATCAAGTAGATGAAAATAGTTTCCCAGGTGACTGGGAGATAAGTAGATTAGCTATTTATGACAAGGCAAAAAATATTTCAGAGTATAATTCTGAGAATTTACCTAAAGAATCTTCTCCGATTTTAACTATTTCAACTAATCTTCAACCAGACACAGAAGCACCTAAATTAATTTCAATTAAGTTAAATCAGACAAGCGCTACGGAACATGATGTTGTAACCTATACAGTAGATGCAAGCGATAATAGACAATTAGATTCAGCTTACTTGACAATTCGTTCAGTGTCTTCTCCTTCTAAGTATGAAATATTAACAGGCAAATTAAATAAAGAAGGTCAGTTTATTTTTAGATATCAAGTAGATGAAAATAGTTTCCCAGGTGACTGGGAGATAAGTAGATTAGCTATTTATGACAAGGCAAAAAATATTTCAGAGTATAATTCTGAGAATTTACCTAAAGAATCTTCTCCGATTCTAAGAGTAGCTAATAGAAGGGAAATTTCATCCCTAGATTCGATTAATAGTGAAAAAGAGTCAAAAAATGATGCTAATATATTACCAACAGACTCATTATCAAATAACCAGCCAATAGATGAAAGTGTAATTTCTGCTCAATCTACGGATAAGACTAGCAATGAAAATATAAATACTGCTCAATCTACGGATAAGACTGACAGTGAAAATTCAACTTCTGCTCAATCTACGGATAAGACTGACAATGAAAATATAAATACTGCTCAATCTACGGATAAGACTGACAGTGAAAATTCAACTTCTGCTCAATCTACGGATAAGACTGACAATGAAAATATAAATACTGCTCAATCTACGGATAAGACTGACAGTGAAAATTCAACTTCTGTTCAATCTACGGATAAGACTGACAGTGAAAATTCAACTTCTGTTCAATCTACGAATAAGACTAGCAATGAAAATTCAACTTCTGTTCAATCTACGGATAAGACTAGCAATGAAAATATAAATACTGTTCAATCTACGGACAAGACTGACAGTGAAAATTTAACTTCTGTTCAATCTACGGATAAGACTGACAGTGAAAATTCAACTTCTGTTCAATCTACGGATAAGACTAGCAATGAAAATATAAATACTGTTCAATCTACGGACAAGACTGACAGTGAAAATTTAACTTCTGTTCAATCTACGGATAAGACTGACAATGAAAATATAAATACTGCTCAATCTACGGATAAGACTGACAGTGAAAATTCAACTTCTGTTCAATCTACGGATAAGACTAGCAATGAAAATATAAATACTGTTCAATCTACGGACAAGACTGACAGTGAAAATTTAACTTCTGTTCAATCTACGGATAAGACTGACAGTGAAAATTCAACTTCTGTTCAATCTACGGATAAGACTAGCAATGAAAATATAAATACTGTTCAATCTACGGACAAGACTGACAGTGAAAATTTAACTTCTGTTCAATCTACGGATAAGACTGACAATGAAAATATAAATACTGCTCAATCTACGGATAAGACTGACAGTGAAAATTCAACTTCTATTCAATCTACGGATAAGACTGACAGTGAAAATTCAACTTCTGTTCAATCTACGGATAAGAATAATAGTGAAAGTATAAACATGGATTTATATGTTCAGGATGCATTACAAAATAATGGATTTAGTCCATATGGTGAAGGTAATTTGTTTGAAAATGCTAATTCTGATATGATTGAAAAAAATAATGAATTAAAGATTCATCAATATCCAAAAAGAATTGAAAGAAATTTGCCTAAAACAGGTAATAAATTATTTTCAGTTTTATCTATACTTGGTGCTATAAATTTGCTGTTAATTTTATTAAGAATATTAATGAAAACTTTATGAAAGGTCTCTTGGAAGGCTTAATCTAATCAGAAGCAAAAATCCTGCAAGGCATAAACTTGCAGGAAATTTTTTTATTCTAAACGACCATCTTGACGGTAGGCGATATCTGGTTGCCAAGTCCATTTGGCACCGAATTTTTCAAGTAAGTCAAAGCTAGCTTGAGGTCCCATGCTTCCAGCTTTATAGTCATGAAGTGGGGCACCATTTTCAGCCCAGAGCTCTTCGATACGGTCAATCAATTTCCATGAGGCACCAACTTCATCCCAGTGGCTAAAGTTAGTTGAGTTGTTATTTAAGACATCATAAATCAATTTCTCGTATGGTTCTGGAGAAGCACCAGTTGCGGTCGCATCTGTACGGTAATCAAGTGAGTTAGGAGCTAAGTTGAATTCTTCTCCTACCTGTTTCCCATTTAGGCTAAGAGAGAATCCTTCTGTTGGTTGGATATAGATGGTCAAAATGTTTGGAGCAAGTGGCTCACCAAAGATAGAATCCATTTGTTTAAAGACAATGTTGACATGAGTTCCTTTTTCAGTCAGACGTTTACCCGTACGGAAGAAGAAAGGAACACCACGGAATCGATCGCTGTCTACAAAGAAGGCACCAGACGCAAAGGTTTCAGTTGTTGATTCTGGATTAACATTTGGCTCGCTACGATAAGAGATGTATTTCATTCCATCAATCTTACCTGAACGGTATTGACCACGGATAAAGTGTTCTTTAAGCTCTTCATCTGTTGGATGATAGAGGTTTTTAAAGACCTTAATCTTCTCAGCGCGAATCTCGTCCTTTGTGAAGCTTGCTGGCTTGTCCATGGCAAGGAGAGAAAGGAGTTGTAGAGTGTGGTTTTGAACCATGTCACGGAGGGCACCAGATTCATCATAGTAGCCACCACGTTCTTCTACGCCTAAGCGCTCAGCAAAGGTAATTTGAACATTGTCGATAAAATCCTTGTTCCAAACGTTTTCAAAAATCAAGTTTGCAAAGCGAACTGCAAAGATACTTTGGATCATTTCCTTACCAAGATAATGGTCAATACGGAAAATTTGTTCTTCGTCAAATGTTGCTAGGAGCTCGTCATTCAACTTGCTTGCGCTTGCGTAATCTGTACCAAACGGTTTTTCAACGATTAAACGCTCAAAACCTTTACCGTCTACGATGTTTTCAGACTTGAGGTGTTTGGCAATAGTTCCAAAGAACTGAGGTGCCATAGACAAGAAGAAGAGCTTGTTGTCTTCAGCTTGGTACTTGTCATTTAGTTCAGCCTGCAATTGACGCAAAGAAATGTAGTGTTCTGTATCATTGACATCATGACTTTGATAGTAGAAGTGGCTAGCGAACTCTTGAGCCTGTTCGGTACTATCTGCCAAATCAAGGATAGATTCGACAACAACAGATTCAAAATATTCCTTGCTCCAAGGACGACGGGCAGTTCCAATAACTGCAAAGTGCTTGGAAAGATTGCCGGATTTATAAAGTCTAAAAAGGGAAGGGTAGAGCTTGCGTTTAGCCAGGTCTCCACTCGCACCGAAAATTGTAACAATAACCTTAGATGACATCTAGCTACCTAATTTCTATTTTTATTCCTAGTCTTGCTAGGTATGAGGAAATCTCATTTCATAAACTTAATTCTAACATAATTTTCCGAAAAATCAAAAAATCCAATACGAGATAGAAAAAAACTGCAAGGAAATCCTTACAGTTTAAGTTTAGACGTTTAAGACCTTGTCCAAGAACTCTTTCAGACGTGGGTGTTGAGGGTTATCAAAGATTTGATCAGGTGTTCCGTCTTCAAGGAATTCACCATCTGCAGTAAAGATAACGCGGTTGGCAACCTGACGAGCAAATCCCATCTCATGGGTTACGATAATCATGGTCATGCCTTGTTCAGCCAATTCCTTCATAACGTTTAGTACGTCTCCGACCATCTCAGGGTCAAGGGCAGAAGTTGGTTCATCAAAGAGCATGATGTCTGGATTCATTGCTAGTCCACGAGCGATGGCCACGCGTTGTTTTTGACCTCCTGATAGGCTATCTGGGTTAGCATTAGCTTTATCTGCTAGCCCAACTTTGTCAAGCAACTCCATTCCCAATTTCTCAGCTTCTTCCTTAGTCATCAACTTGTGCTCAATAGGAGCAAAGGTAATGTTGTCCAATACAGACATGTGTGGGAAGAGGTTGAAGTGTTGGAAAACCATTCCGATATTTTCACGGACGTGGTCAACGTTGGTAGTTTTTTCAGTTAAGTCATAACCGTTCACAGTGATGTGACCGCTAGTGACTTCTTCTAGAAGATTAAGGCTACGGAGGAAGGTTGACTTACCAGAACCTGAAGGACCGATGATACAAACAACATCTCCTTCATAGAACTTAGTCGTAATTCCTTTTAGGACCTTATTTTTTCCATATTGCTTATGTAAGTCATTTACATCAATTTTTAATTTTGCCATTAACGAATCCTCTTTTCTAAGCGTTTCGCTAGTCTAGTCAAAAGTGTGATAATTACAAGATAGAAGATAGCAAGGATTGCATACATCTTGAAACTTTGGTAGTTACGGGCAATGATAATTTTACCAGTTTGGAAGAGTTCAACCAAACCGATAGCAGATACGATGGTTGTATCTTTAAGAGCGATAACGAATTGGTTAACAAAGTTTGGCAACATCAATTTAGTTGCTTGTGGCAAGATAATCTTACGCATGGTTTTTCCATAAGAGATACCCAAGCTTCGGCTGGCTTCCATTTGACCAACTGGAACGGCCTGAATACCACCACGAACGATTTCAGCGATATAAGCGGCTGCATTGAGCGATAGGGCAATGGTACCAGCTACAAAGTCGTTAATTGGACTTTGTTGGCCTGTAATAGACTCAATGAAATTTGGAATTCCCCAGAAGATGAAGGCTGCAAGAATCATCAATGGAATACCACGGATAACGTCAACGAAAATCTCAGAGATCACACGAAGAGATTTGTATGGGCTAACGCTAAACATACCGAAGATAATCCCGATGACAATGGCAATAGCAAATGAGATAAGAGCTAGAGCAAGAGTGATGCCAAGACCGCTAAGGAGTTGTTTGTAGTTGTTTTGAAGCAAGCCCCAGATAGTTGTTTCGTCAACAGTGCTTGTTGAAGTAGTTGAAGATTCGCTAGCTAGGTATTTGTCAAGAATCTTTTGGAATTCACCGTTTGCTTTAAGGTTTGCAAGTCCGTTATTGAACATTTGTATCAATTCTGGATTTGCTCCTTTTTTAACAGCAAAGGCTGTTTCACCGATTGGAGTTCCAGCGATTGGAGTTTTCAATTTTTGACCTTGGCTGATAGAATATTTGAGAACAGGCTCATCATCCATAACGGCATCAATGGCACCAGTGTTTAAACTGTCATACATTGATGAACCGTCAGCGAAGGTTTTGATTTTGTAACCGTATTTGCTTTGATTTTCAGTTAGGAAGGTTTGAGAAGCAGTTCCGTTTTTAACACCGACTGTCTTTCCTTTCAAATCTTCATAAGAAGCAATGGTACTTGATTCTTTGACACCAAGGATAGTATTAGCAGTATAATATGATTCTGCGAAGTCAAAAGTTGCCTTACGAGCATCTGTGACAGACATACCAGCAATGATACCATCTGCTTGACCGGCTTGAACAGCACTGATAGCAGCATCAAAACCAGGGTTGGTGATTTCAATTTCAAAACCTTGGTCTTTAGCGATTGCCTTAATCAATTCCATATCAATACCAGTAAATTGGTTGCTTGAGTTTTGGAAAACAAAAGGTGCAAAAGAAGAATCGCTGGCAATGATGTATTTAGCCTTAACAGGAGTTGCTTTTAGACCAGCTGCAGTAGTTGTAGTTGGCACTGTTGAAGATGATGAAGCAGTCCATTTCTTGATGATTTTATCAAGACTACTATCTTTTTTCATTTCAGCTAAGGCTTGGTTAAATTCAGTAACCAGGTGCTCGTATTTGCTTCCTTTTTTAACACCGAAAGCAAAGCTACCTACAGCCTCACCATCCATTTCAATATGGAGGTCTTGCCCTTGGTTAATGGCATACTCGATAACAGGTTTATCATCCATCATAGCATCAATGGCACCAGCGCTTAAGCTGTTGTTCATCAAATCACTAGTGTCAAATGTTTTAATAGTAAAGCCGTATTTATCTTTAATCGTTTCTAGGAAACGTTGAGCGGCTGTTCCGTTTTTAACACCAACAGTTTTACCAGTTAATTGGTCGTACTTGCTAATCTTGTGTGCCTTTGTAGTTGCAATGACAACTTTTGTATCATAGTAAGTATCAGACATGGTGAAGACTTTTTCACGTTCTTTGGTCTTTGTCATCCCTGCCATGATAGCGTCAGCTTGACCAGCTTGAACTGCATTGACCGCTGCGTCAAATCCAGGATAGGACATCTGAATGTTCCAGCCTTTAATCTCAGCGACTTTGTTGATAATGTCAACATCAATTCCTTTATAAGTTTGATCTGAATCTTTAAACTCAAAAGGTGCATAGGCGGTATCAGATACAATCTTAATCGTCTCTGCTTTGGCAATACCTAATGAGAAAATTGGGAATAAAATTAGCAAAAATGCTAGAAATTTTTTCTTCATTTTTAGTCTCCTTTTTCGAATATTTTCCCATTATATCAGAAAAAGTAAAAAAAGGCAAATTTTTATATTTTTGTGTCAGAAAATATAACATTGATTATTTCTTTTCTTTCTTGAATTGCTACTATAAAGTGCTATAATAATAGTATATAATAGAAGAAAAGAGGACAGGGATATGAAGAACAAAAGAATATTCAAAGATTTCCAAGCCTCAAAAATGAGTTTAAACATTTACACAAGCCCCTTGTTAGCCTTTGTTTTTGTCTTCATAGGAGAGTTTGTGGCTTATACTTTATATGGTATTAGTTTGTTAGCTCTCCTCGGACTTGCTAGAAATTTTGGAGAAGCTGGTCAAGCTTTTGCTACCTTTTTACAAACCTTGCAGCAGAGCTTGATGGATAAAACAAGTGACTTTCGTTTAATTTTAGAATTGCTGGCCTTTGGTTTTATTCTCAACACTGTGTTCAGATGGACTAGAAAAGTTGAGAAAAGACCTATTCGAACTTTAGGATTTTATAAAGAAAATTTCCTCAGCAATCTCTTTAAAGGATTTTGCCTAGGCCTGGCACTTTTTCTTCTGACCTTGTTAGGTTTAGTGGCCGTGGGGCAATATCGTTTTGAGTCTATTCACTTAAATCCTTATTCGCTTTCCTTTGTTATTTTTACCATTCCGTTTTGGATTTTACAGGGGACAGCAGAAGAAGTGGTGGCCCGTGCTTGGCTCCTTCCTCAATTGGCCTCAAGAACCAATCTAAAACTTGCTGTTCTTATATCTAGCCTGTTCTTTACCCTGCTTCATATGGGCAATTCGGGTCTTACACCTTTATCTCTAGTGAATCTCTTCTTATTCGGAGTTGCCATGGCTCTTTACCTTCTCAAAACTGATACAGTTTGGGGTGTTGCAGGTATTCATGGAGCCTGGAATTTTGCTCAGGGCAATCTCTTTGGGATTTTAGTTAGTGGTCAACCATCAGGAACGTCTCTGATGACCTTTTTACCACAAGGTAATCAAGGCTGGCTATCAGGAGGATCTTTTGGGATTGAAGGTTCTATCATGACAAGTCTGGTCTTGTTACTTCTGATTTTCTATCTCGCTCATCAGTTAAAGAAAGAAAATGAAAGGATGTGACTTCGGTCCGTCCTTTTCTTCGTGAAAATGCTACAAGTATGCTAAAATAGGAATAGCACATCGAGAGAGGATTCTTATGATTAATCGCATTACAGACAATCAATTTAAACTAGTATCAAAATATGAACCATCAGGAGATCAACCCCAAGCTATCGAGCAGTTGGTTGACAATATCGAGGGGGGCGAAAAAGCTCAGATTCTCATGGGGGCGACTGGTACAGGAAAGACCTATACCATGAGTCAGGTCATTTCCAAAGTCAATAAACCCACTCTGGTCATCGCCCATAATAAGACTCTGGCTGGTCAGCTCTATGGAGAATTTAAGGAATTTTTCCCTGAAAATGCTGTTGAGTATTTTGTTTCCTACTATGACTATTATCAACCCGAGGCCTATGTGCCTTCGAGTGATACCTACATTGAGAAGGACAGCTCTGTTAACGATGAGATTGACAAACTCCGCCACTCAGCGACTTCGGCTCTTTTGGAGCGCAATGATGTCATTGTCGTAGCCTCAGTCTCTTGTATCTATGGTTTGGGTTCGCCCAAGGAATACGCTGACAGTGTCGTTAGTCTGCGTCCAGGTCTTGAAATTTCTCGTGATAAACTCTTGAATGATTTGGTTGATATCCAGTTTGAACGGAATGATATTGATTTCCAACGGGGAAGATTTCGTGTGCGTGGGGATGTGGTGGAGATTTTCCCAGCTTCTCGTGATGAACACGCTTTTCGAGTAGAATTTTTTGGAGACGAAATTGACCGTATCCGTGAGGTTGAGGCTTTGACAGGTCAGGTACTGGGAGAAGTGGATCATCTGGCGATTTTCCCAGCTACTCACTTTGTGACCAATGACGACCATATGGAAGTGGCCATTGCTAAAATTCAGACAGAGTTGGAGGAGCAGTTAGCTGTCTTTGAGAAGGAAGGCAAATTACTTGAAGCTCAGCGGTTGAAACAGCGAACAGAGTATGATATTGAGATGCTACGTGAGATGGGCTATACCAACGGTGTTGAAAACTATTCTCGCCACATGGATGGTCGTAGCGAAGGTGAGCCTCCTTATACGCTTATCGACTTCTTCCCAGATGATTTCTTGATTATGATTGATGAGAGTCATATGACTATGGGGCAGATCAAGGGCATGTACAATGGTGACCGTTCGCGTAAGGAAATGCTGGTTAATTATGGTTTCCGTTTGCCGTCAGCACTGGACAATCGTCCTCTCCGTCGTGAGGAGTTTGAAAGTCATGTGCATCAGATTGTTTACGTTTCAGCGACACCTGGTGACTATGAAAATGAACAGACCGAGACAGTGATTGAGCAAATCATTCGTCCGACAGGTCTTTTGGATCCTGAGGTGGAGGTCCGTCCGACTATGGGACAGATTGATGACCTATTGGGTGAAATCAATGCCCGTGTTGAAAAGAACGAGCGAACCTTTATCACCACCTTGACCAAGAAAATGGCAGAAGACTTGACCGACTACTTCAAGGAAATGGGTATCAAAGTCAAGTACATGCACTCGGATATCAAGACCTTGGAGCGTACTGAGATTATCCGCGACTTGCGTTTAGGAGTCTTTGACGTTTTGGTCGGAATCAATCTCCTCCGTGAAGGGATTGACGTTCCTGAAGTGAGCCTCGTAGCTATTCTTGATGCTGACAAGGAAGGATTCCTTCGAAACGAGCGTGGCCTAATCCAGACTATTGGACGTGCTGCCCGTAACAGCGAAGGGCATGTCATCATGTATGCGGACACGATGACTCAGTCTATGCAACGTGCCATTGATGAAACGGCCCGCCGTCGGAAAATTCAGATGGCTTATAATGAAGAGCATGGTATCGTGCCTCAGACAATCAAGAAAGAAATCCGTGACCTGATTGCCGTGACCAAGGCAGTTGCTAATGAAGAGGACAAGGAAGTCGACATCAATAGCCTCAATAAACAAGAACGTAAAGAACTAGTCAAGAAATTAGAAAAACAAATGCAAGAAGCTGTCGAAGTGCTTGACTTTGAATTGGCAGCTCAGATTCGTGATATGATGCTGGAAGTCAAGGCGTTGGATTAGAATAGTACTTAAAGGAGAAAATATGTCCCGTTCCCAATTAACGATTTTAACAAACATTTGTCTGATTGAAGACCTCGAAACTCAGCGCGTGGTGATGCAGTATCGCGCCCCTGAAAACAATCGCTGGTCTGGCTATGCCTTTCCAGGGGGCCATGTAGAAAATGGCGAGTCTTTCGCAGAGTCTGTCATTCGTGAAATCTATGAAGAAACAGGATTGACTATCCAAAATCCTCAACTGGTCGGCATTAAAAATTGGCCTCTGGATGCTGGTGGGCGCTACATTGTCTTTTGCTATAAGGCGACTGAGTTCTCTGGTACCCTTCGCTCTTCAGATGAAGGAGAAGTTTCTTGGGTGCAAAAAGACCAGATTCCAAACTTGGATCTGGCCTATGATATGTTACCTTTGATGGAAATGATGGAAGCTCCGGACAAATCTGAATTTTTCTACCCTCGCCGTACAGAAGATGATTGGGAGAAGAAAATCTTCTAGTCTTTTACTAAATAACCAAGTTGATCCAAGGCCTCCTCGATATAGTGGAGGTATTGTTGTGTTTCCTATCTAATAGTAATAGAAGATTTGGAAAACGTGTGATGCTTCTGTTATACTACCTGTTCGGTCACAATAGCCGTGAACTTTTTTACGAAAATCTATTGAATATACCATAAGAAGGTTATAACATATTGTGTACTGTTTTTGGTTCATTTTACTATAAATTGAATCATAAGACAAATAGAAAGCGCAGGGATGAAATCTTATCTTTGTTGCAGATGTGTTTTATTGGAGCGTTACATGAGTATAGAAATCACAGTGAAGAACAGTTCTTTATGCACTTTAAGCCTATTGAACGTGTAGCAAAATTGCGGCTTAATAATACTAAACTTTTGACAGGAATTTCTAGTGAGGCAAGAAAAAAATTAATAAAGGACTTCTTGGAGCAATTGTTTTTGTCTAATTTTGATAATACGTTTTTTGATGAAGAAACCTTTAATGAACTGGCTGGAGAACTAAACTCAACGTTAAAAAATATCCTTGAGAGAAAAAATCACAGACGCATAGTTCTAGCGCTAAGCAATATAATAAATAATTTGGATGATGGTGGTTCTACAAAATCAACCTTCTATAGAATAGATAGTAAAAGGATTCAGCAACTTGTCAAAATTAGGAACGATATAGCTCACGGCAATAAGTTTAATGTGTCACCTGACGATTTAGGCGATGTGGAGTATTTATCACGACAATTGATTACCTTAGCCTTTTTTGGAGTTAATTTTGAGCAAGTTTATTTAAGAAGCAAGAAATTTGGTAATGATTTGTGGTCATAATAGGAAGTAACTTATGGACTTAGATGTAAACAAAGAAACTATGACGATTATGGGAGTGAGTTTTGAGAATCGCATACCCAGATATATTTTAAATTAACATGTTCACAATAGTGAAAAACAAGCAATACACAGAGTGGAGGTGAAAATATCTGAAATTTGTTCAATCTTAATAGATTTTCTGATATTTTTCCGAAATTTATATTATAGAATTTAATTGAATCAAGAGATATCTCTTGAAAAATATTTTTCATTTATAAGAATGGGTTCTGGCATTAGTATAAATGATAGAAGGAGTTTAAGATGAAATACTGCAAACCAACATTTGAATCAATTGCAACTTTCAAAAAAGACACTAAAGGTCTATGGACTGGTAAGTTTCGTGATATCTTTGGTGGACGTGCAATTGTAAGAATTAGAATTGAGTTTTAAGCTTATAACTATGTATTATAATGGTAAATAATTTTGAATAAAGTATTTTGATATTCATTCCAGAACTACGAATATCAAGATGCTTTGTTTTTCTATTTCTGAGGTTGTTAATATATATGGTAAATAAGTATTTTTTTGAAAAATATTCTGATAAAAAAATAGTATTCCTTACTAAAAATTTATATAGAACCGTTTCTGGAGAGAATAAAAAAATCTATTGTTTAGAAGATTATGTCGAAGGAGTATGCTCAATTATAGAACAAAATGATATTAGTAGTTTTGAAGAAATAATATCAGTACTTCAAGATTATGTTACAAATGGTTTAATTATTGTTGAAATGGCTGAAAGAACATATATTATTTCACCTTATTTAGATTCAAGACTGTCTTGGTTTGAGAATAATAAGAATATAATTTTTAGTGATTCATCTGTAGAAATTGCAAAATATTTGAATTTAAAACTCTCTACGAAGCGTTTAGCGAGTCAATTTATTTTTGGACTTCCATATTATCCATTTCAAACAATTAGCCTCTGGGAAGAGCTAGTGAATATAAAACCTTTAAACTATTTAGAAATATCTGAAAAAGGTTGTTTAGAAAAAAGAGTTCCAAGTTATGAAGTAGACACAAAAGATTTTAATAAACTAATAATAAAAATAAAAGAGGAGTTTTTAAATAGCATTAATCATGATTTGAATATGAGAAATGAAGTGTCGAGTGATGTATCAGGAGGTGTTGATTCTGCAACTATTGCTTTTACATTGAATAAACTGATACCTGACTTCTCTATTTTGCATGCTGAATCAAGTACCACTGCTAATAGTGATACTAAATGGGCGACATTTATTGCAAAAAATCTTGGTAGGGAGTTGAAAAAGTTTGACTCAATAGAAATAACAGAAAAAAGATTTGCGATAGATGAAAAATATATCAATGATATTATGCCAAGTTCTCCGTTATTGTGGGCGGATTCAGAAGGATATTTGAAATCAGTGATTGGTTACCAGAAAGGTAGAAAACATCCGACTCACTTTCTAGGTATTGGTGGTGATGAATTATTTACACCGATGCCGTCTAATTCCTGGAATATTGTTCGTCAGGAAAATTTAGGTGGACTACTTTATGCTCTGAAATATAGTTTAATAATGAGAAGACCATTTTTTAGTTGCCTATTGGATTTGTTAGATAATAGAGGATATTCGGAAACTGTGATCAAAAATTTAGAAATTGTTTTCAACGAATCTTCTGCACCTATCAAGAGAGAACTGGGATGGGTGGATGGTTTACAAGTACCAGATTGGCTCAGTGAAAAATCCAAGCAAGAATCGCAAATTTTTTTAAACTCGTTATTATTTTCCAATTCTGAGCCAATAATATCTGATAGGACAGCATTCCAAATGATTCAATCCTTAATATTTCAAAAATCAGTACTGCGACAAATTCAATTAACCACTAATTCCATTTATTGGGCAACTCCATTTTTACATAAAAAATTAATAGAAATTTGTCTTCAAATTCCAGCAAAATATAAAGTTAGTTCAAAACTAACAAAACCGATATTGCAAAAAGCATTGAAGGGAATCGTACCAATTGAGGTTTTTAACAGGGGGTTCAAAGGGGATTATTCAGATGCCTTATATAGTGGATATAGAGAAGCAGTTCGTAAAAACTTCCACAATTTAGAACAGTTTGAATTAGTTAAAATGGGTATTGTTGATGTTGAGAAGTTAAAATTAGAGATGTCATTACCCGCGGGAAATCCGAGTAAAATTGATTATTTTGAAAAGTTATGTTCGGTAGAACGTTGGATACGGCAGATCAAATTATATATGAAGAACGAGTGAGGTTTACAATTATGTTTAATAAAGAATCGAAAAGTAGACTGAAAATAATAAAGCAAGATACTGGTGCAATTGTATTCGACAAAAATCAAGGGATATACTTTCAAACAAATGATGTAGGTGTCAAAATTTTAGAGTTACTATCTAAAAATGAAAGCGAAGAAGAAATTGTTAGCGCTATATCTGTTGCGTATTCCATTGAAATCGATGTTGCAAAACAAGATGTTAAAGATTTTATACAATCTCTAAAAAAAGGAGGGCTATAGATTATGGATATGCAACTCAATCAAGAGTCATACTCCTATGTTCAGCTAAAATACAGATTACTAGCACAAATAGCTTTACTGATTTCTTATCCGCTTACAAAGTTCTCTCCTAAAAGAATTGAACTTTTGATTAATAAGTTAAGTAATTCGAAACTATCTGCCACAGAAAATGAAGCAATATTAGCTCGTGATGCAATATGTACTGTAAGCCATAAGTGTAGGAATCAAGATGGATGCGTAAAAAGATCATTAGGAGTAATAATGTTTTTACTTCTTTTAAATAAACGTGCAAGTTGGTGTACTGGGTTTGCTATGAACCCCTTTAGATCTCATGCATGGGTGGAAGTAAACGGAAATCCAATTAAAGAGCTAGAAGAAGTATCATCGTATGAAAGAGTCGTGAAAACTCTAGATGATAAACATGAAGAGCGTAAACATATGATATCTGAAAATATAGAAAAAGTAGATGATACTATGACTAACGTAAAATTCCGTGATTTACTTGCTTTGATAGAAAATAAAAGAAAATATTTTTTAATCGTTTTATGTTTGGGAATACTTACGTCCATTTTAACGTTATTACAACCAGAACTTTTATCTAAAGTAATCTCTCAAAAGGGAGTAAATTTATTCAACAATCCAACAATATATATGCTTATAACTATTACCGTGGGTTCAACAATTATTTCCAGTTTGCAATATTACTTTTTACAATTAATGGGAGAAAGTGCAGTATTTCAATCAAGAAAAAATTTAATTATTCAATTTTTGAAACTTCCTATTTATAAATATAATGATCTATCTGCAGGAGACCTAATTAGTCGCTTTAGCAGTGATACAAGTAAACTAAGAGCAGGTATCATTCAATCAACCGTTGCTCTGACGAGTGGACTGTTCTTGAGTTTAGGTGCTATATTTACATTATTTCTAAAGGATACTTATCTTGCAATAATTACAATTATTTCTATAGCTTTATCATTCCTATTTATTTTATTGATGAGTAGTTTGATTCAAACGGCAAGTTATAAAGCTCATCAGGGTTTGGGGAACATGACAGCATACCTAAATAGGCTAA
Source organism: Streptococcus mitis (assembly GCA_001560895.1). Classification (NCBI taxonomy): domain Bacteria; kingdom Bacillati; phylum Bacillota; class Bacilli; order Lactobacillales; family Streptococcaceae; genus Streptococcus; species Streptococcus mitis. Next base: position 955,542 of record CP014326.1, read on the forward strand.
TCATAGGGATTAGAACAATTCGGTCGACAAATGAAACGAATTCAGAATTATTTAAAATGTTATCTGAGGCACAAGAAGTAAAAAACTTGGGAATTGGAGTTGCAAGAGTGCAATCAATAATGACACCGATATCAAATTTTAGCTTGCAATTGTGTGGGATAATTATTTTGGGAATTGGAGGCTACCGTGTTTCTACTGGGCAAATGTCTATTGCAAATCTAACTTCTTTTATGCTATTAATGTATATCGCTATTTCACCAGTAGGACAAATATTTTCGTCAGTCACAACTATTTCAGAAGCTTTGGGAGCTTTAAGTAGAATTACTGAAATTATTGATCTTCCAAAAGAAGAAGATAATGATATCATTTTAAGTTTAGAATCTAAGTCAGACAGAAGCAAATCAATTGAATTTGTGAATGTAACTTTTTCATATGACTCTTACCAATTTCAAGATATTCAATCGGATGATAATTACATATTAAAGGACATTACTTTTGAAATAAATAGTGGAGATTACGTCAGCATTGTCGGTCCGTCTGGTGCGGGGAAAAGTACACTTCTTTACCTCATTGAAAGATTCTATGATACTACCAGTGGTGGTATAAAGATATTTGGACAAGATTTTCGAACAATGAGTCGTGAGACTTTACGTTCGAATATTTCATATGTTGAACAAAATTCACCATTAGTAGCTGGTACAATCTTAGAAAATCTAAAAATGGGTAATAGTAATGTAACGTATGATGAATGTTGTGACGCTTTAGAAAAAGTTGGTTTGGAGCATTTAATTCAAAGAGGTGCATCTGGGATTGAAAGCCCAATTAGTGAAGGAGGGTTCAATTTATCAGGAGGAGAAAGACAGAGATTGGCAATGGCAAGAGCAATACTTTCCGATGCAAAGATACTCTTGCTGGATGAGTTAACTTCGAATTTGGATAGTCTTAGTGAGAAGAAAATGAAGGAAGCAATCAAAAGTATGAGAGGTGAGAGAACCATAATAATGGTTGCTCATAGATTATCTACAATTTTAGATTCAGATGAAATCTTTGTTTTGGAACACGGAAGAATTGTAGGAAGTGGGACTCATATGGAGTTATTGGAATCTGTTCCATTATATAAAGAGCTGGCCAAAGAACAATTTTTAGTATAGGAGTATCGTATTATGACGAATAAGATTGAAATAAGAGATGTTACAAAAACTTATAAAGATGGAGATATATTAAAGAACGTATCCTTTACAGCTGAAGAGGGGGAAGTCACGGCCTTTTTGGGACCGAATGGTGCAGGAAAAAGTTCGACACTACGAATACTTTTGGGGCTGGATAGACCATCTTTAGGCACTGCTTTAATAGGAGGTAAGAAATATTGCGATATTGAACGTCCTCTTTTAACTGTAGGAGCTTCTTTTGATGGCGTAGGGGCTCCCAGTGATCGAACAGTTTTTCAACATTTGAAAATTGCTGCTGCTAGTAATGGAATAGATTTTTCCAGAATATCAGAGGTATTATCCATTACTGATATTGAACATAAAAGATATTCAAAAATAAGCAACCTTTCATTAGGAGAGGGTCAGAGGTTAGGTATTGCAACAGCGCTGTTGGGAAATCCCCAGTACCTAATTTTAGATGAACCTACAAATGGTTTAGATCCTAGTGGAATTAGATGGTTTAGAAATTTTATTAGAGAACAAGCAAGTACTGGCAAGACAGTATTGTTATCTTCACATATACTTTCAGAAGTAGAGGCGGTAACTGATAAGGTTGTTTTTATTGACAAAGGAAGTATCATAGCTTCGGGTACACTTCATAATATAATGAACGGATTTTATAATCTAGAAGATGTTTTCTTTCATTTAACAGGAGGTGACTATGATAAGTAGTATAAAAAGCCATAATATTTTATCAGAGCTATATAAAATTTTTTATAGCAGATCAACCCAAATAGTTTTACCAATTGTTTTTATTCTTCAGCCGTTATTGTCTTATATCAGTTCTAAACAAATTTTAACAGTTGGATTGAATGCAACACCTGAAACAAATAGTAGTTTAGCAGAATCAATACCTCCAATTGAGTATATTGGTTTTGATGCAATATTATTGGGCTTGTTTGCTATGATTATTTTAGGAGCAATTATTGGAAGTATGGAATATAAAAATAGTTCTTTACGTACCAGTTTGCTATTATGTTCAAATAAGGCAGTATTCTTTGTAATAAAATTTTTTGTTACAAGTGTATTTATTTTTGTTGTATCGTATGTTTCAATATATTTATCTATTGCAAGTGCACAGTTTGGTTTAGGGAGAGAGGGATTGAACCCTCTGATACTGAGTAATAATGTGTGGTACTTTATATTATTGGGGTCATTGTCGTGGTCGTTATTAACGGTATTATCCTATTCAATTGCTTTTTATTTTAAATCCTCACTTGGATCATTATTATTCTTACTACCACAAGTCTATAATTTAGGCAGTTTTCTTTCTGACAGAATTCAGCTTGCAAAGTATTTACCAGTATCTTTAGGTCAAGATTTAATTGCAACATCTCCTTTAAAAATCACAACACCAGGACGCAGTGTTTTATTTCTGAGTATTTGGGTGCTAGTAATTAGTAGTTTTGCATATTACAAATTTTTGAAAAAAGATGTAGGTAATGTTATATGAATTCTTTTAGAAGTGAGTATTTAAAGTTTATTTATAATAAATGGCTATTATTGATTGTATTAGCAACTATAATTTTAGTACCTTTGTTTGTTATTTTTTTACATGAAACTCCAAGTTATATAACCGAGGATTATGTTTTAACGCAAATCTTAGAAAGCTTCTATCTTGGACAAGCTGGAATTATTATTATTACAATACTATTTATAGGGCAAGAATTTAACGGTTCAACTTTAAGAAGCAGTTTATTAGCTAATCCAATACGTTGGAAATTCTTTTTTATAAAATTAATAGTAATATTATCAATATCTATATTAGTTTGGATTCTTGTTGCTTTCTGTATTATTTGCGTAGTGTATATTTTTTATGATCTATTAATTCCCTTACTTATTTATACCTTTACATTAAGAATAATATTGGTATCAATTGGTTTAATATTAATATGTTTTAGTTTAGTGCTTATAACAAGGAGTATAGTTGTTCCAATGGGGATGTCTTTGTCTTTTTTGTTGGGGTTGGGTCAAATGCTTCTGCAATTCAGCGATGCTTTTCTCTACTTCCCAATTATCTCCACTATGAATTCATTTTTGATGACTGAGAATCAATCTTATATACCTTATACAATAGGTGTTGCAATTCAATTTTTATGGGGGATTTTGCTGTTATCTGTTTCTATTTTGCTATTTTGGAAGAGAATAGTACGATAAAAATTTTGTATTTTGTGATATTATATAATTATGAAAGAAAAAAAAGTATATCAAATATTAGCAATTGATGATGATGAAAGCATTCTTCGTTTGATAAAGAATTCTTTAGAACGCTCGGAGTTTGAAGTTACGACGAGGCGAGAAGTAGGTAACATAGATATTTGTTCATTCATTGGCTTTGATTTAATTTTATTAGATATTATGATGTCGATTGATGGTTTAGAAATTTGTAAATCCATTCGAGAACAAATCGATGTACCGATAATTTTTGTAACAGCCAAGCAATTGGATAGTGACTTGGCTAGTGGAGTAAAAGCTGGTGCGGATGATTATATAAAAGGCTCTGTCACAACAAATGGTTGATTTTTGACGAGAAATAGCGTATAATAATAGTAAGAAACAGTACCACCGAAGGAGGTAATTGGATATGCCTACTATCAAAGACGCATTAGATATTATCGGTAAGTTGACTGTCGCAGAGCAGGAAAGCCTTAAAACAATGCTTTTAAGTCCTGCCTTTGTAAAGTCTTTGAATATTGAAGATTTCGTAGCAAAGGAACGCTTTGCAAATGGTCGTGTATGCCCTCTTTGTGGCTGTATCCATGTGGTTCGCAATGGTCATCGTAAAGATGGCACACAGCGATATGTATGTAAGGATTGTGGCAAGTCCTTCGTGATTGCTACGAACTCCATTGTGTCTGGTACAAGAAAAGACTTGTCCGTGTGGGAGCAGTACATTGATTGTATGATGAATGGCTTATCCATTCGTAAGACTGCTGTTGCTTGTGGGATTCACAGAAACACCGCATTCCTTTGGAGACACAAGATTTTGGATGCACTTCAGAATATGGCAGACGATGTTACCCTTGACGGCATTATTGAGGCTGACGAAACTTTTTTCGCCATCTCGTACAAGGGCAATCATAGCAAGAGTAAGACATTTGCTATGCCACGCAAGGCTCATAAGCGTGGTCATTCTACACATATCAGAGGCTTGTCCCAAGAAAAGGTATGTGTTCCTTGTGCGGTTAATAGGAATGGCTTGTCTATCTCCAAGATTACGAATACTGGTAGAGTTTCTACAAGAGATTTACATCATATTTATGATGGTAGGATTAAGACCAATTCCACTCTTGTTACGGACAAGATGAACTCCTATGTGAGATTTACAAATGCCAATGGCATTGACCTTGTGCAGTTAAAGACTGGCAAAGCCAAGAAAGGCATTTATAATATCCAACATATCAATAGCTACCATAGCCAGCTAAAGAGGTTTATGCGTGGCTTTAACGGTGTTTCTACCAAGTATCTGAACAACTATCTTGTGTGGAATAACCTTGTAAATTACGCCAAAGAAAGCGACATAGAGAAAAGGAACATCTTCTTAACTTTCGTTTTGGCAACATTGAAAACTGCTAAATGCAGAGATTTATCAAACAGACCAGCAGTTCCTCTGGTCGCCTAATTAGAATTTGTGGAGATGATAAGATGGTCAATATAACAGATGTAAAACAGATTCTTCAATTTGCAATAGATGCGGAGATTAAAGTCTTTCTTGATGGTGGCTGGGGTGTAGATGCTCTTCTTGGATATCAGTCAAGAGCCCATAATGATATTGACATTTTTGTAGAAAAGAACGATTATCAGAACTTTATAGAAATAATGAAAGCTAATGGCTTTTATGAGATTAAGATGGAATATACAACATTGAACCATACTGTATGGGAAGATTTGAAAAACAGAATTATTGATTTGCATTGTTTTGAATATACGGACGAAGGTGAAATTCTTTATGATGGGGATTGTTTTCCGGTAGAAACTTTTTCGGGTAAAGGAAGAATTGAGGAAATAGAGGTTTCCTGTATTGAACCATATAGTCAAGTAATGTTCCATCTGGGATACGAGTTTGATGAAAATGATGCACATGATGTGAAGTTATTGTGTGAGACACTTCATATCGAAATTCCAAATGAGTATAGATAACTGCAAATAACAGTTTGTAGGGGAGTTCTGATACTCCCCTATAAAAATGGCTATTTATCAACTGTTTGTTGTGACATAGCCATATAAAAAAACCATTTAGTATTACAGAATTAGTTGCTCGTGTTAGGATGCATATCCAAAGGGAGGAAAGAAATCGTAAAAATAATAAAGAAATATGCACAAAGAATTTGATAATTAATGTCAGCAATCAAGAAATCTTAATTGAAGAAGAGACTATATCATTGACAAAGCGAGAATTTACAATTTTATATACTTTAGCAAGTAACCCGAAGAGAGTATATTCCGTAGAGGAGCTCTATGAGAGAATATATCCGTCGGAATCAGATGCACAATTTCGTTCTATTGCTGAGTATATTTATCAAATTCGTTCAAAATTAAAACCATATTCAATTAATCCGATCAAGACACAGTGGGGAGGCGGATATAGTTGGAACGAAAATTAGATTTTAAGACTTTAGTAAAAAAGACGAAGTGGACGATTGTTAAACAATTTTGTTTGAATATAATTGTAGCTTATATTTTTCCTATATCAACTATTTCTATTGATATTCATTCAGAAACTCAGTCAATCGCTCGTGACTTGTTAGGGGTATTATTTAATGTTTTTTCATGGGTTTATATTTGTATATCTTTGATTATTATAGTTTCTATTAATATTAAAGCCTTGTTGACAAGAGTAAAGCAAGAAATGGAGATTGTTTATCATAGCAGTATATGGCTAACCTCTGTAAACGATTCATCTGATTTAACAATTCTTGAATTCATAGAGACAAATAGACACATTGAATTAATGCAACAAAGAATAAAAAATATGATTCAGGTAGAGAAAGACCAAAAGGCGGATATTCTCTTTAAAGTTTCAGCGATGGCACATGACTTGAAAACACCTTTGACTGTGATTAAAGGAAACTCGGAATTGTTGCAATTGGCACCTTTATCAGGTATTGACGTTCAATGTCTCAAGGATATTGAAAGAGCAAGTAACCAATTAAATAGCTATTTTAATCAGTTAATCAACTACTCTAAAACTTTTTACTCTGATCAGATTTCTTTTCATCAGTATCGTATCAGTAATTTATCCAAAATACTGGAACAAGAGTGTACATACCTTATTGGAGATAGCATTGACTACAAATATAGTACTAAGATAGACCGAGACTGTAATATTGAATTGGATTTAGATTTAATTATCCGTTCGGTGGCAAATATTGTTAATAATGCTATAGCTTATGCAGATGATGCTAAAAAGAAAATCAGAGTTACCTTTGAGTTAGCAGATAGCAATATTACCTTAAGTATTTGGAATAATGGTTCCAAATTTTCGGATGATGTTTTAGAAAATTTTGGAAAATTATTTTATCGAGAAGATACTAGCAGAAATTCACAATTTGAACATTTTGGAATAGGTTTGGCATTTGTAAAACAAGTAATGAGCATTCATTCAGGTGACATACAACTGCAAAATAAGGAAAATGGAGCTATGGTTAAATTAATTATTCCGATGAAAAGTAGTGACTATGTCTAGGCTTGAATATCGTAATTTTGAATACTATGAAGTTCAGAAAGTAAGTATATTAATAAAATTTATTTAAAAATCTCAACAATTAGCACTCATACCTGATTTATTCACATTTGAATATATCAGATGGGGTGCAAAATTATATTATTTTTTTAAAGCGCTTAAAAATTGTAAGGGTGGGTAAAAACTCAATTTCAGGAGAAAATGAAGTGAATATTTCCACACTAAAACGCATAGTATCAAGGTTTTCAACACTTGATACTATGCGTTTTATAATTTTAAATACTTTTTCCCCATCTTCTATGATATGTTATCCTTGATGGAAATGATGGAAGCTCCTGACAAGTCGGAGTTTTTCTACCGACACCGTACAGAAGATGGCTGGGAGAAAGAGATTTTTTAATCTTTTACTAAATAACCGAGCTTATCCAAGGCCTCCTCGATATAGTGGAGGTCTTGTTGTGTTTCGGCTTCGACTAGGTGGTAATGGATGCCATCTGTTAATTCAGACAGAGGTCTAAAATCAGAATGCTCGACTTGTTCTAGAAAATGTTGCACATCTCTGCGACAAGACAGTTTCAGCAAGGTTTCAATTTCTCCATAAACGGGATGGTCAATCAAGGTATTTTGAACACGTCCACCATTATCTACGATAGCAAGGAGTTCCTGCCCGATTTCTTCAACTTCATGTTTAACTTTGAAAAGTTTGTGGACGTATGGATTGACATCAACTTGCTTATAGACGTAGCCACGATTGGTAGATAGGATAGGAGCGCCATCGGCTCTCAAAATTGCAATGTCCTGGACAATGACCTGACGTGTGACATGAAAATGTTCAGCCAAACTTTGGCCATTGAGGGCTTTAGGAGCTTCTTTCAAGAGTTGGAGCAGGGCTTGTTTGCGATCTTTTGTCATAGTTCTTCCTTTTACCGGCGTTTTCGAAGCACTTTATAGACAGCTAGTGCTAATGTATAGTCTACCATACTATGGATAATTGTGCCAAATCCAACTAGCACAAATAGAACATAGAACATATTTTCTACATTGGTACCGGAAGTTGCGTAAAAAAGGACACAGGCTAATACTTCAGCAAGGGCATGAACGACAGCCAAAATAAAGTTGAAAATCCAGGAAGATTTTGCTTTATCTAGGGTATCGGGAAATTTCTGTAGGTAAAGAGCGCCCAAAGTCCCAAAAAAGATATGGGAAAAAGCCCGAAAAACGATAACCATAGGATAGCCAGCCATCAAAAATCCAAAACTAGAGGCTATGATGACAAAAACGGCCATCAAGGGAGACAGGAACATGGCAATAAAAATAGCGATGTGACTACCCAACGTATAGGAAGCAGGTGGAATGACAATCTTAAAGGGCATAACAATTGGAATCAAAATCGCAATAGCCGTTAAGAGGGCTGTCATTGTCATAAATTGTGTCTTTTTCCGTGTATTCATAAGAATCTCCTTTTTATCTGTATATACACTAGTATAGTACAATAAAGAAGACAATAAAGCAAGGATTTACTTAGGTTTATAGGTCATTTTTAGTTAGATATTGGTAAAAATTTCACTAAAAAAGAAAATACACAGAACAAAATCTCCACCTTCAGGTTTGAAAGTGGAGATTGTTTTTATTTCTTCAAGGTTTGTAGTCGTGGAACAATAGCTAAGGTCAGAACTGCGGAAATGACTAATTCAGCAATCGAATTTGTTGAGATAACGGTTGCTAGGAGTTTTTGGATATTACCATCAAAAACATTTCCAAAAAGGTAGAAAATTCCACCAAGTACAAAGACTGTGTTGGTAAGTGAACCAAGGGCACCAGCTAAAATCAGACCAGTCTTGTTTTTCATTAGTTTATAGACTAGATACGGAGTTAAACCAATCAAAATACGTGGGACGATGGCAATGATAGCTGAGTAGATGTTTCCGTTTGGTACAAATGGTGAGAAGAGATAGCTTGTAGGTAGAATCGTAATCGTATTAACTGTCAAGCTAAGAAGTCCCATCAAAAATCCAAGTGTAACCCCAACTCGTGGACCGTAGATAATGCTGGCAATAATGACAGGAATATGAACAATAGTCGGTTTGATTGGAAATGGAAAAAGGTTAAAGGCAAGCGAGCTCAGAAAGTGTATAACGAGCATGGTTGCAAAAAAGATAGCAATAGGTGCAATATTAGAGCGTTTTTTCATCGAGAGTTTCCTTTATTCTTTCTAAAATAATTGTGAGGTCAGCTAAAGCTCCTCGTCCGTGGTCTCCACAAGCTAGTAGGGATTCCTTAGGAGCAATCAGCTGATAGCCGTAGGTTTCTAATGTTTTCAGATTAGCCTGAGTTGCTGGATGGTCATACATTTTTGTATTCATCGCAGGAGCTATTAGTTTAGGAATATTTTGGGGCAAGGCTAGAGCTATGCTGGTTACCATGTTGTCAGCATAGCCATGGGCTAGCTTTGCAATTGTGTTAGCTGTTGCAGGGGCTACGATAAATAAATCTGCCTTTTTTCCAAGTTCGATATGATTAATCTGATGAGGATAGGGTTCCTTCATGACATCCAAGTGGACGGAATTCTGTGAGAGTACCTGTAGTGTCAAAGGTTGGATAAACTCTGTAGCAGCCTGAGTCATTAAGACAGTGACTTGATGACCTTGTTTTTTTAGAGAACTGACTAAATCTGCCGACTTGTAAGAGGCGATTGACCCCGTTACAGCCAAGAGAATGTTTGCCATAGCTTTCCTTTCTATGAATGATAGGCTTGAATTTTTTCAAGGAGGAGTTCTGCAATTTCTTCTTTAGTCTGAACTGCTTGAAGATGATCTTTCTCAATAAAGATAGCTCGGTGCTGATCTGCTGAGATTTGAGTGAGGTCATTTGCAATGATTAAGTCTGCTTGGTTCTTGATAAGACTTTTTCTGGCAATCTCGATGAGATAATCCTCAGAGACATCAACCAGCAGTTTGAAGCCAATCAGATGAATAGCAGGATTCCACTCCTTTACTAGAGAGATGACTTTGGGTGTTTTTTTAAGGAACAAAACCTGAATCTCGTCAGTTGAAGAAATCTTAGCCTGATGATTTTGCTTGCTTAAAAATTCTTCTAGATTGGAGCTAGCCTGAACTTCCTCAAGCCCCGTCATATAAACAGGAGTGTAATCGGACACAGCCATTGAATGAATCAAGACCTGATAATCCTGAACATGTTCTTGCATTTCTAGAAGAAGGTCCTTGGTATTGTTAATTTCTTGAATGCTTAGGTTGGGATGAGCTTCTGGCTTCAGAGCTCGTTTTGTCGTAATCAAACAAACTTCATGCCCAGCAGCAAGCAAGGTCTCTGTGATGATTTTCCCCAAGCGACCTGTAGAATGGTTAGTGATAGAGCGGACGCTGTCGATAGCTTCACTGGTACCGCCCGACGTAACTAAAATTTTCATAGCACTATTGTACACAAAAATAAACGGTAAGTAAAATGAAAGCGATAAATTTTGGTAAAAACGAAGATTTACTATAGTTTCAAACTATAAAGCCATATAAAATTTAAGAAAGGACTCTGAAAACCTCAAAAACAGGGATATTTACGAACGTTTAGAGAGTTTAAGGATGTTAAAAATCTTGTTTTGTGTTATAATGAATTATCATATAAGAGGTTAGAGGAGTTTTGAATGAAAACAGATATTGAAATCGCACAGAGTATTGAGTTGCAGCCAATCGTTGATGTTGTAGAGAAACTTGGTATTTCTTACGATGATTTGGAGTTGTATGGAAAGTACAAGGCTAAACTTAGCTTTGATAAAATTCGTGCAGTTGAGAGCAATCCAGTTGGGAAATTAATCTTGGTTACTGCCATCAACCCAACACCAGCAGGTGAAGGAAAATCAACTATTACCATTGGTCTAGCGGATGCCTTGAACAGGATTGGTAAGAAAACCATGATTGCTATTCGCGAACCATCTCTTGGCCCAGTAATGGGGATTAAGGGTGGTGCAGCTGGTGGTGGTTACGCCCAAGTGTTGCCAATGGAAGACATCAACCTCCACTTTACGGGAGACATGCATGCTATTACAACTGCTAACAATGCTCTTTCAGCATTGATTGATAACCACTTGCACCAAGGGAATGAGCTTGGAATTGACCAACGTCGTATCCTCTGGAAACGTGTTGTGGACTTGAACGATCGCGCCCTTCGTCATGTAACCGTTGGACTTGGTGGTCCTCTTAACGGTATTCCTCGTGAGGATGGCTTTGACATTACAGTTGCTTCTGAAATCATGGCTATTCTTTGCTTGGCAACGGACATCGAGGACTTGAAACGTCGTTTGGCGAATATCGTTATCGGTTATCGCTATGACCGTACCCCTGTTTCTGTAGGTGATTTGCAGGTTGAAGGTGCCTTGGCTTTGATTTTGAAAGATGCTATTAAGCCAAACTTGGTTCAAACAATTTACGGTACACCTGCTTTTGTACACGGTGGTCCATTTGCCAATATCGCTCATGGATGTAACTCAGTCTTGGCAACGACAACAGCCCTTCACTTGGCTGATTATACAGTTACTGAAGCTGGTTTTGGTGCGGACCTTGGTGCTGAGAAATTCCTTGATATCAAGACACCAAACTTGCCAACTTCTCCAGATGCAGTAGTCATTGTCGCAACCCTTCGTGCCCTTAAGATGAATGGTGGCGTGGCTAAAGACGCTTTGACAGAAGAAAACGTAGAAGCTGTTCGTACCGGTTTTGCTAACTTGAAACGCCACGTTGAAAATATCCGTAAGTTCGGTATTCCAGCAGTTGTTGCTATCAACGAATTTGTTTCTGATACAGAAGCTGAAATCGCAGCCTTGAAAGAACTCTGTGCCTCAATCGATGTTCCAGTTGAGTTGGCTAGTGTTTGGGCTGATGGTGCAGAAGGTGGAGTAGCTCTTGCTGAAACACTTGTCAAGACTATCGCTGAAAACCCAGCCAACTATACACGTCTTTATGACAATGACCTTTCTGTCCAAGAAAAGATTGAAAAGATTGTCACTGAAATCTACCGCGGTAGCAAAGTGAACTTTGAGAAGAAAGCCCGAACACAAATCGCTCAAATCGTTCAAAACGGTTGGGACAAATTGCCAATCTGTATGGCTAAAACTCAGTATAGTTTCTCAGATAATCCAAATGCACTTGGAGCACCTGAAAACTTTGAAATTACCATTCGTGAATTGGTGCCCAAATTAGGGGCAGGCTTTATCGTTGCCCTAACTGGTGATGTCATGACTATGCCAGGTCTTCCAAAACGACCAGCCGCTCTCAATATGGATGTTGAAAGTGACGGAACGGTTCTAGGCTTATTCTAATAGTTTAATTGAATTTAAATGAGTTTGGAAATACTATCCAAGCTCATTTTCTTATCTAGTTTTAAGGAATTGTCTTCATCTGATGAGATATTAGTCTTCTACACGCAATCAGTCTAGGTAAAGATATTTTCCCTGATTTCTGATATAATAGAAATATTGACTTCAAGAGTAAGGAAGAAAAGATGAACGCATTATTAAATGGAATGAATGACCGTCAGGCTGAGGCGGTGCAAACGACAGAAGGTCCCTTGTTGATCATGGCGGGGGCTGGTTCTGGAAAGACCCGAGTTTTGACTCACCGTATTGCTTATTTGATTGATGAAAAGCTGGTCAATCCTTGGAATATCTTGGCCATTACCTTTACTAATAAGGCTGCGCGTGAGATGAAAGAGCGTGCTTATAGCCTCAATCCAGCCACTCAGGACTGTTTGATTGCTACCTTCCACTCCATGTGTGTTCGTATTTTGCGCCGTGATGCGGACCATATTGGTTACAACCGCAATTTCACTATTGTCGATCCAGGGGAGCAGCGAACGCTCATGAAACGCATTCTCAAGCAATTAAACTTAGATCCGAAAAAATGGAATGAACGGAGCATCTTAGGGATTATTTCCAATGCCAAGAATGATTTGATTGATGATGTAGCTTATGCTGCCCAAGCTGGAGATATGTACACGCAAATCGTGGCCCAGTGTTATACAGCCTATCAGAAAGAGCTTCGTCAGTCAGAGTCGGTTGACTTTGATGATTTGATTATGTTGACCTTGCGTCTTTTTGATCAAAATCCTGATGTTTTGACTTATTACCAGCAAAAATTCCAATACATCCATGTTGATGAGTACCAAGATACCAACCATGCCCAGTACCAACTGGTCAAACTCTTAGCTTCGCGCTTTAAAAATATCTGTGTAGTTGGGGATGCGGACCAGTCTATCTACGGTTGGCGTGGTGCTGATATGCAGAATATCTTGGACTTCGAAAAGGATTATCCTCAAGCCAAGGTTGTCTTGTTGGAGGAAAATTACCGCTCAACCAAAACCATTCTCCAAGCGGCCAATGAGGTTATTAAAAATAATAAAAACCGCCGTCCTAAAAATCTCTGGACTCAAAATGCAGATGGGGAGCAAATCGTTTACTATCGTGCCAATGATGAACTGGATGAGGCTGTATTTGTAGCCAGAACCATTGATGAACTTAGTCGCAGTCAAAACTTCCTTCACAAGGATTTTGCAGTTCTCTATCGGACTAATGCGCAGTCTCGTACTATTGAGGAAGCCCTGCTCAAGTCCAATATTCCTTATACAATGGTTGGAGGAACCAAGTTCTACAGCCGTAAGGAAATCCGTGACATTATCGCTTATCTCAACCTCATTGCTAATTTGAGTGACAATATTAGTTTTGAACGTATTATTAACGAACCGAAGCGTGGAATTGGGCCAGGAACGGTTGAGAAAATCCGTGATTTTGCCAATATGCAAAACATGTCTATGCTAGATGCTTCAGCAAATATCATGTTGTCTGGTATCAAGGGGAAGGCGGCCCAATCTATCTGGGATTTTGCCAATATGATTCTTGATTTACGGGAGCAGTTGGACCAATTAACTATTACAGAGTTGGTTGAGGCGGTTCTAGAAAAAACAGGTTACATCGATATTCTTAATGCCCAAGCGACTCTAGAAAGCAAGGCTCGGGTTGAAAATATCGAAGAGTTCCTTTCTGTTACGAAAAACTTTGATGACACCTCTGATGTGCCAGAAGAGGAAACTGGTTTGGATAAACTGAGTCGTTTCTTAAATGACTTGGCCTTGATTGCGGATACAGATTCAGGAAGTCAGGAGACCTCAGAAGTGACCTTGATGACCCTGCATGCTGCTAAAGGTCTCGAGTTTCCAGTTGTCTTTTTGATTGGGATGGAAGAAAATGTCTTTCCTCTTAGCCGTGCAGCTGAAGATCAAGATGAATTAGAAGAAGAACGCCGTCTGGCCTATGTAGGTATCACGCGTGCAGAGAAAATTCTCTATCTGACAAATGCCAACTCGCGCCTGCTTTTTGGTCGTACCAACTACAACCGTCCGACTCGTTTTATTAACGAAATCAGCTCAGACTTACTTGAGTATCAAGGATTGGCCCGTCCAGCCAATACAAGCTTTAAGGCATCTTATAGCAGTGGTGGCTTTGCCTTCGGTCAAGGTATGAGTCTTGCCCAGGCTCTTCAAGACCGTAAACGCGGTGTGGCACCGAAAACTATTCAGTCAAGCGGTCTCCCATTTGGCCAATTTACAGCTGGTGCAAAATCAGCATCAAGCGAGGCAAATTGGTCCATTGGTGATGTTGCTCTCCACAAGAAATGGGGAGAGGGAACTGTTCTGGAAGTTTCAGGTAGCGGTGCTACGCAGGAATTGAAAATCAATTTCCCAGAAGTTGGTTTGAAAAAACTTTTAGCTAGTGTAGCACCAATTGAGAAAAAAATCTAATTTTTCATCCTTCTCACGAATAATAAAGTGAGGAGGATTTTTATGTACAGTATTTCATTCCAAGAAGATTCACTATTGCCAAGAGAAAGACTTGCCCAAGAAGGAGTGGAAGCGCTCAGTAACCAAGAGTTGCTAGCTATTTTACTCAGAACAGGAACACGTCAGGCCAGTGTTTTTGAAATTGCCCAGAAAGTCTTGAACAATCTTTCAAGCCTAACAGATTTGAAAAAAATGACCCTGCAGGAATTGCAGAGTCTATCTGGTATCGGGCGTGTTAAGGCCATAGAACTACAAGCTATGATTGAGCTGGGCCATCGTATTC
Source organism: Streptococcus mitis (assembly GCA_001560895.1). Classification (NCBI taxonomy): domain Bacteria; kingdom Bacillati; phylum Bacillota; class Bacilli; order Lactobacillales; family Streptococcaceae; genus Streptococcus; species Streptococcus mitis. The sequence continues at coordinate 970,555 of CP014326.1, forward strand.
ACAAACATGAGACTGTTGAGATGGAAAGTATTCTCAGTAGCCAAAAGTTGGCCAAGAAGATGCAACAGGAATTGGGGGACAAAAAACAAGAGCACCTGGTGGCGCTCTATCTCAATACTCAAAATCAAATCATCCATCAACAGACCATTTTTATCGGCTCAGCTACTCGTAGTATTGCTGAACCAAGAGAGATTCTTCACTATGCAATCAAGCATATGGCGACTTCTCTCATCTTGGTCCACAATCATCCTTCAGGAGCGGTAGCCCCTAGCCGAAATGATGATCATGTCACTAAACTTGTCAAGGAAGCCTGCGACCTAATGGGAATTGTTCTCTTGGACCATTTGATTGTTTCTCACTCCAGTTATTTTAGCTATCGTGAAAAGACAGATTTAATCTAAAGTTCATTAACGATATAGTCAAAGAGGTTTTTATCTTTGGGACGATTTTCAAATAGAAATTCTGGATGCCACTGGACACCGAGAAAGGCAACATCATCCGTACTTATGACAGCTTCAATGATACCATCCTTAGGATCATGAGCCGCAATCTTTAAGTTGGGAGCTAAATCCTTGATACTCTGGTGGTGGAAGGAGTTGATATGGGAGATTTCTCCATAGATTTCTCGAAGAACAGTATCTGGTTCGGTTACCAAGCGCTGGGTTGTGTACTCGGCAGAACAATCCTGCCAGTGGTCTTCGATATCTTGATACAGAGTTCCACCCATGGCAACGTTAAAAAGCTGAGTACCACGGCAGACAGAGAAAATCGGTTTTTTCTGTTTAATAGCTTCCTTGATGAGGGCCAGTTCGAAGATATCTCTTTGAAGGTGGTAGTCATCGCTGTCAATGGTTTTTGGTTCACCATAAAATTTTGGATCAACGTTTTGCCCACCTGTCAAGATGAGCTTGTCAATCATACTGATATAGTGGCTAGCCATTTCTTGATCACCAATCGGTAGGATGATGGGAATCCCTCCAGCGTCTTTAACACCTTCCACAAAGCCTTTTGCTGCGTAGCTCATCATGATGTCATCATCTGGATGAGTTTTTTCGTTTCCGGTAATCCCAATAACTGGTTTTTTCATAAAATGATTTTCGCTTTCTAATCCTCTTTTCGCATGAAATAGAGGAGGGTTTGGAGTTCACTTGTCAAATCGACATATTGAACGACCACGTCTTTTGGTAAATGCAGATGGACTGGTGAAAAACTGAGAATTCCTTTCACGCCAGCATCCACCAAGAGATTGGCAACCTCTTGTGACTTAACGCTGGGAACAGTTAGGATAGCAGTCTTCACATCAGCATCCTTGATTTTGTCCTTGATTTGGGAAATTCCGTAAATAGGAATCCCATCAGGAGTTTGGGTATCGACTTCAGGATGGTCATCTAGATCAAAGGCCATGATAATCTTCATCTTGTTGCGCTCATGGAAGCGGTAGTGGAGAAGAGCGTGGCCCATATTTCCAATACCAACCAGCATGACATTGGTAATAGAGTTATCATTGAGCAAATCGGCAAAAAACGTCATCAGTTTTTTGACATCATAGCCAAAACCACGACGACCAAGTTCACCAAAATAGGAAAAATCACGACGTACGGTCGCTGAATCAATCCCAATAGCCTCTGCAATTTGTTTGGAGTTGGCACGTTCAATCTTTTCTGCATGAAATCTCTTAAAAATTCGATAGTAGAGAGAGAGTCTTTTCGCTGTAGCTTTTGGAATAGCAGACTGTTTATCTTTCACAAAATCACAACCTTTCTATTCTTCTATTTTATATAAACATTGTGAAAAAATCAACAAAAGCAAGAAAAAACTAAGAAAAATCTTAGTTTTGATGTAAAAATTCTGTATGTGATAGAAAACGGTAGAGGTCTCCGACCAGGCCTTGATAAACTTCTTGGCCCTTAAAGGTCAAAGAAGTCACATAAAGTGTATCTGGTAGGGTCACACAGCCTGACAAAGCTAGCATGAGTGCCTCATAATCTTCGTACTTTAGAGTCCGATCTACCTGATAGCTGTCTTTATAGGTTAGTTCAAACATATGAGACCTATCTTTCAGATTTTGTAAAGACACCACGTTCTACTAAACTATCCATGAGGAAGTAGAATTTTTCCTGATGAATGTGGTGCTCTTCTGATTTGAAAATATCAACCAGACGAAGACCAAACTTGTCAGTGATATTGATTTTAGCCCCTGTGAGCTCCTTGTTAATGATGATTTTTAGTTGGAAGCCTTCACCACTGTTTGGTACCTTTTCAAGTAGACGAGTCAGTTCATAGTTACCAACCTTTGTTTCCAAAAAAGTGTTGTCCTTGAGGGTGAATTTCTTAACAGAAGGGCTAAGAGTGTAGTCGTAACGACAATTTTTTAACTGAATGGTTTTTTCAAATGCCATATGGCTAACCTCCGATAATTTCTTTTAAGGTTTTTGCGAGGGTTTGCAGGTCTTCAACAGTGTTTTGTGGAGACAAACTGATGCGAACGGATTCTTTCAAACGTTCTGAATTTGCCCCGTACATGGCTTCGAGAACATGGCTGGATTGGACAATGCCAGCAGTGCAAGCTGAGCCAGTAGAGATTGAAATTCCAGCTAAATCTAGACGAAGGAGTAATAGGTCGTTTTTCTGACCAGGAAATCCAATATTGAGCACATAAGGAAGATGGTGTTGTCCTCTATTCAGGTAATACTGAACTCCCTCAAGCTCCGCAAGAAAGGCAGTTTCTAGATTTTGTACATGTTGAAAATGTTCTTCTTGCTTTTCTAGGTCTTCTTTTAGGGCTGCAACCATACCCACGATGGCAGCTAGATTTTCAGTCCCTGCACGTTTTTTCTGTTCTTGGTCTCCGCCATGGAGATAGGAATCAAAGTCCATGCTAGATGCGTAGAGAAAGCCGATTCCCTTAGGACCATGGAACTTGTGGGCAGAAGCAGTGAGAAAATCAATGCCCAATTCTTCTGGATGAATAGGGATTTTACCGATAGCCTGAACTGCATCAACATGATAGGCAGCGGGATGTTGCTTGAGTATTTGGCCAATTTCAGCAATGGGAAGTAGGTTTCCAGTCTCATTATTGGCAAACATGGTAGAAACCAAAATCGTATCGTCACGTAAGGACTCTTGAATTTGCTGGGCGGTGATTTCCTGATTTTTTGGCTGGATAATGGTTACTTCAAAACCGAAGTGTTGTACCAAGTAATCAATGGTTTCAAGGACAGCATGGTGCTCGATGGCAGTTGTGATGATATGTTTTCCTTGTTCTTGATGACGAAGGCAGTAGCCGATGATAGCAGTATTGTTGCCTTCGGTTCCACCGGAAGTGAAAAAGATATGTTGAGGTTTTGTTCCCAGTAATTGAGCTAGTTCCTGACGGGCTTCTCTCAAGAGTTTACCAGCTTGACGACCATGACCGTGAATACTAGAAGGATTGCCATGAGTTTCTTGCATCACCTTGGTCATAGCTGAAATAGCAACTGCTGACATAGGAGTCGTCGCAGCATTGTCCAAATAAATCAAAGAATCACCTTATTTCTTTTTGTTGTAGGCAAAGAGTGGGCTGACTGGTTTTCTTTCGTGAATACGGACGATAGCATCACCAATTAACTCACTAGCAGTAATGTAGCATACGTTTTTAGGAGTTTTTTCTTTTGTTGCTACTGAATCAGTCACAAGAATTTCTTTAATATTAGTATTATCAAGAAGTTCAGAAGCTCCTTCGACGAAGAGGCCGTGGCTAGAAACAGCATAAATTTCTGTAGCCCCTTCACGTTCAACGATTTTAGCAGCTTCAGAGAAGGTACGTCCTGTATTCAGAATATCATCAATCAAAATTGCTTTTTTACCTTCAACATCACCGATGATATAGCCTTCGTTGCGAGTTGCATCGTCTTGAGGGTAGTCGATAATGGCGATAGGAGCATCAAGATATTCAGCCAAGCTACGAGCACGTTTTACACCTGAATTTTTAGGGCTAACGACAACAACATCTGAGCCAAGGAGACCCTTATCGCAGTAATGTTTAGCAAATAGGGGAACTGTATAGAGGTTATCGACAGGAATATCAAAGAAGCCTTGAACCTGGACAGCATGCAAATCAAGCGTAAGGATACGGTCAACACCAGCCTTAACCAGCATATTAGCCACTAGTTTAGCTGTAAGTGGCTCACGAGGTGAAGCAATACGGTCTTGACGTGCATAGCCAAAATATGGAAGGACAACGTTGATACTGTGGGCACTTGCGCGAACACAAGCATCAACCATGATCAACAATTCCATTAGGTGGTTGTTAACAGGGAAACTTGTAGACTGGATGATGTAAACATCATAACCACGGACACTTTCTTCGATATTTACTTGGATTTCTCCGTCTGAAAATTGACGTGATGATAGTTTTCCAAGTGGGACACCAACAGCTTGGGCAATTTTCTGTGCAATCTCTTGGTTAGAGTTGAGTGCGAAAAGTTTCATGTTTTTTCTATCTGACATTATAGACCGTCCTCTGTAAACTTTTTAAATCCTAGCTATATCTGCCTAGCCTATATGAACTGGGATTTTTGTATTTTATCTTTTCTATTTTACCAAAAAATGGAGATTATTTCAGCTATTTTTCATGCTTTTGACAAATCGAACCAATTTTGATGGAGCTTTTTGATAAGCAATCTGATTTTCCTCTAAAAATTGTTGGAAATCCTGTTTGCCTTGCTCGTGATTTTCCACCTCAAGCTCTAATTCGTAATCTGTAATATCAAAGTACTGACTTTCATCCAGTGCCATGAGACCGATAGCTGTTTGCATTTCATAGCGAAGCGTTGTTAGACAACCAAGAACCTGCCATTTTTTACTTTGGATACCATGTTTCGCTAATTCATCCAGTACGAGCCCCTGAGGAAGTTCTTCCTTACTCAGATAGTTTTCAGCATCTGTTAGTCGCAATTTTTGGTTATATTCCATGTTTCCAACACTTTGCGGGACTTTGAGTGTCAATTCTGCCCAGTCTTCAAAGGTTCGAATGCGCATAGCGACTTTCTTTTCTCGTAGTTCAAAATCAGGCGTATCGATGTAGTAATTTTTTTGAAGAACAGGTGTGACACCTGTGAACTGGTCTTTTAGACGATCATATTCATCTTTTTTCAGTAGTGTTTTCAATTCAATTTCTAAATGTTTCATTTTTCTTACCTTTTCTTTATCTATGAAAGCGGATTTATGGTATAATAGCTTAGTATTTATTGTATATAAATCTGGAGAAAAAATCAAAGATATTTTTGAAGGATAATATGAGAACAAGGGAGAGTATATGACCTTAGAATGGGAAGAATTTCTAGATCCTTACATTCAAGCTGTTGGTGAGTTAAAGATTAAACTACGTGGTATTCGTAAGCAATATCGTAAACAAAATAAGCATTCTCCGATTGAGTTTGTGACTGGTCGAGTCAAGCCAATTGAAAGTATCAAGGAAAAAATGGCTCGACGTGGTATTACTTATGCGACCTTGGAACACGATTTACAGGATATTGCTGGTTTGCGTGTGATGGTCCAGTTTGTAGATGATGTCCAAGAAGTTGTGGCTATTTTGCGCAAGCGTCAGGATATGCGGATTATACAGGAGCGAGATTACATTACTCATCGAAAAGCATCAGGATACCGTTCCTATCACGTGGTAGTAGAATATACGGTTGATACTATCAATGGAGCCAAGACCATTTTGGCAGAAATTCAAATTCGTACTTTGGCCATGAATTTCTGGGCAACGATAGAACATTCTCTCAACTACAAGTACCAAGGGGATTTCCCAGAGGAGATTAAGAAGCGACTGGAAATTACATCCAAGATTGCCCATCAGCTAGATGAAGAAATGGGTAAAATTCGTGATGATATTCAAGAAGCTCAGGCACTTTTTGATCCTTTGAGTAGAAAATTAAATGATGGTGTAGGAAACAGTGACGATACAGATGAAGAATACAGGTAAACGAATTGACCTGATAGCTAATAGAAAACCGCAGAGTCAAAGGGTTTTGTATGAATTGCGAGATCGTTTGAAGAGGAATCAGTTTATACTCAATGATACCAATCCGGACATTGTCATCTCCATTGGTGGGGATGGTATGCTCTTGTCGGCTTTTCATAAGTACGAAAACCAGCTTGACAAGGTACGCTTTATCGGTGTTCACACTGGACATTTGGGCTTCTATACGGACTATCGTGATTTTGAATTGGACAAGCTAGTGACTAATTTGCAGCTAGATACAGGAGCAAGAGTTTCTTACCCAGTTCTGAATGTGAAGATCTTTCTTGAAAATGGTGAAGTGAAGATTTTTAGAGCATTAAATGAAGCCAGCATCCGCAGATCTGATCGAACTATGGTGGCGGATGTTGTGATCAACGGTGTTCCTTTTGAACGCTTTCGTGGAGATGGGCTAACAGTTTCGACACCGACTGGTAGTACAGCCTATAACAAGTCGCTTGGTGGAGCTGTTTTACATCCTACCATTGAAGCTCTTCAGTTGACGGAAATTGCCAGCCTTAATAATCGTGTCTATCGAACGCTGGGCTCTTCCATTATTGTTCCTAAGAAGGATAAGATTGAACTCATTCCAACGAGAAACGATTACCATACTATTTCGGTGGATAATAGTGTGTATTCCTTCCGCAATATTGAGCGTATTGAGTATCAAATCGACCATCATAAGATTCATTTTGTCGCGTCACCGAGTCACACCAGTTTCTGGAATCGTGTTAAGGATGCTTTCATCGGCGAGGTGGACGAATGAGGTTTGAATTTATCGCAGATGAGCATGTCAAGGTTAAGACCTTTTTGAAAAAGCACGAGGTTTCTAAGGGACTGCTGGCTAAGATTAAGTTTCGAGGCGGAGCTATTTTGGTCAATGATCAACCACAAAATGCGACGTATCTATTGGATATTGGAGACCGAGTTATCATCGATATTCCCGCTGAGGAAGGCTTTGAAACTCTAGAAGCTATCGAGCGCCCACTGGATATTCTCTATGAGGATGACCATTTTCTAGTCTTGAACAAACCCTATGGAGTGGCTTCTATTCCTAGTGTTAATCACTCTAATACCATTGCCAATTTTATCAAGGGATACTACGTCAAGCAAAATTATGAAAATCAGCAGGTTCACATTGTGACTAGGCTTGACCGAGATACTTCTGGCTTGATGCTTTTTGCCAAGCATGGCTATGCCCATGCACGACTAGACAAGCAGTTGCAGAAGAAGTCCATTGAGAAACGATACTTTGCCCTCGTTAAAGGAGATGGACATTTGGAGCCGGAAGGAGAAATTATTGCTCCGATTGCGCGTGATGAAGATTCCATTATCACCAGAAGAGTGGCTAAAGGTGGAAAGTATGCCCATACATCCTACAAGATTGTAGCTTCATATGGAAATATTCACTTGGTAGATATTCGTTTGCACACTGGACGAACCCACCAAATCCGAGTCCACTTTTCTTATATTGGTTTTCCTTTGTTGGGAGATGACTTGTATGGAGGTAGTCTGGACGACGGCATCCAACGTCAGGCACTGCATTGTCATTACCTATCCTTTTATCATCCTTTTCTAGAGCAAGACTTGCAGTTAGAAAGTCCCTTGCCGGATGATTTTAGCAGCCTAATTACCCAGTTATCAACTAATACTCTATAATAAAGTAATTCAGAGTATAATTTATTTTTTAAAGGAGAAAACTCATGGAAGTTTTTGAAAGTCTCAAAGCCAACCTTGTTGGTAAAAATGCTCGTATCGTTCTCCCTGAAGGGGAAGAACCTCGTATTCTTCAAGCGACTAAACGCTTGGTAAAAGAAACAGAAGTAATTCCTGTTTTGCTGGGAAATCCTGAAAAAATTAAAATTTATCTTGAAATTGAAGGAATCGAGGATGGTTATGAAGTCATCGACCCACAACACTACGATAAATTTGAAGAAATGGTTGCTGCTTTAGTGGAGCGTCGCAAGGGTAAAATGACTGAAGAAGAAGCACGTAAGGTGTTAGTTGAAGATGTCAACTATTTTGGTGTTATGTTGGTGTACTTGGGCTTGGTTGATGGAATGGTATCTGGAGCAATTCACTCAACAGCTTCAACAGTTCGCCCAGCTCTTCAGATCATCAAAACTCGCCCAAATGTAACGCGTACATCAGGTGCCTTCCTCATGGTTCGTGGTACGGAACGTTACCTATTTGGTGACTGTGCTATCAATATCAATCCTGATGCAGAAGCCTTGGCTGAAATTGCCATCAACTCAGCAATCACAGCTAAGATGTTTGGCATCGAACCTAAAATTGCTATGCTAAGCTATTCTACTAAAGGTTCAGGGTTTGGTGAAAGCGTTGACAAGGTCGTTGAAGCTACTAAAATTGCTCACGACTTGCGTCCTGACCTTGAAATCGATGGTGAGTTGCAATTTGATGCGGCCTTTGTTCCAGAAACTGCAGCTTTGAAAGCTCCTGGAAGTACAGTAGCTGGTCAAGCAAATGTCTTCATCTTCCCGGGTATCGAGGCAGGAAATATTGGTTACAAGATGGCCGAACGTCTTGGTGGCTTTGCGGCAGTAGGACCTGTTTTGCAAGGTTTGAACAAGCCAGTTAACGACCTTTCTCGTGGATGTAATGCAGATGATGTGTACAAGTTGACCCTTATCACAGCAGCTCAAGCAGTTCATCAATAAAGAGAAGCTGTACTAAATAATTCGTATTTATAATCAAAAAACGAGTCTGGGATAAAAAGATTTTGATTTTAGAAATTCTTTATTATAAAATTTAAAAATCGATATATTAGAAAAAAAGCGAACAAGACAGAAATCTGAGTGTCAGATAACTCGTTTTGTTCGCTTTTTATATTTAAGGTTAGACTTTTGTCCCAGACTCGCTTTATTATGAAAAAAGTTTATTAGATCTTATACTCATACTCAATGAAAATCAAAGAGCAAACTAGGAAGCTAGTCGCAGGTTGATCACAACACTGTTTTGAGGTTGCAGATAGAGCTGACGCGGTTTGAAGAGATTTTCGAAGAGTATTATTCCGGTATCGGATGTTGTCATTCAGACTTTGTTTTGATGTGAACTATGATTGAAACTAGTTTCAAATAATTTAGAACTTTTAACTATTTTTGAAAGTAAAATCTATTGTCTATTGTGAAGTCTAAAACTGAAAATATTTATTATATAATAAGGTTAAGATAAAATATGAAAGGAGTAAAATGTCTTTCATGACGTATTGCAAAGTTGAACTTTACGCTATGCAAGATTGTTTAAATTAAAAATAATGGAAATTCCCATTAAATAGTTTAGTTTCTTTTGGAATTGTCTAGTCCTAGTGGCTAAAAATTTTAAGTCAAAAAGAAAGCGCTTTACCGAATTAGAAAATGAGAGGTAAAATATGAATCAGAGACATTTTGATAGAAAACAACGATACGGAATTCGGAAATTTACAGTTGGAGCAGCTTCAGTAGTGATTGGAGCGGTTGTTTTTGGTGTTGCCCCTGCTTTGGCTCAAGAGGCACCATCAACGAATAGTGAAACAGCGGGGCAATCTTTGCCAGAATTGCCTAAGGAAGTAGAGACAGGAAATCTGACGAATCTCGATAAGAAACTCGCAGACAAATTGGTAACAGCAACGAATAAGGGAACTGAAGTGAGCCGTGAAGAGTTGCAAGCAAACCCAGGGTCTGAAAAAGCAGCAGAAACAGAAGCATCAAACGAAACTCCAGCTACAGAGAGTGAAGATGAGAAAGAAGATGGAAACATTCCTCGTGATTTTTATGCAAGAGAGTTAGAAAACGTCAACACTGTAGTAGAAAAAGAAGATGTTGAAACCAATCCTTCAAACGGTCAAAGAGTTGATATGAAGGAGGAACTTGACAAGCTTAAAAAACTTCAAAATGCGACCATTCATATGGAATTTAAGCCAGATGCGTCTGCTCCACGTTTTTATAACCTTTTTTCAGTTTCTAGTGATACCAAAGTAAATGAGTATTTCACCATGGCCATCCTTGATAATACAGCAATCGTTGAAGGTCGTGATGCAAATGGAAACCAATTCTATGGTGATTATAAAACTGCTCCTTTGAAGATTAAGCCAGGTGAGTGGAACTCTGTAACCTTTACAGTTGAAAGACCAAATGCAGATCAGCCAAAAGGTCAGGTTCGCGTCTATGTAAATGGTGTCTTGTCGCGCACAAGTCCTCAGTCTGGTCGTTTCATCAAAGATATGCCAGATGTCAACCAGGTGCAAATTGGGACAACCAAACGTACAGGCAAAAACTTCTGGGGTTCTAATCTTAAAGTCCGTAATCTAACGGTTTATGATCGTGCCCTTTCTCCAGAAGAAGTTAAAAAACGTAGCCAGCTTTTTGAAAGAGGAGAGTTGAAAAAGAAACTTCCTGAAGGAGCAAAAGTTACGGATAAGCTGGATGTTTTTGAAGGTGGTGAGAACCGCAAGCCGAATAAAGATGGTATCGCAAGCTACCGTATTCCAGCCCTACTTAAAACTGATAAGGGAACTTTGATTGCTGGAGCTGACGAAAGACGCTTGCATCACTCTGACTGGGGTGATATCGGTATGGTTGTTCGTCGTAGTGATGATAATGGGAAAACTTGGGGAGATAAAATCGTTATCTCAAATCCTCGTGATAATGAGAATGCCAGAAGAGCTCATGCAGGTTCACCAGTCAATATTGACATGGCTCTAGTCCAAGATCCGAAAACTAAGCGAATCTTCTCTATTTTTGATATGTTTGTAGAAGGTGAAGCAGTTAGAGATTTGCCAGGAAAAGCACCGCAAGCCTATGAGCAAATTGGGGATAAGGTTTACCAAGTTCTGTACAAAAAAGGTGAAGCAGGACATTATACAATCCGTGAAAATGGTGAGGTTTTTGATCCTGAAAATAGAAAGACCGAATACCGAGTTGTAGTGGATCCTAAGAAGCCAGCATACAGTGATAAGGGAGACCTTTACAAAGGTGAAGAACTTATCGGTAATGTCTACTTTGATTACAGCGACAAGAATATCTTTAGGGTTTCAAACACCAACTATCTTTGGATGTCTTATAGTGATGACGATGGTAAAACTTGGTCTGCACCAAAAGATATAACGTACGGTATTCGTAAGGACTGGATGCACTTCTTAGGTACTGGGCCTGGTACAGGTATTGCTTTGCACTCAGGTCCTCACAAAGGGCGACTTGTTATCCCTGCTTATACGACAAATAACGTATCCTATCTAGGTGGTTCTCAGTCTTCACGCGTTATTTACTCAGATGACCATGGTGAAACTTGGCATGCAGGTGAGGCAGTCAATGATAATCGTCCAGTAGGCAACCAAACGATTCATTCTTCAACTATGAATAATCCAAGTGCTCAAAATACGGAGTCAACTGTTGTTCAGTTGAATAATGGAGATCTCAAACTCTTCATGCGCGGATTGACAGGTGATCTTCAAGTTGCTACAAGTAAAGATGGTGGAGCAACTTGGGAAAAAGATGTGAAGCGCTATGCGGATGTCAAAGATGTCTATGTTCAAATGTCAGCTATTCATACTGTGCAAGAAGGTAAGGAATATATTATCCTCAGTAATGCAGGTGGACCTGGACGATACAATGGTTTGGTGCACGTAGCACGTGTGGAAGCGAATGGGGATCTAACTTGGATCAAGCACAATCCAATTCAAAGTGGTAAATTTGCTTATAACTCCTTACAAGATCTTGGAAATGGTGAATTTGGTTTGCTTTATGAGCATGCAACTGCCACTCAAAATGAATATACCTTGTCTTATAAGAAATTCAACTGGGATTTCTTAAGTAAGGATGGGATTGCTCCAACGAAAGCAACTGTGAAAAATGCTGTAGAGATGAGCAAAAATGTCATCGCTTTAGAATTCGATTCTGAAGTTTTGGTGAATCAGCCACCAGTTCTTAAATTGGCAAATGGAAATTTTGCGACCTTCTTGACTCAGTACGATTCAAAAACATTGCTATTTGCAGCTAGCAAGGAAGATATTGGTCAGGAAATTACAGAAATCATTGATGGTGCAATTGAGAGCATGCATAATTTGCCTGTAAGTCTTGAAGGTGCAGGAGTTCCTGGTGGAAAAAATGGTGCAAAAGCAGCAATTCATGAAGTTCCAGAGTTCACAGGTGCAGTCAATGGTGAAGGTACAGTTCATGAGGATCCAGCCTTTGAAGGTGGCATCAACGGTGAGGAAGCAGCCGTTCATGATGTGCCAGACTTCTCAGGTGGTGTGAACGGTGAAGTAGCCACTATTCATGAAGTTCCAGAGTTCACAGGTGGTATCAACGGCGAAGAAGCAGCTAAATTAGAACTTCCATCCTATGAGGGAGGCGCTAATGCAGTAGAAGCAGCCAAATCAGAAGTTCCATCTTATGAAGGAGGCGCTAATGCAGTAGAAGCAGCCAAATCAGAAGTTCCATCTTATGAAGGAGGCGCTAATGCAGTAGAAGCAGCCAAATCAGAAGTTCCATCTTATGAAGGTGGATTCCATGAAGCCCAGCCTGCTAGTTCGGATTTACCAACTCTTGCAGATGGTGTCAACGAGGCCGAAGCAGCAGTGCATAAGGTGACAGAATATAAGGCTGACCAGTCTACTGCAGTGCAGGCCATGCCACAAGAACATACTTATCAAGCGCCTGCGGCGCAGCAACATCTCCTGCCTAAAACAGGAAGTGAGGATAAGTCTAGTATTGCAATTGTAGGATTTGTAGGGATGTTTCTTGGCTTGTTGATGATAGGGAAAAAGAGAGAATAATAGAGAAGTTGAGAACTTAATTTTTTAAAAAATAAAAAGAGGTAATGGAAATAAAATTAGGTGCCGACTTGTAAAAGTTAGATTTTTTCTGTCTAATCTTTTAGGTATATATCATAAATCCTATCTCTTTTTATATTAATGGAACTTTATACTCATCTGTCCCTAGCCATAGACTATCACAAAATATAAAGTAAAAAAGTAGTAAAAACCATAAAAATTTTGTGTTTTTATTGTAATATAGTATATTTGGTATGATAAAAATTGGCTATTAGAAGCATTATTTTATCCAAGATAATGTAAGCGATTTCTAGATGTTTGTAATTGTCTAAATAAAGTGCTTATGGGAAGGAGTTTTTGAAAAGTATATAAACATAAGACTGTTACCAGTTAAAACTGGGCTCGGGCAGTAGCTGACTGCTCTAGAAGATTAGGAGTATTTGATGAAACAATATTTTTTAGAAAAAGGTAGAATCTTTAGTATTCGTAAACTGACTGTTGGTGTTGCTTCTGTAGCAGTCGGTCTTGCTTTTTTTGCATCTGGGAATGTTGAGGCTAGTGAACTTGTGACAGAACCGAAACTTGAAGTGGACGGTCAAGCAAAAGATACAGCAGATGTAGATCATGAAAAAGTAGAAGCGATAAAAGAAGAAGTAACTGAAAAAACAGAACCTGACATCGAGAAAGTGGCTAAGGAAGCCAAAACTACTGAAGTGGCTGGTGATGTACTCCCTGAAGAAATCTCTGATCGTGCTTATCCTGATACCTCAGTGAAACAAGTAGATACTTCAGCTATTGTTTCAGAAAGAGAAAGTCCACAAGTAGAGACTAAGAGTATATTGAAACCTACGGAAGTAGCTCCAACTGAAGGCGAAAAAGAAAATAGAGCCATTATCAATGGTGGGCAAGACCTTAAACGTATCAATTATGAAGGCCAGCCAGCTACCTCAGCTGCTATGGTTTATACAATTTTCAGTTCACCTTTAGCAGGTGGAGGTAGCCAACGTTATCTCAATTCTGGATCTGGAATCTTTGTAGCTCCAAATATTATGTTGACAGTAGCTCATAATTTCTTAGTCAAGGATGCGGATACCAATGCAGGTTCTATTCGTGGCGGTGATACTACTAAGTTTTATTACAATGTAGGTTCAAATACTGCTAAGAACAATTCTTTGCCAACTTCAGGAAATACGGTTTTGTTCAAGGAAAAGGATATTCATTTTTGGAATAAAGAAAAGTTTGGTGAAGGAATTAAGAATGATCTAGCTTTAGTAGTAGCACCAGTTCCACTTTCGATTGCAAGTCCAAATAAGGAAGCTACCTTTACTCCTCTTGCAGAACATCGTAACTATAAAGCTGGTGAACCAGTTAGTACCATAGGATATCCGACAGATTCCACTTCTCCAGAATTGAAGGAACCAATCATCCCTGGTCAGTTGTATAAGGCTGATGGTGTTGTTAAGGGTACTGAAAAGCTTGATGATAAAGGAGCAGTTGGCATCACTTATCGCCTGACTTCTGTTTCTGGTCTTTCTGGTGGTGGAATTATTAATGGTGATGGTAAAGTTATTGGAATTCACCAACATGGAACTGTTGATAATATGAATATCGCTGAAAAAGATCGCTTTGGAGGAGGACTTGTCCTATCGCCTGAACAACTAGCATGGGTCAAAGAAATCATTGATAAATATGGAGTCAAAGGCTGGTACCAAGGAGATAATGGTAATCGTTACTACTTTACTCCAGAAGGAGAAATGATTAGAAATAAGACAGCTGTTATTGGCAAAAATAAATACTCTTTCGATCAAAATGGTATTGCGACGCTTCTTGAAGGTGTTGACTATGGACGAGTTGTCGTTGAGCACCTAGACCAAAAAGATAATCCAGTCAAAGAAAACGATACTTTTGTTGAAAATACGGAAGTTGGAACTCAGTTTGACTATAACTATAAAACAGAAATTGAGAAAACTGACTTCTACAAGAAAAATAAAGAAAAATATGAGATTGTATCGATTGACGGAAAAGCTGTCAACAAGCAACTGAAAGATACTTGGGGAGAGGATTATAGTGTTGTGAGCAAGGCTCCTGCAGGAACTCGTGTCATTAAGGTTGTTTATAAAGTCAATAAAGGTTCCTTCGATCTTCGTTACCGCTTGAAAGGTACAGACCAAGAATTAGCGCCTGCAACTGTTGACAATAACGATGGTAAAGAATACGAAGTTTCCTTTGTTCATAGATTCCAAGCCAAAGAAATTACAGGCTACCGTGCAGTCAATGCAAGCCAAGAAGCAACAATCCAACATAAAGGAGTGAACCAAGTTATTTTTGAATACGAAAAAATAGAAGATCCAAAACCAGCAACTCCTGCGACTCCAGTAGTGGATCCAAAAGACGAAGAAACAGAAATTGGAAACTATGGACCACTGCCAAGTAAGGCTCAATTGGACTACCATAAGGAAGAATTGGCCGCCTTCATCCACTATGGAATGAATACCTACACTAACTCTGAATGGGGGAACGGTAGAGAAAATCCTCAAAACTTTAACCCAACTAACCTTGATACAGATCAGTGGATTAAGACCTTGAAGGATGCAGGATTTAAGCGAACAATCATGGTTGTAAAACACCACGACGGATTTGTGATTTATCCATCTAAATACACAGACCACACGGTAGCTGCTAGTCCATGGAAAAATGGTAAGGGAGATCTTCTCGAAGAAATCTCTAAATCAGCGACTAAATATAATATGAATATGGGTGTTTACCTATCACCATGGGATGCCAATAACCCTAAATATCATGTTTCAACTGAAAAAGAATACAACGAATACTATCTCAACCAACTGAAAGAAATCCTTGGCAATCCTAAATACGGAAACAATGGTAAATTTATCGAAGTATGGATGGACGGTGCGCGTGGTAGTGGAGCACAAAAAGTAACCTACACCTTTGACGAATGGTTCAAGTACATCAAAGAAGCTGAAGGAGATATCGCTATCTTCTCTGCTCAACCAACAAGTGTCCGTTGGATCGGTAATGAACGTGGTATCGCTGGAGATCCAGTTTGGCATAAGGTTAAGAAAGCTAAAATCACTGATGATGTGAAGAATGACTATCTCAACCATGGGGATCCAGAAGGGGATATGTACTCAGTTGGTGAAGCAGACGTTTCTATCCGTTCAGGTTGGTTCTACCATGACAATCAACAACCAAAATCAATCAAAGATTTGATGGATATCTACTTCAAGTCTGTTGGTCGTGGAACGCCACTTCTCCTCAATATTCCACCAAATAAAGAAGGTAAATTCGCAGATGCAGACGTGGCTCGCTTGAAAGAATTCCGAGCAACTTTGGATCAAATGTATGCGACTGACTTCGCCAAGGGAGCAACTGTAACTGCAAGCTCTACTCGTAAGAATCACTTGTATCAAGCAAGCCACCTAACAGATGGTAAGGATGATACTAGCTGGGCATTGTCAAATGATGCGAAGACAGGTGAATTTACAGTCGATCTTGGTCAAAAGAGACGCTTTGACGTAGTCGAACTCAAAGAAGATATCGCTAAAGGTCAGCGTATCTCTGGATTCAAGGTTGAAGTTGAACTCAATGGCCGTTGGGTACCATACGGTGAAGGATCAACTGTTGGTTATCGTCGCCTTATCCAAGGTCAACCAGTAGAAGCGCAAAAGATTCGTGTGACTATCACGAATTCACAAGCAACTCCTATTTTGACAAACTTCTCTGTTTATAAGACACCAAGTAGTATCGAAAAAACAGATGGCTATCCTCTAGGCTTGGATTACCATTCAAATACAACAGCTGATAAAGCGAATACAACCTGGTATGACGAATCTGAAGGTATCCGTGGTACATCCATGTGGACCAATAAAAAGGATGCTAGCGTAACCTACCGCTTCAATGGAACTAAGGCTTATGTCGTATCTACAGTGGATCCAAACCACGGTGAAATGTCAGTTTACGTGGATGGTCAAAAGGTTGCAGACGTACAAACTAATAATGCAGCTCGTAAACGTAGCCAGATGGTTTATGAAACAGATGACTTGGCTCCAGGTGAACATACCATCAAACTCGTTAACAAAACTGGCAAAGCTATTGCAACTGAAGGTATCTACACGCTAAATAATGCTGGTAAAGGTATGTTTGAGTTGAAAGAAACTACCTATGAAGTTCAAAAAGGCCAACCAGTTACTGTAACCATTAAACGTGTTGGTGGTAGCAAAGGAGCTGCAACAGTCCATGTCGTGACTGAACCAGGAACAGGGGTTCACGGTAAGGTTTATAAGGATACAACAGCTGATTTGACCTTCCAAGAAGGTGAAACAGAAAAGACTTTGACAATTCCGACAATTGACTTTACTGAGCAAGCTGATTCAATCTTTGACTTTAAAGTGAAAATGACAAGCGCATCAGATAATGCCTTGCTTGGATTTGCTTCAGAAGCAACTGTTCGAGTAATGAAGGCTGACTTACTTCAAAAAGACCAAGTCAGTCATGATGACCAGGCCAGTCAACTTGATTATAGCCCAGGTTGGCATCATGAAACCAATTCGGCAGGTAAATACCAAAATACTGAGTCTTGGGCATCCTTTGGTCGTTTGACTGAAGAGCAAAAGAAAAATGCTAGCGTAACAGCCTATTTCTATGGAACAGGTCTTGAAATTAAAGGTTTTGTTGATCCTGGACATGGTATCTACAAGGTTACTCTAGATGGTAAAGAACTTGAGTATCAAGATGGTCAAGGAAATGCTACTGATGTCAATGGTAAGAAGTACTTCAGTGGAACCGCAACTACACGTCAAGGTGATCAGACTCTTGTTCGTTTGGCTGGACTCGAAGAAGGTTGGCATGCTGTAACCTTGCAATTGGATCCAAAACGAAATGATACCTCTAGAAATATTGGTATTCAAGTTGATAAGTTCATCACTCGTGGAGAAGATAGCGCTCTTTATACCAAAGAAGAATTAGTTCAAGCTATGAAGAACTGGAAGGATGAGTTAGCTCAATTTGATCAGACAAGCTTAAAGAACACTCCAGAGGCTCGTGAAGCTTTTAAATCAAACTTAGATAAATTATCTGAACAACTTTCAGCAAGTCCTGCTAATGCTCAAGAAATTCTGAAAATAGCCACGGCCCTGCAAGCTATTCTTGATAAAGAAGAAAACTATGGAAAAGAAGATACTCCGACATCAGAGCAACCAGAAGAGCCTAACTACGACAAGGCCATGGCAAGTTTGGCAGAGGCTATTCAAAACAAGAGCAAGGAATTAGGTAGCGATAAAGAAGCCAAGAAGAAACTAGTTGAGTTGTCCGAACAAGCTCTTGCAGCTATCCAAGAAGCCAAGACACAAGATGCAGTAGATAAAGCCTTGCAAGCAGCTCTAACTTCTATCAACCAACTTCAAGCGACTCCGAAAGAGGAAGTGAAACCAGCCCAGCCAGAAGAGCCTAACTACGACAAGGCCATGGCAAGCTTGACAGAGGCTATCCAAAACAAGAGTAAGGAACTAGGCAGCGATAAAGAATCCAAGAAGAAACTAGTTGAGTTGTCAGAACAAGCTCTTACAGCTATCCAAGAAGCCAAGACACAAGATGCAGTAGATAAAGCCTTGCAAGCAGCTCTAACTTCTATTAATCAACTTCAGGCTACTCCGAAAGAGGAAGTGAAACCAGCCCAGCCAGAAGAGCCTAACTACGACAAGGCCATGGCAAGCTTGTCAGAGGCTATTCAAAACAAGAGCAAGGAACTAGGTAGCGATAAAGAAGCCAAGAAGAAACTAGTTGAGTTGTCAGAACAAGCTCTTACAGCTATCCAAGAGGCCAAGACACAAGATGCAGTAGATAAAGCCTTGCAAGCAGCTCTAACTTCTATTAATCAACTTCAGGCTACTCCGAAAGAGGAAGTGAAACCAGCCCAGCCAGAAGAGCCTAACTACGACAAGGCCATGGCAAGCTTGTCAGAGGCTATTCAAAACAAGAGCAAGGAACTAGGTAGCGATAAAGAAGCCAAGAAGAAACTAGTTGAGTTGTCAGAACAAGCTCTTGCAGCTATCCAAGAAGCCAAGACACAAGATGCAGTAGATAAAGCCTTGCAAGCAGCTCTAACTTCTATTAATCAACTTCAGGCTACTCCGAAAGAGGAAGTGAAACATTCCATAGTTCCAACGGATGGAGATAAGGAACTAGTTCAACCTCAACCAAGTCTTGAAGTAGTAGAAAAAGTAATTAACTTCAAGAAAGTTAAACAAGAAGATTCAAGTCTTCCAAAAGGTGAAACTCGAGTGACTCAGGTAGGTCGTGCAGGCAAGGAACGTATCTTGACTGAAGTAGCACCAGATGGAAGCCGTACTATAAAACTTCGTGAAGTTGTTGAAGTGGCGCAAGACGAAATTGTATTGGTCGGAACTAAGAAAGAAGAATCAGGTAAAATCGCATCATATGTTCATGAGGTTCCAGAGTTTACTGGTGGTGTGACTGATTCTGAAGCAGCTATTCACAATTTACCAGAGTTTACTGGTGGTGTGTCTGATTCTGAAGCAGCTATTCACAATTTACCAGAGTTTACTGGTGGTGTGACTGATTCTGAAGCAGCTATTCACAATTTACCAGAGTTTACTGGTGGTGTGACTGATTCTGAAGCAGCTATTCATAATTTACCAGAGTTTACTGGTGGTGTGACTGATTCTGAAGCAGCTATTCACAATTTACCAGAGTTTACTGGTGGTATGACTGGTTCTGAAGGAGTTCCTAGTGGAGAAGCTACAAGTCATCAAGAATCAGGATTTACTAGTGATGTAACTGACTCTGAAACAACTATGAATGAAATCGTAGATAAAAATGATGAGAAATCATATGTAGTTCCGCCTATGTTAGAAGATAAAACTTATCAGGCACCTGCAAATCGTCAAGAAGTTCTACCTAAAACAGGAAGTGAAGATGGTTCTGCTTTTGCATCTGTAGGAATTATAGGCATGTTCTTAGGAATGATTGGAATAGTCAAAAGAAAAAAAGATTAATTAATGTAAAATGTCCCTAAATAGTGTATTCGAATTGGATGCAAGAAGGTTGTAACAATTAGTTTTAGATTGTTTTCCTTGTATTAAGTGGAATATAATCAAGTAGACGAGAAAATTGAGAGATGACTAAAGGGTCAGGGAAAGAAGTCACTTCTAATACTTAATGAAAATCAAAGAGCAAACTAGGAAACTAGCCGCAGGCTGTACTTGAGTACAGCAAGGCGATGTTGACATGATTTGAAGAGATTTTCGAAGAGTATAAAATACTAAAACCGAGCATTTCCGTAGTTGGATATGCTCGGTTTTTTATCAATTATTTATAAGCTACGATACCAATGATGGTATCAACTGCACGTTCCATAGTCTGAAGGCTAACATATTCAAAACGTCCATGCATGTTTTCGCCACCAGCAAAGATATTTGGAGTTGGGATTCCCATAAAGGAAATTTTAGAGCCGTCTGTCCCGCCGCGAATTGGTTCAATAATAGGCGTGATACCCAAATCTTCCATAACGGCCTTAGCAATGGTAATTGGAGTCATATCTTTTTCAATGACTTCTTTCATATTGTAGTACTGGTCTGTCAGGTTTAGGGTGACACGGTCGCTACCAAGTTCTTGATTCATCTTATCAGCGATAGACTGCATAGCTGCTTTACGCGCTTCAAAGGCATCTTTTTCAAAATCACGAATGATGTAGCTTGCACGCGCCTCTTCGACACTACCTGTCACATCCATTAGATGGTAAAAACCTTGGTAGCCATCAGTTAATTCAGGTCGGTCATTCTCGGGAAGTTGATTATGGAAATCAATCGCTAGCTGAAGGGCGTTGACCATTTGCCCTTTTGCTGTACCAGGGTGGACATTACGACCTTGGAAATACAATTCAGCACCAGCTGCTGAGAAAGTTTCGTACTGAAGTTCACCTAGTGGTCCACCATCAACTGTGTAGGCAAAATCAACATCAAAATCTTCTGCATCAAATTTATTAGCACCAACACCGATTTCTTCATCTGGACCAAAACCAACACGAATCTCACAGTGTTTGATTTCAGGATGAGCATTTAGATATTCAATAGCAGTCATAATTTCAGCAATCCCTGATTTGTCATCAGCACCTAGCAAGGTTGTTCCGTCGGTTGTGATGAGTGTTTGTCCTGGATATTTTTCAAGACTTTTGAAGTCTGCTGGATCTAATTTAAAACCAGAATTCCCTAGTTCAATCACACCACCATCGTAGTTTTCAATTACCTGAGGATTGACTCCTTCGGCATTAAAATCAGCAGTATCCATGTGGGAGATGAAGCCAATTTTACGTGTTAAAGATGGATCATTGGCTGGCAAGGTTCCAATAGCAAAACCATTTGGTAGATAATAAACATTTTGCAGACCAACACGTTTCATTTCTGGGATCAGGATATTGGTTGCGAAATCAACCTGACTCTGCGTACTTGGAGTAGTAGTAGAGTGTTCATCAGAGCGCGTGTTGACCTTAACGTAGGTTAAAAAGCGGTCCAAGAGATTTGGATAAGTCATAAAAAACTCCTTTTGAATTCATTTTTTCCATTGTATCATAGAAAGAAGAGAAAAACAAAAGACAGAAGATTGAGAATGTCCCTATGTTAGCGTTTACTTATTGATGAATTAATGATAAAATAAACTTGATAAAAACATCACAAGGAAGCAGTTATGAAAAAAGCAATTTTAATGATGACCTTTGGTTCGCCAGAAGAGATTACCTTTGAAGGTGTAGCTGATTTTTTCACAAATATTCGTCGTGGAGTGAGACCCCAAGACCACGAGATTCAAACACTCTATGATAATTATGTACTTATTGGAGGTACGCCTCTGCAAAGAATTACTCGTGAAGAAGTTGCCTTGGTAGAAGCTAGACTGGGGAATGAGTATAGTGTCTATTTTGCCAATAAATTTTCCAGACCCTTTATTCCAGATGTGATTGGTCAGATGGAAGCAGACGGAATTGAGCAGTGTATTTGCCTGATTTTGGAGCCCCATTATTCTTTTTACTCTGTCATGGGCTATGAAAAATTTTTAGAAAGCAAACAAATTCAATTTTTGGTCATTAAGGACTGGTATCAGGAAGAAGCGCTCTTAAACTATTGGGCGGATGAAATTGGTAAGATTTTAAAAGCAGAAGTAAAGCAAGACAGCTTTAAAGTCATCTTTTCAGCCCATAGTGTGCCTATTTTTGCCTTGGACTTTGGTGATCCTTATATAGACCAAATTTTTGAAAATAGCAAGCTAGTTGCTGAAAAACTAGGCTTGAGTTCAGAACAATATACCAACACTTGGCAGAGTGAAAGTGATATCGGTATTCCATGGATTAAGCCAGATGTTTTGGAGTATCTAAGAGAACAGTCAGAACATCCAGAGCATTATATTTTTATACCTATTAGTTTTATCAGTGAGCACATTGAAGTTTTATTTGACAACGATGTAGAATGTTATGACTTGTGTCAAGAATTGGGTGTGAACTACCATCGTCCACCAATGCCAAATACAGATTCTCGCTTGATTGATGCTTTGGTCAATACAGTTAGAGCCAATGAAAATCAAGAGTTTAAGGAATTTCTCCCAGAAGAAGAAACTTTTGATGAATTAGTACCTTCAGATGAGACGAAAAACATTTTGGCTGAATCTCAAGATTTACAAATGCCAGAATTTGTGAAAAAACTGATTGAGAAAAAAGGTCGTGAAAATGTTAAGATGCCTTATTTGATCAAGAAAATGCTAGAGAAAGCAGGTAAGTTGCCGAAAGAGTAAAGAAAAAGGATTTAGCTTTGTGCTAGATCCTTTTAATCGATTATTTTTTCTCAAGAAGCGCTTTGATTTCTTGAAGTACTTCCAATTCAGTTGGAGCAGCTGGAGCTTCCTCAGCAGGTTCTTCTTTTTTAGTAAGGCTTTGAGCTTTTTCCATAGCTTTAATAACGAAGAAGAGAACAGTACCCACAACAAGGAAGTTGATAATAGCACTCAAGAATTTACCATATGTAACACCATTCCATGCAAGCT
Organism: Streptococcus mitis; assembly: GCA_001560895.1. NCBI lineage: Bacteria > Bacillati > Bacillota > Bacilli > Lactobacillales > Streptococcaceae > Streptococcus > Streptococcus mitis. The sequence goes on from CP014326.1 coordinate 993,393, forward strand.
CAGCGATGTTCTGTACTTTCGCAGCTTCCAAGGCTGGGTTCAATAGGAGTGGAGTGATGATATCATTAACAAATGAAGTAACGATAGCACCAAAAGCAGAGGCAATGATCACACCGACAGCAAGGTCAACAACATTACCACGAAGCAAAAATGCTTTAAGATCTTTTAACATTTTCATTTTCCCTTTCAAAAAATTTTTACTCTTGATTATATATTAATTAAGAAGAGCATGCAAGATATATGCTCAAAAATTTTCTATTTTTTAAAAATAAAAACCTTACTAAAAATGTAATTAAGAATAATTATCAAGAATTGTGAAATAGCTGTTTCGATAGTATTAACCTTGTCTATATTATTATTTACAAATTGTCCAATAATATTAGGAAACTGGGTTACAAAGAGAAAAGTTAAAAATAAGTCTAAAAGAAAAGTAGAAAGGCGGGCAAGAGTAAATTTCACTAAACGTCTTGGCCAATTCTGCCTAGCCTGCTTAAATACAATCGTATCATTTGTGATAAAGGCAAAGAGGATACCAATAATATTTGCTAGGGCAGTAGCAAGGAGTTCTTTATGAGTTAGTTGATAAATGACTAATCGGGATAGAACAGAAATAAGAGTAGTCGCTATACCAAAAAAGAGATAGGACAAGAGCTCGTTCTTAAAGAAACTTTGAATATGATTTTTCATGTTCTTAGTATAGCATAAAGAGGACTATTGTGCTATACTAGTAAGGCTGAATAAATCAACCCTTGGTGCTTAGCTTCTTTCACCAAGCATATTACACGCGTACAACCGCCAAAGGAGAAAAGATGAAAAAATTAACTATTCGTGACGTAGCAGATATTGCAATCGTTGCTGCTATCTACGTCGTTTTGACTGTCACACCGCCTCTCAATGCCATTAGCTATGGCGCTTATCAGTTTCGTATTTCAGAAATGATGAATTTTATGGCTTTTTACAATCCTAAGTACATCATCGGAGTTACCATCGGTTGTATGATTGCTAATTTCTTTAGCTTCGGACTGCTAGATGTCTTTGTTGGTGGTGGATCAACCCTAGTATTCCTCAGTCTAGGTGTTTGGCTTTTTGCAAAATACAGCAAAGATTACCTCTTTAATGGATTAATTCGAAAAGATCATTTCTTCTTTTCAATCCTCTTTTCAATTTCCATGTTTACCATCGCTGCAGAGTTGAATATCGTAGCGCAATTACCATTTTTCCTTACTTGGTTTACAACAGGAGTTGGTGAATTTGCTTCATTGATTATTGGAGCGATTATCATTGGAAAAATTGGTCGTCGAATTGATTTAAGCAAATAGAAGAAGACAAGCTGGGTAGCCTTTACCTGGCTTTTTCTTATAGAAAATTTCTAAGGAAACTTGACAAGTTTTTCTGATTATAGTATACTTCTTAAGTAAGCTGATTTAGCTCAGTTGGCAGAGCGCATCCATGGTAAGGATGAGGTCGCCGGTTCAATCCCGGCAATTAGCATGATATGTATAGGGAAACTCTTGAATGCAAGAGTTTTTTGTTATACTCGATCGAAAAAATTTCTTATTGACAAAATCAAGTATCTCTAGTAATATAGAATATGCGATGAGTCGATAGGTAGTCTTCGGGCTACTATTGAGCATAAGGAGGTCATAACGCAGGAGCGGACCTTGATGAGTTGTGTGAACCTGCTCATCACATGAAGATGCCTCTTAGTCCCTGGTCTAGCGACCGGGGATTTTTATTTTCCAAAAAATGATGAAAAAGCTTTGCAATTCATGGAAAAAGTAGTATAATACATCTATTATAGAAATTTTTAGAAAATTCCGAAAGAGGTTATTTATGGGATATACAGTTGCTGTAGTCGGCGCGACAGGTGCTGTCGGTGCTCAGATGATAAAAATGTTGGAAGAATCAACACTTCCAATCGATAAAATCCGTTTACTTGCTTCTGCACGTTCAGCAGGCAAGACTTTGAAATTTAAAGACCAAGATATTACGATTGAAGAAACGACTGAAACAGCTTTTGAAGGAGTTGACATTGCTCTCTTTTCAGCAGGTGGTTCTACATCAGCTAAGTATGCACCATACGCAGTGAAAGCTGGAGCGGTGGTAGTTGATAACACATCTTATTTCCGTCAAAATCCAGATGTACCATTGGTTGTTCCAGAAGTAAATGCTCACGCACTTGATGCCCACAACGGGATTATTGCTTGCCCTAACTGTTCAACAATCCAAATGATGGTTGCGCTTGAGCCTGTTCGTCAAAAATGGGGCTTGGATCGTATCATCGTTTCAACTTACCAAGCAGTCTCTGGTGCTGGTATGGGAGCAATTCTTGAGACACAACGTGAACTTCGTGAAGTATTGAATGATGGAGTGAAACCACGTGATTTGCATGCGGAAATTTTGCCTTCAGGCGGTGACAAGAAACATTATCCTATTGCTTTTAACGCTCTTCCACAAATCGATGTTTTCACGGACAATGATTACACTTACGAAGAGATGAAGATGACTAAGGAAACTAAGAAAATCATGGAAGATGATAGCATTGCAGTTTCAGCAACGTGTGTGCGTATTCCAGTCTTGTCAGCTCACTCTGAGTCTGTTTACATCGAAACAAAAGAAGTGGCTCCAATCGAAGAAGTGAAAGCAGCTATCGCAGCCTTCCCAGGCGCTGTTCTTGAAGATGATGTAGCTCATCAAATCTATCCGCAAGCCATCAATGCAGTTGGTTCACGTGATACCTTTGTTGGTCGTATCCGTAAAGACTTAGATGCTGAAAAAGGAATTCATATGTGGGTTGTTTCAGATAACCTTCTCAAAGGTGCTGCTTGGAACTCAGTTCAGATTGCAGAAACTCTTCACGAACGTGGCTTGGTTCGTCCAACTGCCGAATTGAAGTTTGAATTAAAATAGTCATATAATTTAGGAGTTCAGATGAACTCCTTCTTTGAAATAGAGAGGTGTTTCTCATGTCTTATCAAGATTTAAAAGAGTGTAAAATCATCACAGCCTTTATTACCCCCTTCCACGAGGATGGTTCCATCAACTTTGATGCTATTCCAGCCTTGATTGAGCATTTATTGGACCATCATACGGATGGAATTCTTCTTGCTGGTACGACAGCTGAAAGTCCTACCTTGACTCACGATGAAGAGTTGGAGATTTTTACTGCTGTACAAAAAGTTGTTAATGGTCGGGTACCGCTTATTGCTGGTATCGGTACCAATGATACTCGTGATTCAATCGAGTTTGTCAAAGAAGTAGCAGAATTTGGTGGTTTTGCTGCTGGGCTTGCTATTGTGCCTTACTACAACAAACCTTCTCAAGAAGGAATGTATCAGCACTTTAAGGCTATTGCAGATGCTTCTGACCTACCAATTATTATCTATAACATTCCAGGGCGTGTAGTTGTCGAGTTGACTCCAGAAACCATGCTTCGCTTGGCTGACCATCCAAATATCATTGGGGTCAAAGAATGTACTAGCTTGGCCAATATGGCTTACTTGATTGAGCACAAGCCAGAAGAGTTCTTAGTCTATACTGGTGAGGATGGTGATGCTTTTCATGCCATGAACCTTGGTGCGGACGGGGTTATTTCTGTTGCATCTCATACAAATGGGGATGAAATGCACGAGATGTTTACGGCCATTGCAGAAAGCGATATGAAGAAAGCTGCAGCAATTCAGCGTAAATTCATTCCTAAGGTTAATGCCCTCTTCTCTTATCCAAGTCCTGCTCCAGTTAAGGCAGTTCTTAACTATATGGGATTTGAAGCTGGACCAACTCGTCTACCTCTTGTTCCAGCACCAGAAGAAGATGCCAAACGCATTATCAAGGTTGTCGTAGATGGTGACTACGAAGCGACTAAGGCAACTGTAACAGGTGTCTTAAGACCAGATTACTAATAAAGACAGTAAAATCCATGACCGCAAGAACGATCATGGATTTTACTTATTTTCCTAAACAGAATTGGCTAAAGAGCTGGGTTATGAGTTCATCAGGAGCAGCATCTCCAGTGATTTCACCGAGGATTTCCCAAGTACGAGTTAAATCCACTTGAAGTAAATCAACTGGCATACCTAGTTCAAGACCTTCATTAACAGCTTGTAGGCTTTCAACGGCCTTCTCAATTAGGGAAATGTGACGTGCGTTAGACAAGTAAGTAGCGTCTTGCTCAATCAAACCAGCATTTTCAAAGAAGAGGTTGTTAATGCGCTCTTCAATCTTATCGATGTTTTGGTTTTTAAGGACGGAAATACGGATGACGTCTTCAGGTAGTTCTGAAGTTTCAATCGCTTCAGGCAGGTCAGTTTTGTTAAGAAGAATAATGCGATTAGTCTCCTGACTGATTTCTAGGAGTTGGCGGTCTTGGGCGGTTAGTGGTTCACTGGCATTTAGCACCAGTAGAACCAAGTCAGCTTCCTTGAGGGCTTTTTTCGAACGCTCAACTCCGATTTGTTCCACGATGTCATCCGTTTCACGGATACCAGCTGTATCAATCAATTTGAGAGGAACACCATTGATGTTGACGTATTCTTCGATGACATCACGTGTTGTACCAGCAATATCTGTGACAATAGCCTTGTCCTCACGCAAGAGGTTGTTGAGAAGGCTTGATTTCCCAACGTTGGGGCGTCCGATGATGGCAGTGGAAATTCCTTCTCGAAGGATTTTACCTCGACGGGCTGTTCTAAGGAGATTGGTTAGTAATTGCTCAAACTCCATTGTCTTTTCTCGGACCACAGCAGTAGTCGCTTCTTCAACATCGTCATACTCAGGATAGTCGATATTAACCTCAACTTGGGCAAGTGTATTGAGGATTTCTTGACGGGTATTATTAATCAGCTCAGAAAGGGAACCGTCTAATTGTTTAACTGCAATGTTCATAGCCTTGTCTGTCTTAGCACGGATGATGTCCATAACGGCTTCAGCCTGAGTCAGGTCCACACGACCGTTTAAAAAGGCACGTTTGGTAAATTCACCAGGCTCAGCCAACCGAGCTCCTTCACGGATCGCTAGTTGGAGAATTTCATTGGTCACCGCAATCCCACCGTGGGTGTTAATCTCGATAATATCTTCACGAGTAAAGGTCTTTGGAGATTTCATAGCCCCAACCATAACCTCGTCCATGACTTTTCCTGTCTGAGGGTCAACGATGTGACCGTAGTTAAGGGTATGGCTAGCAACCTGACTCAAGTCTTTCCCTTTGAAAATCTTTTGTGCAATTTCAAAACTGTCTGTTCCGCTCAAGCGGACAATACCAATAGCTCCTTCACCTAGTGGAGTAGAGATAGCAGCGATGGTATCAAATTCACGTGTAATCATAATATTTCCTTTAGTTAATAGCTCTTTTCTTGGAATATTCCAAGTCTCTTTTCAAATTGTAACAAATTTAGACTATTTCTTCAATGGATGCTACTTGGAGATTGAAAAAGCCTAAGCAATTCTGCTTAAGCTAGCTTATTTGGTGCGCATTTCCCCTTGTGGGAAGTAAGTTCCTTCTGGCATGTCGTTGATGATGACATGGACAGCAGATTGAGGGGCTCCAGTGTTACGGACAACCGCTTCCGTTACTTCCTTAGCAAGAGCCTTCTTTTGCTCGAGCGTGCGTCCTTCAAATAAATCGATGCGTACAAATGGCATAATGGCTTCCTCCACTAGTTTTGATTTCTTCTATTTTACCACATTTTGCCGTTTAAAGCTTAAGAAAATTATGATATACTAGAATGTAGCAAAAATTTAGAAATGGACGTGAAGCAAGAAACATGGCACAGTTGTATTATCGTTATGGGACCATGAACTCAGGTAAGACGATTGAGATTCTCAAAGTGGCCTATAACTACGAGGAGCAGGGAAAAAGTGTTGTGATTATGACTTCAGCTCTGGATACTCGTGATGGTGTTGGCTATGTGTCGAGTCGTATTGGCATGAAACGCCCTGCCATTGCGATTGAGGAAACAACTGATATCTTCGGCTTTATCCGTGACTTACCAGAAACACCTTACTGTGTGCTGGTCGATGAAGCCCAGTTTCTCAAGCGTCACCATGTTTACGACCTAGCTCGTGTTGTTGATGAGTTAGACATACCTGTCATGGCTTTTGGTTTGAAAAATGACTTTCGAAATGAGTTGTTCGAAGGTTCCAAGTATCTCTTGCTCTTAGCAGACAAGATTGACGAAATAAAGACCATCTGCCAGTATTGCAAGAAAAAGGCGACTATGGTTTTGCGAACACAGGATGGACTGCCTGTTTACGATGGAGAACAGATCCAGATTGGCGGTAATGAAACCTATATCTCAGTTTGCCGTAAACATTATTTTGCGCCTGAAATCAATAAGGAGAATGAATAAAAATGAACATCTATGATCAACTACAAGCTGTAGAAGACCGTTATGAAGAATTAGGAGAGTTGCTCAGTGACCCAGATGTGGTTTCGGACACCAAGCGTTTCATGGAGCTTTCAAAAGAAGAAGCTTCAACTCGTGATACAGTAACAGCCTACCGTGAGTACAAACAAGTCCTCCAAAATATCGTCGATGCTGAAGAGATGATTAAGGAATCAGGTGGAGATGCTGACTTGGAAGAAATGGCCAAGCAAGAGCTCAAAGATGCCAAGGCTGAAAAAGAAGAATACGAAGAAAAACTGAAAATCTTGCTCCTTCCAAAGGATCCAAACGATGACAAGAACATCATCCTAGAAATCCGTGGTGCAGCTGGTGGAGACGAAGCAGCACTTTTCGCTGGTGACCTCCTAACCATGTACCAAAAATATGCGGAAGCCCAAGGCTGGCGCTTTGAAGTCATGGAGGCTTCTATGAATGGTGTCGGCGGTTTCAAAGAAGTGGTTGCCATGGTTTCAGGTCAGTCTGTTTACTCTAAACTTAAGTATGAGTCAGGTGCTCACCGTGTGCAACGTGTTCCTGTGACAGAAAGCCAAGGCCGTGTTCATACTTCAACAGCGACAGTTCTTGTTATGCCTGAAGTTGAAGAGGTTGAATACGATATTGATCCAAAAGACCTTCGTGTTGACATCTACCACGCATCAGGTGCTGGTGGACAGAACGTCAATAAGGTTGCGACTGCCGTTCGTATCGTTCACTTGCCAACCAATATCAAGGTTGAGATGCAGGAAGAACGTACCCAGCAGAAAAATCGTGAGAAGGCCATGAAAATCATCCGTGCGCGTGTTGCTGACCACTTTGCTCAGATTGCACAAGATGAACAAGACGCTGAGCGTAAGTCGACAATCGGTACTGGGGACCGTTCAGAACGGATTCGTACTTATAACTTCCCACAAAACCGTGTGACGGACCACCGTATCGGTTTAACCCTCCAAAAACTAGATACCATTTTGTCTGGTAAATTGGACGAAGTTGTGGATGCCTTGGTGCTTTATGACCAAACACAAAAATTAGAAGAATTAAACAAATAATGAAATTAGCTCAATTATTTTCAGATTTTGAAGAAGAATTGATAAGACAAGGAGAGGAAGCTGAAAGCCTCTCTTTTGTCTATCGTAGCCTGAAAAATCTCTCTTTTACAGACTTTGTTTTTGCTCTTCAGCAGGTAGTGACGGAAGAGGAAGAAGTATTTGTAAAAGGAATTTTCCAACAGTTAGCAACTCATAAACCGGCACAGTATATCATTGGTCATGCAGAATTCTTCGGAATGCAGTTAAAAGTTGATGAGCGAGTATTGATCCCTCGTCCAGAGACAGAGGAATTAGTCAAGCTTATCCTGGCTGAAAATTCTGAAGAAAATCTTAAGGTCCTAGATATCGGGACAGGTAGTGGAGCTATTGCTCTCGCTCTAGCAAAAAAAAGACCAGATTGGTCAGTGACAGCAGCAGATATTTCCCAAGATGCTTTAGATTTAGCTAACGAAAATGCTAAAAATCAAAATCTTCAAATATTTTTAAAAAAATCTGACTGTTTTACAGAAATTTCTGAAAAATATGATATAATTGTTTCCAATCCACCCTATATCTCTCGTGAAGATGAGTCAGAGGTCGGCTTGAATGTTTTGCATTCGGAGCCTCATCTAGCTCTCTTTGCAGACGAGGATGGCCTAGCTATTTACCGTAGAATTGCGGAAGATGCAAAAGACTATCTCAAAGATGGTGGTAAGATTTACCTTGAAATTGGTTACAAGCAAGGTCAAAGTGTTCCTGAACTTTTTAGGAAACATCTTCCTGAAAAAAGAGTTCGAACACTCAAGGACCAATTTGGTCAAGATAGGATGGTCGTGATTGATGATAGACAGGATTAGACAAGAGTTAGAAAAGGGTGGTGCAGTTGTCTTACCTACGGAGACAGTTTACGGTCTCTTTGCCAAGGCTCTAGACGAAGAAGCAGTTAACCATGTTTACCAACTCAAACGTCGTCCCAGAGACAAGGCACTCAATCTCAATATTGCCTCTTTAGAGGATATCTTGCATTTTTCAAAGAATCAGCCAACTTATCTTCAAAAACTTGTAGAGACCTTTTTACCAGGTCCCTTGACCATTATCCTTGAAGCCAATGACCGAGTTCCCTATTGGGTCAATTCTGACCTTGCAACTGTTGGATTTCGGATGCCGAGTCATCCCATTACCCTTGATTTGATTCGAGAGACAGGTCCCTTGATTGGGCCGTCTGCCAATATTTCAGGTCAGGCAAGTGGAGTGACCTTTGAACAAATTCTGAAGGATTTTGACCAAGAGGTTTTGGGTCTAGAAGACGATGCTTTTCTAACTGGACAGGATTCAACTATCGTGGACTTGTCTGGAGACAAGGTGAAAATCTTACGCCAAGGGGTCATTAAGCGAGAAGATATTCTTGCTAGGTTGCCAGAGATTTCTTTTGAGGAGGAATGAGATGCTAAGAGGTTTGCAAGAAACAGATGTGAAAGCGATATGTGAAATCAACCAAGAGGCTTTGGGCTATTCTTTTAGTCTAGAGGACACGGCTAGTCAACTAGCTAGACTATCTCAGAATTCACATCATTTCTTACTTGCTTATGAGGATGAAGCTAGTCATGCCTTGCTTGGATATGTCCACGCTGAAGTTTATGAATCCCTCTATTCCAAAGCAGGATTTAATATTTTAGCCTTAGCAGTCTCACCTCAAGCACAAGGTCAAGGTATTGGTAAAAGCTTATTACAAGGGTTGGAAGAAGAAGCAAAAAGACGTGGTTATGGGTTTATCCGCTTAAACTCTGCCGACCATCGTCTGGGTGCTCATGCATTTTATGAAAAAGTTGGTTATACTTGTGATAAAATGCAGAAACGGTTTATTCGTATCTTTTAGTTTGATTTTCTAATAAGAAAATTAAACTAATGGACTAGTCACACAATAAAGGAGAAGACCTATGATTTTTGACAAAGATGATTTTAAAGCATACGATGCTGATCTCTGGAATGCTATTGCCAAAGAAGAAGAACGACAACAAAACAACATTGAGTTGATTGCTTCGGAAAACGTAGTTTCCAAGGCTGTTATGGCAGCTCAAGGGTCTATCTTGACGAATAAATACGCCGAAGGTTACCCAGGTCGCCGTTACTATGGTGGGACTGATGTGGTAGACGTGGTAGAAACTCTAGCCATTGAACGCGCAAAAGAAATTTTTGGCGCTAAATTCGCTAATGTCCAACCTCACTCAGGAAGCCAAGCCAACTGTGCGGCTTACATGGCCTTGATTGAGCCAGGTGATACCGTTATGGGGATGGATTTGGCAGCAGGTGGACACTTGACCCACGGAGCTCCAGTTAGCTTCTCAGGTCAAACCTACAACTTTGTTTCTTACAGTGTTGACCCTGAAACGGAACTCTTGGATTTTGATGCTATCTTGAAACAAGCCCAAGAAGTAAAACCAAAATTGATCGTAGCAGGTGCTTCAGCCTATTCTCAAATTATCGACTTTTCAAAATTCCGTGAAATTGCTGATGCTGTTGGAGCTAAGCTCATGGTAGATATGGCCCATATTGCTGGTTTAGTGGCAGCTGGTCTTCACCCAAGCCCAGTGCCATACGCTCACATCACGACAACAACGACCCACAAAACCCTTCGTGGTCCTCGTGGCGGTTTGATTTTGACCAATGACGAAGAACTTGCTAAGAAAATCAATTCAGCTATTTTCCCAGGTATTCAGGGTGGTCCTTTGGAGCATGTTGTGGCTGCTAAGGCTGTTTCCTTCAAAGAAGTTTTGGATCCAGCCTTCAAGGAATATGCTGCTAATGTAATCAAAAACAGCAAGGCTATGGTAGATGTCTTCTTGCAAGACCCTGATTTCCGTATCATTTCTGGTGGGACTGAAAACCACCTCTTCCTAGTGGATGTTACTAAGGTTGTAGAAAACGGAAAAGTTGCTCAAAACTTGCTGGATGAAGTCAATATTACTCTAAATAAAAACTCAATTCCATACGAAACCTTGTCACCATTTAAGACAAGTGGTATTCGTATCGGATCTGCAGCCATTACTGCGCGTGGATTTGGTGAAGAAGAGAGTCGCAAAGTAGCTGAACTCATCATTAAAACCCTTAAGAATGCAGAAAATGAAGCTGTCTTAGAGGAAGTGAGAAGTGCAGTCAAAGAATTGACAGATGCCTTCCCATTATACGAGGACTAAAACTTTTATGGACATTTATATTAAGAAAGCCATTATTCACCAGTTCAGTCCGGATGATACCGAGCTGTTCCTAGCGGATAAGCTTCTCAATATTACTCCAAAAATCGAAGAATACCTGCGTAGAAAAATTGAACGTGTGTATTCAGATGAAGCCAAGACTGGGATTTTCGAAGAAGAAAATCCCTTCTTCAATCACATCACAGACGATTTGTTGGAGACATCAGTAACACTGGCTAATCTCTGGAAAGAGGAGTTCAACATTTCAGAAAATCTCAAGACCAATGACTTGATTTTTGTGCAATTTTCTAAAGAAGGTGTAGAACATTTTGCTTTCTTGAGAATTGCACTGCGTGAGACCTTGACCCACCTCGGAGGAGAAGTTGAGAATCCAATCAAGCTGACTCAGAATAACCTGCCTGGATTTGGAACAGGGGCTGATGAGGCCTTGGTGGTTAATCTTCAAAGTCGCAAGTACCATCTGATTGAAAAACGAATCAAGTACAACGGGGCTTTTTTGAACTATTTTTCAGAAAATCTTCTTGCCGTCGCTCCTAAGATTTCACCCAAGAAATCCATCAAGGAACTGGAAAAAACAGCCCAGAGAATTGCTGAATCTTTTAACACAGATGACTTTCAATTTCAATCCAAGGTTAAATCAGCAATTTTCAACAACCTAGAAGAAAGCAATGAATTGTCACCTGAAAAATTGGCTAACGACCTTTTTGATAACAACCTGACAGCTCGTTTGAGCTTTATTGACCAAGTCAAAGAAGCCGTACCAGAGCCAGTCCAGTTTGATGAAATTGATGCCAGTCGCCAATTAAAGAAATTTGAAAACCAAAAACTCTCCTTGTCAAATGGAATTGAGCTCATCGTTCCCAATAACGTCTATCAAGATGCTGAGTCTGTTGAGTTTATTCAAAATGACAATGGAACTTACTCTATCTTAATCAAAAATATCGAGGATATCCAAAGTAAATAATGTTTAAACGAATTCGAAGAGTGCTTGTACTAGCAGTCTTCCTTTTTGCTGGCTACAAAGTTTACCGTGTTCACCAAGATGTCAAGCAAGTCATGACCTATCAACCCATGGTGCGAGAAATCTTAAGTGAAAAAGACACTCCAGCAAACGAAGAGCTTGTGCTCGCTATGATTTATACTGAAACAAAAGGAAAAGAAGGCGATGTTATGCAGTCTAGTGAGTCTGCAAGTGGTTCCACTAACACCATCAATGATAATGCTTCTAGCATTCGGCAAGGCGTTCAAACTCTGACAGACAATCTGTATCTGGCTCAGAAGAAGGGTGTTGATGTCTGGACAGCTGTTCAAGCCTATAATTTTGGACCTTCCTATATCGATTTTATCGCCCAAAATGGCAAGGAAAATACCTTGGCTCTGGCCAAACAGTACTCTCGTGAGACTGTTGCTCCCTTGCTTGGCAATACCACAGGAAAGACTTATAGTTATATGCACCCCATTTCCATTTTTCACGGTGCTGAACTCTATGTAAATGGAGGAAACTATTATTATTCTAGACAGGTGCAACTCAACCTTTACATCATCAAATGTTTCACTCTCTTTTCTACATCTGGCTAGACCAGGTGTTTTTGTTATAAGTTTTCTTTAAGATAGATATATTACTCTAGAAAGGTAAAGGAGGGAATTCCCTATGAGAAAGAAACTCTTTCTGACCAGTGCTGCGGTCTTGTGGGCAGTAACAGCTATGAGTAGCGCCCATGCAGCAACAGATGTTCAAAAAGTTATCGATGAAACTTATGTTCAACCTGAATATGTTCTAGGTTCTTCACTATCTGAAGACCAAAAAAATCAAACTCTTAAAAAACTAGGCTACAATGCTTCAACAGACACCAAAGAACTCAAGACCATGACACCTGATGTCTATTCTAAAATCATGAATGTGGCAAATGACTCTAGCTTACAACTGTATTCATCAGCCAAAATTCAAAAACTAGGTGACAAGTCGCCACTTGAGGTCAAGATTGAAACACCAGAAAACATCACTAAGGTAACTCAGGATATGTACCGAAACGCAGCCGTAACCTTGGGTGTGGAACACGCCAAAATCACTGTTGCATCCCCCATTCCAGTTACAGGTGAGAGTGCTTTAGCAGGGATTTATTATTCGCTAGAAGCTAATGGAGCCAAGGTGCCGCAAGCCAACAAAGACTTGGCTCAAGAAGAGTTGAAGGCTTTGTCAGATATCAATGCTGAAAATAAGGACAAAACTGGCTATGATGCTAATAAATTAAACGTTGCCCTAGCCGATATCAAGTCAGGACTCGCCAAAGCTAAAGAAAGCAAGGGAAATCTGACAGAAGAAGATGTCCGCAAAATCGTTGAAGATACCTTGAAAAATTACAAACTTGATCAGGTCATAACAGGAAACCAGATCAATATCATCATCAATTTTGCTTTGAATCTCTCAAAGAGTGATATCCTCAGCAATGCAGACTTCACTAAAACCCTGAATGACCTTAAACAAAGCATCGTATCACAAGCTGGCGACAGTTTTAAAAATATTAACCTTAACTTTGATGCTGATAAGGCGCTAGAGGACGGCGGTAACTTCTTAAGCTCCCTCTGGCAAGCCCTTGTCAACTTCTTCAAGAGTTTTGGTTCTTAAGAAATTTCATGGTATAATAGATGGTAACCGTAACGTTGCCGTCTTTTTTGTCGGCCAATAGAAAGAGAAGAGAATGTTAAAGAAAAATGATATTGTAGAAGTTGAAATTGTTGACTTGACCCATGAAGGGGCAGGAGTTGCCAAGGTGGATGGTTTGGTCTTTTTTGTAGAGAATGCTTTACCAAGTGAAAAAATTCTCATGCGAGTCCTCAAGGTCAATAAAAGGATTGGATTTGGGAAGGTTGAAGAATACCTTGTCCAGTCGCCACACCGTAATCAAAATCTAGATCTGGCTTATCTGCGTTCAGGAATCGCAGACTTGGGTCATCTTGCTTATCCAGAACAGCTTAAGTTTAAAACCAAGCAAGTTAAGGACAGTCTCTACAAGATTGCTGGAATTGCAGATGTAGAGGTTACTGAAACGCTTGGCATGGAACATCCAGTCAAGTATCGCAACAAGGCTCAGGTGCCTGTTCGTCGTGTTAATGGTGTCTTGGAAACAGGATTTTTCCGTAAGAATTCCCATGACCTCATGCCTCTAGAAGATTTCTTTATCCAAGATCCTGTGATTGATGAGGTAGTTGTAGCCCTACGCGACTTGCTCCGTCGTTATGATTTGAAACCTTATGACGAAAAGGAACAGTCCGGCTTGGTTCGGAACCTTGTGGTGCGTCGTGGCCACTACTCAGGACAAATCATGGTGATTTTGGTGACAACTCGTCCTAAAGTTTTCCGAGTGGAGCAATTGATTGAACAACTAATCAAGCAGTTCCCTGAGATTGTGTCGGTTATGCAAAATATCAACGACCAAAACACCAATGCGATTTTTGGCAAGGAATGGCGTACGCTTTATGGTCAAGACTATATTACCGACCAAATGTTGGGAAATGACTACCAAATCGCTGGACCAGCATTTTACCAAGTCAATACTGAAATGGCTGAAAAACTTTATCAAACAGCCATTGACTTTGCTGAATTAAAAGAAGATGATGTGGTTATTGATGCCTACTCAGGAATTGGAACGATAGGTTTATCAGTCGCCAAGCACGTTAAGGAAGTCTATGGTGTTGAAGTGATTCCAGAGGCGGTTGAAAATAGCGAGAAGAATGCTCAACTGAACAATATTTCAAATGCTCACTATGTTTGCGATACAGCTGAAAATGCAATGAAAAATTGGCTCAAAGAAGGAATTCAACCAACCGTTATCTTGGTTGACCCACCACGCAAGGGCTTGACCGAAATCTTCATCAAAGCAAGCGCTCAAACAGGAGCAGACCGCATCGCCTATATCTCTTGTAATGTCGCAACCATGGCGCGTGATATCAAACTCTACCAAGAGTTGGGTTATGAGTTGAAGAAAGTCCAGCCGGTTGACTTATTCCCGCAAACGCATCATGTTGAGTGTGTAGCTTTACTTGTAAAAGCATAGAAAGCTTGGTATGAATCAATAATGAAAAGTCTTGATTGTAAGGCTTTTTTTTGTGTGTTTTTGTGATAGAATATAGGTAGTTATAATCGAGAGCAACTAAGAAGCAGTAAAAAAATATTATACGTAGAATAATCAAGATTAGGAAGATAAAATGACAGAAATTGATAAAAGGAATTTAAAAAATTATCTTTATTGTACATTTGGAATTACTTATATAGCTTGGGGGCTTCTTGCCATATTTACTCAATCTCATATTTTGGGATTAGAAACATTTATAGGAAGAATGTTACATATAGTAGGTGCACTTGGTCCAGCTATTGCAACTGGCTTTTATTTGAAAAGTAATAATATAAAATTTAAACATTTTGTATTTAATAAAAGAAAAAATAGTAGTATTTATTTCATTATTCATTTGTTAGTAATTTTGATACTATTTTCTGTATCTTCCTTGGAATTAAACGGAGTATCAATTTATCTAATGCCGCTATTCTTTATACAATTAATTTTTTTTGGTGGTGGACATGAAGAATTAGGATGGAGAGGTATATTACAACCGTTACTTGATAAAAAATATACTTATTGGCAATCTAATTTGATTGTAGGATCAATTTGGGGGATTTGGCATCTGCCTTTATGGTTTATAGTTGGAGAAAGTCATCAAGGATTTCCTTTTATTTTATTTTTTATATATACATTATTTTTAAGTTTTGTTTTAGGGCTTCTTTATCGTCAAACGAAATCTGTGGGATACTGTATATTATTTCATGCGTTCGCAAATTTGTTAAATCTCTATTTTGTGTTAAAAATTAATGTTATTTTTATTATCATTTTTATTGGTTATTTTATTTATACTATATTGGCGAGTAATAGGATTAGTAAGGAAACAACATTTTAAAATTTAGATCAGCATATCCATTATTGAATGTAACAATCGGTCTATCTAGATAATCGATGTTAAAGAATTTTCTGTTGTAATTTCAAGTGGAATGATGAATGTCGTTTCTTTTGAAACTGGCGAAAATCTTTCCGTTCCACAGTATCATTTTAAAATGATTTTCATTGCCTTTTGTTTATTAGTATAAAAGAAAAATATTACCACATGTTGAGTGTGTAAGCTTGTTGGAAAAACGTAGTTAATCCTCAAAAGGTTCCTCAAACCTTTTGAGTTCGCCCATGGGATAGGACTCGTAGAATGAGGAAAGGTACCGACGAAATGATACAGAAAGTCTTAACTGGTCAAGTGACGTGCTTATTTACATTAGCCTAATAATGAAAATGGAGAGATTATCGATGGTTATATTGAAATTGTACCAAAATGATTATTCTAAAGATTTAGTTGCGTTTGATTCCATAGAAGATGGGAAAGCCTTTGTAGCTCAAATCCCGGGATACACTCTGGAAACAGAAGATGGTTTTGAAGTGGAATATTTTAATCCTAAAAACATACCGGATTATATGGAAATTATTTTTAACGGAAATATTGTTCCTTTATCTAAATTTATGTTCGATCCTGAGGAAAATGTTGACATTATTTGGAAAGAAATCTCGAATCTATCCGAACCAAACGAAAAAGTAATTGAAGGCTATTCCAAAATCGATGCCTATGTTGTTAACAACGATGAAGTTAAAACCTATGTGGAAGCAAGAGAAGAGAACTATCGGCAGGCAAAAGACTTTCTAGAATGCAGTGGATATGAAGTAGACAGAAGCTTTTTCGGAAGTGAAGACGGCGAAGCGATTCTCTACAGAAAAAAAGGTGCCGAAGATTGGCATTTCTTGTGTTACTTAGACCCAATATTTTTAGAGATTGAAGATGTAGAGGGATATGTTAAAGAAGAGGTTGAAGAGATTCAATAGTCAACCAAAGTTCCTTGTGAGTATGGACCTTTGCTAGTAAAAGCGTCAAAACGTTGTAACGAACGGGGTTAAGAAAACCCTTGAGTGTAAGCCTTTTTCTTGTTTAGAGGGAAAGTATTAGAGTAACCGCTCATAATTTATATTAGATTTGATAACTTATTTGAGACAGATTTTACTTCTATAAATACTGTGAAAATTTTTTAATGCCAAAGATTTAAAGTTACTGTGTTAAAAATCCTCTCCATTTTTAAACTAATATATTATAAAAAGTAGTTGACACAAGTGTAACACCTGTGATAGAATTAACTAGAGGTGAAGAAAATGGCAACTGATAAAAATAGAATAATGATTAGCTTGGATGATAAAAATTTAGAGAAACTTGAAAATTTAGTAGAAGATGCTAGAGATAGAAGAGGAATGCGTTTAACAAAATCCCAAGTTATAGAATTACTCCTAAATACCGTTGATTATTTCGATGATATTATGGGAGCTATTTACTCAAAAAAATAACAGCAAAATTGCTATTATTTTTTTACAACAAGGTGCAACACTAGTGATATAGGAGTGATAAAATGGCTGTTTATATTAGACAAAGTAAAATGCCAAGTGAGGTTTCAATTAATAAATACAATGCTCAAGTAGGAGCTTACTTACAAGGAGAAGAAGTTGTTTTATATCAATCTTTTTCTGAAATAAAACAGTTAACAAGCGATGATACAGTTGTAGATTATATAACGGAGACCAGAGCATTATTAAAAATGATGGGGTTAAACGTTCCGGTTTACGACTATCCTATTGAGCTTAAAGAGTTTTATGGTCGAAAGATTTATGCAGGCGTTTTAGGAGAGATTGTAAATATACCTGATAATTGGGGAAAATTTATTAAACCTAAAGCTGGTTCAAAAGTCTTTACTGGAAGAGTTGTTAATGGTACTCGAGATTTGATAGGTATTGGTCTACCTTTCGACTATCCTATCTGGATTAGTGAAGTTGTAGAATTCATAGCAGAATGGCGGTGTTTTGTGTTAGATGGTCAAGTATTAGATGTTCGACCCTATACAGGTGATTATCATGCACAATTTGATCCTAGTGTAATTGATGAAGCCATATCATGTTGGAAAGATGCGCCAGTCGCTTATGGGCTAGATATCGGTGTTACTCGTGATGGCAGAACACTTGTTGTTGAAGTGAATGATGGTTATGCATTGGGAAATTATGGCCTATCTCCTTTAAACTCAATCAATTTTCATAAAGCTAGATGGAAAGAAATGGTAAAACCTTATTTTGAAAAAAATGATGTTTTTACTATGCCTAAAAATGAAAATATAAGTTTCTAAAAAGGAACAGAAGTAAATCTGTGCGTGACTGCAACAAGTAAGTTGCAGTTTTTTGTTTTGAATAATGATATAATAGGTTAAGAAAATAATGAAAGCGCTATATATTTGAAGATTGATTAGGAAAGCAGGAAGTATGGAAACCATCGATATGATTATTAAATCATCAACTGAATTTTATAACGATTTAAAAGCTGATGAACATAATAGATATCGTTCATAGGAGCATTGTTATTTACATTTTAAGACAGCTCGAAAACTATTGCATTTTGAATTATAACAAAGGAGTACTAACATGCCGAAATATACCGACGAAGATATTAGAAAATTAAATAAAATCACATTAAAAATTGCTGGTGATTATTTAGGTATAAGTTCACAGGCAGTTGCGATAGGTCTTAGAAACAATCTTCTTCCAATTGGTTTTGCTATTCATAACGAAGAAAGAGATAGACGTTTCACTGAGAGTTGGTCATATCATATTATCGCCGAAAGAATGATTTCATACAATCACGGTAAGCTATCAGAGATCCGTGTTGAAAATATTGAAACTAGTTTAGATAAAATTATAGAGGAATTTAACGGTTTAAAACAAGATTTACTTTTTATATTAAGCGAAAATGCAGAAGTGAATAATTAGAAGTTTTTGAATTTGCGTTTTCGCTTGGTAAATATAAAAACGGTGATGTAAAATATAAGGGTAAAGGTGTTTCAAATGAAGATGATAAAGACCTTTTCTAGAGAAGAACTCTATGAAGAAATCTGGGAGATAAGTGCGAAACAAGTTTCATTAAAATATGATTTAAGTTATTCTGACTTACTCAAGAAATGTAAAGAATTTGAAATTCCAATTCCAAAGGGTAGTTATTGGTATTGTAAGAATACTGGACAAGACTTAAGTGAACTTATCGTTCCATTACCACAAAATGACATAAATGAGATTCATATTGATAGAAAAAGTTTAAAGAACAGTAGAATTAAAGCTGCTAAACATAAAGAAGATAGTACGGAAGATAAAAAAGAAGATACTGTTAAACTTGATACAACTAGTATAAGAAGTTCACTATCATTCTTAGAGGACGATAAAATAGAGCGTATTATTGAAACAGTTTCAAATCTAAACCAGTCTCCAAATAAGAGATTACATAAATCTGTAGCTAATCTAAGGGATAAAATTGCAGAGTGGAATAAGAGGGAAAAAGCTGCTTCCTATCCTTACTTTGATTCTAGGCACAGATATAATGATTTAAAAGAACCTAAATTTGTAAAAATATTTCACTAAATTCTCTTCCTCGTTTATATCGCTTTTTGGATACACTAGTTACTGTAATTGAAAAAATCGGTGATAATGTAACTTCAAATTGGGATATTCAAATTGAAAAGGATATTGTTCGTTTTGAAGTTATAGAATCAACAGACAAAGTAAGTCATGAATTAACAAAAGAAGAAGCTAAAGAACTAGCAGAGTACAATGATAGCGTTAAGTTTAATAGATATGCTTTTAAACCAAGAATAAAGAAGTATGACTATATTCCAAATGGAAAATTTCGATTTAAGATAATAGATGGTAAATACATTAAAGATACTAAAGAATTCACACTTGAACAATCAATACCAGAAATAATTGTTTTAATTTACCAAGAGTATTATAAAGTTAAGAATTTACGACTTGAACGTGAAGAGAGAGAAAGACTATACGAAGAAGAACAAGAGCGAAAAAGAAAATTACAAAATAGAATCGAAGAAGAGAAGAAACGGACAATGTCTCTTCTTAATATGCTAGAAGATTTTCAAACAGCAAATGATTTAAGACTGATGGCTGATAAACTGGAGATAGTAGGGAAACTTAGTAAAGAGGAAATTGATTGGATGAGATCCAAAGCTGACTGGATCGACCCAATAGTTTCTTCAACAGACGAATTATTAGGAATCAGAAATCATGAAAATTCTAGAGAACAAAAAGAACAATATCTAAGTGAGAAAAGGTACTACTGGTAAATTTGTGTTTTTAGTTTTTACACATTTATTTTAAACGGCCATTTGATATAAGACAGTATATACACTCGTTAAAAAGTGTTATTTAAATGTTGATTCTATCATTTTCGTTCTATAATATATAAGTTTGCTAGCACCACATGTTGAGGCCGTATCACTGCTTGTACGAGCCAAGGAATCGGCGAGATAGAAGTAGATGCTACGCCCATGCGACACGGTGAGACCGAAGGTCGAGAAGGTGCCCTAGGGTATAGCTGTCGCAGAGTGAGGAGATTACGACGAAACGATACTGTAATAGCGAACCGCTGAATGTGTAAGCTTGTTTGTTAAATGTGGATAATCGTTCAAAGATCAGAAGGACTAGAGATGTATATGTTGGAATCATATTAAAATCCTTCTTAATAAAGATCTAGTCGCATTTGGGTCCTTAAAAGAAGGAAAAGAATTTGTATCTAAAATAACTGGATATACTCTAGAAAATGAAAATGATTTTGTTCAAGGTAATAAAGTAGAAATAACGAACATTTAGATGAAAGGTTTAGAGTAAACATGAGTCTCTTATTTGAAGAATTTAAAACCATTGGTTTCCATTTAAATCGAGTCGGAATTACACCGACACTGATGGGTTCTTTGGGATTGGAGTTTAGAACGAAAGAAAATTGGGGGCCGTCTGACATTGACATTCATGTGCCTGGTGATCCTAGAGGTTGGGAAGCACCTGATCATCTCAGAATTTATGACTGGGACAAGATAATGAAAGTGATGAAAGACTTAGGCTACGTCTTAATAGATATTCATGAGCATGAATTCCAAAAGGATAGAGTGAGTGTTGAATTTGGAAGTATCGATTCCTTACTTGATTTTGCAGGAGTTTCGGAATCGGATATAGGGCTTATTCACATTGAAGACATCACTTTTCGTCTTCCAAGTCTGGAGCAGTATCTAAGTATTTACAAAGCTTCTTCTCAAGACTCCTATCGAAATGATCACAATAACAATAAGGATTTTAAAAAGATCGAGTGGCTGGAAAGACATTTGTAAATTATCATATGAAAAGTAGTAAGTTGTAAGACTGGCAGCTATGTTATTTTTATCATCATTTTTATTGGTCATTTAATTTATACTATATTGGCTAGTAATAGAATTAGTAAAGAAAAGGATTTTAAATTTTAGATCAGCTTATCCATTATTGAAAGTAACGATTTGTTAATTAGGTGATTAATGTTAGAGAATTTTCAATTGTAATTTTAAGTGGAGTTATGAATGTCGTTTCTTTTGGAAGTAGTGATAATCTTTCCGTTCCACAGTATCATTTTAAAATGATTTTCATTACCTTTTGTTTATTAGTATAAAAGCAGAATATTACCACACGTCGAGTGTGTAAGTTTGTTAGAGAAACGCAGGTCTCACAAATGCATCATATCAAATGTGTAAGCTTGTTAGTGAAACGTAGCTAATCCTCAAAATAAAGAAATTAAAACTCCATTATTTTGAGATGACAACCTAAATTGGTTTTAAGGAGGTATTATATTGATAGAAAGCAGACCTGAGTTTGATAAAGTCACATCCTTTGATGAATTTAATAAATTCTATTGGTATCGGGATCGGGATGAACTTTCACAGATATGCAAGTCATTAGGGCTTGAATATATAGGTACAAAATAAGAACTCAATCATATTATTGAGCAGTACTTTAAGGGTAATTTGATTAAAAAATCATCAATAAAAAGGAAAAAGAAACAAGTAGAAGTCGTTGCCTTAGATACGCCCTTACTTGAATGTGGATTCTCCTTTAATACACACTTTAGAGAATATTTCGCAACTTTAACAGAGGTTTCCCCATTTAAATTTACTGCTGATATGGCGACTGCTTGGAGAAAAGTAAAAAAAGAACATGATTTGAATTTTACAATCCAAGATATGCTAAAAGTTTATTATGGAAATTCAGACTATGCCAAGTATGATCATTCGGTTTGTCAATGGAATCAATTTTTAAAGGATTTCTGTGCAGACGAAAATAGTCGTAACTACTCAAACAAGTTAAAAGTTGCATCTATTCTTTGGAAAGAAGTTAGAAATTCAAGTAATGAAAAAATTTATTCAAAAAATCTTTTGACTGAATATGCTGATAAAATAAAAGAGTATGGGAAGTAGAAAAATCAGTCTAAACCAATAGTTCACATGGAGGAATCTTATGCTTGGAGCAATTGTTGGAGATATTGTAGGTTCTGTTTACGAATGGAACAATATCAAAACGAAGGACTTTCCTTTATTTCGGAAAGACTGCTTTTTTACAGATGACACGGTTATGACCTGTGCTGTTGCAGAAGCGATTATGAATGGGGGACAAAAAGTCGACTTCATTGACGCGATGAAGAAATATGGCAGAATGTATCCGAATGCTGATTACGGTGATCGGTTTAATGCATGGCTAAACAGCGATAATCGTGAGCCTTATAATAGCTTTGGGAATGGATCAGCTATGCGTGTTTCTCCATGTGCTTGGGTCATGGACTGTAATGTCTATGAGAGAACTGGTACGTGGCCATCATCTAGAGGACTTGCGAGTCTTTCTGCAGAGGTAACTCATAATCATCCAGAAGGTGTCAAAGGTGCTATGGCTACAGCTGATTCTATCTTTCTGTGCCGTTTTTACTTTGGTGGTTATTGTAGAGAATATGAGCAACCAATTAATGACAATCATACAGAGTGTAAAAGACGGATTAAGGATTATATAGAGAAGACATATGGCTATAATCTATCTCAAACTTTAGATGAAATCCGTCCTAACTATCGTTTTAACGAAACATGTCAGGAAACTGTCCCTCAAGCCATTATCGCCTTTCTTGAGAGTACAGATTTCGAAGATGCGATAAGGAATGCCATTTCTCTTGGTGGCGATAGTGATACACTTGCTGCAATAACTGGTAGCATTGCAGAGGCAGGTTATGGTATTCCTGATTGGATCAAGGATAAGACCTACTCTTACTTGGATGAACCCTTAAAGGATGTAGTTATACGATGGGAAAATAGAATAAAAGCGTATCAATCTCCAGTACGTCAGATTTCTCTTTTCTGAGTTTTCATTGTATAATAGGGATACATTTAGTTTCATATAATGAAATATAAAGATTTCTAACGAAGATTAAGGAGAAAATTAATGGAAAAAGCAATGGTAATTATCAACCCTACCTCTGGTGGCGAGAAGGCTTTGAATTACAAAGATAAGCTGGAAAATAAAGCAAAAGAATACTTTGAGCACGTGGAAACCAAAATTACCGAAAAGGCGCTGGATGCAACACATTTTGCTGAGGAAGCTTCTAGTGAGCAGTACGATGCAGTGGTTGTGTTTGGTGGAGATGGGACTGTCAACGAAGTCATTTCGGGTATTGCTGAGAGAGACTACATTCCTAAGTTGGGTATTATCCCAGGCGGTACGGGTAACCTCATTACAAAACTGTTGGAAATCAATCAAGACATCGATGGCGCGATTGATGAACTCGATTTTAACTTAACCAATAAGATTGATATCGGTAAAGCGAATGACAATTATTTTGGTTATATCTTTAGTATCGGTTCTCTGCCTGAGGCGATTCACAATGTTGAAATCGAGGACAAGACAAAATTCGGTATTTTAGCCTATGCTGTAAACACCATGAAGTCTGTCATGACAGATCAGGTCTTTAACATTAAGGTTGAGACAGAAAATGGAAATTATATTGGTGAAGCGAGCCATGTTTTGGTTCTCTTGACAAATTACTTCGCTGACAAAAAAATCTTTGAAGAAAACAAGGACGGCTATGCCAATATTTTGATTCTGAAAGATGCGTCTCTATTCTCTAAATTATCCGTCATTCCTGATTTATTGAAAGGCGATGTTGTCGCAAATGATAATATCGAATATATCAAAGCGCGCAATATTAAAATCTCCTCTGATAGTGAATTGGAGTCAGACGTTGACGGCGATAAGTCAGATGACCTACCTGTAGAGATTAAGGTACTGGGCCAACATATTGAAGTATTTTCAAAACCGAAAGAGGAATAGTATATAGATAAAGCCTTTTTGAGGCTTTTTTGTATACTTAAAAAGATAGTTCTTTTAAAAATGGACTATTCTTGCAAATAGTTTACAAAAATAGTATACTGGATTTATTGTTTTTTTGAAAACGTTTGCGTAAAATTTAAATCAAAACTTTAGGAGACAAGTTAATGGAATTAAGTGCTATTTACCATAGGCCAGAGTCTGAGTTTGCCTATCTTTATAAGGATAAGAAACTTCATATTCGGATTCGAACTAAGAAAGGGGACATTAAAAGCATCAACTTGCATTACGGGGACCCTTTTATCTTTATGGAGGAGTTTTATCAAGATACAAAGGAAATGGTCAAGCTGACTTCCGACGCCTTATTTGACTATTGGCATGTTGAAGTTTCTGTTGACTTTGCGCGTATCCAGTATCTCTTTGAAGTCACAGATACAGAAGGCCAGAGCATTTTGTACGGCGATAAAGGCTGCGTGAAAAATTCTATAGAAAATCTTCATGCTATTGGAAATGGATTTAAACTACCTTATATTCATGAGATTGATGCCTGTCAGGTTCCCGACTGGGTTTCAAATACGGTATGGTATCAGATATTCCCTGAAAGATTTGCTAATGGAAATGCTCGATTAAACCCAGAAGGGACTTTAGATTGGGATTCATCTGTCACACCTAAGAGTGATGATTTCTTTGGTGGTGATTTACAGGGGATTATAGACCATCTGGATTATTTGCAAGACCTGGGCATTACTGGACTTTATCTTTGTCCTATCTTTGAATCTACGAGCAATCATAAGTACAATACGACAGATTACTTTGAAATTGACCGTCATTTTGGAGACAAGGAGACATTTCGGGATCTGGTCGAGCAAGCGCATCAGCGAGGTATGAAAATCATGCTGGATGCTGTCTTTAACCATATTGGTTCGCAATCTCCTCAATGGCAAGATGTTGTCCAAAATGGTGAACAGTCTGCTTACAAGGATTGGTTCCATATTCAACAATTCCCAGTGACGACTGAAAAGCTAGCCAATAAGAGAGAGTTACCCTATCATGCTTTTGGTTTCGAGGACTATATGCCTAAGCTAAATACAGCCAATCCAGAGATCAAGGATTATCTTTTAAAGGTTGCGACTTATTGGATTGAAGAGTTTGATATCGATGCTTGGCGTTTGGATGTGGCTAATGAGATTGACCATCAGTTCTGGAAGGATTTTCGCAAGGCAGTTTTAGCTAAAAAGCCTGATCTTTATATTTTAGGAGAAGTCTGGCATACGGCTCAGCCTTGGCTAAATGGAGATGAGTTCCATGCGGTCATGAATTATCCTTTATCTGATAGTATCAAGGACTATTTCTTACGAGGTGTTAAGAAAACGGATCAGTTCACCGATGAAATCAATGGGCAATCTATGTATTACAAGCAGCAGATTTCAGAAGTGATGTTTAATCTTCTAGATTCGCATGATACAGAACGTATTTTGTGGACGGCCAATGAAGACGCTCAACTGGTCAAGTCAGCCTTAGCCTTCCTCTTTTTACAAAAGGGAACACCGTGTATCTATTACGGAACAGAGTTATCCTTGACTGGAGGACCAGACCCAGATTGTCGTCGTTGTATGCCTTGGGAACGTGTATCAAGTGACAATGATATGCTGAACTTTATCAAGAAGCTAATCAAGATTCGCCAACATGCGTCAGCAACCATTCAGCACGGCATGTACAGCCTCCAAGAAATCAAAGCTGATGTACTAACCTTGCAATGGAATTACGATAACCAAGTCCTCAAAGCCATTTTCAACCAATCAAAAGAAGATTATCATTTACAAAAAGAAGCAGTTTCACTAGCAAGCAATTGCCAAGAATTGGAGAATCAGCTTGTCATCTCTCCAAAAGGATTTGTGATTTTTCATTAAAGAGCAATTATGAGCGACAGGAAAATTGTAGTATCGAGAGTATTTTATAAACAGACTATTTGTCGGCTTGCTACAATTGGTATATAATTTAACTTAAAGAAAATAGGAGGACTAATCGAATGGAATTAAAAGATTTTACAGAAAAAGAACAGGAAATGATTAAGAAGGGGCTGACTACGTCTAAGATTAGTGACAAGGAAACTGCTGAGAAGATTCTTGCACTCGTTCCACAAGACTTGATTAAGCGCATCCCATTTTTCGTCAGAAAACATGCTACGACACGTACGATTAAACGCATTTCAATTGAACATCCTGAACTCTACGCTGCAGCTCAAACAAGTGGTGAAATTCCAGAAAAAGAACGCGAGGAATTGTGTCAGATTATCACGACTATCTTTGAACAAAAGATGAATAAGCATAGTATTAAGTAGAGAATGAAGATATTTTTTATTGGCGGTCTAGGAAGCAATGTCTATCATAGCAAGGATTTTCTTCAAGAACTAGATTCACAGGTCTGTTTTCTAAATCCGTATGAAAGATTTTTTCAAAGCGAGTTAGATTTGAAATCATGGTTTAAAAATGAGATTGTGGAGGAAGAATCTATCTGTTTGATAGGCCATTCTCTTGGAGGAGATTTGGCTCGTTATCTCGCATCGGAATTTCATGAAGTGAAAAAACTGATTCTTTTGGATGGAGGCTATCTAGATTTAGATAAGATTTTACCTTTAGATACAGAGTTAGAGGAAGCTAAAAACTATATCGAATCTCAAGTTGTTTCGGACTTAGCTCTTCTTATTTCTAAAGAGAAATCTGAAGCAAAGCATTGGTCAGAAAATATGGAAGAAGCTGTAAGACAGTCTTATCACTGGAATGCGGAGTATAATAGATATGAGTTAGCTATAAATTCTGAAAATATAGAAGCGATTCTTCGACTACGGCGGAAAATCCAAGCTTTTAAGAGAGAAGTGGGGGATACCTTATTTATTAGTCCTCGCTATCCTAATGAAGCTAGATGGAGAGAGGAAGCCCTAAAAGAATTGCCAGACTATTTTGATACTATTTTTCTAGAGAACTTTGGCCATGAACTTTATACTGAAGCACCTAAAGAAATAGCTAGTCTAATTAATGAGTGGCTCTCTTGTTCTCATTGAGTTACTTATATTACTTGAAATGGTATAAGATTTAAATCTACAAGTCACTAAGTCTCATATAACAAAAAACGAACAGGCTCTTTTTCTGTCATTCAGAAGAGAACTTGTTCGTTTTTTCTTTTAAAACACGCGATATACGTATGGATTTTCTGGTTTATCGACTTTGGTAAAGCTGTCGATTTCCAAGGTTGGGAGATTTTGTTTGAGTTCTTTATGGTAGTGATTGATCAGTTTTCCTTTGGCTGTAATCCAGGTGTTATTTTCATACTGACGGGTATTTCCCTTAGTCAGCAATCCATACACACCGGAATCTGCGATACAGTGAATAATGCCGAAACGGAACAGAAATTGGCTATTGGCATGACTGGGGTCATTATAGACAAAGCCTGTGAACTGGACTGTCTTGCCCTCGAATTCATCTGGATAGTCGTAGATAGCCTCCATGACTTCCATATAGTTTTCATTCGTAATCTGAATGCTATCTTGGGACAAGTATTTATCCGCCGCTGTTCGCATTTCCTTTTCATAGGCTGTTTTTGAGAAATAAGAACTGGTATCTGGTTTCAAATATTGGCTTGTCGTCCCTTCACTGGTCTGAATGGCTTGATCCGTTCCTTCTGATAAGGGGAAATGATAGCCTTTGGCAGATACGGTCTGAGAATCCAAGCTAACAGTTGGGAAAGTTAAACCAACAACAATTGGAATTGCCAGAAGAGCAATACTTGTTACCTTCGCCAATCGGCTATTTAGATGACTGTGGATTTTGACTTGCTTCATCCAGATATACAATTGAACAATAGCCAATATAAAAGAAAGCACCATGGAAATATAGGCCAGATAGGAATAGTGCATGTTGATGTACTGGTTTAATTTGCCCGACAGATGGAGATAAATAGTCAGTTCAAAATAGCCAGCTAAAACTAAAAATCGAATCATAGGATGACTCCAATCAAGAGAGAATAGACTAAAACGACCAGAGTTACAATCGTTATGAAGTGACTGATAAATCGTGCTTTCAAGTAATTTTTCATCATGAGAATATTTTTAATATCCAGCATTGGGCCAATCACAAGAAAGGCCAGAACTGG
This sequence comes from Streptococcus mitis, assembly GCA_001560895.1. Classification (NCBI taxonomy): domain Bacteria; kingdom Bacillati; phylum Bacillota; class Bacilli; order Lactobacillales; family Streptococcaceae; genus Streptococcus; species Streptococcus mitis. The sequence goes on from CP014326.1 coordinate 1,021,445, forward strand.
TGCCAAACCGAAACTAGAAAGAAGAGACGCACCGATAAAGGCATCCGCCTCACTACAGAGTGAAAGAAGAAAGGCCAAAAGCATCAAGAGCAGGATGGCAAAAAGAGGGGTCGCACTGATAGAAGTCAAAATGCGTGTAGGAACGTAGACCTGTATAACAGAGGCAAAGAGACAGCCGAATACCAAATAACGCCCCGTATCAAAAAATTCATCAATGGCTTGCACAAAGACCTGAAAAACTTTTTTTGCAGGGCTAAAGTGAGAAAAATCATGCTCGTGACAAGCCAGACTATTTTCTTTTTGAATGGGTTCTTGCCAGAAAAATCCTAGAAAAATCCCAAGTATAACAGCCACAACAATGGATCCTAGAGCTCGTAACAGGGCGACATGGAAGGAGTTTCCAAAGGCAGAATAAGTCGCAAAAAGTACAATGGGATTGATAACAGGTGCTGTCACAAGAAAAGGAACGGCCGTGTAACTGGGAACCTTCTTTTCCAGAAAACGATTGATGATAGGGACAATCCCACATTCACAAGAGGGGAAAAGAATCCCAACGAAGGTCCCAAAAAAGATTCTCCCCCAACGATTTCGAGGGAGAAAATGATAAACTTTTTCAGGTGTGATATAGACCTCAATCAGCCCTGAGACAATACTTCCTATCAGCACGAAGGGGAGAGCTTCAATGATAATGGAGAGAAAAATAGCTCCAGTCTGAAGTACACTAGATGGGAGTTGTTGGAAAGCAGTCATCTAGTTTTTCTTTTCTGCTTTGGCTTTTTTCTCTTTGTCATCAGGGAAAGTGACTTGTTTCAAATCTGGGAGTTTAGCAAACTCTTCAAACATCTTGTCCAAGTCGTCTCGTTTTGTAAATTTTACAGCCATAGGTGTACCTCGATTCTAAATTCTACCTCTATTATACTATTATTTTGAGGAAAAGGGAAAAGTTAAAATTGAGTATCTAACGAATAATAGAGCTTGATAAAGCCTGATTAAGTCTGGTAGATTGAGAAAGTTTGACAAAAAAAGTAGATGGTGCTAGAATAACATTAACGAAAGATATTTGAGGGCAGAAAGGTTCCTGCCTCACCTTGAAAAAGGTATCTGAGATGCTGGGTACACCGACCAGCCAAATGTCCGTTATTTCAAAAGAGGGGCTTAAATGCCCCTTTTCTATTTAAAATTTCAAAATAGATTGCACCCACCGCAGGATCAGGCTTGCGGTTTTTTTATTTCGATAAAAATTAAAAAAGTCAGTGCGTTATTCCAGGACAGGAACATCTTCCAGAACTGGCTATTGTGTCTGATCCATTAAATACTTTTGATATCATGGCTTGGTTAAAAAAAGGCGGCAATGCTATATAAATAATACGTTATTTGCACCATAGAATATTGATATGAAGCAAATTTATTCTCCACATATTGTTTTTAAATACTGTAAGAGCTAATTTGAAACGATTAGCTTGTGGTATAATAGATTCATGGATAAAAAATATGAAAAAATCTCCCAGGATTTGGGAGTGACGTTAAAGCAAATCGATACCGTTCTAAGTTTGACAGCTGAAGGGGCGACAATTCCCTTCATCGCGCGTTACCGCAAGGACATGACTGGTAGTCTGGATGAGGTGGCGATTAAGGCCATTATCGACTTGGATAAAAGCTTGACTAACCTCAACGACCGTAAGGAAGCTGTCTTGGCTAAGATTCAAGAACAAGGCAAGTTGACCAAGGAATTGGAAGAGGCTATCTTAGCTGCTGAAAAATTAGCAGACGTAGAAGAACTCTATCTTCCTTATAAGGAAAAGCGTCGGACCAAGGCAACCATTGCCCGTGAAGCTGGGCTATTCCCACTTGCTCGTTTAATTTTGCAGAATGTAGCTGACTTAGAGAAAGAAGCTGAGAAGTTTGTTTGTGAAGGATTTGCGACAGGGAAGGAAGCTTTGGCTGGTGCAGTTGATATCTTGGTCGAAGCCTTATCGGAAGATGTGACACTGCGCGCTATGACTTATCAGGAGGTGTTGAGACACTCTAAACTTACTTCTCAAGTTAAGGATGAAAGCCTTGATGAAAAGCAGGTTTTTCAGATTTACTATGATTTTTCTGAGACAGTTGGAACTATGCAAGGTTATCGTACTTTGGCCCTCAATCGTGGGGAGAAGCTAGGGATTTTGAAAGTCGGTTTTGAACATGCTACGGACCGTATTCTAGCCTTCTTTGCTGCTCGTTTCAAGGTCAAAAATGCCTATATTGATGAAGTTGTCCAACAGTCAGTTAAGAAAAAGGTCTTGCCTGCTATCGAGCGACGCATTCGGACAGAATTAACTGAAAAGGCAGAGGAAGGGGCTATCCAACTCTTTTCTGATAATCTGCGCAATCTTCTCTTGGTTGCTCCGCTGAAAGGGCGCGTGGTTCTTGGATTTGACCCTGCCTTTCGTACAGGTGCCAAGCTAGCCGTTGTTGATGCAACTGGGAAAATGCTGACGACACAGGTTATTTATCCTGTCAAACCAGCATCTGCTCGCCAAATCGAAGAAGCCAAGAAAGATTTGGCATACTTGATTGGTCAATACGGCGTGGAAATTATTGCCATCGGAAATGGAACGGCTAGTCGTGAAAGTGAAGCCTTTGTGGCAGAAGTTCTTAAAAATTTTCCAGAAGTCAGCTATGTTATCGTCAATGAAAGTGGTGCTTCGGTCTATTCTGCCAGCGAACTTGCTCGTCAGGAGTTCCCAGACTTAACCGTTGAAAAGCGTTCTGCCATCTCTATCGCCCGTCGTTTGCAAGATCCCCTTGCTGAATTGGTCAAAATCGATCCTAAGTCAATTGGTGTTGGCCAATACCAGCATGATGTCAGTCAGAAGAAACTATCTGAAAGTCTGGACTTTGTCGTAGATACCGTGGTGAACCAAGTCGGTGTCAATATCAATACGGCCAGCCCAGCTCTTCTTTCCCATGTAGCTGGACTTAATAAAACCATTTCTGAAAATATTGTCAAATACCGTGAGGAAGAAGGAAAAATCACTTCACGCGCTCAAATCAAGAAAGTTCCTCGTCTGGGAGCCAAGGCTTTTGAGCAGGCTGCTGGTTTCCTTCGTATCCCTGAAAGTAGCAATATCCTTGATAATACAGGAGTTCATCCAGAAAATTATGCTGCCGTCAAGGAACTCTTCAAAATCTTGGATATCAAGGAACTGAACGAAGAGGCTCAAAGCAAACTCAAGTCGCTTTCAGTCAAGGAAATGGCGCAAGAGCTAGACCTTGGTCCTGAAACTCTTAAAGATATCATTGCAGATCTTCTCAAACCAGGTCGAGATTTCCGTGATTCCTTTGACGCACCTGTGCTTCGCCAAGATGTCCTAGATATTAAAGACTTAGTGGTTGGGCAGAAGCTAGAAGGAGTGGTGCGTAATGTCGTTGACTTCGGTGCCTTTGTTGATATCGGAATTCATGAGGACGGTTTGATTCACATATCCCATATGAGTCGCAAATTTATCAAACATCCCAGTCAAGTGGTGTCAGTTGGAGATTTGGTGACCGTTTGGGTTAAGAAAATCGATACTGAACGTGAAAAAGTCAATCTGTCGCTCCTGGCTCCAAATGAAACTGACTGATTACGTCAAGCAGGTTTCGCTAGAAGACTTCGGAAGACCTTTTATCCATCAAGCCCGGTGGAATTCTCGTCTACGTTCGACAGGTGGGCGATTTTTCCCTAAAGATGGGCATTTAGATTTTAACCCTAAGGTTTATCAAGAACTGGGTTTGGATGTTTTTAGGAAAATTGTCCGACATGAACTCTGTCATTATCACCTCTATTTTCAAGGGAAGGGCTATCAACACAAGGATCGGGATTTTAAGGAACTGTTGAAAGCAGTGGATGGGTTACGCTTTGTGCCACCCTTGCCCAATAGCAACTCCAAGCCAATCAAGCTTTATCGTTGTCAATCCTGCCAGCAAACTTATCATCGCAAACGAAGGATTGATACCAAACGCTATCGCTGTGGAATTTGTCTAGGCAAGTTGCTACTGATAAATCAGCCTGAGGACTGATGAAAGCCGAGCCTACCCGTGATATACTATGTCTAACCTAGCAGAAAGAGGAAATATCATGAACAGTAAATTTTATAAAATGAGACGAAATCGCATGATTTCAGGAGTTCTGGCAGGGTTGTCAGACAAGTGGAACTTTGATGTTACCCTTGTTCGTTTTCTATTTGCTATTTTTACAGTCGCAAACTTTGGACTTGGCGTGATTATCTATATTATACTAGCCTCTATCATGCCTACCAAGGAAGAAATCGAAGCAGAAATGTACGGAACAGGCCCACGTAAACGCAAAGAAGCCCAAGTCATTGACGATAATGAAGGATGGTTTTGGTGAGGTAGAAACAGTTATTTTACTGTTAGTCTATGAATTCGACTAATCTATTTTAAAACTTTTGAACCCTTGTATTTGCAAGGGTTTTCTTCTTGCCTTCTTTTTATGGTAAAATATTTCTGATAAAATATCTACATTTCCCCCAATCTTACAAAAATGTAAGATTAAAGTCTCTTTTGTAAGGTTAGGTTATGGCAAGCGGTCTTTTTTTGATGTAAACTAGACTCATAAAGAACAAAGGAGTAACATCATGAAACAAACCTTACATAAGAAAATAAGAAAACCAAGCCACAAAGATATCGAGCGTGTTCAGCTGGGATGCGCTATGATGCAAGCAACATTTCATTTGATGGGATATTAAGAAAGGAGATTCTCATGACACTTTTAGATGTAAAACACGTTCAAAAAATTTATAAAACACGTTTTCAGGGCAACCAAGTAGAAGCCCTCAAGGATATTCACTTTACCGTAGAAAAGGGCGACTACGTTGCTATCATGGGTGAGTCTGGTTCTGGTAAATCAACTCTTCTCAATATTCTAGCTATGCTGGATAAACCAAGTCGTGGGCAGGTTTACTTGAATGGAACTGACACCGCAACCATTAAAAATTCACAGGCTTCTAGCTTCCGTCGTGAAAAATTGGGATTTGTCTTCCAAGACTTTAACTTGCTAGATACTCTGTCTGTTAAGGACAATATCTTGCTTCCGCTTGTCTTGTCAAGAAGACCCATTACGGAAATGATGAAGAAATTGGTGGTGACAGCTGAGAATCTAGGCATCAACCAATTGCAAGAGAAGTACCCTTATGAGATTTCAGGTGGGCAGAAACAGCGTGTAGCAGTAGCCCGCGCCATCATCACAGAACCTGAAATTCTTCTTGCGGACGAACCGACAGGAGCTCTTGACTCCAAGTCATCTGCAGCCTTACTTGATGTCTTTGATGAAATCAATGAGCGCGGTCAAACCATTCTCATGGTAACCCACTCAACAGCAGCAGCTAGCAGAGCTAAACGTGTACTCTTTATCAAAGACGGCATTCTTTACAACCAAATCTACCGTGGAGAGAAGACAGAGCGTCAGATGTTCCAAGAAATCTCTGATACCTTGACTGTCATGGCAAGCGAGGTGAATTAGTATGTTTCGATTAACCAATAAGTTAGCGGTATCGAACTTGATTAAAAACCGAAAACTCTACTATCCTTTTGCGCTGGCTGTTCTCTTGGCAGTCACCGTCACCTATCTCTTTTACTCTCTAACCTTCAATCCCAAGATTTCGGAAATCCGTGGAGGTGAAACAATTCAAGCTACCCTTGGATTTGGTATGTTTGTCGTCACCCTTGCGTCAGCCATTATCGTCCTCTATGCCAATAGTTTTGTCATGAAAAACCGTTCCAAGGAACTGGGGATTTATGGCATGTTGGGCTTGGAGAAGCGTCATCTGATCGGTATGACCTTTAAAGAGTTGGTGCTATTTGGAATTCTAACTGTTGGAGCAGGAATCGGTATTGGAGCCTTGTTTGACAAGTTAATTTTCGCTTTCCTACTCAAACTGATGAAATTGAAGGTTGAACTGGTTTCTACCTTCCAGATGAAAGTTGTCATTACAGTACTTGTTGTCTTTGGCTTGATTTTTCTAGGGCTCATGTTCCTGAATGCCCTTCGAATCGCCCGTATGAATGCCCTCCAGCTTTCCCGTGAAAAAGCTAGTGGGGAGAAAAAAGGTCGTTTTCTACCTATTCAAACCATCCTTGGTTCCATTAGTTTAGGGATTGGCTATTATCTTGCCCTTACAGTAAAAGATCCCCTTACAGCCCTAACAACCTTTTTCCTAGCTGTTTTGCTGGTTATAATTGGCACCTATCTCTTGTTTAATGCAGGGATTACAGTCTTCCTACAAATTTTAAAGAAAAACAAAAAATACTATTACCAACCAAATAACCTTATCTCAGTGTCCAACTTGATTTTCCGTATGAAGAAAAATGCGGTTGGACTAGCAACTATCGCTATTTTGTCAACAATGGTCTTGGTAACCATGTCTGCAGCGACTAGTATTTTCAATGCCTCAGAAAGCTTTAAAAAAGTTCTAAATCCTCATGACTTTGGGGTTTCAGGGCAAAATGTTGAAAAAGAAGATTTGGACAAACTCTTAAGTCAGTTTGCAAGCGACAAAGGTTATAATATCAAAGAAAAAGAAGTTCTTCGTTACACTTACTTTGGTGTTGCGAACCAAGCAGGAAATAAGTTAACTATTTTTGAAAAAGGACAAAACCGTGTCCAACCCACAACAGTTTTCATGGTATTTGACCAAAAAGATTATGAAACTATGACTGGTCAAAAACTGTCTCTATCAGGAAATGAGGTCGGACTCTTTGCAAAGAATGAGGGAGTTAAAGAACAGAAAACTCTAACTCTGAATGATCATCAATTTTCTGTCAAAGAAGAATTTACTAAAGATTTCATTGTCAACCATGTCCCAAATCAGTTTAATATCTTGACTACTGATTACAATTACCTTGTTGTTCCTAATTTGCAAGCATTTTTGGATCAATTCCCAGATTCGGCTATCTATAATCAGTTTTACGGTGGCATGAATGTAAATGCCAGCGAAGAAGAACAACTCAAGGTTGCTGAAGAATATGAAAAATACCTCAATCAATTTAATGCTCAATTAAACACGGAAGGTAGCTATGTTTACGGTAGTAATCTATCAGATGCTAGTGCTCAGATGAGTGCCCTCTTTGGTGGTGTCTTCTTTATCGGTATTTTCCTATCCATTATCTTTATGATCGGAACTGTTCTGGTCATCTACTACAAACAAATTTCTGAAGGATATGAAGACCGTGAACGCTTTATTATCTTGCAGAAAGTCGGTTTGGATCAAAAGCAAATCAAGCAAACCATCAACAAACAGGTTTTAACTGTTTTCTTCCTTCCTTTGCTCTTTGCCTTCCTACATCTAGCCTTTGCCTACCATATGCTTAGCCTGATTCTAAAAGTGATAGGTGTACTGGATGCGACTATGATGTTGACAGTGACCTTGTCTATCTGCGCTATCTTCCTCATCGCCTATGTGCTGATTTTCATGATTACTTCAAGAAGTTATCGCAAGATTGTCCAAATGTAAAAAAAGATACCTCGACTTCAGAATCGAGGTATTTCTTGTGTTTTAAATGCTGAAAAGTTGTCCTAGCAGAAAGGTAACTCCCATGGTCAAGAGGCCAATAGCGAGATTCCGAATCATAGCTGTTTTGGTTGGGGCTTTTCCAAGTTTGGCACTAGTGTAACCAGTGAGAAGAAGGGCCACACCGACGATAAGGACGGTAGCAGGGATGCGGTATTCACTTGGGAAAATGGTCACTGACAGCATTGGTGGTAAGCTACCAAGGAAAAAAGCAACGAAGCTAGAAATGGCAGCGTGCCAAGGATTGGTAAACTCTTCATACTCAATCCCATATTTTTCCTCTACCAAAGCCTTGAGTGGATTTTTAAGAAAGGCCTTATTGGTCAAGAGTTGGGCAGAGGTTTCACATTCTCCATTTTGGATATAGGCAGCATAGAGGGATTTTTTGGCGAGTTCCATATCTTGGTCTAGCAAGAGTTGCTCACGCGCAACGGCCGCTTCCTCGGTATCTTTTTGAGTTGAAACGGATACATATTCTCCACCAGCCATTGAAAAGGCACCAGCTAAGATAGCTGCAAATCCTGATAAAAAGATAATCCAGATATTGGTCGTGGCACTGGCAACCCCGATAACCACACCAGCAATGGAAATAATCCCATCGTTTGCACCAAGAACACCCGCACGCAGGATATTTAAACGACCTGCAAAATTGGAATCAATTTCGTGATTTGTTTCTGACATATTATTCTCCTTTTTATCCAGTATAAAGGAAACAGATAATGAAATCAATCTTTTAAAAGTATCTGAAAAAAGTTGCACGATTTTAATGATATAAAAATGTCGACATCTTCTCTGATAGATGAAACACCGAAGATAAAGAGTATAGAATGGCATAAAAAATTTTAAATTAAATATGATAATCATTTTGTTCACTTTATAATCGTTTACAAGAGAATAATTAGTATTAAATCAAATAGAATCCAAATATTTTGCGAACTTTTTTATATTTTTTTCGTAAAATACTTTACAAGTTCTTAAAAACATGATATAGTAATAAAGCTTAGAAAATGAGATGATGTTTTCTAGCAAATATAAACCCGAGTAAAAAATGCCTACGGACAGGCAGGGTTGAATGCCGAAGCGTGGTTGAAAAACCACATTATTGATAGGGTTAAAAGCCTACTTTTATAAGTTGATGTTAGGATACTTGTCCTAATTCATAAATTTTTAGTGTGGTGAAAGCACACGTCATCTTGTGAAACGATCAATAAAGTACGTAATATTTGCTACTAGAGAGTTAGGAAACATCAGGAACAGACATACTCAAAAGAAACAAACATAAAAACGTCAGAAGATTGCAGAGCAGGTGAAAACCTGCTCTTTTTTCATGAGTCAACCTTTAGTTCCTTAGTTTTCATAAGGTCCTAAAAATATTGAAAGGAGTATGTCTTGAAGGAGTTAGATCAAAACCAAGCCCCAATTTATGAGGCCTTGGTGAAGTTACGCAAGAAAAGGATTGTTCCCTTTGATGTTCCAGGTCATAAGCGTGGACGAGGAAATCCAGAACTTGTTGAACTACTAGGAGAAAAATGTGTTGGAATTGATGTCAATTCGATGAAACCCTTGGATAATCTTGGTCACCCCATTTCGATTATTCGGGATGCAGAGGAGCTGGCTGCGAATGCTTTTGGAGCTAGCCATGCTTTTCTCATGATTGGTGGAACAACCTCATCGGTGCAGACTATGATTCTTTCCACCTGTAAGGCTGGAGATAAGATTATTCTGCCACGAAATGTCCACAAATCTGCTATTAATGCGCTGGTTCTATGTGGTGCCATTCCCATCTATATCGAGCTGAGTGTGGATCCTAAGATTGGTATCGCTTTAGGTCTTGAAAATGACCGAGTAGCCCAGGCCATAAAGGACCATCCAGATGCTAAGGCCATTTTGATTAACAATCCTACTTACTACGGAATCTGTTCAGACCTAAAGGGGTTGACAGAAGTGGCTCATGAAGCTGGTATGCTGGTTTTAGTAGATGAAGCCCACGGAGCGCATTTGCATTTTACTGATAAACTTCCAATTTCTGCTATGGATGCAGGGGCTGATATGGCAGCAGTTTCCATGCATAAGTCTGGTGGGAGTCTGACACAAAGTTCGCTTCTTTTAATCGGGGAGCAGATGAACCCTGAATACGTACGTCAGATTATCAATCTTACCCAGTCAACATCCGCCTCTTACTTATTGATGGCTAGTTTGGATATTTCGCGTCGCAACTTGGCTCTTCGTGGTAAAGAGTCGTTTGAGAAAGTCATTGAGCTATCCGAGTACGCTCGTCGTGAAATCAATGCCATAGGTGGCTACTATGCCTACTCAAAAGAGTTAATAGACGGAGTGTCCGTTTGCGATTTTGACGTGACCAAGTTGTCAGTTTACACTCAGGGTATTGGCTTAACAGGTATCGAGGTTTATGACCTCCTACGAGACGAATACGACATTCAGATTGAGTTTGGTGATATTGGCAATATCTTGGCCTATATTTCGATTGGTGACCGTATCCAAGACATCGAGCGCTTAGTCGGTGCTTTGGCTGATATCAAGAGACTCTATTCACGAGACGGGAAGGACTTGATAGCTGGAGAATATATCCAGCCCGAGTTAGTGCTGTCTCCACAAGAAGCCTTCTATTCAGAGAGAAAAAGTTTGTCTTTAGACGAATCTGTTGGACAAGTCTGTGGGGAATTTGTCATGTGCTATCCTCCAGGAATCCCTATTTTGGCTCCTGGAGAACGCATTACACGAGAAATTGTAGACTATATCCAATTTGCCAAGGAACGTGGTTGCTCCCTCCAAGGGACGGAAGATCCTGAGGTCAATCGCATCAACGTCATTAAGAGAAAGGAGAGCTAAATGGATTTATGGTTTTCTGAAGTTCATACTCCAGATGTGAAATTGTCCCTGAGAACAGCCAAGCAACTCTACGCTGGTAAAAGTGAATGGCAGGATATCGAAGTCTTGGATACGCCAGCTTTTGGTAAAATACTGATTTTAAATGGGCACGTCTTATTTTCAGATGCAGATGACTTTGTCTACAACGAAATGACAGTTCACGTTCCCATGGCTGTCCACCCAAATCCCAAGAAAGTCTTGGTTATTGGGGGTGGCGACGGAGGTGTTGCTCAAGTATTAACCCTCTATCCTGAACTGGAGCAAATCGATATTGTGGAACCAGATGAGATGTTGGTTGAGGTCTGTCGTGAGTATTTCCCAGACTTTGCCGCAGGGCTAGATGATCCTCGTGTTACCATTTACTACCAAAATGGGCTACGCTTTTTGCGAAACTGCGAAGATGATTACGATATTATCATCAACGATGCGACAGATCCCTTTGGACATACGGAAGGGCTCTTTACCAAGGAATTTTACGGCAATAGTTATCGAGCTCTAAAGGAAGATGGTATCATGATCTACCAGCATGGGAGTCCATTCTTTGACGAGGATGAGTCAGCTTGTCGAAGCATGCACCGTAAGGTCAATCAAGCCTTTCCAATCAGTCGGGTCTATCAGGCCCATATTCCAACCAGTCCAGCTGGCTATTGGTTGTTTGGATTTGCATCGAAAAAATACCACCCTGTCAAAGATTTTGACAAGGAAGGCTGGAAAAAACGTCAGCTTTTTACAGAATACTACACTGCAAACTTACATGTGGGAGCCTTTATGTTGCCCAAGTATGTTGAGGACATTTTAGAAGAAGAGGAAGGAAAAAAATGAGTCGTTTATTAGTTATTGGATGTGGGGGCGTTGCCCAAGTTGCTATTTCAAAGATTTGTCAGGATAGCGAAACGTTTAAAGAAATTATGATTGCTAGCCGTACCAAGTCAAAATGTGATGACTTGAAGGCTAAATTAGAAGGTAAAACAAGTACAAAGATTGAGACAGCTGCTCTTGATGCTGACAAGGTAGAAGAAGTGATTGCCTTGATTGAAAGCTACAAGCCAGAAGCCGTTTTGAACGTAGCGCTACCATACCAAGACTTGACTATTATGGATGCTTGTTTGGCTACAGGTGTCCACTATATCGACACAGCTAACTACGAGGCAGAGGATACAGAAGATCCTGAATGGCGTGCTATTTATGAGAAACGTTGTAAGGAACTTGGTTTTACAGCCTACTTTGACTACTCATGGCAATGGGCTTATCAAGAAAAATTCAAGGAAGCAGGCTTGACCGCTCTACTTGGTTCTGGTTTTGACCCAGGTGTGACTAGTGTCTTTTCAGCCTATGCCCTCAAACATTATTTTGATGAAATCCATTATATCGACATTTTGGACTGTAATGGTGGTGACCACGGTTATCCGTTTGCGACCAACTTTAACCCAGAAATTAATCTCCGTGAGGTTTCAGCACCAGGTTCTTACTGGGAAGATGGAAAATGGGTCGAAGTTGAAGCCATGTCTATCAAGCGTGAGTATGATTTTCCTCAGGTTGGACAAAAAGATATGTATCTCCTTCATCATGAAGAAATTGAATCATTGGCGAAAAATATTCCAGGTGTTAAACGGATTCGCTTCTTTATGACCTTTGGTCAATCTTATCTAACGCACATGAAATGCTTGGAAAACGTTGGTCTCCTTCGTACAGATGCTATTAACTTCAATGGACAAGACATTGTTCCGATTCAATTCTTAAAAGCCTTGCTTCCAGATCCAGCCAGCCTTGGGCCACGTACAGTTGGTAAAACCAATATTGGATGTATCTTTACAGGTGTCAAGGATGGTGTTGAAAAGACCATCTACATCTACAATGTCTGCGATCATCAGGAATGTTACACAGAAGTTGGTTCACAAGCTATTTCTTACACGACAGGCGTTCCAGCCATGATTGGGACAAAATTAGTCGTGAACGGTACTTGGAAACAAGCTGGAGTGTATAACCTTGAAGAATTGGATCCAGATCCATTCATGGAAGCTTTGAATGAGTATGGTTTGCCATGGGTTGTGGTTGAAAATCCACAAATGGTGGACTAATGAAGCTAGAACAAGTACCAACACCAGCCTATGTCATTGACTTGGCCAAGTTAGAAGCCAATTGCCGCATTCTACAATATGTTCAAGAAGAAGCTGGTTGCAAGGTTTTGCTTGCCCAGAAGGCGTATTCCCTTTATAAAACCTATCCCTTGATTAGCCAGTATCTCTCTGGTACAACAGCTAGTGGACTTTATGAAGCCAAATTGGCAAGGGAAGAATTTCCTGGTGAAGTTCATGTTTTTGCACCTGCTTTCAAGGATGCGGACTTGGAGGAATTGCTGGAGATAACAGACCATATCGTCTTTAACTCAGAGAGACAGTTGCGTAAACATGGGGCCCGTTGTCATGAAGCTGGTATCAGTGTCGGTCTACGCCTCAATCCTAAATGTTCAACGCAGGGTGACCACGCGCTCTATGACCCTTGTGCACCAGGCTCTCGTTTTGGAGTCACTCTAGACAAGATTCCGAGTGATTTGTTGGATTTGGTGGATGGACTTCATTTTCATACCCTTTGCGAGCAGGGAGCAGATGATTTACAGACAACTTTGAAAGCAGTAGAAGCGCAGTTTGGTTCCTACTTACATCAAGTCAAATGGCTCAATATGGGTGGTGGACATCATATTACAAGAGATGACTATGATGTGGACTTGTTGATTTCAGAAATCAAGCGTATCCGAGAAACTTATAATCTTGAAATCTATATCGAGCCAGGTGAAGCTATTGCGCTCAATGCGGGTTATCTAGCAACTGAGGTTTTGGATATTGTCGAAAACGGTATGGAGATTTTGGTTTTAGATGCCTCCGCGACCTGCCATATGCCTGATGTACTTGAGATGCCCTATCGTCCACCTTTGAGAAATGGCTTTGAGGCACAGGAAAAAGCCCATACCTATAGACTTTCTTCCAATACCTGCCTGACGGGTGATGTGATCGGCGATTATAGTTTTGAAAATCCAGTCCAAATCGGAGACAGACTTTATTTTGAAGATATGGCTATTTATTCCTTTGTCAAAAATAATACCTTCAACGGTATTGGGCTCCCAAGCCTCTATATCATGGATAAGAATGGAGATTGTGATTTGGTCAAAACTTTTGGTTATCAAGACTTTAAAGGGAGATTATCATGATAGAAACGCCAAAAAAATTAGGCTATCGCATGCCAGCAGAATATGACGCCCACCATGGTACCTTGATGATTTGGCCAACTCGACCAGGATCTTGGCCTTATCAAGGTAAGGCAGCCAAGAAGGCTTTTAGCCAGATTATCAAAACCATAGCAGAAGGGGAAAGAGTCTATCTTTTGGTAGAGCAAAATTACTTAGCTGAAGCCCAAGACTACCTTGGAGATAGCGTTGTTTATTTAGATATTCCGACCAATGATGCCTGGGCTCGAGATACAGGCCCAACCATTCTCGTCAATGATAAAAGAGAGAAATTGGCTGTCGATTGGGCTTTCAATGCTTGGGGCGGAGCTGTAGATGGTCTTTATCAAGATTATGAAGATGATGACCAAGTAGCTAGTCGTTTTGCTGAGGCCTTGGAAATGCCTGTTTATGATGCCAAACCTTTTGTCCTAGAAGGCGGAGCGATACATAGCGATGGTCAAGGAACGATTCTCGTGACTGAAAGTTGCTTGCTTAGTCCTGGCCGCAATCCTCACCTGACTAAAGAAGATATTGAAAAGACCTTACTAGAGAGCCTTGCTGCCGAAAAAGTTATCTGGCTTCCTTATGGTATTTATCAGGACGAAACCAATGAACATGTCGACAATGTTGCTGCCTTTGTTGGTCCTGCAGAGCTTGTTTTGGCTTGGACAGATGATCAAAACGATCCCCAGTATGCCATGTCAAAAGCAGATCTCGAACTCTTAGAACAGGAAACAGATGCAAAAGGTCGTCCCTTCACTATTCATAAATTGCCTATCCCTGCAGTTCGACAAGTTGTGACAGAAGAAGACCTACCAGGCTATTCCTACGAAGAAGGTGAAGAAGAGCGATACGCAGGTGAAAGACTTGCTGCTTCCTACGTCAATTTCTATATTGCTAACAAGGCAGTCTTGGTTCCCCAGTTTCAAGATAAAAATGACCAAGTGGCCTTGGAGATCCTCGGCAAGTGTTTCCCAGACCGTAAAGTTGTCGGAATACCAGCCAGAGATATTCTCTTAGGCGGTGGCAATATCCACTGTATCACCCAACAAATCCCAGAATAGGAGAAAAAGATGAGAAATGTAAGAGTTGCAGCCATTCAGATGCAATGTGCTAAGGATGTTGAAACGAATATTCAAACAGCTGAACGTTTAGTTCGACAAGCTGCTGATCAAGGAGCCCATATTATTCTCTTGCCCGAATTGTTTGAACGTCCCTATTTCTGTCAGGAGCGTCAGTATGACTACTACCAGTATGCTCAGTCGGTGGCAGAAAATACCGCTATTCAGCATTTTAAGGAGATTGCTAAGGAGTTGCAAGTTGTTTTACCAATCAGTTTCTATGAAAAAGATGGCAATGTTTTGTATAACTCTATCGCTGTCATTGATGCAGATGGGGAAGTGCTGGGCGTTTATCGAAAAACTCACATACCAGATGACCATTACTATCAAGAAAAGTTTTATTTCACACCTGGTAACACAGGCTTCAAGGTATGGGATACTCGCTATGCTAAGATTGGTATTGGTATCTGTTGGGATCAATGGTTCCCTGAAACAGCCCGTTGTCTTGCGTTAAATGGAGCAGAATTGCTCTTTTATCCAACAGCTATTGGCTCTGAGCCTATCCTAGATACGGACAGTTGTGGGCACTGGCAACGTACCATGCAAGGACATGCAGCAGCAAATATTGTTCCAGTTATTGCAGCCAATCGTTACGGTTTGGAAGAAGTAACTCCTAGCGAGGAAAATGGTGGACAGAGTTCCAGTCTTGACTTCTACGGCTCGTCCTTTATGACGGATGAAACAGGAGCTATTCTAGAGCGAGCTGAAAGACAAAGCGAAGCTGTTCTGTTAGCCACTTATGACCTTGACAAGGGAGCAAGCGAACGCCTGAACTGGGGTCTCTTTAGAGATAGAAGACCAGAAATGTATCAACGGATTACGGACTAGTAGGGGAGGAATGAGAGATTCATTGAGTATAACTTCTTATTAGCAACAGAAAAATACTATGTCATCTAGCAAGTAGATTTTGTATTTTAACTCTCTAAGGCTTTCTCGCGATTTTATGCGAGGAGCTTTTCTGTTTAAGCTTTATCAATAAAATATGCTATAATATCCACACCTCCCCCAGCAGTCCAATCTGTTAAATTGTGGAGCGAACTGCTTTTTGCTCGCTCCTTTTATATTTCGCCGATAAAGCGGTAATGTAGCTCGATTGGCACTTGACGATTTTTACCTAGTCCAGTTGGCTGGTGGACAACAATTTTGTCGATTAACTCGTTTACTAACTGTGTTGATATCGTTTCGACGTTGGTATACTGGCGAATAATTCGCATAAATCTGTCTATATTTTCTGTGGACTCTATCTGATTAGTTAAAATAGTTTGGAGTTCCTTAATTTGCTGATTGAGTTCAGTTTGTTCGGATTCATAATTGTCTGCTAATTTCTGAAATCGCTCATCGCTTATACCGTTAAGAAGTTGCTTTTCATAGAGTTTCTGCAGGATTATGTCAGTCTCTGTGTAACGTTTTGAGCTTGCTTTAGTTGTTTCTGTAAGCTATTTTGTTTCTTGTTTTCTCGAATATCGAAGCGAGATTTTAATTCCTCGAGCAACTTTTCTTCATCGAAATGGATGGCAGAGACCAGTTGCTGAAACTCATTTAAAATTAGCTCCTATAAAATTTCCTTTCGAAGATAGTGGGAGCCTGAACAAGTATCACCTACTCGATAGTAGTAGTGGCACTTGTAGTGGTCTAGATTGACATCATCTTTTTGTTGCGGACAAAAGCTCAACTTATGTCCATTTTCACAAAAGACGAGACCAGTGAAAATATTTTCATGCCCAGATTTATCTTTCCAGTTATGCCTCGGTTGAATGCGTTTATGTCCAAGCATTTTTCTTGTTAAAGCAAAATCTTCTTTCGAATTAATCGCCTCATGCCTGTCTGGAAAAATCAACCAATCCTCTCGAGGTCGTAGCCGATCATTCCACTGTTTGTAAGAAATCTTGGCTGTCATGAGATTGATAGTCGCTCCAGTGTATTCCTCTTTTTCGAGAATCTGATAAATCATCTGATTTTTCCAAAAATAAGGGTCACTTTCTAAAATGCGATAATTTGAAATCCCGAGTTTTTTCTCGTAGTTGGCTGGAGTCAGAATTTTATCCTTCCTTAATCCTCTTGCAATTTCTACCAAAGGCTTTCCTGAGAGGTATTCTTCAAAAATTCGCTTCACAATTTGACTAGCATATTCGTCCACTAGCCACTCTTTACGGTTGCCTGGATTGTTGAGATAGCCGTACAGGGCAATCCAACCAATCTTTTCGCCAGTCTTAGCTTTGGTGTACTTGGAGAGCTTTATTTTTTCGCTACACTGCAAGCTATACCAGTTATTAAAAAGTGAAACAAGCGGAGTCAAATATGCGTCTTGCGAATTGCGTTTCGAGCTATCCAGATTTTCATTTAAGGAAATAAAGCGGATATTTTTTGGACGGGAAAGTAATTTCAGTGAACTGCCCAGATAAGAGGTAGTCTCAACTGAGACGGCTTAAATCTTTTACTACAAAATTTGCAACTGCCAGACTCGACAAGGTTTAAAGCCTTTTGAAAGTCTGGGCGTTGAGAATTCGAACCCGAAAATCCATCGTCCAGAAAGAAGTACGGATTGATTAAACCTTCACGTTCCACAACCGGAGCTAAAATTTGCTTTTGGCTAGAGATGGAATTGCTTTCTCCTTCGTTAGCGTCTTCGGCGGATAAACTCCAAGTGGAGGTTTATTTTCCGGACCCTCATGCCCCATGGCAGCGTGGAACAAATGAAAATACAAATGGCTTATTACGAGAATACTTTCCTAAAGGAAGTGATTTGACAGATGTGGAGGAGACCGTCATTCAAGAGTGGGAGGATAAATTAAATCATAGATCAAGGGAATGTCTTAACTGGAAAACTCCTTATGAAGTATTTTATGATAAAATTGTACACTTAATTTGACAATTCAAGCTCAAAAAATTGCCTTCAATATGCTATAATATAGCTAAAATATAAATCCGAAGAGAGCTCTCTTTCTTAGTTATAAATATAACTAAGGAATTCTATTAGCTCCTTTTATGAAAAAAGTTGAGAGGATGACCAAGGTTATGAAGCAAGAGCTAGAGCGACTACTATCGCAGAAGGAAGAATTTTTAGTAGAGGGCGCACTAAACAAGAATAAACTGGCAGAACTGGCAAGACAGTATGATTCTATGTTACTCAATCTTTTGATGAGTGAGCCTACTATTTCAAACCACTTTTTCAGCATACTTAAAGAAGGTATCTTGGTTTTCAAAAAAGATACTTTTCTGCAGTTCCTCAATAATAAGGAGTTTTTGCCTGATAGCTTTACGACATACAAGACCAAGATTGGGCTTGCGACTAGTGATAATCGCTACTTGTCAGAAAATAATGAAGTTGTCCTCAATTTTCCTTATAAAGACTGTGTATTAGAAGGCGGGCAGATCAAGAACGATGCCAAACGTCAGGAGATTTTCTTTAACGAAACCCTTGCGCCAACGGAAATCAATCGCCTGTTGGATGATAAAGTGCTAACCAATTTTAAACGATTTGACGCCGATGGCGAGCATGAGGCGACAGAGTTTAAAGACACGGACAACCTGATTATTAAGGGGAATAATCTCATTGCTCTACATAGTTTGAAAAAGCGTTTTGCTGGCAAAATCAAGTTGATTTATATTGACCCTCCTTATAATACAGGCAGTGATAGTTTTGGGTATAATGACAGTTTTAATCATTCAACTTGGTTGACTTTTATGAAAAACCGACTTGAAGTTGCTAGGGAATTATTGTCGAAAGAGGGGGCAATATATGTTTCGATTGACGATAAAGAACAAGCCTATCTCAGAGTTTTGATGGATGAAATATTTGGAAAAGAAAACTTCTTAACTCAATTTAACTTTCAAGTTCGATATGCTGATAAGGCCATTGCAACAGAAACAATGTCATTTAAGCCGTTGATTGAATATACCCTTATGTATGCTAAAGACGCAACTCAGTTTGAAGCTATACAACCTACCGTTCCATATACCGATGATAAGTTTATGTGGCAAATTCAAGAATTAGAGTCAGGTAGAATGGAGGAAATTGCTGGTAATAAGGTTGAGATATTCGAGAAAGGGCAATGGAGTCTTAAAGAAGTGGAGCCGAATATGAATGCCTTAAAAGAAACGTGGATTTCGGGCTCTATTTATTCAAAGATGAGTTATGGTCAAGTCTATCAATCTATTGTCGAACCTCGTGTTGACATAGATGGTAATGGTGCACTGTATAAGATTTATGGACGTGGTGATGATGGTTTAGGGTACAGATACTATACCAATCCTCAAAAAGCAGGGGCATCTCGTGGAAAGATGTTTTCAGGAATGCCACTGGAGCGAAAAGAACAAATTTTGAATGGAGAGGCGGTAAAATTGTTGCCGATTGTTAACTTTGCTGATTTTGCAGGGGACTATGGCAATATTCGCCATGAGGGAGGTGTAGCACTGAATAGTGGAAAGAAACCTGAAAAACTATTGAAAACGCTACTAGATTATACAACCCGTGAGGGGGATATCATTTTAGATTTCTTCGGTGGTTCAGGTTCGACTGCTGCTACTGCACATAAAATGAAAAGACAGTATATTAGTATCGAACAAATGGATTATATCGAAGATAAAATCGTTACACGTTTAAACAATGTTATTCGAGGAGATTCGACAGGCGTTTCCAAAGATGTCAACTGGCAAGGCGGTGGTTCATTCGTTTATGCAGAATTGAAAAATGATGCTCAAGATTTTAAAGAGTCGATTTTGAAAGCAACCACGACCGAGGAATTGCTTGAATTATTCAATAAGGCAAAAACGTCATCCTTCCTTTCTTACCGTGTTGACCCTAAAAAATTGAAAGAAGCTGAGTTTAAAGAGTTGAGTTTGGCAGAACAAAA
The DNA here is from genome assembly GCA_001560895.1 of Streptococcus mitis. Classification (NCBI taxonomy): domain Bacteria; kingdom Bacillati; phylum Bacillota; class Bacilli; order Lactobacillales; family Streptococcaceae; genus Streptococcus; species Streptococcus mitis. The sequence goes on from CP014326.1 coordinate 1,041,084, forward strand.
GCAGGTCTTGTCAGAACTTATCGATAATAATAACCTTTATGTTAATTATAGTGATATAGAGGATAGTAGCTTTGCTATCTCTTCACAAGAAAAAGCTCTTAACCGAGCCTTTTACGGGGAGGAGTAATCATGGAATTTCTATACGAAATCTATAACATGGCAAGTGCAAATGGTTTTATTGACTTCAAGGAAAATGTTCCAACTGAACTTGAGAAAAATCTCAAATACCCTCTTCGTGCCTACCAGAAGGAAGCCTTGGGGCGGTATTTACATTACAAGGAAGATACCAAAAATCGCTTGAGTCCCGAGCATGTCCTCTACAATATGGCGACAGGATCGGGCAAGACTCTTCTTATGGCCAGTCTCATTCTTGAAAAATATCAACAGGGGGAGCGCAACTTCATTTTCTTTGTAAATAATGAGAATATCTTGACGAAAACCCGTGATAACTTTTTGACAGCTGGAGCAAGCAAGTATCTCTTTGCAGAGAAAATCGTGCTCAATAATCAAGTTGTGCCTGTACGAGAGGTAACCGATTTTTCGGATAGTAATCCGAATGCTATTAACATTGTCTTTACGACTATTCAAAAGCTCCACCAAGATTTAAATACACCTAGAGAAAATCGCTTGTCTTATGAGCAGTTCGAAGATATTTCAGTTGTGCTTTTAGCCGACGAAGCTCACCACCTTAACGCAGGGCTAAACGCTGGCGAGAAAAAGGATAACACCAGCTGGACATCAACTATTGAAAACATTCAGAAGACGGCTAAAAAGTCTAGCCTATTAGAATTTACGGCGACCATTGACTTGAGCAATAAGGACATTGCCCAGAAGTACGAAAAGCATTTGCTTTATAAGTACGACCTGAAAGAGTTTCGTTTGGACAAGTATTCCAAGGATGTTCTTTTTCATCTGGTGGATAGTGATGCGTCGGCACGTATGCTTCAAGCTATTCTCATTAGCCAGTTCCGAAAGAAAATCGCTCTAAAAAACGGCATCAACTTGAAACCTCTGGTCATGTTCAAATCACAGAAGATTGCAGAGAGCAAGGGGAATCTGGATAGTTTTTTGGATTTGCTGACAAATCTAAGTGTTCAACAAATTGTCGCTCAGCGTGAGTTAGTCCAAGATGGCATTTTGAAACAAGCTTTTGACTTTTTTGATCAATCAGGGTTATCAGACCAAGATTTGATAGCAGAGCTACAAGAAGATTTTCGTCTCGAACGCCTGCTCTTGATTGATGGGAAAAATAAAACTAGCAATAGCTTGCTGGAATTGAATACACTTGAAAATCCTGAAAATGAGATTCGAGCGATTTTTGCTGTAGATATGCTCAACGAGGGCTGGGACGTACTGAATCTCTTCGATATTGTCCGTCTCTATGACACTCGTGATGGGAAAGTAACCAAGAATGGCTTTGTGGCGGGTTCAACGACTAACGCCGAAAAGCAATTGATTGGGCGTGGCGCTCGCTATTATCCATTTGTCTTTGGCGACAATCTAGATGAGAAATTCACTCGAAAATTCGATGAAAATGAGCTTCATGAACTGCGTGTCATTGAACAACTTCACTATCACTCTGCTAACAATCCAAGCTACATTTCCGAACTCAAGCAAGGCCTGCGTGAGTCTGGTATTTACGATGACCAAAATTTGGTAGAGCGTGAACTGCGACTGAAAGACAGTTTTAAGAAAACTCGCACTTATACGGACGGGCTTGTTTGGATGAATAAGCGTTTAAGTCGAAAAGAGCTGGTTGAAAAGCAGCAGCTATCTTTCTTGGATGATTCCATCATTCCGACTCGTTTTGAGGTGAGCTTGCCAACGCAGTCCAGCCGTGATATTAGTGCTTTTGAGGGAGATGATTTTGCTTTAGTGTCAGAAAATATCGTTAGCTTGCCGTACAAGTTTGGCAAGAAGATTGAACCACATATTGTTCGAGCTGCCATCAATCGAAATAAAGCCTATACCTTCGAAAACCTCATAAAGGTATTTCCTGGTTTGGCAAGCCTTGATGGTTTTATCACGATGTTACAAAACATTGACTTGATTATCGAGGGAGACAAAAAGTCGGTTGATAAACTGAGTCAAGAACACAAACTTTTTATCGTTGAAAAACTCTTACACTATATCGAAAAAGACTTGGTGGCACTTGAAGAACGATTTTATGGCTCAAATGAGTTTACGGCTTATAAGATTCAAGATTTGTTTGAAGAGAATATCAAGCGGAAATTCACAGTTAATCAGCAAAGCGATGCAGAGTTCGGATTGTCTCAGAAAAACCGCACAGAAACCCAGTATTTCGAAGATTTGGATACTTTTGATTGGTATGCTTATAATGACAACTTTGGAACTGACGAAGAAAAGATGCTAGTTCGAGTTATTAAGGAGCTGATGGCAGACTTGGAAGAAAAGTGGGAAGATATTTACCTACTTCGCAATGAAAAAGCTGTTAAGATTTATAACTTTGAAGATGGGCGTGCTTTCGAGCCAGACTTTCTGATGTTTGCGAATGATAAGAAAACGGGTAACGTCTCATGGCAGATTTTTATCGAACCAAAGGGTGGACAGTTCTTAGATAGCGACAATACTTTTGAGAATAGCAAGGAAGGCTGGAAACAGAAATTCCTTCGACAAATATCTGAACGAGATAAAGCTAGAACCCTGGTGGATGACGATCGTTACCGTATCATTGGCTTGCCGTTTTATAATCATGCGGTGAGCGAGGAGTTGGTGAAGGAAGCGTTGAGAGGATTGTAAATAATGGGTGAGATAGTTATATGATTTCAAGGATTGTTCTACAAAATTTCAAACGATTTACTTCTACGGAAATTTTATGCAATGGCGGTAAAAATATTTTTATCGGCGAAAATGGCGCAGGAAAATCAACGCTTCTCCAAGCCATTGGACTAGTGTTAAGCGGTAGTCATTCTCAAATTGAAAAAGTTAGCTTTGCTAGTCTAATGAACTCAACAGCTGTTTCGAAATTTTTAGCCGAAAAAGGGAATTTTAAACAACTTCCAGAGACCTTTATTGAGTTATATTTTGATGAGAATAATCCAGAAATAGCAGCAAATTACAAAATTGAAGGCGTTCATAATTCAAAAAAGATAAAGGCGTATGGAATTTGTCTGAAAATCACTCCCAATTCTGATTACCGTCAAGAAATTCAGGAAATTCTAACGGGCAACGCTTGGAACGTCTTTCCGTATGAATTTTACAAAGTTGAGTTTTTGACGTTTGCTGGAGAGTCGTACTTTTCTCACTCTAAGCCGTTCAAATTTTTGTATAGTACCGTTAACACAAGCTTGATAGATACAAATCAAGAAACTCGGAAAAGAATTGATGAGGTCTATTTGAGCTCTATTAATGAAACGAATCGAGCTAAGGTTAATAATAAATATAGAGAATCCTCACTTTCATTTATAAACGCTCTACGAGATGATAATTTAATAGAGTCAGTGGATTCGGAATTTACGCTACACTTCGAAGAATCTGAGAGAACTTTCAGAGACACTATTTCTGCTGCAAAAAACGGAGTGGATATTAAAAATCTCGGTCAAGGCGAAAAGGTGCTACTGGGTGTAGAAAACTCTTATAAATCTTTAAAAGATAGGGTTAAAATATTATTGATTGAAGAACCTGAAAATCATTTGAGCTACCTAAATTTACAAAAACTAGTAAATACACTAAGCGAGGATACGAATGTTCAGGTATTTATCGGTACACACTCAAATATAATAACCTCAAGACTTGGCGTTGACAATTTAATATTTGTTAACGAGGGTCAGACTTCGAAAGTTACTGATTTAAGCCCTGATACAGTTAAATTTTTCAAAAAATCAACAAACCAAAATCTTTTGAATTTTATTCTGTCTAAAAAAGTTATCTTAGTAGAAGGAAACGCTGAGTATATTTTGATGGAAAAGTTTTTCGAAATTATTCACTCTGAGGATGCGTCGAATTGCGATGTAGCTATTATCTCTGTCGACGGCTTAAGCTTTAAGAGATATTTAGAAATCACAAAAGGTTTTAGTGATAAAAAAGTTGCAGTAATTACAGATAATGATGGTGACTATCAATCGAAAGTGCTGGATAGGTATTCGGAGTATGATAGTTATGACAACATTAAGGTGTTCTCTGACAGCATCGACCTCAACCGTACGTTTGAGGTGTGTCTATATAATAAAAATTCAGATTTAATAGATTCTTTAGGCATCGCCCTTACTGATAACATTCAAGAATTTATGCTTCGAGAAAAAGCAGAGTTTGCGCTCAGACTATTAACAAAATTTAATGATAATGATTCATTACAGGAATCATTCAATATTCCAGATTATATTAAAGAGGCTATAGAATGGGTGAAAAACGATTAATTCATGCGGTTGCTGGAAGCGGAAAAACAAGAACGATAATTGAAAAAGTACAACCTGAAAAACGGAATCTGATTATAACATATACAGAAAATAATCAGGAAGTTCTAAAAGATAGACTTTGTGAGAAGTATGGGAACATTCCAGAAAATACTCATATTTTTGGAGTATTCGAATTTCTCTATAATTTTTGTCTAGTTCCTTACTTAGGTAGACGACCAAAGGGAATCATTTTTGATTACCAAAAAACGAACCAATTTGATAATAGTTCCGTAAGCAAAGATGGACGAATTATTCACAATCAACTCTCAAACTCTCTACTAAAGGGAGAGTTGACTATAAACAGAAAGAATGTTACATTCGATAATAGTTATCTGGATAGAATTGATAAATTTTTTGATTATGTATTTATCGATGAATGTCAAGATTTTGAGTCTGACGACTTCAAATGGATGCTTAGTTTGTCGGAGCTAAAAGCCGATGTATTTCTTTTAGGGGATTTTTATCAAAAAACATTCAGTACATCAAAAAGAGGGAACACAGGAAAAGGAATTCATTCAGATATAGACAGGTGGCTAGGAGAGATTTCTAAGGCTGGGTTCGAAATTGATACAGATACTTTATCTCATAGCCATAGATGTCCGACTGTTGTCTGTAACTTTATCTCGTCAAGATTAAGTGTATCTATCCGCTCTTGTTCGGAAGAGGTGGGTAGCATTGTAGAGTGTTTTGATGATAATGCTGCTATCAAAGAAATTATGGAGAATGACGCCATTTTAAAGTTATTTTACCAAAATTCCTCCACTTATAAATGCTTCAGTCAGAATTGGGGAGAGAGTAAAGGAGGAGAATTTTTAGATGTGTGCATTGTTTTAAATAAAAAAACACTTGACTCTTTTCATAAGCAACCTCTTTTAGAGCTAGCACCTTCTACTAAATCAAAATTCTATGTTGCATGTACTCGAGCTAAAAGAAACCTATATTTCATACCTGAAGCTAGTGTCTCATATTACAAAAAATAACTTTCGCACCGCCATTCGCTCCGAGTGGTTTGAGAATGAGCGACAACGCCCGACACAACGCTATCTTTCAAGCAAACCATCAGGTGACTTACTGCGTATTCTTCTTTCTTTTCGTCAGCTTTGAACTGATTTAATAATCGAAGTCGGCCGAGAGAACTCTCATAAATTTAAGCAGGAACCACATTAAGGTTTCTGCTTTTTCTTCATGCTGAACATTCGTCGACTTTTTTATCAACCAATACGAAAATGAAAATCTTTCAGAGGGCAAAATTATCGAATGGAGTGAAGTCGCCAAGTTGATGGAATTGCCACGCCTTCTAGAAGAAAACACTTTTACAGAAAACTGCAGAATTGTTTTTCGCATAAGCTACCGAGTTAAAATTTGGAATACGTGGGAACTGTTTTTCGAATTCGAAACACTTCTGTCTAATATGTTAAACCTTTTTGAAGCTATGGCAAACGCCAAAACCGAGAATGAAATGGAAATGTTGGCGGATGAGTTGAGGGTTCAAAAGTTGAAAATTACCAGCGAAATTTTGGGGTAAGATAACTGTTGTAAATAAATTATAGGAGACAATGTTATGGAAAAGTTCAACCAAAACAAGAATTTCGAAAATGAAATTCAGCCAACCCCCAGAACTCGAACAGCGAACGGTGACGCCGTTTCGAGGGATGGCGGAATTATTCAATCAAGAGCGTTTCGAAATTTTGGTTCCACTCACGCCAGAAGACAACATATTTTATGAGTGTTCTTTTGCGGATGCAAAACAGACAGAGCTGTATTTCGAAAAATCTTGCCGTGCGGAAAAGCAAGATGATTTTAATTTCTGGGTCAATTTGTTAAACCGTGAAATGTTGTATGTTTGGAATATGGGATTGCGGTCTGCGGAAAAATAATCGAAACAACTGAACAGCACGCAAAAACACGCTTTTAGGGCGTGTTTTTGGTTGGGTTATAAATTGATGTGCTGGCTAATTAATGGTTCTGCCTACAATTTCAACTTCTTGTTCATTGAGATGGTTTAGCAAAATCCTAAAGTTGAAATCATCTGCATCGTCAAGTTGATGGTAAAGATTCTGTGCTGTTTCGAAATTTTTGAACTGGAAGGTGTATTCGAGTGTTTGTCCGCCACTTAATTTGTGCCGAACTTTGAAGTTTTCTTCTTTGAAAATACCTTTATAATCAAGGTCGAAATTCGAAAATATCCCAAATTCTACAGTGTTGCCAATTTCGATCTCTAGTCAGGTTTGGCGGTAAACTTCTTGCACCTTTTCGAAGGCTGGTGTGGCGGCTTTGTTTTGAGCATGAAACTTTCCGAGTTCATAGCTAACTCTCAACAGTTCACGTAGTTTCCAGACCGACACATCGTGAAAATCTTGGCTGTCCGATTTTGCCGTTCCAAGGTGGATATTCCGCCGATTTGTTTTACTATTTGCGAAAGAACTTCATCCGTTTCGGAGTTTTCATCTTCTGAGTTGTATATTTCACGAATCTGTTCTTCGAGATTTTGTGGGCCTGGGAACTGCGTCTCAAACTCACAAGCTTCGTAGTCGCTTTTGAATGTTTCCATCTGATTTTCCTTTAGGTTAAAGGGTCAAGGGTAAAATTAAAAGCCCCGAATTGGGCTTTTGGTGGGTTATGGACGGTGATTAGTTATCTGTTATTTTGGACTGCTGTCTGAGGTGTGGTATAATAGTTGCAGAAAGGTTGGTATTTATGGCTAGAATATTGGTTATTGAAGACAATAGTGACATTCAAGAAATTTTACGAACACTTCTTACTGAGGAGCATGAGGTGATTCAAGCCTTTTCTGGTACAGAAGGAATCATGCGTTTTGACCAAGGTGGAATTGACCTAGTTTTGCTAGATATCATGCTTCCTGGGAAAAATGGGGATCAGGTTTTAAAAGCCATTAGGGAAGAAAGTCAAACTCCAGTCATTATGCTGACAGCCTTGAGCGATAAGAAGTTAATCAGCCAATACCTCTTAGACGGTGCCAATGATTACATAGTGAAACCTTTTGATTTGGACGAAGTCTTTGCCAGAGTTACTGTTCAGTTACGCCAAAGTGTAGAAAAACAGCCTATGGAAATAGTAAAAACTGAACATCTGCCACAAAACTTGAAAAATATCCAGTTTGATGCAGAAAGTTTTGAAATCAAAAATAGTCAGGAAACGATTCGCCTTGCCAAGAAAGAATGCTTGATTCTCCAAACTCTCCTTAAACACCCTAAGAAAATTTTTACAAAAGAAGAGCTTTATGAATTGGTCTGGGAGGAGAGCTATCTACCTGGAGATAATACCCTCAATACGCATTTGAGTAATCTTCGTAAAAAATTAAACCAGCTTGACCCAAATCAAGAATATATTGAAACCATCTGGGGAGTTGGGGTAAGATTAAAAGGAGACAAGCAATGACCTACATGATAATCTTTGTTCTACTGGTACTCCTACTTATTTTATCGATTTCCTTGATTCGCTACCACCTAGCACTTAAAAACTTGAGTCAACAAATCGAAGACAAGATTCTTACGGGGAGTATGAAAAGAGTCGGAGTCAGCATTTTTTCCAAACATTTTTTACATCTCTACCAGCAGATTGAAAATCTATTTCAGGAAGTAGAACAATCTCGGTTGGTTATGAAAAGGGAAAAGCAGACTCTGGATATGGCCATCAGCAATATCGCCCATGATATTCGGACCCCTCTGACCATCGCTTCAGGCTACACCCAACAATTGATAAAGTCTCCTGAGAACAAAGCAGAAACCTTACAAAAAATAGCCCAGCATCTTGATTTAGTTTCCAAACGTTTGGAGGCTCTCCTAGAATATCGTCGTTTGATGGAAGGAGCTGTCAAACCGAAACTGGAAGAAGTGGAGCTTTCAACTTTTATCACCAAGAAGACTCTTGCTTATTATGATGTTTTTCAGGCGGCAAATATCACGCTTGATTTTAAGGTCGAAGCTGGTTTGAAAATAAGGACTGATGAAGACTTACTGGATCGAATTTTACAAAATCTGCTTGGGAATGTCCTCAAACATGGCAAGGAAGAAGCACGTCTATCTTTGAGAAAGGAAAAGGAACAGCTTGTCCTAGAGATTGCAAACCTTGTCAAACAGCCCATCAAAAAAATAGAAAATCTCAGCAACCGTTTTTATTCTGAAAATCTATCTGATACGGAAGAATCCTCTGGTTTAGGTCTTTATATCACTGAGGAATTATGCCATCTTCTTGGTTTAGAGATGAAACTAAGCACAGATGGACAGTGGTTGTCGGTTTTCATTTATTTTTAACGAAATAATACTCAATGAAAATCAAAGAGCAAACTAGGAAGCTAGCCGCAGGCTGTACTTGAGTACGGCAAGGCGACGTTGACGCGGTTTGAATTTGATTTTTGAAGAGTAGAAACCTCCTCTGTAGGCTAGAGGAGGTTTCTTTTTATAGACTTTTCTTTTTGAAAACTGCTAGTCCACCTAGATTAAAGATTACAATAACAGCTAAGGTAACTATAAGTGTATAGAAAATGGATTCACTATTAGCAGTCATAGCATAGAAAAACTGCAATGATAAATATGGCAAAATTTTGATACTTGGGAAGATAAGCATTGGCATAGAAAGCAAGATAGAGCTGACCAAATAGCCAATAAATACTGCAAGATAAGAATGACTAACATAGAGGATGAAGGAAACAATAGAAAGCCAAGCAAGGAGGCAAAGCAATTGAAGGAAAATGGTTATCAGTAGATTACCAATAAAGCCATCAGGCATGGTTCCAAATCCATTTAAGATAGTTGCTGGAATAAAGGCAATCACAAGGCTGATGATAACTTGCAAGAGTGCAATACAAGTCAATACAAAGGCTTTGGCAAGGAAAAACTCGGTACGAGAGACACCCACTGTTAAATTATTTTTATAGAGTTTGCCGATTAAATCAACTCCAAGAACGAGGCAGGCTAGAACTATGCAGAGAAAAACGAGGTTTGAACCTTGACTAGATGCGTTAATCAGGGCTTGTACACCGTCCCAGCCATGGGTTGGAATATCTGGTTCTTCTGTCTGGATTGCCATCAGATGGCCAGTAGCTCCAAAAATAGCCCCCATTAACATGAGTAAAAAGAGAATGAATTCTGTAATCCAGAATCCTTTGGAACGGAAAAGACGGTAAAAGTCTGCTTGAATGGTATGTATCATGATTTTTCTCCTATTGGACCAATTGAGTGAAGTATTCTTCTAGGTTTTGACGGGCATAGTAAATCTCGTCAATGGCAACATCTGCCAAGGTTAATTCTTTGAGAATCTGTTTGACATCTTGTTCCTGACCAAAGATATGGATTTCATTTTCTGGATTAACAACCTTGAACTGGAGCTGGATTTGTTCTTTCAATACTTGACAAGCTTTCTCTTGATCAGCTGTCTTAAGAACAATGTAATCCTCACTTAGTGTTTCAAATTCAGCTTTACTGATTTCACGGATAATCTTTCCTTGATCTAAAATACCAAAACGATTGGCTAGGAGATAGAGTTCTGACAAGATATGGCTAGAGATGAGAATGGTGATCCCTTTTTCTTGATTGAGCCGTTGAATCATCAGACGAAATTCTTTGATACCGATTGGGTCGAGACCGTTGATAGGTTCATCTAAGATTAGGAAATCTGGTTTGGATAGGAGGGCAATGGCGATACCAAGTCTTTGTTTCATTCCTAGCGAGAAATCACGAAAGACTTTTTTACCTGTATCTGACAAGCCTACATAGTCCAGCGTTTCTCGAATGACTTGATCAGCATTTGGAACATGACGAATCATACAGTAATATTTCAGGTTTTGATAGGCTGTTAAGTGATTATGAGCTACAGGTGATTCGATAACTGAACCTACTCGAGATAGAGACTTGCTCCATTCATTTTCCGAATGGCTAGAGAAGAGGGAAACTGTTCCTTTATCCGCAAAGAGTAGCTGCGTAATGATTTTTATCAAAGTGGTCTTCCCAGCTCCGTTCTTCCCGATAAGTCCATAAATATCTCCCTCTCTTATCGTTAGATGAAGATCCTGAAGGATAGCTTGTTTGTCGAAGTTTTTGGACAATCCATGAATGTCAAGTACTGTTTTCATGATTCTCTCCTTTTGATTTATTTTGATAACTTTAGTATAAAGCATAGAAATCAAAGAAAGCTCAAGGATTTCTAAAGAGTTTCTAAAGTTTTAGGAATTCTTAAATATCAAAACCCAGTTGACATGAACTGGGCTTCTTAATTATAAAATATATTTCTCAATGGCACGCGCAACGCCGTCTTCTTCGTTGCTTGCTGTAACGGCATCCGCAAGAGATTTGACATAATCGCTGGCATTTCCCATTGCAATTCCAAGCCCTGCAAATTGGAGCATTTCAATATCGTTATTGGCATCGCCCATAGCCATAATTTCTGAGGAATCAATCTTCAGAATCTCTGCCAGTCGTGAAAGAGCGGTAGCCTTTGTCGTTCCAAGTGGCATGGCTTCATAAATGACAGGCTGCGAACGAACACCACTGAATCGTTGACAGAGTTCTGTAGCAAAACGCTCTTCAAAATCGTCTGTTTGCTCCTCTGTACCTAAAAACATACCTTGGAACATACGATACTTGCCACTGGTAGCTTCCTCAAGGGAAATTTCAGTCAGGTCTGAAAAGACTAGGTCGGCATCATTTTGGATGACTTGATTGGGCTTGCCACCGAGGACAAAATAATGTTCCTCATCAAAAAGAGTCAACTGAACATCACTTTTTTCAGCTAGATCATAGAGGTATTCGATATCAGCTGGACTAAGTTCTTGCCAGTCAACCAAACTCCAATCGCTAGTCTGGTGGGTTGAGCAACCGTTGTTAACAATCACATACTCATTCTGGAGGTCAAGCCCCAGTTTTTTGTAGTAGGGGAGGACACCGAAAAGTGGACGACCCGTACAGAGGACCAGTTTGACACCTTTTTCAATGGCTTGGTGAATAGCAGTAATGTGAGCTTGCGGGATTTCCTTGGCTTCATTAAGGAGGGTTCCATCCATATCCAAGGCTAGTAGTTTAATCATAGGTCTTCCTTCTTTATCTTTTGGTATTATTATAGCATATAGACTATAAAATGTCTGACAGAATTGTAACATTTCACTTTCCTTTTCTTGAAAAACAAAATAAATTCTTATATAATATGTATACTTAATATTTAAGGAGAAATAATGTCAAAGTATCACTTTAATTCAATTTACAAAAATGATGAAACAGAGTCTACAGGTCTTCTTTTCATTAAAGTTTACAACAAGTGGGAAAGTAATTTAAAAAGAGTTTTGAAATCGGTTGGCCTCACTTTGCCTCAATTTATCGTTTTAACCTCGCTCTTGTTTTTGAATAATAGAGAGGAATATGTAACGCAAGTTGATATTGCTCGGTTCACTGGTATGGATGTCATGACGGTTTCCCAGATTGTTAGACTACTGGAGAAGAAGGACTACATTAGACGTGATCAACATCCAAAGGATAGTCGGGCAAAACTGGTCTCAGTGACGAAGTCTGGCGCGGAGAAGGTCAATCAAGCCCTACCCTTAGTAGAAGGGATTGATGAAAAATTTTTTGAAAAACTTTCTAACGATAGAGAAAGTTTTAATCGCATGTTAGCAGTGTTGGAGGATAAAAATGCCTAGATATTGGGTTGGAGTTGTTTCAAAGAACCATGTTTTAAGAGGAGTTGAAGGGAATTTTTGTCAGGTCTGTCATGGAAAGGGCGGCCCCTTAAACCGTATGAAAAAAGGAGACTACCTTTTATACTATAGCCCAAAATACGATATGAATGGTCAAGATAAGTTACAGGCTTTTGTGGCCGTAGGTAAAATTATAGATGACAAAGCCTATCAAGTAGAGCAATTTGAAGGTTTCTTTCCCTTTAGACGAAATGTCGAGTATTATCTACCAGTCAAAGATTGTTCCATAGAAATAGCCAGACAACATCCTGAATGGAGAGACTATACTTCTCGACTTCGTTATGGACATTTTGAAGTTTCCAAAGACTTTTTCCTCTATATCTTTCATCATATGAAAGTGGATGATGAAGTATGATTGATTTGCTAGTTAAATGATTATCAACTAGAATTTTGGATTTGGACTGTGAAGCGAACTTTGCTATAATAGAGTAAGAAACTTTGATAAACCAAACGAGGCAGAGATGAAAATACTTTATACGGATATTCGGACTTCTTTGACAGAAATCTTGACCAGAGAGGCGGAAGAGCTGGTTGCTACTGGTAAGCGGGTTTTCTACATTGCTCCCAACTCTCTTTCATTTGAAAAGGAACGCGCCGTGCTGGAATGCTTGTCCCAGCAGGCTTCTTTTGCGATTACCGTCACGCGCTTTGTGCAGATGGCTCGTTATCTGGTCTTGAATGACTTGCCTGCTAAGACCAGTCTTGATGATATCGGTCTTGGGATGGCCTTTTACAAGTGCCTTGCCGAACTTGATCCCAAGGATTTACGTGTTTATGGTGCGATTAAGCAGGATCCTCAATTCATCCAGCAGTTGATTGATCTTTATCACGAGATGACCAAAGCTCAAATGAGTTTTTTGGACTTGGAGAGTTTGACGGATGAGGACAAGAGAGCCGATTTACTCTTGATTTTTGAGAAAGTAACGGCCTATCTCAATCAAGGCCAGTTAGCTCAGGGAAGTCAGCTGTCCCATTTGATTGAGGCTATTGAGAATGACAAAGTAAGTAGTGATTTTACTCAAATCTCTTTGGTCATTGATGGATTTACCCGTTTTTCTGCCGAGGAAGAGCGAATTGTGGACCTACTTCACGGCAAGGGTGTTGAGATTGTCATTGGAGCCTATGCTAGTAATAAAGCTTATACCAGTCCCTTTAGCGAGGGCAATCTCTATCAAGCTAGTGTGGAGTTTCTCCATCATCTAGCCTCTAAATACCAAACTCCTGCTCTGGATTGTTCTCAAACTCATGAGCAGATGGATAGTTTTGACAAGGCCTCTCGTTTGCTGGAGTCTTCTTATGATTTTTCAGAACTCACATTGGATGTAGATGATAAGGACCGTGAAAACTTACAAATCTGGTCTTGCTTGACACAAAAGGAGGAGTTGGAGTTAGTAGCCCGTAGCATCCGTCAGAAATTACATGCCAATCCAGACCTGAGTTACAAGCATTTCCGTATTCTCTTAGGTGATGTGCCTTCTTATCAATTATCTCTAAAAACGATTTTTGACCAGTATCAGATTTCTTTCTATCTTGGTAGAAGCGAATCCATGGCGCATCATCCCTTGACTCAGTTTGTCGAGTCTATTTTAGCTTTAAAACGCTATCGTTTCCGTCAGGAAGATTTGATTAATCTCCTCAGAACTGGTTTATATACCGACCTTAATCAGTCTGATATTGATGCTTTTGAGCAATATATCCGCTATCTTGGCATCAATGGCTTACCAGCCTTTCAGCAAACCTTCACCAAATCCCACCATGGAAAATTTGATTTAGGGCGTTTAAATGCTCTTCGTCTGCGTATTTTAACACCTCTTGAAACTCTTTTTGCTAGCCGAAAACAAAAGGTTGAAAATCTCTTGCAAAAGTGGAACTCTTTTCTAAAAGAAGGTGCTGTGACCAAGCAGTTACAAGATTTGACAGCCACTATGGAAACTGTAGAACAGGAAAGACAAGCCGAAGTTTGGAAGGCTTTCTGTCATGTTTTAGAACAATTTGCGACCGTTTTTGCTGGTTCGCAAGTTAATCTAGAAGACTTCCTTGCCTTGCTTTATTCTGGGATGAGTCTATCTCAGTATCGCACCATTCCAGCAACAGTAGACACTGTTCTGGTGCAGAGTTACGATTTGATTGCACCACTGACTGCTGACTTTGTCTACGCCATTGGATTGACTCAGGATCATTTACCAAAAATTGCGCAAAATACCAGTCTTTTGACAGATGAAGAAAGGCAAAACCTAAACCAAGCGACAGAGGAAGGGGCACAATTACTGATTGCCAGCAGTGAAAATCTCAAGAAAAATCGCTACACTATGCTTTCCTTGGTCAATTCTGCTCGCAAGCAGTTGGTCTTGTCAGCTCCAAGCCTTTTTAACGAAAGTGAAAGCAAGGAATCTGCCTATCTTCAAGAGCTGGTCCATTTTGGATTTAGTCGAAAAGAGAAGAGAATGAATCAAAAAGGGCTGTCTAAGGAAGATATGGGGTCATATCATAGTCTTTTGTCTAGTCTGGTTGCCTATCACCAGCAGGGTGATACGAGTGATAGGGAGCAAGATTTGACCTTTGTCAAGGTTCTGGCGCGTGTCATGGGTAAAAAACTAGAACAGCAAGGTCTGGAAAATCCAGCCCTCCCAACCAGTCCAAGCAGTAAGCAGTTGACCAAGGATACCTTACAGGCTCTCTATCCAGCTGACAAGGAATTTTACCTGTCTACGTCTGGTTTGACGGAGTTTTACCGAAACCAATACAGTTATTTCCTCCGCTACGTGTTAGGCTTGCAGGAGGAATTACGTCTGCGTCCTGATGCCCGCAGTCACGGAAATTTCTTGCATCGCATTTTTGAACGTGCCTTGCAGTTGTCTGACGAAGATTCCTTTGACCAACGTCTAGAACAAGCTATCCAAGAAACCAGTCAAGAACGCGAATTTGAGGCTATTTATCAGGAAAGTTTGGAAGCCCAGTTTACCAAGGAAGTCCTACTTGATATAGCTTGGACGACTGGACATATTCTCCGCCATAATCCAGTTATTGAAACCATCAAAGAAGAAGCAAATTTTGGTGGAAAAGAGCAAGCCTTTATTCAATTGGATAACGGTCGCAGTGTCTTTGTACGAGGCAAGGTTGACCGCATTGACCGATTGAAAGCTGATGGAGCGATAGGAGTAGTAGACTACAAGTCTAGTCTAACTCAGTTCCAATTTCCTCATTTCTTTAATGGGCTCAATTCCCAGTTGCCAACCTATCTAGCTGCCTTAAAAAGAGAAGGGGAGCAGAACTTTTTTGGTGCCATGTACTTGGAAATGGCTGAGCCTGTCCAATCTTTGATGGCCGTTAAAAGTCTAGCAGGTGCAGTAGTAGAAGCTAGCAAGTCAATGAAATATCAAGGGATCTTTTTAGAAAAAGAAAGCAGTCATTTGGGCGAATTTTACAATAAAAACAAGGCTAATCAGCTGACAGATGAGGAATTTCAGCTCCTACTGGACTACAATGCCCATCTTTACAAGAAAGCGGCTGAGAAGATTTTAGAAGGCCAGTTTGCTATCAATCCTTATACTGAAAATGGCAGAAGTATTGCCCCATATGTTCAGCAACATCAAGCCATCACAGGATTTGAAGCCAATTACCACTTGGGCCAAGCCCGTTTTCTAGAAAAGTTGGACTTGGCTGATGGCAAGCGTCTGGTCGGAGAAAAACTCAAGCAAGCTTGGTTTGAAAAAATAAGAGAGGAGTTGAATCGATGAAGCCTATTCCCTTTTTAAGTGAGGAGGAGATTCAAAAACTGCAAGAAGCAGAAGCGCATTCGAGCAAGGAACAAAAGAAAACTGCCGAGCAAATTGAAGCTATCTACACTTCTGGTCAGAATATTCTCGTTTCAGCGTCGGCTGGTTCTGGTAAAACCTTTGTCATGGCCGAGCGTATTCTGGACCAATTAGCGCGTGGAGTGGAAATCAGTCAACTCTTTATCTCAACCTTTACCGTTAAGGCTGCCACAGAGCTTAAAGAACGTTTAGAGAAAAAAATCAGCCAACAAATCCAAGAAATGGATGATGTCGAGCTCAAACAACACTTGGGCCGCCAGTTGGCAGACCTACCCAACGCTGCCATCGGAACCATGGACTCTTTTACACAAAAATTTCTTGGCAAACATGGCTATCTGCTTGATATTGCGCCTAATTTCCGTATTTTACAAAACCAAAGCGAGCAACTTCTTTTAAAAAATGAAGTCTTTCATGAGGTATTTGAAGCCCATTATCAAGGTAAACAGAAAGAGACCTTTAGCCATTTGCTGAAAAACTTTGCAGGACGTGGCAAGGATGAACGTGGTCTGCGCCAGCAGGTCTATAAAATCTATGACTTCCTCCAATCCACCAGTAATCCTCAAAAGTGGCTGAGTGAATCTTTCCTCAAAGGCTTTGAAAAGGCTGATTTTACCAGTGAAAAAGAAAAACTGACTGAGCAAATCCAGCAAGCCCTTTGGGATTTGGAAAGTTTCTTCCGTTATCATCTGGATAATGATGCCAAGGAGTTTCCAAAGGCCGCTTATCTAGAGAATGTTCAGTTGATTTTAGATGAAATTGGCTCCCTAAATCAGGAATCCGATAGTCAGGCTTATCAGGCAGTGCTTGCGCGTGTTGTCGCCATTTCGAAAGAAAAAAACGGTCGGGCTCTGACGAATGCCAGTCGTAAGGCTGATTTGAAGCCCCTGGCGGATGCCTACAACGAAGAAAGAAAGGTCCAGTTTGCTAAACTAGGACAACTGTCAGACCAGGTAACCATTCTCGACTATCAAGAACGTTATCATCAAGACACCTGGGAACTAGCTAAGACCTTCCAAACTTTCATGAGTGATTTTGTGGAGGCTTATCGTCAGCGAAAACGTCAGGAAAATGCCTTTGAATTCGCTGATATCAGCCATTACACTATTGAGATTTTAGAGAATTTCCCGCAAGTTCGTGAGGCTTATCAAGAACGTTTCCACGAAGTCATGGTCGATGAGTATCAGGACACCAACCACATTCAAGAACGGATGTTGGAATTGCTGTCTAATGGCCACAATCGCTTTATGGTGGGGGATATCAAGCAGTCTATCTACCGTTTCCGTCAGGCAGATCCGCAGATTTTTAATGAAAAATTCCAACGCTATGCGCAAAATCCTCAAGAAGGAAAGCTCATTCTGCTCAAGGAAAATTTCCGTAGCAGTTCAGAAGTGCTGTCAGCAACCAATGATGTATTTGAACGGCTCATGGACCAAGAGGTCGGAGAAATCAACTATGACAGCATGCACCAGCTTGTCTTTGCTAATACCAAACTGACTCCCAATCCAGACAACAAGGCGGAATTTCTCCTCTACGATAAGGACGACAGCGAGCAAGAGGAAGAAGAGAGCCAAGCAGAAACGAAATTAACAGGTGAAATGCGCCTGGTCATCAAGGAAATACTTAAACTCCATCAGGAAAAAGGTGTTTCTTTTAAGGAAATTTCCCTTTTGACTTCCAGCCGCAGCCGTAATGATCAAATTCTCCTTGCCTTATCTGAATACGGGATACCTGTCAAAACCGACGGCGAGCAAAACAATTATCTCCAATCCTTAGAAGTACAAGTCATGCTGGACACCCTGCGTGTCATTCATAATCCCCTGCAAGACTATGCCTTGGTTGCCCTTATGAAGTCTCCTATGTTTGGCTTTGATGAGGATGAGTTAGCACGTTTATCTCTTCAGAAAGCAGAGGATAAAGTCCACGAAAATCTATATGAGAAACTGGCCAATGCTCAAAAACAGTCAACAAGCCAGAAAAAATTGATCCACACAGCTTTAGCTGAAAAACTAAATCAATTCATGAATATCTTGGATTCTTGGCGTCTGTATGCCAAAACCCACTCCCTCTATGACCTGATTTGGAAGATTTACAACGACCGTTTTTACTACGATTATGTTGGGGCTTTGCCAAATGGCCCTGCTAGACAGGCCAATCTCTATGCCCTAGCTCTGCGAGCTGACCAGTTTGAAAAGAGCAATTTCAAAGGTTTGTCGCGTTTTATTCGTATGATTGACCAAGTCCTAGAAGCCCAGCACGATCTTGCGAGCGTGGCTGTCGCACCGCCAAAAGACGCGGTAGAGCTCATGACTATTCACAAGAGTAAAGGGTTGGAGTTCCCTTACGTCTTTATCCTCAATATGGATCAAGATTTCAACAAACAAGACAGCATGTCAGAAGTCATTCTCAGCCGTAAAAATGGACTAGGTGTCAAGTATATTGCCAAGATGGAGACAGGAGCAGTGGAAGCTCACTATCCTAAAAGCATCAAACTCTCCATTCCTAGCCTAACTTATATACAGAATGAAGAGGAATTACAACTGGCAAGCTACTCAGAGCAGATGCGTCTACTGTATGTTGCCATGACGCGGGCTGAGAAAAAGCTCTATCTTGTCGGCAAGGGATCTCGTGAAAAGCTGGAATCCAAGGAATACCCAGCAGCTAAAAATGGGAAACTAAATAGCAATACCAGACTGCAAGCCAAGAATTTCCAAGATTGGCTTTGGGCTATCAGTAAAGTATTTGCCAAGGATCATCTCAACTTTAGCTATCGTTTTGTTGGTGAAGATCAGTTGACTAGAGAAAGCGTCGGAGAATTGGAAACCAAGAGTCCTCTCCAAGATAGCTCCCAAGCTGACAACCGCCAGTCTGAAACCATCAAAGAAGCCCTGGAAATGCTGAAAGAGGTGGAAATCTATAATACTCTTCACCGCGCAGCTATTGAATTGCCAAGTGTTCAAACCCCAAGTCAAATCAAGAAATTTTACGAACCAGTTATGGATATGGAAGGTGTCGAGATTGCAGGTCAAGGCCAGTCAGTAGACAAGAAAATCAGCTTTGATTTGCCAGATTTTTCAAGCAGAGAAAAGATAACAGGAGCTGAGATTGGTAGTGCTACCCACGAACTCATGCAGAGAATGGACCTCAGTCAGAGACCAACACTTGCTAGCCTGACAGAAACTCTCAAACAAGTTCAAACCAGCCCAGCTGTCAGAGACAAGATCAATCTTGCTAAAATTCTTGCTTTCTTTGACACAGCACTCGGTCAGGAAATTCTTGCTAATACCAACCATCTCTACCGTGAGCAACCTTTCTCCATGCTCAAACGAGATCAAAAGAGTCAGGAAGACTTCGTTGTCCGTGGTATCCTTGATGGCTATCTCCTTTACGAAGATAAAATTGTTCTGTTCGACTATAAGACAGACCGCTATGATGAACCAAGTCAACTCGTAGACCGCTATCGTGGTCAATTAGCCCTATACGAAGAGGCTTTATCCCGATCCTATTCGATTGAAAATATTGAAAAATACTTGATTTTACTGGGTAAAGAAGAGGTTCAAGTTGTAAAAGTATAATCTAGAAAGGAGACATCATGACACTTACAGTTAGAAAATCCCTGCACGATGCGGTTTTACAGGCTTCAAAATCTGATACTTGGGAACAAGCTACCAAGGAATGGAATGAAGTTTCCTTGATTTTTAACGGTATTGGCCGTAGCAATTGTGTCTGTGGGAATGCCATCAAATACGCCTACGAACTCTTTAACGGTGTCACAGGACAACGCCTCTTTCCGATTGGTAGCGATTGTGTTCGGCATTTTCATCGATTGACCCTTGACCAGCAACTAGAAGAGGAAGAAAAATTACTCAGAAAGGTCGAAAATCTGACCAGAAAAGCCCAGAAAAAGGAAAAAATCAAGCTTAACAAAAGTGACTTTGACGAGCGTCTTCTCAAATGGCTCTGGGAAAAAGGTGTTTTTAAACCTAATCGTGGAAATCAGTTCTCACCTGAGAGAGACTACCAACTCTTCCTAGAAATCTTTCAAGGAGGAAGTTGGACCAAGGCAGAACCTAAGAAGAAGGCGCGTATGGAGGAAGTTCTTGAAAAGTGTATCAAACCCTTTTTACTTGGAAAACCAGATGACCAACTCTACCTTGTCAAGTTAGGAAAGGAGAAAATTGATTACGAACAGGAACTCCGTATCCAAGCAGAGAAAGAGCGCAAGAAGAGGGATAAAATCGCCAAGCAATATGCAGACAATCTGGTTCTAGCTATGGGCCCAGCAGAGCGTGCCTATCAAGATTATTTTGGTTTTACAGAAACCCTGACTCAAGAAGAACGCAAGTGGGAGAAAATTCTTTTTGGTAAAAATCGGACAGAACGGGCTATCAAGGCCAAACAATACCAAAAAGAGTTGGAAAAAGACCAACGAATTGCCAGTCAGGATCCAATTGAGAGAAAGCAGAAGCAGACCTGGCTTCTCAATTCCTATTTTCGTGAGCTTCCTGAAGAAAAATCCCGATTTGCTCGGCTTTTATTAGAATATCGAAAAAGTGGTGAAGTACCCTTTTCAACCGCATACCTGTCAGATCCTCTCATCGACTTTTTCTATAAAATGAAAGCTTTTGAGTTTGAAATCGCACCAGAACAAGTCCGAGATTTTCTAAAAGAAAGCCTTCAGACAGATCATCTCTCCTCAGCACAAGAAAGCTGGATAGAAGGCATTCTCCTCAACTGCCTCAAACCATTTTTAGAACGATTATTGATATAAGTAACACCTACCGTGGAAATGCCATGGTAGGTTTTCTTTTATGAAAAAAGATAATAGGGAATTGCAAACATTACTACTTGGTATTTTATATATAAAACAAAGTATGAAAACGTAACGCAATTTTAAGACTTTTTGGTAAATTAAGAGTATAATTAAAGTATGTTACCTTTTTATAAGATAACAAGCTAATATAATAAAGTTTGCCTTACATATTTTTAAAATTTATTTCAAGGAGGAATAATGGAAAAGTATTTTGGTGAAAAACAGCAGCGTTTTTCATTTAGAAAATTATCAGTAGGACTTGTATCTGCAACGATTTCAAGTTTATTTTTTGTGTCTGTATTAGCTAGTTCAGCTGTAGAGGCTCAAGAGACTAAAGGTGTTCACTATAAATATGTGACAGAGTCAGAACTATCATCAGAAGAAAAGAAGCAGCTTGTCTATGACATTCCGACATACATGGAGAATGATGATGAGACTTATTATCTTGTTTATAAATTAAATTCCCAAAATCAACTGGGAGAATTGCCAAATACTGGAAGTAAGAATGAGATGCAAGCCCTAGTTACTGGTGCTAGCTTAGCTGCTCTGGGAATTTTAATTTTTGCCGTTTCTAAGAAAAAAGTTAAGAATAAAACGGTATTACATTTAGTATTGGTTGCAGGAATAGGAAATGGTGTCTTAGTTTCAGCTCATGCTTTAGAAAATAATTTCTTACTGAATTACAATACTGACTATGAACTAACCTCAGGAGAAAAATTACCTCTTCCTAAAACCATTTCAGGTTACACTTATATTGGATATATCAAAGAGGGAAACATGACTTCTGAATCTAAAGTAAGTAATCAAGAGAAATCAGTATCTAGTCCAACAAATCAACAAAAGGTAGATTATAGTGTTACACCGAATTTTGTAGAAAATCCATCAACAGCACAAGCTATTCAGGAACAAACATCTGTTTCTTCAACTAAGCCGACAGAAGTTCAAGTAGTTGAAAAAACTCTCTCTGCAGAATTAACCAATCCAAGAAAAGAAGAGAAACAATCTTCAAATTCTGCCGTTGTAAGCGCAAAAGGCGAACCTGCAATCCAATCTGCCTTACCAAAAGCAGTTGTAACCGATAAAGGCGAACCTGCAACCCAACCTGCCTTACCAGAAGCTGTAGTAAGTGACAAAGGCGAGCCTGCAGTTCAACCAGAGCTTCCCGAAGCAGTTGTAACTGACAAAGGCGAACCTGCAACCCAACCCGCTTTACCAGAAGCTGTGGTAAGTGACAAAGGCGAGCCTGCAGTCCAACCAGAATTGCCAGAAGCTGTTGTAAGTGATAAAGGTGAACCAGAAGTTCACCCAGAGTTGCCAGAAGCAGTTGTAAGCGCCAAAGGTGAACCGGCAGTCCAACCTGAATTGCCAGAAGCTGTTGTTACTGATAAAGGCGAACCTGCAGTCCAACCCGCCTTACCAGAAGCTGTTGTAACCGACAAAGGCGAGCCTGCAGTTCAACCAGAGTTGCCAGAAGCTGTAGTAACCGACAAAGGCGAACCTGCAATTCAGCCAGAGTTACCAGAAGCTGTAGTAACTGACAAAGTCAAACCCGCAGTTCAACCAGAGTTACCAGAGGCAGTCGTAACTGACAAAGGGGAACCTGCAGTCCAACCAGCGTTGCCAGAGGCTGTAATAAGTGACAAAGGCGAACCTGCAATCCAATCTGCCTTACCAAAAGCAGTTGTAACCGATAAAGGCGAACCTG
This sequence comes from Streptococcus mitis, assembly GCA_001560895.1. Taxonomy (NCBI): domain Bacteria; kingdom Bacillati; phylum Bacillota; class Bacilli; order Lactobacillales; family Streptococcaceae; genus Streptococcus; species Streptococcus mitis. Next base: position 1,063,534 of record CP014326.1, read on the forward strand.
CAACCCAACCTGCCTTACCAGAAGCTGTAGTAAGTGACAAAGGCGAGCCTGCAGTTCAACCAGAGTTGCCAGAAGCTGTTATAACCGATAAAGGTGAACCTGCAGTTCAGCCAGAGTTACCAGAAGCAGTTGTAACCGACAAAGGGGAACCTGCAGTCCAACCCGTCTTACCAGATGCTGTAGTAAGTGACAAAGGGGAGCCTGCAGTTCAGCCAGAATTGCCAGAAGCTGTTGTTACTGACAAAGGTGAACCTGAAGTTCAGCCAGAATTGCCAGAAGCTGTTGTTACTGACAAAGGTGAGCCTGAAGTTCAACCTGAATTGCCAGAAGCTGTAGTAACCGACAAAGGCGAATCTGCTGTCCAACCAGCGTTACCAGAAGCCGTTGTAACCGATAAAGGCGAACCTGCAATTCAGCCAGAGTTACCAGAAGCAGTAGTAAGTGACAAAGGTGAGCCTGCAATCCAACCTGCGTTACCAGAAGCTGTTGTGAGTGACAAAGGTGAGCCTGAACAGGTAGCCCCACTTCCAGAATACACTGGTGATATTAATCAAGTAAAGCCAGATATTCCGACTGAAAAAACAAAAGAGCAGGATCCAGAAAAAACACTCGAATTAAGAAATGTTTCGGATATTGAGTTGTACAGCCAGACGAATGGGACTTATAAACAACATATTTCATTGGATGGAATTCCAAAGAATACGGATAATTACTTTGTCAAGGTAAAATCTTCGGCATTTAAAGATGTCTATCTGCCAGTCGCCTCAATAACTGAAGCAGAAAGAAATGGTCAACCAGTTTATAAAATCACAGCCAAAGCTGAGAAACTCAAGCAAGAGCAGAACAATAAATATGTCGACCATTTCACCTTCTACCTCGATAAGAAGGCTACAGAGGAAAAGACAAACTTTACTTCCTTTAGTAATCTGGTCAAAGCTATAAACCAAAATCTCTCTGGAACCTATCATTTAGCGGCCAGCCTGAATGCTAACGAAGTGGAGCTTAGTCCTGATGATAAATCCTATATCAAGGGAACCTTTACTGGTCAGTTGATTGGAGAAAAAGATGGTAAGAAGTATGCTATTTATAACTTGAAAAAACCTCTGTTTGAAAACTTGAGTGGTGCTACAGTAGAAAAACTAAGTCTAAAAAATGTTGCTATTTCAGGGAAAAATGATATTGCTTCACTGGCAAATGAAGCTACGAATGGCACAAAGATTAAACAAGTTCATGTCGATGGTGTTCTGGCTGGAGAACGTGGTATCGGTGGTTTGTTGGTTAAGGCAGACCAATCAAGCATCACAGAGAGTAGTTTCAAGGGAAGAATTGTCAATACCTATGAAACAACTGCTGCCTACAATATCGGTGGCCTGGTCGGTCACTTGACAGGAAACAAAGCTTCACTGACTAAATCAAAAGCGACAGTAGCCATTTCATCCAACACCAATAGTTCAGATCAGACTGTTGGTGGGCTAGCAGGTCTAGTAGATCAAGATGCGCATATACAAGATAGCTATGCTGAAGGTGATATCAACAATGTCAAGCACTTTGGTAGAGTCGCGGGTGTGGCTGGATATTTGTGGGATCGAAAAACGAATGAGGAACAGCATGCAGGAAGATTGACCAATGTTCTCAGCGATGTTAATGTAACCAACGGGAATGCCATTACCGGTTACCACTACAATGGAATGAAGGTGAAGGACACATTCAGCAGCAAGGCGAACAGAGTATACAATGTCACCTTGGTTAGGGATGAAGTCATCAGCAAAGAATCCTTTGAAGAAAGAGGAACGATGCTAGATGCTTCTGAAGTGACGAATAAAAAAGCAGAAATCAATCCTCTCACTCCTCCAACAGTGGAGCCCCTTTCAACAAGTGGTAGTAAAGAAAGTGATTTTTCTAAGGTGAAGCATTATCAAGCTAAGCGTGCTTTGGTTTATAAGAACATTGAAAAATTGTTACCTTTCTATAACAAGGCGACCATCGTGAAATACGGAAATCTGGTCAAGGAGAATAGTCTCTTATATCAAAAAGAACTCTTGTCCGCAGTTATGATGAAGGATGACCAAGTAATCACAGATATTGTTTCCAACAAACAGACTGCAAACAAACTCTTACTTCACTATCAGGACCATTCATCTGAAAAATTTGATCTCAAGTATCAGAATGATTTTGCCAAGCTAGCAGAATATAGTTTAGGGGATACAGGACTCCTCTACACTCCAAATCAATTCTTGTATGACCAAGACTCTATCATTAAGCAGGTCTTACCTGACTTACAAAAGGTTAACTATAAGTCAGATGCTATCAGAAAGACACTTGGTATTTCTCCAGAAGTTAAGTTAACCGAGCTCTATTTAGAAGACCAGTTCGCCAAAACAAAACAAAATCTGGGAGACATCTTGAAAAAACTCTTGTCAGCAGATGCCGGTCTAGCTAGCGATAACTCAGTCACCAGAGGCTATCTTGTAGATAAAATCAAGAACAATAAGGAAGCCTTGCTACTCGGTTTAACTTATTTAGAACGTTGGTATAACTTTAGCTATGGTCAGGTGAATGTCAAAGATCTAGTTATGTATCATCCGGACTTCTTTGGTAAAGGAAATACTTCACCACTAGATACTCTGATTGAGTTAGGTAAATCTGGCTTTAACAATCTTCTTGCTAAAAACAATGTTGATACTTATGCTATCAGTCTTGCCAGCCATCATGGAACGACAGATTTGTTTAGCACGCTTGAAACTTACCGCAAAGTCTTTCTACCAAATACAAGCAACAATGACTGGTTTAAATCACAGACCAAGGCTTACATCGTCGAAGAAAAATCTAATATCGAAGAGGTTAAAACAAAGCAAGGACAGGCTGGTACCAAGTATTCTATCGGTGTCTACGACCGTATCACTAGTGCCACATGGAAATACCGCAATATGGTACTACCTCTACTTACCCTTCCTGAAAAATCTGTATTTGTCATCTCGACCATGTCTAGTCTAGGATTTGGAGCTTATGATCGCTACCGCAACAGCGATTATAAGGCTGGAGATGAACTCAATAAGTTTGTTGAAGATAATGCGCGTGAAACAGCCAAACGTCAGCGAGATCACTATGATTATTGGTATCGCATTTTAGATAAAGAAGGACGAGAAAAACTCTATCGTACAATTCTACTTTATGATGCCTATAAGTTTGGAGATGATAGAACCTCTGGAAAAGCTACAGTTGAGGCTCAGTTTGATAGTACCAATCCGGCGATGAAGAATTTCTTTGGTCCAGTGGGTAATAAAGTAGTTCACAATCATCATGGTGCTTATGCAACTGGAGATGGCGTTTACTATATGTCCTATCGTATGTTAGATAAGGATGGAGCCATTACTTATACTCATGAGATGACCCATGATTCAGATCAGGATATTTACCTTGGTGGCTATGGTCGAAGAAGTGGCTTGGGACCTGAGTTCTTCGCAAAAGGCTTATTGCAAGCTCCTGACCAACCAAGTGATGCAACTATTACCATCAACTCTATCTTGAAACATAAAATATCAGATAGTACAGAAGGCCAGCGATTACAAGTACTTGATCCAACTACAAGATTTAATAACGCAGCAGATCTTCAGAACTACGTCCACAATATGTTTGATGTCGTTTACATGTTGGAATATCTCGAAGGGCAATCTATCGTGAAACAGTTAGATGCTTATCAGAAAATGACGGCCCTGAGAAAAATCGAGAATAAATACGTAAAAGATCCTGCAGATGGAAATGATGTTTACGCTACTAACGTTGTACAAAATCTGACAGAAGAAGATGCCAAAAAATTGACTACTTTTGATAGTTTGATTACAAATAATATCTTGTCAGCTCGTGAATATAAGTCTGGGGAATATGAACGAAATGGCTACTATACGATTAAACTCTTTGCCCCAATCTATTCGGCTCTGAGCAGCAAGGGAACTCCGGGTGATTTGATGGGACGTAGAATAGCTTATGAACTTCTGGCTGCCAAAGGCTTTAAGGATGGAATGGTACCATATATCTCAAATCAATATGAAAAAGATGCAAAAACGGCGGGAAGTAAGATTAAGTCTTATGGTAAAGAAGTAGGTTTAGTTACAGATGAACTTGTCCTTCAAAAAGTATTTAACGGTCAATATAAAACTTGGGCAGAATTCAAGACAGCTATGTATCAAGAACGTGTGAAGCAGTTTGGGAACTTGAAGCAGGTTACCTTCAACGATCCAACTAAATCTTGGGCAAGTTTTGCAAGAAAGACGATTCATAGTGTAGAAGAACTGCAGCGATTAATGGACGAAGCTGTCCGTAAGGATGCAGATGAGAATCGTTATTCTTGGGACAACTATAATCCAGAATATGATAGTGCAGTTCATAAGTTAAAGAGAGCAGTGTTTAAGGCCTATCTAAATCAAACTGATGATTTTAGAAGTTCAATTTTTAAGAATAAAAAATAGTGTTTACTATTAGTAAATAAAATTAAAGAAGGTGATTACGATTGTCATTATTTAAAAAAGAACGGTTTTCGATACGAAAAATCTGTGGGATTGTTGGTTCGGTGTTACTCGGAAGTGTCTTGGTTGCACCGTCAGTCATCCATGCTTCTACCTATCATTACATTGAAAAAAGCGCTCTTACACAAGAAGAACAAACTAAGATTAAAGCAGGAATTCCTACTGATAATGAAGCAAGTTATGCTCTTATTTATCAGCAGGAAGCTCTTCCTGCAACAGGTTCATCGACTTCTGTGCTTACAGCTTTAGGTCTATTAGCTGTTGGTAGTTTAGTCCTTTTGGTTTATAAAAAGAAAAAAGTTAGTAGTTTGTTCTTAGTTACTACTATCGGACTGATTAGTCTTTCTAGTATGCAAGCTCTCGATATAAGCAATCCTTTGAAAGCTCCAAGTAATGAAGGAGTAGTTCAAATTGCTGGATATCGTTATATTGGATACTTACCCCTTGATGATGATACAATTTCAGAAATTCAACATAAGGATGAGGGGACAAAGAATGTTCTAGTATCTGAAACTCAGGAAAGTATCCCTAATGAAGCGCCTAAAGCAGACAAACCAGAGTACACTGCTCCAGTAGGTACAGTTCCAGATGAGGCTCCTAAGGTAGAGAAACCAGAACATACAGCACCAGTTGGTGGTAATCTGGTTGAGCCTGAAGTTCATGAAAAACCAGAATATACTGAACCGATAGGCACAGTGCCTGACGAAGCGCCTAAAGCAGACAAACCTGAGTACACTGATCCTGTGGGTATGGTTCCTGACGAAGCGCCTAAAGCAGACAAACCTGAGTACACTGATCCTGTGGGTATGGTTCCTGACGAAGCGCCTAAAGCTGAGAAACCAGAGTACACTCAACCTGTGGGTACAGTGCCTGACGAAGCGCCTAAGGCTGAGAAACCAGAGTACACTCAACCTGTGGGTACAGTGCCTGACGAAGCACCTAAAGCTGAGAAGTCAGAGTACACTGCTCCAGTAGGCACAGTCCCTGACGTTGCTCCTAAGTATGAGAAGCCAGCATACACTGAGCCTGTAGGTATGGCTCCAGACGAAGCACCTAAAGCAGAGAAACCAGAATATACAGCACCAGTTGGTGCTAATCTGGTAGAACCTGAGGTTCAACCAGCCTTACCCGAAGCAGTTGTGACTGAAAAAGGAGAACCAGAAGTTCAACCAGTCTTACCAGAAGCTGTTGTAACTGAAAAAGGTGAGCCGGAAGTTCAACCGACATTACCAGAAGCAGTTGTGACTGAAAAAGGGGAACCAGAAGTTCAGCCAGCCTTACCCGAAGCAGTTGTGACTGACAAAGGGGAACCAGAAGTTCAGCCAGCCTTACCCGAAGCAGTTGTGACTGACAAAGGGGAACCAGAAGTTCAGCCAGCCTTACCCGAAGCAGTTGTGACTGACAAAGGGGAACCAGAAGTTCAACCAGCCTTACCCGAAGCTGTTGTAACTGATAAAGGTGATCCAGAAGTTCATGAAAAACCAGCATACACTGAACCGGTAGGCACAGTTCCAGAAGAAGCACCCAAGTCCGAGAAGTCAGAATACACGGAATCTGTAGGTACAACAGGAGTAGATGAAACAGGAAACTTAATTGATCCGCCGGTTATTGAAATCTCAGAGTATACCGATCCACTAGCTACAGTTCCTGACGTTGCTCCAGAGAGAGAAGAGCTTCCTGCCTTACATACTGATATTCGTACAGAGACTATTCCTAAAACTATCACAGAAGAATCTGATTCTAGCAAATTTATAGGTGATGATTCTATTAAACAAGTTGGTGAGGATGGCGAACGTCAAATTGTTACTAGCTATGAAGAGTTACATGGCAAAAAAATCAGTGACCCAGTTGAAACAGTAACTATTTTGAAAGAAATGAAGCCTGAAATTCTTGTAAAAGGTACCAAAGAAAAGCCCAAAGAAAAAATGGCTCCTGTTTTGACTCTGACCACTGTATCTAAGGATGTTTTAGCTAAGTCTGCTACAATTAACTACAATCTAGAAAATCAAGACAATGCTACAATTACACGCATTGTAGCGACCATCAAAGAAGGTGGAAAAATTGTAAAAACGCTTGATTTAAAAACCGATAACTTATCTCAAGTATTAGAGAACTTAGACTATTACAAAGATTATACGATTTCAACCACTATGACTTATGATGTAGGTAAGGGTGCAGAAGTATCGACTTTGGAAGATAAACCTTTACGCTTAGATTTAAAGAAAGTTGAGTTGAAAGATATTGCAAATACCAGTCTCGTACAAGTAAACGAAAGCGGTGTCGAAAGCGATAGTAATCATTTAACCTCTCTTCCAAGTAATGTTAACAACTATTACTTAAAAGTAACCTCCAGAGAAAACAAAGTGACTCGTTTAGCAATTGACAAGATTGAAGAGGTCATTGAGGAAGGTAAGCAGCTTTACAAGATAATGGCAAAAGCACCTGACTTAGTTCAACGTGATAAAGACGGTAAGTTAAGAGACACTTACACTTATTATCTTGAAAAACCGAGGGCTACCGAGGATAAGGTTTATTACAACTTCCATGATTTAGCAAAAGACATGCAAGCAAATCCTACCGGTGAGTTTAAACTTGGTGCAGATTTGAATGCAGTTAACGTTAAGCCAGCAGGTAAAGCTTATGTTATGGCTAAGTTTAGAGGTACTTTATCAAGTGTAGAGAATCATCAGTACACGATTCATAACTTAGAAAGACCTTTGTTTAATGATGCTGAAGGTGCTACACTCAAAAACTTTAACTTAGGTAATGTAAATATAAACATGCCTTGGGCTGATAAAGTTGCACCTATTGGTAATATGTTTAAGAAGTCTACACTTGAGAATATCAAAGTAGTAGGTTCAGTAACAGGAAATAACGATGTAACCGGTGCTGTTAATAAGTTAGACGAAGCTAATATGCGCAATGTAGCTTTTATTGGCAAGATTAATAGTCTTGGAGATAAAGGCTGGTGGTCTGGTGGACTTGTCAGCGAAAGTTGGATAAGTAACGTTGATAAAGCTTACGTTGATGCTAAGATTAGTGCCAATAAATCTAAATATGGTGGTTTAATTGGTAAACTAGATCATGGTATTGACTCGATGACAGTAGGTAAAAAAGGATTTCTCCGAAATGCTGTAATAAAAGGTACTATGAATTTGATTCAGCATGGCGAAAGTGGAGGTGTAATTCATAACAACTTTAACTGGGGTGTCATTGAAGACGTCGTAACAATGCTTAAAGTAAATAATGGTGAAATTGTCTATGGTTCACCAGCCTTGAATGATAATGACCAATATTTTGGATTAGATAATATCAAACGTGTAAATTATGTAAATGGTGTTGCAAGTGGTTTATCTTCCTACAAGCATTCAAATCGTATTACTGGTATCTCTCAAGCCGAAGCAGACGCCAAAATCGCTAATATGGGGATTACTGCGAATACCTTCGCTATTCAAGATCCAGTTGTAAACAAGTTAAATCGTATCGTTGATAGAGATTCTGAATATAAAGCGATTCAGGACTACCAAGAAACAAGAAACCTAGCTTATCGAAATTTGGAAAAACTGCAGCCATTTTATAATAAGGAGTGGATTGTAAACCAAGGGAATAAGTTAACAGATGAGTCCAATCTTGTTAAGAAAACCGTTCTGTCTGTAACGGGTATGAAATCAGGGCAGTTTGTAACTGATTTATCGGATATTGATAAGATTATGGTTCACTATGCTGATGGTACAAAAGAAGAGTTAGCTGTAACTGCTAAAACGGACTCTAAAGTAGCTCAAGTAAAAGAGTATGATGTGGCAGGTCAAAACATTGTCTATACTCCAAATATGGTTATGAAGAATCGTAACCAGTTAGCAAGCGGTATTAAAGAGAAGTTAGCTAGTGTTACCTTACTTTCAGATGAAGTTCGTAGCTTGATGGATCAGCGTGATAAACCTTGGAAGAACACACCAGATAAGAAAACTGAGTATATTAAAGGCTTGTATTTAGAAGAAAGTTTTGAAGAAGTAAAAGGAAACTTAGAAAAACTTGTTAGTCAGATTTTAGAAAATGAAGATCATCAGTTAAACGGTGGGGAAGTAGTCGAGCGTGCTTTACTTAAGAAAGTTGAAGATAACAAAGCAAAAATTATGATGGGACTGACTTATCTCAATCGTTACTATGATATCAAATATGGTGATTTAAGTATCAAGGATATCATGATGTTCAAACCGGACTTCTATGGTAAGACACCAAGTGTACTAGACCGTTTGATTCAAATTGGGTCAAGAGAGCATTTCTTAAAAGGAGATCGTACACAAGATGCCTACAAAGAAGTGATTGCTGGTGCAACTGGTAAAGGTGATTTACGTAGCTTCTTAGACTATAACATGCGTTTGTTTACAGAAGATAAAGATTTGAATGACTGGTTTATTCATTCTGCGAAAAACGTTTATGTAGTAGAACCTGAAACAAGTACAGAAGCCTTTAAAGATAAGCGTCACCGTGTATTTGATGGTTTAAATAATGATATTCACGGTCGTATGATTTTACCATTGCTCAATTTGAAGAAAGCTCATATATTTATGATTTCTACCTATAACACTTTAGCTTATAGTTCATTTGAGAGATATGGTAAAAATACAGAGGAAGCGAGAGAGTCTTTAAAACCTAAGATTAATTTAGTAGCAAAAGCACAACAAAGATACCTAGACTTTTGGTCTCGTTTAGCTCTTCCGAGTGTACGTGATAAACTCCTTAAGAGTCAAAATATGGTACCGACTCCTGTGTGGGACAGTCAGTGGTATGACGGCATTCCCGATGCAAATCGTCAAGGTTATGGACGAGGTGGTGCAGTGGTATCTCCTATTCGTGAGCTATTCGGCCCGACTGATCGTTGGCATCAAGTAAATGGCGCTATGGGGGCGATGGCTAAGATTTATGGCGACCCGTATAAAGACGATCAAGTGTATTTCATGGTTACGAAAATGTTAGACGACTTTGGTATTTCAGCCTTCACCCATGAAACGACTCACGTTAACGATAGAATGGTTTACTACGGAGGTCATAGACACCGTGAAGGTACTGATTTAGAAGCCTTCGCTCAAGGTATGTTACAAACTCCTGATAAGTCTACTCCAAATAGTGAATATGGTGCGCTCGGTATCAATATGGCTTATGAGCGTAAAAATGATGGAGAGCAACTTTATAACTATGACCCAGCTAAGTTAGACAGTCGAGACAAGATTGATAGTTATATGAAAAACTACAATGAGTCTATGATGATGTTGGATTACTTAGAAGCTACTGCTGTTATTAAGCAAAAGTTATCTGATAACTCTAAGTGGTTCAAGAAGATGGATAAAGAGTGGCGCACCAATGCGGATAGAAACCGTTTAATTGGAGAACCACACCAGTGGGACAAATTGCGTGACTTGACGGAAGAAGAGAAGAAATTACCAATTGATAGCATTGACAAGTTGGTAGATAATAACTTTGTAACTCTTCATGGTATGCCAAATAACGGTCGCTTCCGTACGGAAGGTTTTGATAGTGCTTATCAAACTGTCAATATGATGGCAGGTATCTTTGGCGGGAATACGAGTCGAAGCACTGTAGGTTCTATTTCCTTTAAACACAATACTTTCCGTATGTGGGGTTACTATGGTTATGAAAATGGCTTTATCCCTTATGTTTCTAACAAGTTAAAAGGTGATGCCAACAGAGAAAATAAAGGGCTTTTAGGTGATGATTTCATTATCAAGAAAGTTTCTAATAATCAATTCCAAAACCTCGAAGAGTGGAAGAAACATTGGTATCATGAAGTGTATGCGAAAGCACAGAAAGGCTTTGTTGAGATTGAAGTAGACGGTTCTAAGATTTCAACTTACGCTCAACTTCAAAACTTATTTAACACTGCTGTTGAGAAAGACTTGAAAGAAGGTGGTTTCAAGCATACCGAAGGTCTCAAGTGGAAAGTTTACAAGAAGTTGTTACAAAACACAGACGGTTTCTTAAATCCGTTGTTTAAAATATAAAGGGGACAAGTTTTTTGATCCCTATGAAAAGTGGCTCTTTGTCAACTGTAGTGGGTTGAAGAAAAGCTAAGCTCGAGAAAGGACAAATTTCGTCCTTTCTTTTTTGATATTCAGAGCGATAAAAATCCGTTTTTTGAAGTTTTCAAAGTTCCGAAAACCAAAGGCATTGCGTTTGATAAGTTTGATGAGATTATTGGTTGCTTCTAATTTGGCATTAGAATAGGGTAACTGAAGGGCATTGACGATTTTCTCTTTGTCCTTTAGAAAGGTTTTAAAGACAGTCTTAAAAAGAGGATGAACTTTCTTTAGATTTTCCTCAATGAGTCCGAAAAATTTCTCCGGTTCCTTATTCTGAAAGTGAAAAAGCAAGAGTTGATAGAGATGATAGTGGTGTTTCAAGTCTTCTGAATAGCTCAAAAGCTTGTCAATAATCTCTTTATTGGTTAAGTGCATGCGAAAAGTAGGGCGATAAAATCGCTTATCACTCAGTTTACGGCTATCCTGTTGAATGAGTTTCCAGTAGCGCTTGATAGCCTTATATTCATGAGATTTTCGCTCAAATTGCTTCATGATTTGGACACGAACACGACTCATAGCACGGCTAAGATGTTGTACAATGTGGAAGCGATCTAGAACGATTTTGGCATACGGAAAAAGATGTTTAGCCAAGTCATAGTAAGGACTAAACATATCCATAGTAATGATTTTCACCTGACAACGAACAGAGCGATTGTAGCGCAGAAAATGATTTCTTATGATAGTTTGTGTTCTACCCTCAAGAACAGTGATAATATTGAGCTTATCAAAATCTTGAGCAATGAAACTCATCTTTCCCTTAGTGAAGGCATATTCGTCCCAGGACATAATCTCAGGGAGGTAAGAAAAATCAGACTTAAAACAGAAGTCATTGAGCTTGCGAATAACAGTTGAAGTTGAAATAGACAGCTGACGGGCAATATCGGTCATAGAAGTCTTCTCAATTAGCTTCTGGGCAATCTTTTGGTTGATGATACGAGGGATTTGGTGATTCTTCTTGACGAGAGAAGTCTCAGCTACCATCATTTTCGAGCAATGATAGCACTTGAATCGACGTTTTCTAAGGAGAATTCTAGTAGGCATACCAGTCGTTTCAAGGTAAGGAACCTTAGACGGTTTTTGGAAGTCATATTTCTTCATTTGACTTCCACACTCAGGACAAGATGGAGCGTCGTAGTCCAGTTTAGCGATGATTTCCTTGTGGGTATTCCTATTAATGACATCCATAATTTGGATATTTGGGTCTTTAATGTCTAGTAATTTTGTGATAAAATGTAATTGTTCCATAGGATTCTTTCTAATGATGGTTTGGTTGCTTTTCATTATAGATCTTATGGGACTTTTTTTCTACAACAAAATAGGCTCCATAATATCCATAGGGGATTTACCCACTACAAATATTATAGAGCCTGAAAAGTCATCATTTGATGGCTTTTTTCTATTCAGGGAGCTTGAAGGGCTATAGAAGTCATGATATAATATAAAGTAGATTTCTGTATTATAAAACAAAAATTGTTTGAACATCATTCATTTTATGTTCAAGCGATAGTAAAATAAAATAGGGGCTCTAAACCCTTGATACGAAAGGAAAAAAACTCAATGGCTACTATTCAATGGTTGGTCTAGAAGATTTAAAATAATAAAACATTGTGAAGTAGAATAAATGCTTAAAACCCTTGAAATACAAGGGTTTTTGTTGGTTTATATTTTAATTCTTCACATTGTTATATGTGCTTGATTGAGCAATAATCATCAATAAAAACATTTTTTTGGTGTTGAGTTTGGTGTTCAAATATTTATTATGTTACGGAAAGGAATTTCACAATCTTTCCGTTTTTTTATTTTCTGGAGGAAAAATGACAAAAGAATTACAATCATCACGCTATATTGTCATTTCATTTTTAGTACGTGAAATGGGAATAGATATTGTTGAGGCCATCTCTCTTATGGCTGAATTGGAAAAAAGTGGCTTGGTTCAATTGGAATCAAGCGGAGATTTTATATTTAAAGAACTTGGAGGAGCGTTATGAAACGAATTACCGCAAATCAATACCAAACTTCAGAACGGTATTACAAATTACCTAAAATTCTTTTTGAGGAAGAGAAATATATGGATATGAAACTAGAAGTAAAGGTGGCTTATTCTATTTTAAAAGATCGTTTAGAATTATCTCTCAGTCGTGGTTGGATAGATGAAGAAGGCGCGGTCTATTTAGTATTTTCTAATTCTAAACTGATGAAGCTGTTAGGTTGTTCGAAGTCAAAACTACTATCAATCAAAAAAGTTCTTAAAGAATATGACTTAATTGATGAAGTCCAACAGTCTTCAAGTGAGAAAGGGAGACTAGCTAATAAGATTTATTTAGGGGAGTTGTCTTCTACCCCAGTAGCTAGTTCGAACAGGCCTAGTGTTAAAAAAAGACTAGGGCAGGATGAAAATGAAACGGCCCCCGTCTCTTATTCAGCCCCTAGTGAGACTGAAGTTAGTGAGACTAAATATAGTGAGACTGATTCTTTATTTACGGAGGATGAGGAGTATAGGAATTCTCAACCTATTTTGAGAAGAAAAGTAGAAAAGGTCACAAAATATGATCGAGATTATATTTGGGGATTGGTACAAGATCAATTTAGACGAGAGGGTTTTTCTGAAACAGCCAGTGAAATTGCTATGACTGATTTTGAGAGAATCTATCAGTATGCTCTAGATAATGTTCGCTTTGTTAGACGTGCGGAAGTGCTTGCTGAATTTGTTTTTAATGGCTTGTATTCCGTTTGGAACAACCGTGTTAGAAAAGGAGGTGGTTAAATGTCGCCAATCGAGTGGATATTAGTTATGCTCATTGTCATTTCAAGTGGAGTGACAGTTCTGACAATGATAGTCGATAAGAAAGGGGTGATCAAGAAATGAGATTTATTGATTTATTTTCAGGTATCGGTGGCTTTCGACTTGGAATGGAAAGTGTCGGACACGAATGTATTGGATTTTGTGAGATTGATAAATTTGCTAGGAAATCTTATAAGTCCATTTTTCAAACGGAAGGAGAAATAGAATTTCATGACATACGAGATGTTTCAGATGACGAATTTAAAAAACTTAGAGGGAAAGTCGATGTCATCTGTGGGGGATTCCCTTGTCAAGCATTTTCAATCGCAGGAAGACGATTGGGATTTGAAGATACTAGAGGAACTTTGTTCTTTGAAATTGCTCGAGCGACCAAACAAATCCAACCACGTTTTCTTTTTCTTGAAAATGTTAAAGGCCTACTCAATCACGATAAGGGACGGACGTTTACCACAATTCTTACCACACTTGATGAGTTGGGGTTTGATGTTGAGTGGCAGGTGCTTAACAGTAAGGATTTTGGCGTTCCCCAAAACAGAGAGAGGGTGTTTATTATCGGACATTCTAGAAAGAAAGGTACCAGACTCCTATTTCCTTTCAGACGAGAAGGTCAAGCAACTAACCCTGAGACTTTGAAAGCACTAGGGAATTTAAATCCATCAAGAAGTGGAATGAGTGGTAAAGTCTATTATTCAGAAGGTCTTGCGCCAACCTTAGTTCGTGGAAAAGGAGAAGGATTTAAAGTTGCGATTCCTTGTATGACACCAGACAGATTAGAAAAAAGACAAAATGGTAGACGTTTCAAGGATAATCAAGAGCCAATGTTTACTTTAAATACTCAGGATCGCCATGGTATTGTCGTTGTTGGAGATTTACCAACTAGCTTTAAGGAAACTGGTCGCGTCTATGGAAGTGAGGGGCTATCTCCAACACTGACTACGATGCAAGGTGGAGATAAAATCCCCAAAATACTGATTCCAGAACCAATCCAATTTCTAAAAGTCCGAGAGGCAACGAAAAAAGGATATGCTCAAGCAGAAATAGGAGATTCAATCAATTTGGAAAGACCAAGTTCTCAGTATCGTCGTGGTAGAGTTGGCAAAGGTATAGCTAATACGTTAACAACTAGTGGTCAAATGGGAGTAGTAGTGGCTAGCTATGAAGGAGAAGATAAGCAAGTTTACCATGTTGCTGGTATTTTAATAAATGGACAATTTTACCGTCTGAGGATACGACGAATCACTCCTAAAGAGTGTTTTCGCTTGCAGGGTTTTCCTGATTGGGCTTTTGAAGCTGCTAGAAAAGTCTCTAGTAATAGTCAGCTTTATAAACAAGCTGGTAATAGTGTAACCGTTCCTGTGATTGCTGCAATCGCAAAGAAATTAAAAGAAATAGAGGAAAAAGATGAAAGCGTTAAATAAAGAGTCAATACTATATTGTGATGAATTAGAAACAGAATTACATGATGCAGAAATGATGCAGTTGGATGAACAAATATTTTTGATGCCCAATTATCCATGTGAGTTTGAAGTGACATTTTTAGATTATTACCATAAAAAACACAATTACCCACTATTTTATGAATCCTATCTTCAAAACATTATGGAATTCCTTGAAAGTCAGGATATAAAGAACGGAGCTGATGCCTTTGTAGATGATAATCATAATCTTGTTTTTGTTTTATATGGGCAAGGCTATCGAGCCGAGGGAAAAGAGGGAATACTTACAACCCAAGTAACTGTAAAAGCTTATGATGAAGATAAGAAACCGATTAACTTCGCAAATTTATTAGATTCCTTAATAGTCTCAGAATATCAAATGGAACCGAATCTTTGGGAGGTCTCCCATGATTGATCTCTATCTAAGTAAAAATAGCCAAAGAAATCAACTTCTTTTAGACTTCTTTCAAAAATATGGTATCGAGGTATCTTGTCATTCAGTTTCTGAAATGACAAAGGACAAATTAATTGAGATGATGAGTTATTCTTCAGATTGTTTTGAGTTTTTATCTCCCAATTTATTGCGATTTAAGAACCGTGACAATCTAAGATTAACGGATTTCGTTGAGATGATTTTAAAAAATCCTGAACTAACCATTAGACTTCCTCTTGCGGTTTCAAATAAGCGAGTTTATCCAAATCTGAATCTAGAGGAGGCTAGAGCTTTATTGCCCAGAGATACGAAACAATTGATTTACATGACACAAACACATTATTTATCAAGTTAAAGGAGAAGCAATATGGCTGAACGATTTTGGGAGAACTTGTCCATTATTTTGGCTGAAAGAAATATCAGCTGGATTGAGTTAACCAGAAAAATGTTTGCGGGAGAGTTTCACTATCCAAGTGAATTGAATCGTTTGTATCAAAAGATTCGTCACTACAAGATGGAACAACGAATGCCTCAAAGTCCATGGGTAGAAAGGATTGTGCAGGTATTAGATTTAGATTATGAAGATTTATTTCGGAGGTAACTATGAAAAGAATAATTCCAGTTTATATATTCCAACAAGTAAATGTCCTATTGGTTTCCTTATACTTACTGAAATTGCTTTGTATTGGTGAGTTAACTATACTAGAGATTCTCTATGGTGCGTCACTCATTTCTTTTTTATGGATGTATGGTCAACGAAAACAAGTGGTCAAGGTCAATATGAAAACTAGGATGAAATGGCTTGGTATTGGATTCGTTAGTCTACTGATTATAAGTCTATGTTTTAGTCTGATTCATGCTCAAGGAACCACGAATCAAGCAAACTTAATTGGGCTTCAACATCAAGTTCCTTGGTTTTCATTTTTATTGTTCTTAATCAATGCGAGTATGGTTGAAGAATTTTTGTATCGAGAAATTTTATGGAACTTGGTCAGAAAATTAGATATTCGAGTTGCTTTGACAAGCGTTTTGTTCGCTTTAGCTCATCATCCAGGAACCATTCTAGCTTGGTGTTTGTATGTTTCCTTGGGAATGTTTTTAGGGATGGTACGCTATAAATCGGACTTATGGGGCAGTATGGGACTACATTTGGTGTGGAACCTACTAGTTTATAGTTTGCTGATTTTTTAGACCAAATTAGCTTGTTTTAGGGAAATGAAATGCTAACGTTATGTAACAATGTTAGTCTTTTATTTCAAACTCTTTGATGAATATGAATTTAGCTCGACAGAAAAATAAGAAATGTGATAAAAATTTCAACTACTCTTATCTATAATAAAGCTACCTGTTCTTTGAAAATTGAATCCACTCCGTCTTGATTAGCGTGCCTGTGTAAGTAGGGACTGAGAGTATTTCCCTGTGAAGGGCAACTGGCACAAGACGTGTGTGAGAATTTTCTAACAGACACGGAGTTTATCGTTACCAGACTTAAACGATGCGACAAACTAGATAAAGGAGTTAATCATGAAGGTAGTAAACTTGTATGATTTGAAACAAATGGGAAATAAAGGTGGTTGTACCATCCAATTGATCCATCATTTTCCTTTTGGTATGGGCTTAGGACATCTCAAAAAAGACTACATTGAATTTAAACGTGTTGGTATCTTTGATGGGAAAGCAGTAGAAGTTACTCTTCGAGAACCTTATTCGAGAGATCTACTGCAGGTTGTCAAGTCTATTAAGCAACGTCAGAAATTGATTGCTTATCGTTATAAAGAAGGAAAGCTGCTATTTGTTAAGAAGGAGGCCTCAGATGTCCTCTGAACAACAGGAACGAATGGCAGTTCAATATGCAGAGCGTAGTCTTTTATTTACTGTAAAAAGTCTCTTAAAAATTCTAGAATGGTCTAGACGTCAGGCTTTAGCACAGGATTCTGCCTATAAGATAGGAGTACAGAAATTAGAAGAATTGCTACAATCTCCTTATTCGATTGATACGATTAATCTGAAAAAAGATTTCTTAGACAAACCAATTGATATAGAGAAATTTAAAGCTTTTTTAGAAAAAGAAGAGATTCCTTTAGCCATCGCTTGGCAAGGGGATTCTCTACATTTCTACACGAAAGACCGTTCGATTCTAGACAATCATTTAGACCATCTGTTAGAAAAAATGGTTAATGATCCAGAGAAATTAGCTGATTTTACCATGGATAAGTCATTAGACGATGCTATTGATGAAGCTAAATCCCAAATAACCTTTAGACAAGAAGGAGCCGTCAAACAGAAAGAGATGGTGAGATGATGTACAGTGGAAAGAAATTCCTACTATTCTCACTGTTAGGTATCTTACTAGGCTATCTTTTTCATCGTTTGACGCTTTTGTATGATTCCTATACTGGAAATAGCTTAGATAAATGGACTCATCTTCTAATGGAAGGTCAAGATGAAATTCTTCAGTCGCCATGGAATGTTTCCTTTACTGGAAAATCAAGTGCTTTTTTTCTACTAGGCTTTGTGATGATGTTGCTGGTTTATCTCTATTTAGAGACTGGTAAAAAACAATACCGAGAAGGTGTAGAATACGGGAGCGCCCGTTTTGGAACTCTAAAAGAAAAGAAGCTCTTTTACGGTAAGGAATTTTCTCATGATACGATCTTAGCACAAGATGTTCGTCTGACATTATTAGATAAAAAACCAGCCCAATATGATAGGAATAAGAATATTGCGGTGATTGGAGGTTCAGGAAGTGGGAAGACATTTCGCTTTGTGAAACCCAATCTGATTCAAATGAATAGTTCTAATATTGTAGTGGATCCTAAAGATCACTTGGCCGAGAAAACAGGCAAACTCTTTTTAGAACATGGCTACCAAGTAAAGGTGTTAGATTTAGTCAATATGAAGAACTCAGATGGCTTCAATCCTTTTCGCTATATAGAGACAGAAAATGATTTGAATCGCATGCTGACGGTTTATTTCAATAATACCAAAGGCTCTGGCTCCCGTAGTGATCCATTTTGGGATGAAGCTTCTATGACTTTGGTACGAGCTTTAGCCTCCTACTTGGTCGATTTCTATAACCCACCTAAAACAAGAGAACAGCTCATAGAAGAAAGTCGTTTAAGTCAAAAGGAATACCAAAACTTGTTGAAACGTCAAAAAAAAGAAGTGGAAGAGCGAAAAAAACGAGGGCGTTATCCAAGTTTTGCTGAAATCTCAAAACTCATTAAACACTTATCCAAGGGTGAAAACCAAGAAAAAAGTGTCTTAGAAATTCTATTTGAAAATTATGCTAAAAAGTATGGGACTGAAAATTTTACCATGCGAAATTGGGCAGATTTCCAAAATTATAAGGATAAGACTCTGGATTCTGTTGTTGCTGTAACCACTGCTAAATTTGCCCTCTTCAATATACAAAGTGTTATGGATTTGACCAAAAGAGATACCCTTGATATGAAGACATGGGGCAAGGAAAAATCAATGGTTTACTTAGTTATCCCAGATAACGATAGTACCTTTCGCTTTCTTTCAGCCCTCTTTTTTTCAACCGTATTTCAAACCCTAACAAGACAAGCAGATATTGATTTTAAGGGACAATTACCTCTTCATGTGAGAGTTTACTTAGATGAGTTCGCAAATATCGGAGAAATCCCAGATTTTGCTGAACAAACCTCAACAGTCCGTTCTCGGAATATGAGTCTCGTTCCTATTCTACAAAATATTGCCCAACTTCAAGGGCTCTATAAAGAAAAAGAAGCTTGGAAAACCATTTTGGGGAACTGTGATAGCTTAGTCTACTTAGGTGGTAATGATGAAGATACCTTTAAATTTATGAGTGGATTACTCGGTAAACAAACCATTGATGTTCGAAATACTAGTCGTTCCTTTGGCCAGACAGGTTCAGGATCCCTTTCTCATCAAAAGATTGCTCGTGATTTAATGACACCTGATGAAGTCGGAAATATGAAACGGCATGAATGCTTGGTTCGAATTGCCAATATGCCTGTCTTTAAAAGTAAAAAGTACAATTCCATTAAGCATCCAAACTGGAAGTACCTAGCCAATCAAGAAACCGATGAACGGTGGTGGAACTATCAAATCAATCCTTTGAATCAAAGACAAGAAAATCATCTTGAAGGCCTTAGAATTCGTGATTTAACTTTTGAATCTAGTTTAAAATAAAAATAGAAAAGAGGAAATAGATGATTACGCATTTTAAAGGTTTTGTTTATGGAGTAGACGCAAGTGCTATGTTTGCACAAGCTATGTCTTTGTTACAGAAGGGATTGATTGCGGTTGGTGCCTTTCTCGTTGTTGTGGGGATTGTCAACCTTGCAACCAACATTAAAGATGGTGGACCAGGTGTTCGGAATGCCATTCTTGAAATTGTCGGTGGAGTTATGGTCGGGGCTGCTGGAGCCTTTGTAACTCAGATTTCAATTTAGGAGGATAAACAATGACATGAATCTTAGTTTAGTCTCACCCTTTGTTTACCTTGCATCTGAAAAAATATCAGCTGAAAATTTATTTGAAGGATTTAATGTAGATTTACAATCTACGGTAGATCTGATTAAATCTCTATCTAGCTACAATCCAACAGTTTGGACTTATATGTCTAGTATTACTAAAAGTGTCATGCAGCCTCTTGGAGTTGCGATTTTATCAGTTGTTCTCATCTTAGAATTTTCGAAGATGGCAAAGAAAATTGCTAACTCTGGTGGAGCGATGACCTTTGAAGCATTAGCACCGATGTTGATTAGTTATATTATGGTTGCAGTTGTAATTACCAACACTACCGTCATTGTAGAAGCCATCATTGGGATTGCGAGTCATGCCATTGAACAAGTGGCCTCGATTGTGGCTCACGGTGGGGCAAAGTATGATACAATCTCTGGATTAAAAGGGTCAGGATTTATTGGCCGGATGATTGTGGGCTTTTTCGCCCTCCTCATTTGGCTAGTTCGGATAGTAAGTGCAGCCATGGTCAATCTTTTGGTATCTATTCGATTTATTCAACTCTACCTTATGATCCCATTTGCCCCTCTTACGATTCCAACATTTTTAAGTGATGAGTGGAAGTCTATTGGTATTGGCTATTTAAAAAATATTATGGTCTATGCGGTACAAGGGGTTCTTATTTTTCTGATTGTTTCTCTTGTTCCTTTGTTTGAATCTGCTGGGAAAATAGCTGTTTCAAATGGTGCAGGAGTCCTGCAATCTCTTGCGATTATGTTTGGTAGTTTAATACAAGCTATCTTACTGATTATTGCCCTCGTTGGTTCTCAACGTACGGCTCGCTCAATCTTAGGTATGTAATTAGATAAAGGCTAGGAAGTGATTGCTTCTTAGCCTTTTTAGAAAGGAAAGTCATGAATACACGTGTCTTTAAAGACATCTCAAAATACCAACACAGGGCTTGGTTAGGTTTCACTACAAGACAAATCATCTTTGTTTTACCAGCCTTTATTGTCACAATTATTGTTTTGGGCTTGAATCTCTTTTTCTGGCAATTTGGAGATTGGTTTGTTTACGGTTTTGTGTTTGCCTTTACCATCCCCCTCATGCTTTTTGGAGTCTATAAACCCAATGATTTATATTTTGAACATTATTTGAAATACCGTCTACATTTTGAATTAACGGTTCCCCTACGCACAATTACAGGAAAGAAAGGATCTGAACATGAAAAGAAAATCAAATACATTAAAGAAACAAAAAACTTCAATGACTAATAAAAAGGAAAAAGTTAAAGATAAAAAAGAGGAAGTGTTACCATCAACGGCTAATACTCTTGCCTATCAAGCCCTGTACCAAAATGGTCTAATGCAGGTAAAAGAAGATTATTTCTCACAAAGCTACTTACTTGGGGACGTCAATTACCAAACTGTTGGTTTAGAAGATAAGGGCGCAATCATTGAGAAGTATTCTGATTTGATTAACTCTTTAGACGACCAAACCAACTTCCAATTGACTATCTTTAACAAAAGATTGAATTTAGAAAAATTCAGACAAAGTGTTTTGTATGAGGAAAAAGAAGATGGGTATGATACCTATCGTAAAGAATTGAATCGGATGATGAATCAGAATTTAGACAGTGGCGAAAATAACTTTTCGGCTGTTAAACTGATTAGCTTTGGTAGAAAGGATTCTAATCCCAAACAAGCCTATCGTTCCTTGTCCCAAATAGGAGAATATTTCAAGAGTGGTTTCTCAGAAATTGATGCACGTTTTGAATCCTTGGCTGGAGAAGACCGTGTCAACTTGTTGGCCGATATGCTTAGAGGAGAACACCATCTTCCTTTTTCTTACCGTGATTTAACCAGATCTGGTCAGACAACTCGTCACTTTATAGCTCCTAATCTCTTGGATTTTAAAAACAAGAATTACCTACAAATCAATGACCGCTTATTACAGATTGTCTATGTGAGAGACTATGGTATGGAATTAGGGGATCAGTTTATTCGAGACCTCATGCAAGGAGATTTGGAATTGATTGTGAGCCTCCATGCTCAAAGTTCGACCAAGGCAGATGCCATGAAGAAACTACGAACAAAGAAGACCTTGATGGAATCCCAAAAGATTGGGGAACAACAAAAACTTGCTCGTACAGGTATCTATTTGGAAAAAGTAGGTCATGTATTAGAAAGCAATATCGATGAAGCTGAGGAACTCTTAAAAACCATGACAGAGACAGGAGATAAACTATTTCAAACGGTCTTCTTGATTGGGGTTTTTGGTCAGGATGAAGAAGAACTCAAACAAGCTTTAGACACTATCCAACAAGTGGCCGGCTCTAATGACCTAATGATTGATAAACTTCCATATATGCAAGAAGCAGCCTTTAATAGTTTGCTGCCATTTGGTTGTGATTTTTTAGAGGGAGTATCACGGAGTTTATTAACGTCCAATGTAGCAGTGAACTCTCCATGGACTTCAGTAGACTTACAAGACCGTAGTGGAAAATATTACGGTATCAATCAAATCTCAAGTAATATTATTACCATTGATCGAAGCCTATTAAATACACCATCTGGTCTGATTTTAGGAACATCTGGAGCTGGGAAAGGGATGGCAACCAAGCATGAAATTATCACGACCAAAATCAAGGAATCTGGTGAAAATACAGAAATTATCATCGTGGATCCAGAAGCAGAATATAGTGTCATTGGCCGGGCTTTTGGGGGAGAAATGATTGATATTGCGCCTGATTCCCAAACCTATCTCAATGTCCTTGACTTGTCTGAAGAAAATATGGATGAAGATCCTGTAAAGGTAAAATCAGAATTTCTTTTATCCTTTATCGGCAAGTTATTGGATAGAAAAATGGATGGAAGAGAAAAATCGATTATCGACCGAGTCACCAGACTCACCTATCAGTCTTTTAAAGAACCTTCTTTGGAAGAATGGGTCTTTGTCTTGAGTCAACAACCAGAAGAAGAAGCGCAGAATTTGGCACTTGATATGGAACTGTATGTCGAAGGTTCTCTTGATATTTTTTCTCATAAAACAAACATTCAGACAGGATCCAATTTCTTAATCTATAATGTTAAAAAGTTAGGAGATGAGCTGAAACAAATCGCCCTTATGGTGGTTTTTGATCAGATATGGAATCGTGTTGTTCGGAACCAAAAATTAGGGAAGAAGACCTGGATTTATTTTGATGAAATGCAGCTTCTCTTATTAGATAAATATGCCAGTGATTTCTTCTTTAAATTGTGGAGTCGTGTCAGAAAATATGGAGCCAGTCCGACTGGAATAACTCAAAACGTCGAAACCTTATTGTTAGATCCAAATGGTAGACGGATTATTGCAAATAGTGAATTTATGATTCTCCTCAAGCAAGCAAAAAATGATAGAGAAGAACTGGTTCAACTCTTAGGCTTGTCAAAAGAACTTGAAAAATACCTAGTCAATCCAGAAAAAGGGGCAGGACTGATAAAAGCTGGTTCCGTTGTCGTTCCCTTTAAAAATAAGATTCCTCAAGGTACTCAATTGTTTGATATTATGAGTACGGATCCTGATAAAATGGCTTCTAACTAAGGGGAAGTATAATGAAGGATAAAAGAGAAATCATACGTGCCCGAAAGGCATTTAGAAGAAGTCTAAAAGATGAGAAGAAATTCTTGAAACAAGGAAAGAAGGAGGTGAGGAAACAGAAAAAAGATTCCTCTGTACTGGATGAAAAAGTATGGAAAAAAGAGATAAAAGAAAAGCTAGAGGAGATGAGAGAAGCTTCAAAGGAGAGAGTAAAACAAGCAAATGAAGACTACAATCATATTCTTCAAAATAGTCCTCCATCTCTTTTGAATCGAAAAGAATTAAGAGACAGACGGTTGCCTCATGCTAGGAAACGATTGAAAATAGCCAAGAAGCAATTTAAGGAAGCCAAGGTAGAAGCAAAAGAAGAAAGAAAAGAGAGTCGTAAAGAAAGAAAAAACAATCAAAAATTTCTCTACGGTCAGGAATCGAAACAAAAATCTAATTTTTTCTTTCAAGGGAAGAGTTTAGAAGAATTAAAAGCTAAGAAAGAAGTCAAGGCTGCTAAAGAAAATTTAAAATCTACTAAACAAGCCTATAAGTCCAAAAAAGTCAGTAGGAAAGCCAAAACTTTTCTTTATGTCCTTGGACGTGAAGGTGGAGAGTTAGCTTCAGAAAATGAAGATTTAGAAGGCTATCGCACACTTCAAGAGACCATTAGAAAAGGGAAACGCTACAGTCGGCTTTCTTATAACCTTGGAAAAGCTAGTGTCAAAACAGGACAAGCAACAGGTCGTTTTACCAAGAAAAGACTGACCAACACAAAAGAGCGATACCATCATTTTAAGGCTGGAAAAGGATGGAAACTAGCGAAAGATAATCCAAGTTCCTTTAAAAATCGGTATCGAAAATTAAAGAAACAAGGTCTTACTAGTGTCCGAAATATCTATCAAAAACTAAAAGCAGCCTTTTCCTTCTTTACATTTGCGGCTGGGAATCCTATAACATGGATAGTAGGAGGATTAGTTTTTCTTCTCTTACTTATGATGAGCTTCTTTTTAGGATTTTCATCTGCTAGTTTGATTCAACAAGATGAATTTGAATTAACAAAAGCTTATACCCACCTAACTTGGGAAGACGCAGAACATACTCGTACAAATGACAAAGGCATTACCTATTACACAAAAGTTGATGATGTGATGGGGTATATGAACTTTAAATTCCATGACTATGAGTTACACAAACCAGTTCACTTATTTAGTTCAGAAACTTACAAGGATTATCTATCTACTTTGTGGCATGATTTAAACGATGGGGAAGATTTGAAATCCATGCAAGACCTTTATGAAACTCCTAAGTATAAACTCTCGAAAGATGATCAAGAGGAAATGAAGGAACTAAAAGAAGAAGGTGTGTATGCTTCCATGCAGGAATTGGACAATCCATTTGAGGGGAAAAGCAACGAAGATAGTCTAACCATGACTTATCGTTATGGATACTATGATTTAGACGGAAAACCTACTCTTCAGGAGTACATTCTACTAGAAGCCAAGGCTCACCAAACGATTGTCGCACCAATGGATGGGTTAGTATCTTTAGATGGTGACAATGTAATTCTCACTAATGGAAAAGGAGAGAATGAGAGTCGTTTAACCTTGTATTCTATTCATAATGGCCGTGCGATTGAGGGGACAAGAGTCCTAACAGGTGATATTATTGGTGAAACACCAGACGATACAGGTTTGAAAGTTTCCTATCAAAAGTATAAGAACAAGAAAGACAAATTGGTGTATGTCAATCCGCAATTTTATTTTCCAAAAGTCATTCAACTTCAGACCACTATCTTACCTGCCATTGGTCAGTTTGGTGGAGATGAGTTTGAACGAGCAAAACATATTTATGAGTTTTTGAAATCTCAAGGGGCTAGTCCCCAAGCCATTGCGGCTATTTTAGGAAATTGGTCAGTAGAGTCTTCTATTAATCCAAAACGTGCTGAAGGAGATTATTTATCTCCTCCAGTTGGCGCTACCGATTCCTCATGGGATGATGAAAGCTGGTTAGCGATAGGAGGACCAGCCATTTATAGTGGTGCTTATCCTAATATCCTTCATAGAGGTTTGGGATTAGGGCAATGGACAGATACTGCAGATGGTTCAATACGTCATACAGCCTTGTTAAATTATGCACGCACCCAAAATAAGAAATGGTATGATTTAGACCTACAACTTGACTTTATGCTTCATGGAGATAGTCCTTACTATCAAAGTTGGTTAAAGGATTTCTTTGGAAATTCGGGCAGTGCAGCCAATCTCGCCCAACTCTTTCTGACCTATTGGGAGGGAAATTCTGGTGACAAACTACTGGAAAGACAAACCAGAGCAACGGAATGGTATTACCAAATTGAAAAAGGCTTCAGCCAAACAAATGGAGGACAGGCAAAAAGTGACCCGCAATCCCTTGAAGGGGTTCGTGGGGACTTGTATGAGCATTCTGTTCCTGGTGGTGGAGATGGTATGGCCTATGCCTATGGACAATGTACATGGGGTGTTGCGGCTCGTATGAACCAGTTAGGCTTAAAATTAAAAGGTAGAAATGGAGAAAAGATTTCAATCATTAATACCATGGGAAATGGTCAGGACTGGGTTGCGACAGCTTCAAGTCTTGGTGGGGAAACTGGCTCTACACCAAGAGCAGGTGCCATTGTTTCTTTTGTGGGAGGTACACATGGCACACCAGCCATCTACGGTCATGTGGCTTTTGTTGAGAAAGTATATGATGACGGTTCTTTCCTTGTGTCTGAAACCAACTATGGGGGCAACCCTAACTATACCTTTAGAAAAATCTCTCAAGCAGATAGTGCCATCAGTTTTGCTTATACGACCAAATAGAAGAGTTTACACTTGAAATTGTAGCTATTTAAAGATACAATATGTCTATAAATGAGTGGTCGGCTCATGGTCAATCTGATAGTAATCTTGGACATAAGGGCCAAGCGGTGGCGGACACCAGAACAAAATCCGATAGCAATCTTGGACGTACGGGCCAAGCGGTGGCAGACACCAGAATAAACCGACTGATTAGGTGGCTTACAGGTTCAGTAAGTCATCTTTTTTATTTGAAACAAAGTATAAATTTCTAATTATCTTTTTATATTTTCTTAAATGCTCGTAAAGCCTTATTCTATGTGCTTTCGAGTATTTTTACTGTAGGAAGATACTTCACGTTTCTTTGCATATTTCCTCATGTCTTAGCTGTCAGAAGTGGTAAATAAGTAGTAAATTCATTTGTACTACTAAGCAACAAGACGCTCCTGTTGCTTCTCTTTATTCAAGCGTTTCATTTCTGCCATTGCAGAATCGAATGTTGCATGTGCGTAATAGTTCAGCGTCATGGCTATATTAGCATGTCCCATAATGTACTGTAATGCCTTTGGATTCATTCCTGCATTTGCATAGTTGGTACAGAATGTATGTCGCAAACTATGTGGAGTGATGTGTGGCAATTTATCCTCGTTATACTTATTGTATTTCTTAACAAGACCTTTCATCATGCCGTTGTAATCACTTGCCACTTTTGGATAGTTCTTTCTATTAAGAAAGAGGAAATCACTATATCCATCAATCTCAACACGCTTATCATTCTTTCGATTCGCTAACACTCGCTTAAATGCTTGATAGGCTTCTTCAACCATAGGAACTTGACGTTCGCCACTTTTGGTCTTTGGTGTTTCAATGTAGTACCCAATTTCAGTATCTCTCAATAGCTGATGGTCTATATTGACAAGACGATTCTCAAAATCTAAATCTGGAAGTGTCAAACCACCAAACTCTGAAATACGAAGACCTGTTTTTAAGAGTATCAGAATTTCATCATAATTTTTGCTGTAGGTTTTATCAGCTTTTGCAAAGGCTAACAGTTTTTCTTCCTGTTCTTCTGTTAGTACGGTCTTAGGGACAGTATCATCATCAAGAACTGCTTTCAGTTGAAAGTCAAATGGATTCTTCCGAACACAATCATCTTGTATAGCAATATAGAATGAAGCCTTTAAAGAACGTTTGTAGTTATTGATGGTTTGATAAGCATAACCATTTTCACTCATTCTAATAGCCCATTCTTTAGCGTCTGATGGCTTAATACTGTCAATACTTCTTACACCTAACTTGTCTTTCTTCAAAATATCCATAAGATATTTGCGTCCAGTTTCAGTGTTTTTTCTAACCTTTGGTCTTTGAGCGTTCTGTTTTGCGTAAAGCTGGCAGAGTGTCATTTTCTTTCCTACAACATCAATACCATCATGAATGTCTTTCTGTAACTCTGCGATTTTCTCTCTAAGTGAGATACAATCACGCTTTCCTGCTGGTACTCGGTCTGTAGCCACAAGTTTCCACGAGTAAACAAATTGCGGTTCTCCAAATGAATCTATATATTTGTATAAGTATCTTCCGTCTTTTCGTTGGCTCTCTCCAGTCTTTAAGATTCGACCTTTATTGTCACGTCTTTTTTCTGACATGGCATTTGCTCCTTTCCTTTATGGAAAGAGCCTTGATACGACTTAATACTATTTTATCATATACAAGACCCTTTGGCGACGCTAGATTGCGTCCAATGTATCTATAATTTTTTCAAATTGTTTTCGTTTAATCTGAATACGATTGCCATTCATAATCAGCCAATTTGCATTTTTATTTTCCTCTGCCAAGCGTCGTAGCTTGTTTTCGCCAATACGAAAATATTTTGACGCTTCTTCAATGGTTAGGGTATAACGTTCCCAAATAGGAATGTCAGTCTGCTTCATAAAATCCTCCTTTCCAAATCACTTATTTGGATTTCATAAAAGTTGTTTTACCAGCAATCGAACAGCTTTAGCAAAGCTCACGGGAGTTCCACCCCTGCATGGTTCTCATGTAGCCATACTCATTGCCTGCGACGGTTTTATCACGCTCGGACTATTGACTGTATGGGAGTATCATTATCACGATAAGAATGTCGTTGCAGGCAATCCTGCTAAAGATTGCTTCTCGGATCACTAACATGAATCGCTCGCTATCTTTATAAGATAGGTCATGGCGGTTAGTTCCGTTGGCTCTTTTCTTATCGAAACGTATTCGATTACTTTTATTCAGTTTTCAAAGAACAATGGCTCGTTAGCCTATCAAAACACATTGAAAGCTCAATATGCTTTGGTGGAATAACAAACCTCCCTGTTCGGGAAGCGTGGAATGGTTTAGCACGCTTCCACGAAAGGAGAGAGGATATTACTTAATTTCAAATGACAAAATCTTTGTAATCAGTCTGGTTTCCATTCTTCCACGTAAGACTTCATCAACGACCATACTTTGATTGCCATATTCATCTTTCATAAGTCGTAGGGAACGCTTCGTTATGTACCCTCTGTAATGATGTAGAATCTGGTTAATCGCTTCGGTATCGCCATCTGTTGCCTTTACAATGAGAGGAAAGGGAATCATAGGATATTGTGTTTTCATTCTTCAAATTCCTCCATAAACTTTTTAATTAAGGCTAGTCCACTGGTTCTATGCCGATAGACAGTAGAACGGTTCAATTTCAACAGGTCTGCAATTTCTGAATCGCTCATGTCCATAAAGTAAAACAGCAGTAGAATTTCACGTTTCTTGTCTGGCAACTCACGTAATGCTTCACTCAACAAATCATTTTCAACGCCTACTGATAACCCATTGAGTGTAAAAATCTGAAAGTCAGTTGAATAGTTATCTGTTGTCGCAAACTGGCTAACAAGATAATCGCCAACATCCGAAAAGGACACCTCACGCTTTGCAATCCTTGAAAGATAAAGCATATAATTCTTTCGCTCGTCTTCCATAGCACGTTTACAGATATAGTCAAACTGATTTTCTATTGTGGTCTGAAAAAAAGATGGTTTCATGTTTCTCACCCCCTTTCTGTCTAGGAAAGGAAGTGAGCCTTGCTCGTTTATCTCCTTTCACTCTTAGTCCCAATGTGAAAGGGGGATTTGTTGCATTACTGATAAATAAACTTTGTAAAAAAGTTCTGAATAGCCAAAAAAGCATATAAACAGATTTATTTCTCTGTTTACATGCTTCTGTTATTCTATCTATATGATTTATAAAACCACATTGGTGGACGTACTTATCTATTGCAGATAGACGACTTTTTTTGACAAGAACCCAATGTAAGGAAATTTATTGTATATGATGTACTTCATGGCGACGTTGACCTCCAACAAACCGCCATTTGGAAGTAAGATACAATATTTTAACAGCGTAAATAGCACTACCATATAACGGTTTTTTTTATTGGCGTTTAGTAGTGCTTTTTATTAAATATAAACCTATAAACCATATAACACGTTTTTCTATACCTGTTTTTAATTCAGTAGGAACAATAAAATGTATAGAGGTGGTCTACTATGCGTAAAAAAGAAGATAAATATGATTTTAGAGCCTTTGGTTTAGCCATTAAAGAAGCTCGATTGAAACGAGGTTTAACTCGTGAACAAGTGGGAGCATTGATTGAAATTGACCCACGGTACTTAACTAATATTGAAAATAAAGGGCAACACCCCAGCATACAAGTTCTTTATGACCTTGTATCGTTACTTCATGTTTCCGTTGATGAATTTTTCTTACCTGCTAATAACTTGGTAAAAAGCACCCGACGATTACAGATAGAGAAATACATGGATAGCTTTACAGACAAAGAACTATCCTTAATGGAATCTTTAGCCAGCGGTATCAACGAAGCAAGAAACATCGAAGACTAATTAAAAGAATCCATACATAACGGAAAGAGCCGATAAAATGAGATTGTATTAATCTCATTTTATCGGCTCTGCGTCTTTGCGTCTGGCTCTGTAATCACAGTTACTTTGAACTGCTTTATTTCAATTAAATTTTCTTGTCTGCATTTCGGACAATAGAGGGGGAATTTTTTTAATTCAGTATCTTCCCTTATCTTTAATCGTGTTTTATTTCCACATACAGGACATGTTGAGGCGGTAAGTTTGCTAGTCAAGGAGTAAAACGACGAAGATTAGCATTTACTTCCGCCCATGCGATAGCTGTCCGTGATTGACAAGTGCTAGCACGCAGACAGAACGGAGATAGCGAACCGCTGAGTGTGTCGCTCTGCTCGTAAAAGCTTAGAAACCTTTGAACGAAAGGGATAATGAAAGCCTTGATTGCAAGGCTTTTTGCTTTATGGTGGGTAAGTATCAGAGTGAGAAAATTTTTGGAATGAGTAGAAGTGATAGCTAGAAATTATCAGTTTCTATTTCCATTTACCCTGTGGGTACGTGTTTGTTTCCATTGACAAGGAGTTTGTGGGAATAGAAATGTACCCACCTTGTTTGAATCAAGTGAAGTGTAGTTGAAGGAAATCTGTTGAAAGCAATACTTCATTTTACCGAATAAGTAATAATTTAGGCAACTTCAAATCGATTAAAAAAAACTATTTTAAAGGTTAAGAGTAGACAAAAATTGTCCACTCTTTTTTGCAAACTCAATTTATCAATAAATGAAATGAGGGAATGTAAAATGAAATATTTTGAGGTTGAGTTAGAAAATCCTGATGAATTTTTAAAACTACAAACAGAAGATTTTGTGAAAGCTAATCGCTTGCTACTAAGGAAGATAATCCAGAGCGTTACAGTCTATGAAGAAAACTTCGTCATATCCTTTAAATCTGGCATCGAATTGGAAGTATGAGTCTCATTCCATAACTTTTATATTGAACATATCATCTTGTTGTGTTATACTATAAATTGATATAAACAAAGATGTAGGAGGAACCGAAACTATGACAGCCTCAATGCGTTTAAGATAAGCTGGCAATAAAAAAAGCAGAATCTATACCCGATGATAGGCTTTTTTGTTGTGCTTATTTATACGATATTGAGCATTCATTAGTTACGGTGAGGATATTGGTTATTTAACTATACCTTTATTTAACTATGTCTTTAATATGAATGTTTCCAAATTGTATGTATGCAGACCAAAAGCCACATTGTGGGGTTTGGCCTGCATTTTTTATTGCCTAGAATGCTATTCAAAATAGAAATTCAAGCAAAATAATATGCAGGAGATAATATAAATGGAAAAATACAACAATTGGAAACGAAAATTTTATGCAATATGGGCAGGGCAAGCAGTATCATTAATCACTAGTGCCATCCTGCAAATGGCGATTATTTTTTACCTTACAGAAAAAACAGGATCTGCGATGGTCTTGTCTATGGCTTCATTAGTAGGTTTTTTACCCTATGCGATTTTGGGACCTGCCATTGGTGTGCTAGTGGATCGTCATGATAGGAAGAAGATAATGATTGGTGCCGATTTAATTATCGCAGCAGCTGGTGCAGTGCTTGCTATTGTTGCATTCTGTATGGAGCTACCTGTCTGGATGATTATGATAGTATTGTTTATCCGTAGCATTGGAACAGCTTTTCATACCCCAGCACTCAATGCGGTTACACCACTTTTAGTACCAGAAGAACAGCTAACGAAATGCGCAGGCTATAGTCAGTCTTTGCAGTCTATAAGCTATATTGTTAGTCCGGCAGTTGCAGCACTCTTATACTCCGTTTGGGATTTAAATGCTATTATTGCCATCGACGTATTGGGTGCTGTGATTGCATCTATTACGGTAGCAATTGTACGTATACCTAAGCTGGGTAATCAAGTGCAAAGTTTAGAACCAAATTTCATAAGGGAGATGAAAGAAGGAGTTGTGGTTCTGAGACAAAACAAAGGATTGTTTGCCTTATTACTCTTAGGAACACTATATACTTTTGTTTATATGCCAATCAATGCACTATTTCCTTTAATAAGCATGGAACACTTTAATGGAACGCCTGTGCATATTTCTATTACGGAAATTTCCTTTGCATTTGGGATGCTAGCAGGAGGCTTATTATTAGGAAGATTAGGGGGCTTCGAAAAGCATGTATTACTAATAACAAGTTCATTTTTTATAATGGGGACCAGTTTAGCCGTTTCGGGAATACTTCCTCCAAATGGATTTGTAATATTCGTAGTTTGCTGTGCAATAATGGGGCTTTCGGTGCCATTTTATAGCGGTGTGCAAACAGCTCTTTTTCAGGAGAAAATTAAGCCTGAATATTTAGGACGTGTATTTTCTTTGATCGGAAGTATCATGTCACTTGCTATGCCAATTGGGTTAATTCTTTCTGGATTCTTTGCTGATAAAATCGGTGTAAATCATTGGTTTTTACTATCAGGTATTTTAATTATTGGCATTGCTATAGTTTGCCAAATGATAACTGAGGTTAGAAAATTAGATTTAAAATAAACAATATTGGAGGAATATTTATGTATCTTATTTTCATGTAACTCTTCCTGCTAAAATCGCAGGGTTTTCCCTGCATACAAGCAAATGAAAGCATGCGATTATAGACAGGAGGAAATGTTATGGAATTAATATTAAAAGCAAAAGACATTCGTGTGGAATTCAAAGGACGCGATGTTTTAGATATAAATGAATTAGAAGTATATGATTATGACCGTATTGGTTTAGTAGGAGCAAATGGTGCTGGAAAAAGCACTTTACTCAGGGTACTTTTAGGAGAATTAACTCCCCCAGGATGTAAAATGAATCGTCTGGGTGAACTTGCCTATATTCCCCAGTTGGACGAAGTAACTCTGCAGGAGGAAAAAGATTTTGCACTTGTAGGCAAGCTAGGTGTTGAGCAATTAAATATACAGACTATGAGCGGTGGTGAAGAAACAAGGCTTAAAATAGCACAGGCCTTATCGGCACAGGTTCATGGTATTTTAGCGGATGAACCTACGAGCCATTTAGACCGTGAAGGAATTGATTTTCTAATAGGACAGCTAAAATATTTTACAGGTGCACTGTTAGTTATTAGCCATGACCGCTATTTTCTTGATGAAATAGTAGATAAAATATGGGAACTGAAAGATGGCAAAATCACTGAGTATTGGGGAAACTATTCTGATTATCTTCGTCAGAAAGAGGAAGAACGTAAGAGCCAAGCTGCAGAATACGAACAATTTATTGCGGAACGTGCCCGATTGGAAAGGGCTGCGGAGGAAAAGCGAAAACAGGCTCGTAAAATAGAACAGAAGGCAAAAGGTTCTTCAAAGAAAAAAAGTACTGAAGACGGAGGGCGTTTAGCTCATCAAAAATCAATAGGAAGTAAGGAAAAAAAGATGTATAATGCTGCTAAAACCCTAGAGCACAGGATTGCGGCCTTAGGAAAAGTAGAAGCTCCGGAAGGCATTCGCAGAATTCGTTTCAGGCAAAGTAAAGCATTGGAGCTCCATAATCCATACCCTATAGTCGGTGCAGAAATTAATAAAGTATTTGGGGATAAGGCTCTGTTTGAAAATGCATCTTTTCAAATTCCGTTAGGAGCAAAAGTGGCGTTAACTGGTGGTAATGGAATCGGAAAAACAACTTTAATCCAAATGATCTTAAACCATGAAGAAGGAATTTCTATTTCGCCTAAGGCAAAAATAGGTTACTTTGCACAGAATGGTTACAAGTACAACAGTAATCAGAATGTTATGGAGTTTATGCAGAAGGATTGTGACTACAATATATCAGAAATTCGTTCAGTGCTAGCATCTATGGGGTTCAAACAGAACGATATTGGAAAAAGTTTATCTGTTTTAAGCGGTGGAGAAATTATAAAATTGTTGCTTGCTAAAATGCTCATGGGTAGATATAACATCCTAATAATGGATGAACCCAGTAACTTCCTTGACATACCAAGTTTAGAGGCTTTGGAAATACTAATGAAGGAGTACACCGGAACTATCGTGTTTATCACCCACGATAAACGATTACTCGAAAATGTAGCAGATGTAGTTTATGAAATTAGAGATAAGAAAATAAATCTGAAACATTAAATTTAAGGTAGTCGCTGGTCAGTATAGTCTGTTCTGGTTGGCGACTCCATTGTTAAAGAGTATAAAGACTTTAGATTTTATGAATATTAAAAATAGGAACAGTCAATTGAACTGCTCCTATTTTTCTGCTAAATATATTGTAGTTTTCTTATATGTATAATGATAGATTAGCGGATTCTCATCTACGGTACTTACTTCAAATATGAAGAAGTGATCGCGGTTATCTCTGGACTTTTCCTTATTGAGGACAAAGTAATTCTTACGTGAAGTCGCCATTGTTTTTAGGATATCATCAGTTAGGAAGGTCAATGGAATATTCATGTTAGAGTAGCGGTAGAAGTCACGTTCAAAATCTTGGTAGCTCTCGCTATAATAGTCCATTTGTAGGTGATTACGCTGAAACTCAAGCTGATTCATAGAGCACCTCCTCGACAAGTTCAATACTAATAATGTCTTTTAATTTCAAATTGATGTGACCTGTTGTAGTTTTTATCAAAATGAAATCTTTGGTCAGACTTGGTATTGTTCCAGTGTAGGAAACACGCTTGTTTTTTTCAATCACTTGAATGCGTGTGCGTAGCTGCCCGGCGTATACTTGACTGAGGAGTAATAATTTCTTCTCTAGTGATAAGTCAGACATGTACGTTACTTTGTTTGTATCATCAGAGAGTGCTGATGCATGTTCAGATAGGAAAAAGCCCATCCATTTTTGCATCTTTGTATCCTGGTACTCTCTTGCTGATTGAAATGGTAAATATGAACGGTCAATCATATCAAATCCTTTCTATGCAGAGGCAAGGGTATTTTTATCAAATTGAATCGTAAAACCTTGAATTCCCCCACCTGTGTAACATTCTTTAAAGCGATTGATTACCTCAGTATAGATTATCACAGATGAGCTTGTTGGCTTAATGCTAAATGTAAATTCCAATGGTAATCGGTTTTCAGATTTAGCATGTACTAGTCGTATCGATATTTCAGTTGTTTTGAGTTTTCTCTGACGAAGTTTTGAAGTTGCTGTTTCAACGATTCCATGTAAAAATCTTTCAAGCATTTCAATATCATTACATCCTTTGCTACGGATTTCTGAAAATTGTACTGTATTTTTTTCTTGTTTCATTTTAATCCCTCCAATCCACCCGCGGAATGACCACCGATAAGTTTACTGCGTTCAATATTTCTGGAACCTTCAGTTAGGACGGTTCCTTTTTGTATGGCTAAAAAACCAAACTGTTCTCTGACAACATCAATAGCTGTCTGAAGTCTATTATCTTTTTCAATTTGTTCTACATCATCAAAGAGTGATAGTAGAGTATAGCTTTCATCTACGAAGCCACTATAAGATACACCAATTTGTCTCACTGCACCAGAGGTGTATTTTTTCGGAATAATACAAGTACATGACTCACCATTGTTTTGGGGAGATTTGCGGGTTCAATTTTATTCTGAGCATTTATAGATTTTTTCATCTCAGTCCTAGAATAGCCAATATGAATAGAAACGACAGTAGTCAATACTAGGGCTACTGTTCCGTTCCACAGTATCATTTAAAAATCATTTTCACACCCTTTCGTCTATTAGTATAGAAGAAAGCTCTCAGCACACAATATCCACTTGTAGTTTATAATAACTATCTCCTCCTTTACACTTTAATTCAAATCTTTATTAAAAAAGGCTATGTCACAACAAACAGTTGATAAATAGCCATTTTTATAGGGGAGTATCAGAACTCCCCTACAAACTGTTATTTGCAGTTATCTATACTCATTTGGAATTTCGATATGAAGTGTCTCACACAATAACTTCACATCATGTGCATCATTTTCATCAAACTCGTATCCCAGATGGAACATTACTTGACTATATGGTTCAATACAGGAAACCTCTATTTCCTCAATTCTTCCTTTACCCGAAAAAGTTTCTACCGGAAAACAATCCCCATCATAAAGAATTTCACCTTCGTCCGTATATTCAAAACAATGCAAATCAATAATTCTGTTTTTCAAATCTTCCCATACAGTATGGTTCAATGTTGTATATTCCATCTTAATCTCATAAAAGCCATTAGCTTTCATTATTTCTATAAAGTTCTGATAATCGTTCTTTTCTACAAAAATGTCAATATCATTATGGGCTCTTGACTGATATCCAAGAAGAGCATCTACACCCCAGCCACCATCAAGAAAGACTTTAATCTCCGCATCTATTGCAAATTGAAGAATCTGTTTTACATCTGTTATATTGACCATCTTATCATCTCCACAAATTCTAATTAGGCGACCAGAGGAACTGCTGGTCTGTTTGATAAATCTCTGCATTTAGCAGTTTTCAATGTTGCCAAAACGAAAGTTAAGAAGATGTTCCTTTTCTCTATGTCGCTTTCTTTGGCGTAATTTACAAGGTTATTCCACACAAGATAGTTGTTCAGATACTTGGTAGAAACACCGTTAAAGCCACGCATAAACCTCTTTAGCTGGCTATGGTAGCTATTGATATGTTGGATATTATAAATGCCTTTCTTGGCTTTGCCAGTCTTTAACTGCACAAGGTCAATGCCATTGGCATTTGTAAATCTCACATAGGAGTTCATCTTGTCCGTAACAAGAGTGGAATTGGTCTTAATCCTACCATCATAAATATGATGTAAATCTCTTGTAGAAACTCTACCAGTATTCGTAATCTTGGAGATAGACAAGCCATTCCTATTAACCGCACAAGGAACACATACCTTTTCTTGGGACAAGCCTCTGATATGTGTAGAATGACCACGCTTATGAGCCTTGCGTGGCATAGCAAATGTCTTACTCTTGCTATGATTGCCCTTGTACGAGATGGCGAAAAAAGTTTCGTCAGCCTCAATAATGCCGTCAAGGGTAACATCGTCTGCCATATTCTGAAGTGCATCCAAAATCTTGTGTCTCCAAAGGAATGCGGTGTTTCTGTGAATCCCACAAGCAACAGCAGTCTTACGAATGGATAAGCCATTCATCATACAATCAATGTACTGCTCCCACACGGACAAGTCTTTTCTTGTACCAGACACAATGGAGTTCGTAGCAATCACGAAGGACTTGCCACAATCCTTACATACATATCGCTGTGTGCCATCTTTACGATGACCATTGCGAACCACATGGATACAGCCACAAAGAGGGCATACACGACCATTTGCAAAGCGTTCCTTTGCTACGAAATCTTCAATATTCAAAGACTTTACAAAGGCAGGACTTAAAAGCATTGTTTTAAGGCTTTCCTGCTCTGCGACAGTCAACTTACCGATAATATCTAATGCGTCTTTGATAGTAGGCATATCCAATTACCTCCTTCGGTGGTACTGTTTCTTACTATTATTATACGCTATTTCTCGTCAAAAATCAACCATTTGTTGTGACAGAGCCTTAAAAAATATTTCATCTTATTTAACAAGAAACCATATTTATATAACAACATAAAATACACTAAGTTATTTTATTGAACATATATCGTACTTTATCTATCCGACTATTTGGACGACGGGGCTGGCAAACAGGTTCACCGGTAGTAACATGGTACCCTTTTAACTCTGTTAAACAAACACTACGTCCATTTGTAAAGAAAGTTAAATCACTACGATATTCTTGAATACACCGAGCAGGGATTTCTCCACTAAGAATGACCTCATTATTTTTCAATTGAGTGTCTACGATGTTCGCACAATATTTAGGAGCATCGGTGTATGCTCGTGAAAGATATTCCTGTGGCGCATAAATTTTAAAACTAAGATATGGCTCTAACAATTCTGTTCCAGCTTTTTTTAAGACTTGTTCCAATACAATAGGAGCAAGCATCCGAAAATCTGCTGGGGTACTAACAGGGCTATAGTATAAGCCATACTTAAAACAGATTTTACAGTCCGTCACATTCCAACCATACAATCCTTGTTCACAGCCATAGCGTATCCCCTCCATAACTGCATTTTGAAACGATTGATTTAAGTATCCAAGAGAAACCGAGCTCTCATACTGTACTCCGCTCCCTAATGGAAGCTGTGCTACAGATAGACCAATGGAAGCCCAGAAAGGATTCGGTGGAACTTCGATGTGAATGGTATACTCTGCTTTTTTTAACGGTCTTTCCATATAAATGACTGTAGGCTCTTTTATTTCTATCTCCACATGATACTTTTCTTGCAGCAGAGCACAAGTCACTTCCATTTGTACTTTCCCTAAGAAAGAAAGTATGATTTCATGTGTCGCAGAATCCACATAATATCGCAGAAGCGGGTCACTGTCGGAGATTTCTAAAAGTGCATCAAGTAACATTTCCCTTTGTTGAGGTTTGCTCGGTTCAACAGTCGTTTGCAGCAGAGGGAGGGGATTTTCAATTCTCTCTCTCTGTGGCAATAGCTTTGTATCTCCAAGAACACTATTTAACTTCAAAAACTCATTCTGCAAAATAACAATTTCCCCGGAATAAGCTCTATCAATCTTACATAATTCACCATTTATTGAAGTATACATTTCTGTAACTTTTATTTTTTCTTTTTCTGATACTCTAACCGAATCTCGTAAATGTAGTACTCCACTATAAAGGCGTATATATGCAAGACGTTGTCTTTTTTTTGTATATTCAATTTTGAAAACATTTCCGCAAAGTTCAGACGGACCTCGATGTGTTGATGAATAAAATTTATTAGTAATAACTTCTATAAGGTTATCAATCCCTATATTGTTTTTTGCACTTCCGTGATAAACAGGGAACAGAGAACAATTCTGAAATCTTATGCTTTCCTCTTGTTCGAGTTCCAATGCTTCTAATGATTTACCGGACATATATTTCTCTAAAAGGTCATCGTTTCCCTCTATTACCGTATCCCATTGTTCAGATTCGGTAAAGTTCGTCACACACATATTAGGATACAGTTCTACCTTCTGTTTGATTACAATTTCGGCAGAAAGTTTCTCTTTAATATCCTGATAAACCGTTGATAAATCAATTCCATTTTGGTCAATCTTATTGATAAAAAAGATTGTGGGAATCCCCATTTTCCTAAGTGCATGAAATAATATACGAGTTTGTGCTTGTACGCCATCTTTTGCAGAAATCAGTAGAATTGCCCCATCTAAAACTGATAATGAACGATATACTTCTGCTAAGAAATCCATATGTCCTGGCGTGTCTATGATGTTCACCTTCGTATTTTCCCACTGAAAAGAGGTTATTCCTGTCTGAATTGTAATTCCTCTCTGACGTTCTAAAAGCGTATTATCCGTCCTCGTTGTACCTTTGTCCACGCTTCCTAATTCTGTAATCGCTCCACTGTTATATAATAAGCTTTCTGTTAAGGTAGTTTTTCCTGCATCAACATGAGCTAAAACTCCAATATTAATAATTTTCATGTGATTTTCCTCCATTCAAAAACCCAAAAGGGCATAAAAATCCCAGTGATAAATACTTTTATCACTGGGATTTTTATGCATAACCATAGGTATACAAAGCATACAGATATTCTCTGGATACTTTAGAATCACATGATAAAGGTATTCTTAAACTGGGTACAAAAAACTAAGCCCTCCTAAAAAAGGACATCTAATTATTTGTTCCCGCTATCAAATTGACAGTTTATTTAAGAATACCTTGCCGCATATTTATTAACTCCTTTTAAATAGATACTTAAATAATAGCACGTAAGAGCATATTTGTCAAGGAATCTCCAATTTTTTATCAAAGAGAGTACGTGATTACAAAATAGCTGTAATAATGTACCAATATTTGTTATTCTATAATCTTCCAATTACTCCCGTTCTTTTCAAGTACCAAATCAAATTGAGATACCTGCGTTGCTTTGGTCTGCTGGTCGATATACTCCACTGTCAGCGATACCGTGACTTGATTATCCTTACGATTGTGAATAGGATTTACCAGTTCTTGAAAGATGTACTCTTTTCCGATTGGTTTTAATATCCCGTCATTCACATAGTAGGAAAGTTCACTGGCTGTCGCTGTAGGATAGAGCTTGAAGAACGTCGTTAAAAACTCATTGATTTCATTGGTTGTAATGGAATCAACCGTCCCCTCACTTTCAATGGCTTTTGGTTTATAACTTGATTTCTTAGGTATGTTGGTAATGGTCGGATTCTTAACCAGTACCATATTTCCAGAACCATCTACATAGACACTCACTATATAAGCAGAGTGGACGGTCTTTGTATTTTCTCCCTCTGTAATGAGCTGGTCTACACTGTAGGTTACATTAAACTCATTGTCGCCAGTTGGCTCTACCGTCCATATCTGAAATCCTCTTACAGAAGACGATACAGGAATATCTTTGCGTACTGTATCAACATTGAGAGCTTGAAGTTCATCTGTCAGATAGCCTTTTAGACTTTCCATTCGATTATCAATGGACTTATCGGATTGCTCCCATGAATAGTAGACTTTCGCAAAGTTCTCTACAAAATTTTCTACATGATGAGTATCAACGTATTCCTTTTCTATGATAGTTGTTTCGTGAATAGTATGAGTATCTATAGCTGTAAAGTGCTTGAATATCGCAAAGCTGAAACTAAGCCCTAAAAGTACCCACAAGGCAATCACAACCTTTTTATGAGGATTGACCTTATAGACACGAGGTTTCTTTTCCTTTGGTATCTGTTTTTCTTTATTCTGATTTTTTCTAAATTTCATCATTAAATCTTCCTTTCTCATTGTTTGATTCGTCCTGCTCCCACTAAATGCTGTTGCCAGTAGGGGCTTGTTAAGTCGGCATAACCGATTGGGTCGCCTGCATGAAACATACGGTTATTGCCAAGGTATATCCCAACATGAGTAATATAAGAGCCAGCGTTATAGGTAGAATGAAAGAAAACCAAATCGCCAGCTTGTGCTTCCGATAGTGGGATATGCTGGGTCACATCATATTGCTGTTGTGCGGTTCGTGGTAAGTTAATTCCAGCTTTTCCATACGTCCATTGTGT
This sequence comes from Streptococcus mitis, assembly GCA_001560895.1. NCBI lineage: Bacteria > Bacillati > Bacillota > Bacilli > Lactobacillales > Streptococcaceae > Streptococcus > Streptococcus mitis. The sequence goes on from CP014326.1 coordinate 1,104,646, forward strand.
CAGTCCGCTACAATCAAAAGAAGTAGTCGGGGAAGCTCCACCGTAAACGTATCGCCAGCCCTCATATTTCAGTGCTTCGTCCATGATGGCTTGTACCGTATCATCATCAAACTCTGTTGTGACAAGATACTGCGTTACCAGTTGCACATAAAACATATTGCCATAGTTGTATCGCCAGCCCCCATTGATAGGTATGGCTATGGGATTGGGGTAAGACACTTTTTCGCCACCTGAATACTCTTTTGAGAAACTTTGAGCCAGTTCAAAGGTATATTTATTTCCACGATTAGCCACATACCCTAAGAAACCACCACCATAATTGTAGGACTGGATAACCGATTCTAAATCTACACTGAGCCTTTCGCTACTGGCTAATAATTCACTGAAATACTTCACACCTTGCTTAATGGATTCTTCTGTACTCAATGAATTAGGTGGAAGACCGAGGGATTCCGAGGACTGCATAACATCTTCCGCAGTACCGCCCGATTCCACCTGTATAATCGCAAGAAGTATGTTGACATATTCTTCAACGCCATATTCTTTGGCATATTTTTCTACCATAGGCTTATGAGCCAGCACTTCTGCGGAAACATTCACACCTCCATAATGAATATTGGAAATTCCGCTGTCCTGTTCATCTGAAAATAAAATGGCAACAAACAGAAGCAGTGAGAAGACCATCAAGAATAATCCAGAACCACCAATCACTAAAGTTTTCAACTTCATGGTTTCTTACCGACTTTCTTAATGGTGGCGGTTTTGATTGGTGGTCTACTTCTTGTATTTTGTAGTGGTACTCTTTGAACAGTAGACGGACGTTCTTTTGTGATTGGACGTTGTGAAGTTCTATCTGCTGTAGTGGTTGAAGTTGCTGGCTTTTGAACGGTTTTTTCTTGAACGGTATTGCCTTGGCGTTCCACTTTTGGACTTGAAAAATCGGACTTAACTGCTGGACGCTCTTGTTTGGCTTGTTGAGATTCCTTATATGAAGTCTGAATATTAGACTGTTTTGAGGTCTGTTCATCATGATATTGTTCTTGTCTTGTAGTCGGTCTTTCATGAACAGAAGAAGCAGGCTGTTTTTTCTGTTTGACCTGTTCCATTTCAGAGCGACGCTTCGCAATGGTTTTTCGCCTTTGTTCCTGCTGTTCCTTGCGTCCACTGGCTCTGTCCGCTTTGGTTTGAGAAATACTACTGGTTAAATCACGGACATTCTCTTTTACTTTGGATTTTCCTTGATATACTGCATATCTTGCATTGGTCGGCAAATCTTTAACCTGTTCTTTCAAACCACTAGCAGTGTCTACCATTCTGTCTTTGGTATCAGCTACTGTACCGATGGTTTGACCGATACGTTTTCCAAGTGTTGATTTTTCCTTTCCGTCTGGTCGGGAGTGATCTGCTTGTGTCCTTGCAGAACTCCCCGAACCCGACTGTCCTTTTTTACCTGTAACAATGGCAGACCCAGCCCCTAGAGTAGTCATGGAACGTCCAAGTTTCCGCTGTAGACGGTGCATGTGAGCGTGCATAAGCATACGAGGTTTTCTCATCACACGACTTCCCACACTTTGAGAATCGTTACTCTGTAGAGAAAACATACTCATTAAATCGCCCAGCTTGAAGTAGATTCCTGCAAAGGTCACAATCTGTAGAAAAGCAATCAAAAAGAACGGATAACCAGCCGATAAGGTATAGAGCATGGTTGAAATACTAAATGCTGTCGTAATAATCAATGTGATTCCAGCTCGTGTCAAAATGGTATTAAAGAGCTTTGTTATGGCTCGTTTTGACATACCATCAAATGATGGAATCATGCTTAAAATAAAGCTCACAGGCAGAAACATAGCATAGATGATAAAAAGTACCTGCGAGAAAATCATGATTCCTGTTAATAGGAATACAAATATGGAAATCCCAATATTGAAGACAAATAGGAAGAAGACTGTACCTAAACGGTTAATGGTCTTTGTAATGGTTAGATTGGTATTGCTTCTGTCTTCAATTTCTTCCGCAACAATTTTTTCTCTGTCTTCGCCATTGTTGGAATCTGGGCTGGTGGAGAGCAGGCTTTCCACACGGTCAATACCGATACTTTCAATGTCTGAACTGTTGTATTGAAGCAGTAGCCACGGTTGCTGAACCTGTATGGAAAACAGGCTATCTCTGATTAAGTCCACGCTGTCCTTGCCTTGACTATCGGAATGGGGCATGACAATCTTCGTGCCAAGTGATAAACTGGCATTACTGATGTCTGATGAAAAGTCATTGATTTTTTTAATGTAGTCGGGAGCGTAGGCAATAAAGGAAGCCGATAGGATAAACACCAGCACAAAATTCATAATGGCATGAATTGCCTTTGTGGTTTCTCTCTTTATCAGTCCCGTATAGGCAACATAAACCCCAAGAACCAAAATCAAGAGTAAGAGGAATCCAACATAGAAACCCTCTGTTGAAAATCCGTTTGCACTCACACCAGCTAAGGTCTGCATATTCTTACCAATGGAATCTGCTGTAGCGGAAATGAAGTCTAAGGAATAGGCTTCCTGTACTAAGTAACCTGTCGCATTGGAAACATACAAACTGATTGTCCAAATAAAATTGGTAATGGCATATAGTCCATACATGACCTGTTTTCCAATCCCGTCCGACCAGTTCCACGGAAGCCAGCCCCAGCTATTATCCACATAAAAATCCAGTTGATAGTTTTCAAGTGGGTATCGGCTGTATTCATTTGCCACATTGACCGTATCATCTACCAAGCCCGCAGCTTGAACCACCGTTCCCAGCATGGCTAAAAGAAAAATGGCAATCACAAGTGTGAAAGCCACTGTCATTGCCACTTTACCTAGACGTTTCAGCGTCCAGTTTGATTTTATTCTGTTTACTATTGATGGTTTCACATTTACACCTCTTTTCGCACAGGTGGTCTGGTATCAAAGGCATGGAGCAGTTCTTCAAATACAGGGTGGAACTGTATCACACCGACACGACCATATAAATCACTGATAAGGCATTGCCCGTTTTCCAAATCACGCAATCGCTTCTGATTGTTTTCGTCCTCTGGGTCTACACCAAAAAAGGCTAAGGTCTTTTTAATCTCGTTAAGGTCAGTGGAACGAAATGCAAATTTTAAGCCGAGGTTATTTTTCAGTTTTTCATCTAAGAGGTCGTCTGTATTTTGGGTCACGAAATATACCCCAGCGTTCATAGCACGACCAGCCCGAACCAGCTTCATAGATAGTGTTTTTCCTTGTGCTACCTGTAAAAAGCTCCATGCTTCGTCTAAATCTACAATCTTGAAAATGCTTCGGTCTGTATGGATAAAGTCTAAAGCAAAGGTACTAATGACAATCAGCATAGCAACGGATAAAAGCTCCATAGTGGTATATTCCTCAAAGGAAGTTTCCTTGTCGGGAAGTACCAAGTCCGCAACCTGTATAATGTTCAGTTGTTTTTCTAAGCTGATAGACTGCTCCACATAACCATTACTGAATAATAAATGTGCAAAGTCATAGTCTGTAAAACTTTCGATATGGTCGGCTATACTGGTACTTAGTGGCGTATTCTCAACCCGTAATTCCTCAATCACTTTCATCAACCCTCGTACTTCACTATTGGTTACTGCACGAATGGCTTTTCTAAGGATTGGGAAGCGTTCCCCATCACGAGAGGAAATCCCCGTAAGGAATGTCAGAATATCAATAGCCAGTGATTCAGAATCTTTGGGATTTTTCATAATCACATAAGGGTCAAGTAAGCCTTTGTTTTTCTCATCAGAAGTCAGAGTGACGATATTGATTTCATGGGAAATCTCTGGCAAGGTTTCTTTCCATCTGCCACGTTCTGCTTTTGAGTCTACAATCACTGCTTGTGCCCCATAAAGCACCGCATAATAGACGATAAGGTTATTCGCAAAGGATTTACCACCACCCAGCGAACCAACAAAAGCCGACGCTAACGCATTGGTTACTGAACCCTTAACCCCTTGACTGGCAAGAGCAGGTTTCAGATAGACATTGCGTCCAGTATCTAAGCTGTAGCCAACATAAATCCCCTCATTTTCCCCCAGCATTTGAGTAGCACCAAAACCTAAACCAGCGAGGAAATCAGAGGTCACGTATTGAATATAATCATTCATATAACGCTTGCTGGCAGGTAAAAATTCTTCATGTAAGCCGAGCATATCCCCAAATGGTCGTACCAGTTTTACGCTTAAATCGTCATAAAAATCTTTCACTTCATTACAACGACGTTTGAGTTCGTCAAGATCATTTGCTGATACCCTTACCACATAAGACAGCTTGTACATAGATTCCTTGCTTTGGTCTAAATTGGTTTCCAGCTCATTCACACTTTCCAGAGCTTCCGCCACATTGGAGCTGGTTTCATTATCACTTTGCCAAGCGTGGTTATCCAAGTCTTTCAGTTCTTTCTTTTTATTGCGGACAGTAGATAGGGCTTTACGATTCGCTACAATTTCCACATTCATTGACGTATCAATCGGGAATGTAAATTGCTGTTGCTGGTAGTAGAAGATTTCAGAGGACGGGAAGTCCAGTTCTCCGACAATGCTGTTAATGGTAAAGTAAGCTACATAGACGGTTTCATCTTCCTGCTGGATTTTCAAATATCGCTGTTTTTCTTCCACCAAACAGCGAGTAGGCTTAATCAAGTCATAGTATTTAATCAGCGTTTCATTATCCAGCTTTTTCTTTGATAGATGGTACTCATACTCTTCATAGGCAGTGCCTGTCTGTCCGTAAAGGTGTTCAATCAGATAGCCGAAGTCGTCCTTATCTAACCTGCGGATTTTGAAACGACGAGAGATTTTATTTTCTAAGAGCTTTTCCATCTTCTGAAAACGCAGGATTTCATCATTACTCATACTAACAAAATCGCCCATCAGCTTATGGTTCACATCATAGACAAAATCAGACAAAGCATTTTTTGCTTCAACGGTAAGACTTTTCATAGAAAACTCCTGATCGTTGAGAAGCAACTTAAAGCCGATAAAGAAACGGTAGTTCACTTGATTTTCGCCAATCATGGATATTAAAGCGTCTGTCTGTTGGTCGATTTTGTCATAGGCAACCGCTTTGAGCTTGCCAGTGACTTCATTTTTGGAACGCTCTTGTGCAGAACGTATGCTGGATTCTGTACTGATTTGTAAAGCATGAATTTTGCCATCACGATTTTGTGCGATAAGCTGTCTGAAAGAATCATGCACTTGTATTTTCTGTTCTGGACTTAGAAATGAGTAATTGTAAGGAACAAGCTCATAGTAAGCATAACATTCCCCGTCTTTATTCCAGACGAGATTGTTTTCAATGTATTTAATTGGATATGCCATAAAATTCACTCCTAACTGCTGTAATGGCTTCTTGTGGCTGGTTTCTGCCAAGCGTTACTTTTTTTCCTGCATAGGTCAGCTTTGGTCGCAGTGCATAAGCAATGACAGACTTCAAAAATCCATAAGGCTTTTTACCATCAAAAGTTTTTGTAGACATAAACCATGTGAAAGCCACAGGAATCCCAAAGTATTTGAGAAATGCTCCCTCTATCATGGAAAGAGGGGGCAAGTTGCCAAGTATCATCACTGCAAAGAGTGACACGACAAACCATGTCATTTGCGTAAAGGTTATGGGAAACGGAAGTCTAAAATCATTGATAGAATACAGTACCTTTTCCACAGACCAGATACTGGTATAGCTTCGTATTTTCTTCATGTAATCAATCCTTTCATAAAAAATAGGGGTAGCTGATTGAGCCACCCCGTAAAATAGAAAATCTGCCAGTAGTAATGTACCGACAGATTTAATAGACGATTTCAAAAATCCCATGATTGGTTGAGATAAACGTTCCTGAAAGGTCTAAATCCCGACCATAGGCTTGATAATCAATATAGTTTTGAAGACTAGCTGGTACTTCGCCTAAAGCACCCGTTTCTTCAATGTAGTAGCGTGCCACGTCATACATATCATCACAATCGGAATGAATGATAATATCCTCTTGATGTTCGCTTAGTTCTTCAATGCTTGAAAAATGAGTGAGCAGAGCAGATAGCTCCGATTGTAATTCTTCGGGTAATTCCGATACCATTTCCCATAGTCGATTGAGTTCGCCAATGGAAGTGTATTCGTCAACCGTAAAGGGTAACTCGTAGTCATGAATGGCGTATTCCTCATATTCATCATTCAAGCCGATTTTCTCTTTGACTTCCTCAAAGTCAATGGGAAAGGTAAACCACGCACCGACCAATTCGCCCTCATTGTATTTGCCTAAATTCGCAATATAGACTTGCATATCGTCCATATATTCACGTCCTTTCTTTGTAGAGATTCAAAAATCCCTACCGCACTTCGTTTGGTGTACCATTCCTTTGCGGAACATAAGAAAACCACTTATATTCCACAAAAGAACGGTTTTATTTAAGCACCAATAATGCGATTGAATAGCTCTAGTAAAATGTCTTTTACTCCAGCAGCGTTGAAGACTAAGCCAACCGCAATAATCGCAATAATTAAAAAGCCAATCAGTTTGCTAAACTCACGCTTGAAGCCAAGATACAAGCCAATCACAACGATTGCTAAAAGCACCAGTGATTGAGCGTTTGATAGAAACCAGTTATAAAGGTTTTGTCCAAAATTCATAAAAATGTTCTCCTCTCTATATTCAATGAATTTGTATTTGAGTTATTTTTTTGTTGTTATCACGTCCTGTTCTTTTACTGACTGTTGCTTCAAAATCTGCTTGTGTCGGTCTGTCAGTTTCGCATGGTCGAGAATGTCTTTTACAACCTGCGTCTGGTTGATTTCATCAAGTTTAATCGCAACCTTTAAGGTCGGGGCAACTTGATGAGATAGCCAGTTCAGCGTCCTTTGGAAGGAGTAAGGCTCTGGTTTTGTGGTTAGTTTTAATCGTTCACGATTGTTCCCAATAAACCAAGCCCATTCTTCATTCAGTTTCCAATCAGAACGAGGTTTGGAATCGTCTTTATCTACAAAACGGATATACCGATTGATAATTTTAAAGGCGGTATGCTCTGGATTGTCATAGACGAGTAAATCACGGACTGCATAATAGGCACGCTCATTTTTCAATCGAATCTCAAAACGGTTTTTTACTTCTGCGTCTTCAATGGGAATATCATTTTTCTTGTACTGCTCGTAGTCCTTTTCATAGATACAGAAATAAACTTCACTTTGTAATGAACCGATATAGAGGGTGTTTCCCATACATTCCTTTTCCTCTTTGCGTACCAGTTCGCCACTGCGATAGCTTTTAAAACTGCGGAAGACGGAGATACATTCTTCCTGTTGGCACTTTTCAGTGAGTACAGGGATATTCAAAATCCCTGTCTTATCGTTAATGGCAAGGTCAAGGCGTTTCATCACACCGCCAGCCACCAAAACGTCCATAAAGAACTCATACCAGCTTCTTTGTTGTGCCAGAAGATAGCTTTCAAATTGTCTGCACCCACGACCTTTCAATTCCACCAGAACTCCTTTGTCCAGTTCATGGGAGCAAAGGACGAATATGTCGCCTAAAGCATAATGCTCTGAATAAGAATAGAAACCATAGTCCTCATGAAGAAAATAGGACAGTTTCAGTTGTAAGATGTTTTCGACCACCTGCTGTACGTCTGTTGTCGGAAAGCGAATCCTTACATAATCAAACAGCATTTCAAGGGGAGCGTCGGGATTGAAGCGTTCCAGAGCTTCCCAAAGGGACTGCTGTAAATCCTCTGATGGCTTGACTTTTCCTGTTTCAATATCGCTTAGATACTGCCTTGTAATACCAGTCGCAACAGCTAAACGGTTTTGAGATAGTCCATAAGCCAAGCGTTTTTCTTTTAAATGCTGTAACCAAGTTTGTTCATTCAGTAAAAATCCCTCCAATCAAAAAAGCGTATGTCAACTTTTAAAGCCCATTTGACATACGCTGAAATTTTGTAAATCCCTTGTAACCAAAGGATTTTCTAATGTTTTTTTGACTGTTTCCTGTCGATTTGTACCCCCCTGTTAGATACGGGGGGTTAAGTGCTGGCGTGGCTATTGCCACACCAGCCAGCAAGATCAGTCCACACCTGCGACTTCCGCTTCGCACGTCGCCTGCGTGGACTGTCTGCTGTTGGATAACTTTTTAATTTCCTCCAAGAAATCATATCCTTTTGGTACAAGGGGAGTATAAAACTCTGATATGACACTTGTTCCTACATCAACATAGCCACGACCTTTGATTCGCTTTAAGAAGAAATCCTTTTGTACGTCACTGCCAAACATCATGCCATAGCCCATTTCAGACATACGACCTAAAGCCACTCTGAAATTAAACTGATCACGGATTCCGTCGCCTAAATATTTTGCGTCTGGACGTTGACAAGCCAGTATTAGAAAGAAGCCAGCTTGACGACCTAACATGACAATCTGTTTCAGCTTATTCATAACTGCGGTGTTTTCTTTTGTTCCCAGCATTTCCATGAAAGCGACGTATTCATCAAAGATTAAGAAGTGTGCCGGGAGACCTAAGTAAGCATAATTTTTGCCAGTCTTATAGTTCTTCATCTGCTTCATTTCCTCACTACGTTTCATCATTTCTTCATAGAATGTTTCAATGCAAGAAAGCAAGTCTTCTTTTCTATAGTAGACATTTGCCATCACAGAACCTAAGTCCGCAAGGTCAGCATTTTTCGGGTCAAGAATATACAGTTTTGAATCTGTATGAAGCAAGGCTTCAATCAGTGTCAGTATAAAGTAAGTTTTACCGCCACCTGTACCACCAGCAATCAACATATGAGGGAGCTTATCATATTCCCACCATACGTTTTTCATTAAGCGAAGTTTACCATCTTTAGCTTCTACTTCATCAATAGAAATACGACTGGCTATGGTGTCATAGAGCAAAGTATATTCCACATAGGAATCCTTTAACTCTTTATCCGTCAGCTCACAGTACAAGCCACTCTCTAATTTCTTTTCCAAGTGTAAGAGTTGGTCTTGATATTTTCCCAGCGTGATTTCCACCCGTATCTGTATCAAGCCATTTTTAAGTCGATAATACATTTTAGGGAAGTAGGTTATCTTTTTTGTACGACCAGCACTATCTTTAAAGAAACCCTCTGTTTTGACCTGTTCAGATTCATACCACTTGTTTTCAAGTATCATCTTTGCCAGTTTTTGACGGTGGTAAAGTTGTTTAACCGTATCATAGCGAACCCGTTTGAATACAAACGCTACCAGCAAGCAGATAAGAATTGCGACACTGAAACTGATAATTAAATAGGGAATGTCAATCTTATCTGCTTGTGATAGGTTAAAATCCTGCCAGTTGATCTGCTGGATTGTCTTCACATGAAACAGTCCGACAACCAGCAGGAAAACAGGCAGGAGTGACGCTATCGTAAAATGAAAGACTAAATCTTTACCAGATGGGCGAATCCTTTTACCACGCTGTCTCATGCGAAAAAGTCTCCTTTCTACCTAGCGACTATTTGTCTTGTGTCGGTTCTTTCTTTGCTTGTGGTTGAGCTTTGAATGAACTAGAATCCTTTGTCAGCACAATATCGTCTGCCTTGATATACCAGTCAACATCTGCTCCTTGATAGGTGGCAGTAGCAACGGTGTCCGCAATGGGATTGATAAGTTCCACCCGTGCGTTATAATCAAACTCTTTCAAAGGCACGCTGGCAGGAATACTTACTTGAATCATGCGTCCTTGTCCTTTGGATTTTAAGTCATAGGTACGTTCCTTGATTTCATCTGAAACCGACCCGTCTTCATTTTGGATTCTCACTTCACGACGTAGAGCAGAGAATTTCAATTCTCCAAAAGTCGTGTCTTTATCTAATACAATGCCATTTGCTAATCTCATCATTTTTCCTCTCTTTCTTTATTCTTTTATCATGTCGTCAGCATGTAAAAGGTAATTTGTAAAACCACGAGTGCCGATTTTGTAGCCCTCTGCGGTAATACGTGGATTGACTAACTTCACACGTTCCTCAAAGCCGAAATGTTTTTCGCCAGCTTCAGCAGGAAGCACCACCACAATATCATCTGCTCTTTGAACATCAGAATAGAGATTATAGCTTCTTGATAAGACAGTTAGCCGTCCGTTGATTCTTCGCTGAACGACTTTATCCTCGCCAGCAAATTCTAAATTGCCGAATGTTTTTTCCATGTTGGGAATCACAAATTTAAGTTCCATATTTTTACCTATCCTTTCTTTTTTATTGGCTGAATGAATGTTTGATGGTCTTAAAGAGTGGGGAACGACCTTTTGATTCTTGATTTTTTGTTTTCATAAGTTCACTTCCTTTCAAAATCGGGTAAAAAAATAGACACCTCATTTTTTGAAGTGTCTACCTATTAAATATTCAAATTTTATTGGAAGTATCTTTATATCTTCACTTTTCAAGGATAAATCGTCGTATCAAAGCTCATTCATAAGTAGTAAATTAGTAGTAAATTGAGTGGTTTTGACCTTGATAAAGTGTGATAAGTCCAGTTTTTATGCGGATAACTAGATTTTTATGCTATTTTTATATAAAAAATATTCAAGCAGGAGAATTCCAGATTGCTATTGCTGGTCCAAGTTTTCTACAAAGTGAAATCATAAGTATTGAAAATATGTTACCTTTAAGTGGATCATCTGTAGAAATTAACTCTCCGGCTTTTTCAACTGGTTTAACGGAATTAGATAAACAACAAGAACTTTCTGAAATTTCTATGTATCTAGATATATCTGGTATGGTAGCATCATCTCATGAAATGGCAATGTTAAGTATCTTAAACTCGATGTTAACTGGTATTAAAGATTCATTATTAGGCCATAAGTTAAGGACACAAAAGCAATGGATATATAGTATTGTATCATACCCAATATTTTATAGTAATATGACTTTACTAAAAATAGTAACTATAACACCTACAATCTATAAGAAAAAATTGATTAAAACACTGGAGAACAATCTTGTTAATGAATCCGATTTATCTGATGAACTATTATTTTATAAGGCTAAAAAAAGAGTAATCAATGAATTGTACATAAATTGTGAAGTTAATAAAAATGAATATTTAAAAACAATTTGTAGAGAAAAATTATTTGATATTCCAAGTTGGGATAGTATTGCTGAAGAGCTGGAATTGATTTCTTTAGATGAATTAAAAAGTTTTTCAAAAAAAGCAATTATTCAAAATAGGAATTACCACATTGTAATAAAATGATAATATTTTTTTTGTAGTAATCTTTATAATTTTTGTATAATGTTTTATTGAATAATTCAAAAATTTTTAAAGCATCTTCTATTTTTAAAATTGATTTTTGATTATGATGAAATTTAAGTTCAAAAAATCCTTCTAAATACAAAAGAATAGTTTGTTCAAAAAAATCTGTGGAATTAGATAATATATTCTTAGTAGCTTGTTCTAAAAATAAAGCTTCCTCATATAAGCTGTTTTCAATCATAATAAGAAGTGAATTAAGAAGTAATTGAACGAGAGCTTGTTTATTTCTAGGTATAGAACTATACAACTTTCCTTTTTTAAGCGCCTCTTTGGCATATCTAAATAATAAATTTGGTAATATTGCTCGACAACAATTTCCAAGAATAAGAATTTCGTAATATCCCCAGTTTTCAACAGAAAATAAATAATTAGTAAGATAAGAGGTGTCTTGATTACTCAATTGATGAGTATTATCAATTCCATAGATAATACTTTCAATGAAAATAGCGTTTAACTTATGATAATGAGATTTGGTTTCTCTAAACAGTTCCATCTCTTTACTTACCATATTAAGTAATGATTTGATTTCTTGATTGTATGCAGCCTGTTGAACTAAGCGTATCAAGGTATTGAAGTCTGAAGGCTGATAATTATTACATGAAAGCAAAAACTCCTCTAGTGTTACACCTATTTTTTCAAGTAGATATAATAATTTAAAAAATGAGATTTCTGTCTCTCCTAATTCAAATCTAGATATTTGAGACTTTGAAATTTCTGCACCTGCTAATGAAGAAATAGAAATACCTTTTCCTTCTCGTATTTTTCTATAAGTTTCACCTATAATCATATTTATCTCCATTTACCATAAAAAATCATTAGAAAGCGTGACAGATTATGAAAAAATACTATCAAATTTTTTTATTACTATTTGATATTATCATTATTATTGGATTATATCAATAACATTAATGAGTCTGGGTAAAAACTCAATTTCAGGAGTAAATGAAATGAATATTCCCATAATAAAACGCATTATATCAAGTTTTTTGGACAGCCTTTGTTCGAAAATTATTTTAACTCATAGTTGATGATTCCATAAATTGAAAAGTTTTATACTTAGCATTAAAATGCTCAATTTTAATACGTATTACAAGTATCTCTATTAAACTTCTTATCCTCTTCAGTCAATAGATGCTTTTTAGAATTTTTAACAGGAATGAAGGTTATATTATGAATATTCATAATGCATAAATAATCCAAATACAGAAAATCAAGTGATTGCTCTGGCAAACTTGACCTATCCTTTCTTAAAAAGAGTAAAATCATGTGTATGACCTTCTTAAAAAACTAATTAGCAGGCATGAAGTGGTGTTAAATCGAGTATGATTTGTGTCTTCATGGTGTGTCTCTTTTTTCCTGAATAATTTTACTTTGGTTTCTTTTAGGACGTTGAAATAGGACTTTCTATGACATCAATAGCTATAGTGACACTTGCTGCTTTTAAGTTGTCTAAGGCAAATAGACCTGAAGAACGAAGAGTATCTTCTACCAATATTATCGTTCGGTGACTGTCGCTAATCCAAGACCAAAATCAAAAGCTAGGAGACGTAGAGTTGGTCAATAGAATAAATAACGCAAGTTTAGCATCAACTGTTTTTATAGACTTAGCGTTTTTGGACGTCCTCCTTTATAGTGTTTGGTTTTATAAGCTTTATTTAGACAGGATATCTTCGTTGGGAAGGTGTCCTTTTTTACACTAATAAATAATTTAAAGTTCTCAGAAGTTAGTTGCATGATCTTTTGTAAATAGTTTTCTTAACTATAGTATAGCATAGTACAGTATGCATTTTATTTTTTTCCAATAAGTCTATTATACTTCAAAGACAGCTAGTTTTATTTTTTTCTCTGAACTGTACGATTTTGCGCCTGAAATGTAGGAATTACCTTTTGTTGTGATGTGATAAAACTTACAAGTTCTTTTTGTTATTCTTGACCTAGTTTTTATAGAAAGAAGGTCTAAGATGTTAAATAAAGTCAAAACTAAAGCCTTAATTAGTGTTGGAGCAGTGGCTGCAACTAGCTTTATTCTCATGATGGGATATACTGCTGGTCAACATTCTACTGCTAAACAAAGTCGCAAAGAAATCGAATTGGCTGCAGCTAAACTTGTAGAGGACAAACAAGCAGAAGATAAAGCCAGCATTTTGTCATCGGATACTGTAAAAGAATTTTTGACTCAGTACTATACGAAAGAAAAGCTCGGTGAAAATAATACACGTATTCAACCTTATATGACTGAATCGGCTTATTCTCAAGAATTGTCAAGTCAAAATGATGCCATGAACCAAGTGTATAAGGATTATATTTTGGATTATCATTTTGAAAAAGCTGATATCTTTGTCAATCAGACTACGAATCAAGCTATTGCCATGGTCTCTTATAATGTAACCTATGTATCTGATTTAAAGAATGCCAACCAATCAAAGACTAATCAGACAGAAACAAGAACAGTTAAGTTATCCTATTCTAAACTACCTGGTAAGTTATTGGTCAACCAAGTACAGGTTTGGAAATCTGGATTAGATGATTTGGATAAGGCCACTCCCAAAACTTTGGAAGAATCCTCATCTGTTCCATCATTGCCAAATACTACGACAAAATGATGATATTACATGGAAATAGAAGAATGTAAGCAAATTTCAATTCTTGATGTAGCAAGTCGTTTAGGTATCTCCTTTAAACAAGTTTCTAGCAGTGTCTATGAACATCCTGAACACGATTCATTCCGGATTTTTTCGAATACAAATACTTTTAAATGGTTTTCAAGAGATATTCAAGGTGATGTCATTGATTTTGTTCGACTTGTTAAGGGAATTTCCTTTAAAAAAGCTCTAGCATTTCTTTCTGAAGAACCTTTTCAAAAAGAAGCTGTTCAAGAAAAAAGAGAGAGACCATTTTATTATCCTTTAAATAGAATAGAAGATTCTAACTGTAGTCTGGCCAGATATTACTTAACAGAATGTAGAGGAATTTCAGAAGAAATCGTACAAAAGATGATTCAACAAGGTTTGATAGCACAAGCCAGTTGGAAAACAAATGAAACTGTTGAACCTGTTATTGTTTTAAAAAGTTTTGATCATCGTCACAAACTGCAGGCAGCAAGCTTACAAGGGATTTATAAGAATCATTCTCTTCCAAGAGAGAGGTTGAAAACGATTCTAAAAGGAAGCCATGGACATGTTGGAATATCCTTTGATATTGGTCACCCCAATAGACTGGTCTTTTGTGAATCGTTCATCGACTTGATGAGCTATTACGAGCTACATCAACAAAGTCTATCAGATGTTCGTTTGGTATCTATGGAGGGATTAAAAAGGTCTGTTGTCGCTTATCAAACTTTACGACTGATAGCTGAAGAAAATCAGAAATTGGAATTCTTAGATACAGTAATACCTTCAAAGTTATTGCCTTTAATCAATACAATTCGTGATACCACCAGCTATTTTGATAATCATCCTGATTTATTGACACTGGCAGTAGATTGTGATGATGCAGGTAAAGATTTTTCTGATAAGTTATCTCAATCAGGATTGCCTGTTTTACTGGATTTACCTGATAATGAATCTGGGAAAGAAAAACGAGACTGGAACGATATTCTTCGAGAAAAGAAATCAGATTTACAATTTATGCTTGAGACTGTAAAAGAGACATTTGGAAATCCACCAGTAAGACAAACTTCTCAATGTTTAGAATTGTGATAACAAAATCAAGATGTTTTAGCTAATATTAGTATGAAGGAGGATCGTATATGACCATAATCGAACGCTTAGAAGAAAAGGTCACTAGGCAAGAGAGTAAGGTAGCAAGAGAAACAGAAAAACTAGCTGCTTACAAAGAGCAACTAGAGACAGCGATGTTTGCGACGTTCAAAAGGCGTCAAAGCATTAGTCACATGAGTTTTGAAGAAGCTCTTGACCATGCCTTTGGTAAAGAAAGACAATTCGATGATTCTGAATTTAGAAAGGATGAAATGAGTGAATGACAAAAGATTGGAATTTTAATCAACCATTAGAAAGTAAATCAGAAAATCAAGAAGATCCAGATAAAATTGCGGCCTTATTTGGAAATCATCAAGGAGGTAATGATGTAAATTATGAAGCAGCTTTTCAAAAGAGAAAACAAGCCCCTGTGACGGAATCAAATCCTAGTTCTAAACCCAAAGTTACAGAGGTTAGAACAGGAAAAGAGACAGATATCACTACAAGTTATCAGCAACATCTTAAAAGACTGATTGCAGATAACAATAGCGATATTCAAAGTAGTCAAAAGAAAATTGAAGAGCTACATACGTTGATTGACACAAAGAATAAAGACAATAAGAAATTGCAGTCCATTTATGATGCGATTTCCGAATTACACTAAGCAGTCCTGATAGGCTGCTTTTTTTGAGAGGTTATAGATGTTTACAACATTTTTTAAGAAAAATCACGACAATAGTGATATATTTAAAAAGCTGATTCATAGACTATCTGATATGTCTTCCCAAGATCTTGAAAAAATAGACCGACTGCTAGATATCATTTTCACTCCAGATCAAGGATCAGAACAACTAAAAACAGAATCAACTTACAGAGAAGAAACTTTGGACGACACATTAAAGGAAGCTAAGAATCAACTTCATAAGGAACAATTGGAGAAGAATTTAGAGAGGTTTAGGAAAAACAGTCAATAACGCACCAATTTTGGTGCGTTATACTTTTTTATGCTATAATTGAATTATAAAAATAAAGGAGTTTGCCATGATTGGAAAGAACATAAAATCCTTACGTAAAACACATGACTTAACACAACCCGAATTTGCACGAATTATAGGAATTTCTCGAAATAGCTTGAGTCGTTATGAAAATGGAACGAGTTCAGTCTCTACCGAATTAATAGACATCATTTGTCAGAAGTTTAATGTATCTTATGTCGATATTGTAGGAGAAGATAAAATGCTCAATCCTGTTGAAGACTATGAATTGACTTTAAAAATTGAAATTGTGAAAGAAAGAGGTGCTAATCTTTTATCTCGACTCTATCGTTATCAAGATAGTCAGGGAATTAGCATTGATGATGAATCTAATCCTTGGATTTTAATGAGTGATGATCTATCTGACTTGATTCATACGAATATCTATTTAGTAGAAACTTTTGATGAAATAGAGAGATATAGCGGCTATTTGGATGGAATTGAACGTATGTTAGAGATATCTGAAAAACGGATGGTAGCCTAGTGGAAATCCAAGATTATACTGACAGTGAATTCAAACATGCTCTAGCGCGGAACCTTCGCTCACTGACAAGAGGAAAAAAGTCCAGTAAGCAGCCTATAGCGATTTTGCTCGGAGGGCAAAGTGGTGCCGGTAAAACTACAATTCATCGGATTAAACAGAAAGAATTTCAAGGAAATATTGTTATCATAGATGGCGATAGTTTTCGTTCTCAGCATCCACGCTATTTAGAACTGCAGCAAGAATATGGTAAAGACAGTGTAGAATACACCAAAGATTTTGCAGGAAAAATGGTAGAGTCTTTAGTAACAAAATTGAGTAGTTTGGGATACAATCTTTTGATAGAGGGAACTTTACGAACAGTTGATGTTCCAAAGAAAACAGCACAACTCTTGAAAAATCAGGGATATGAAGTACAATTAGCCTTGATTGCGACAAAGCCCGAATTGTCCTATCTGAGCACCCTTATCCGATACGAAGAACTGTACGCTATCAATCCAAATCAAGCACGCGCAACTCCAAAAGAACATCATGATTTCATTGTAAATCATCTAGTTGATAATACACGACAATTGGAAGAACTAGCTATCTTTGAAAGAATTCAAATTTACCAACGAGATAGAGGTTGTGTATATGATGCAAAAGAAAATACAACTTCAGCGGCAGATGTTCTTCAAGAGTTACTGTTTGGGGAGTGGAGTCAAGTAGAGAAGGATATGCTTAAATCTGGAGAAGAAAGATTGAAAGATTTAACTAATTGAAATGGTTGTTAGATCTTGAGTTTTAAAATAAAGCCTATTAAAAATTGCTATCTCTTAGATTATGGTAAAAAAATGGCTTTTAATTAAACTAACAAAGTGAGTATAAATAAAAGTAATAAATCTCACCGTCATTCTTTTTTAAATTAATCGTTGTTCTCAAAATATTTCCAATTTATCGGACTTTTTGTACTAGTCTTATACTTTTTAGTTAATTCTATCTGGCCTATAGTATTGAAAATAATTTGTAGACTTGGCAATGAGAATTCGTTACAGTTTAGTAGAGCCGACGTATTCCGAACATCATTTACGGCGGTGTGAAAGGTGATATAAATAATATTATATCTATTGATATTCAAAATCGTTTCCTCACTCAGATTCTTTTATAATCGAGAATATATTAATAAAATCTATTTTTGTATTTAATATTAAAACATCGTAAAATATAGTAATTCTACAAAAAGAAAGGAAAAATAAAATGACTACAACTAAAAATCCCTGGAATCAATTATCTAACGTCGATATAAATGGAGAGCAAGCTATTCTTGCTACCGAAGATGTTGAACTAATCAAAAAATACACCTCTACAAAACACTACAAAAATCTAAAAGATGATATCTACCGTTTACAATTAGGTTTTTGTCCGCAACAATTTGTGGGGGATATTCAAAATGCTGATATCATTGTTTTATCTAAAAATCCTGGCTACACCCCTGAATTTAAAACACTTTATGACCACGATAAAAACTACCAAAAGACTCTTTTAAATAATCTACAGCTAAAAGGAAACCTCTATTTTCATGCTTTTGACCTAGATACGAATGAATTTGGTTACTGGGCTAAAAAGTTTAAAGTATGGTTTGATGATGTAGACAATTTACAGGATTTAAAAGAAAAGCTTCCTTGGTTTTCAAAACACGTTGCTTTAGCTGAATATTTTCCATATTACTCTACTAAGTACGATGATAAATTAAATGATTTTATAAGCAAAGAAGGTTATTTCCCAACACAAAAGTTTTTATTCAATTTAATTAGAGAACGTGTTTTGGATGACAATGATCCTGTAATCATTATCATCACACGATCTTACAATAAGTGGTACGATGCAATTCCTCAATTAAAAGAGTATAAAAATTGTTATGAAACGAGTAATCCTAGTAATCCTTCTTTAAAACCTGAGAATTTATTAAAAGTCAAACGATATTCTGCTAAAAAAGAGGTTGAAAAAGTATTAGAAGATTCATTGAAAAAGCTAGTGCATAAATAAAACAGTCTCTTTTTAATGCTATCGTAAATACTGTATTGTGTAGTTATTAGTAAACCTATATATTGTCCCCAAATTTATTTAGATTATTCTCTAGGATTTTACTTGATTTTAAAGAAAATATAGTTTAACATATAAATAGTTCAGAATCAGAATGAAGGTAGAATAAGAGGATTATTTTAATTAATTTTTAATAGTATGGAGCAGAACTTTTATAATATATTTAAATAGGAGTAAAAAAATGAATTATCAAAAATTAAATGATATTACTGGTGCTACCAAAAATGAAAAAGATAAATACTATGTTTACGGACTCTATGAAGAAGGTAAGCAACTACCTTTCTATATTGGTAAAGGAGAGGGAACTCGCCTAATATCACATATCGATGAAGCGCTTACAGAGATAAATCAAGAAGAAAACATACAAATTAGTAAAAAAATTCAAATTATTAGAAAACATAAGGGCAAAATTATACCTGTAATCATTTAAAGCACCCATTAGTTCAACAAACGAAAATTGGATAAAGTGGGATATTTTTAAAATATATATATTTATGTTACAGTAATATTGACTTTTAAAAAAGGATTGATTCTAATGAAGAAAGCAGACAAGTAAGCCTCCTAAATTCACTTTAGATAAAAATTTAGGAGGCATATCAAATGAACTTTAATAAAATTGATTTAGACAATTGGAAGAGAAAAGAGATATTTAATCATTATTTGAACCAACAAACGACTTTTAGTATAACCACAGAAATTGATATTAGTGTTTTATACCGAAACATAAAACAAGAAGGATATAAATTTTACCCTGCATTTATTTTCTTAGTGACAAGGGTGATAAACTCAAATACAGCTTTTAGAACTGGTTACAATAGCGACGGAGAGTTAGGTTATTGGGATAAGTTAGAGCCACTTTATACAATTTTTGATGGTGTATCTAAAACATTCTCTGGTATTTGGACTCCTGTAAAGAATGACTTCAAAGAGTTTTATGATTTATACCTTTCTGATGTAGAGAAATATAATGGTTCGGGGAAATTGTTTCCCAAAACACCTATACCTGAAAATGCTTTTTCTCTTTCTATTATTCCATGGACTTCATTTACTGGGTTTAACTTAAATATCAATAATAATAGTAATTACCTTCTACCCATTATTACAGCAGGAAAATTCATTAATAAAGGTAATTCAATATATTTACCGCTATCTTTACAGGTACATCATTCTGTTTGTGATGGTTATCATGCAGGATTGTTTATGAACTCTATTCAGGAATTGTCAGATAGGCCTAATGACTGGCTTTTATAATATGAGATAATGCCGACTGTACTTTTTACAGTCGGTTTTCTAATGTCACTAACCTGCCCCGTTAGTTGAAGAAGGTTTTTATATTACAGCTCCAGATCCATATCCTTCTTTTTCTGAACCGACTTCTCCTTTTTCGCTTCTTTATTCCAATTGCTTTATTGACGTTGAGCCTCGGAACCCTTAACAATCCCAAAACTTGTCGAATGGTCGGCTTAATAGCTCACGCTATGCCGACATTCGTCTGCAAGTTTAGTTAAGGGTTCTTCTCAACGCACAATAAATTTTCTCGGCATAAATGCGTGGTCTAATTTTTATTTTTAATAACCTTGATAGCAAAAAATGCCATTCCAATACAAAACCACATACCTATAATCGATAACCACATAACAGTCATAAAACCACTCCTTTTTAACAAACTTTATCACAAGAAATATTTAAATTTTAAATGCCTTTATTTTGAATTTTAAGGGGCATTTTAAAGATTTAGGGGTAAATCATATAGTTTTATGCCTAAAAACCTACAGAAGCTTTTAAAAAGCAAATATGAGCCAAATAAATATATTCTAATTCTACAAACAAAAATTTGAGCAAATTCAGTGTCGATTTTTTAAGACACTGCCCAGTTACATGCAAATTAAAATTTTCATGATTTTTTATAGTTCCTAACAGGGTTAAAATTTGTATAACGAAAGTATAATGTTTATATAACGTTAGTATAATAAAGCATTTTAACATTATACTTTTGATAATCGTTTATCGTCGTCATCACAATAACTTTTAAAATACTCGTGCATAATTCAACAGCTGACCTCCCAATAACTACATGGTGTTATCGGGAGGTCAGCTGTTAGCACTTATATTTTGTTATTGTTCTTCCTCGATTTCGTCTATCATTTTGTGATTAATTTCTCTTTTTTCTTGTTCTGTTAAGTCATAAAGTTCACTAGCTAAATACTCTTTTTGTTTCCAAATATAAAAAATTTGATAGATATATTCGGTTGGATCAATTTCTTTTAAGTAATCTAAATCCCCATTTTTTAATTTCTTTTTAGCCTCTTTAAATAATCCTGAATAAACTAATACCTGTTTACCTTTAAGTGATTTATAAAATGCATCAAAGACTTTTTGATTTATTAAATAATCACTATCTTTACCAGAATACTTAGCCATTTCATATAATTCTTTATTATTATTTTGTCTTATTTTTTGAACTTGAACTTGTGTTATTTCTGAAATGCCCGTTACATCACGCCATAAATCTAACCATTCTTGTTGGCTAATATAATATCTTTTATCTGTGAAATACGATTTATTTACTGCAATTAACACATGAAAATGACGATTATAATCATCTCTTTTTTTATTATATGTAATCTCTAACTTACGAACATATCCCTTTATAACACTACCTACTTTTTTTCTCTTTATAAGTTTTCTAAAAGAATTATTATAACGTTTTATTTCATTTTCTAATTCATCACTCATTACATTAGGTGTAGTCAAAGTTAAAAAGATAAACTCCTTTTTCTCTTGCTGCTTAATATATTGCATCATCAAAGATAAACCCAATGCATCTTTTCTAGCTTTTCTCCAAGCACAGACAGGACAAAATCGATTTTTACAAGAATTAGCTTTATATAATTTCTGTTTTTCTAAAGTTTTATCAGCTACAAAAGACAGAAATGTATTGCAATCTTCAACTAAATCCATTTGATTCTCTCCAATATGACGTTTAATAAATTTCTGAAATACTTGATTTCTTTGTTTTTTCTCAGTATACTTTTCCATGTTATAACACATAAAAACAACTTAGTTTTCACAAACTATGACAATAAAAAAAGTTGCTTTTTCCCCTTTCTATGTATGTTTTTTACTAGTCATTTAAAACGATACATTAATAGGTACGAAAAAGCAACTTTTTTTGCGCTTAAAACCAGTCATACCAATAACTTAAGGGTAACTAGCCTCGCCGGCAATAGTTACCCCTATTATTAAATACAGCTAATCCAGAGGTCAAGGATTATCTTTTAAAGGTTGCGACTTATTGGATTGAAGAGTTTGATATCGATGCTTGGCGTTTGGATGTGGCTAATGAGATTGACCATCAGTTTTGGAGGGATTTTCGCAAGACAGTTCTAGCTAAAAAGCCTGATCTTTATATTTTAGGAGAAGTCTGGCATACGTCTCAGCCTTGGCTAAATGGAGATGAGTTCCACGCGGTCATGAATTATCCTTTATCTGATAGCATCAAGGACTATTTCTTACGAGGAGTTAAGAAGACAGACCAGTTCATCGATGAAATCAATGACCAATCTATGTATTACAAGCAGCAGATTTCAGAAGTTATGTTTAATCTCTTGGATTCGCATGATACAGAGCGAATCTTGTGGACGGCCAATGAGGATGTTCAACTGGTCAAATCAGCCTTAGCCTTTCTCTTTCTACAAAAAGGAACACCGTGTATCTATTACGGAACAGAGTTATCCTTAACTGGAGGTCCAGATCCAGATTGCCGTCGTTGTATGCCTTGGGAACGCGTCTCAAGTGATAATGATATGCTGAACTTTATGAAGAAGCTGATTGAGATTCGGAAACCCGCGTCAGCAATCATTCAGCATGGCAAGTATAGTCTCCAAGAAATTAAACAAGATGTAGTAGCATTGGAATGGAAATGCGATGGACAAATTCTTAAAGCTATCTTTAACCAGTCCAAAGAAGATTATCTTTTAGAGAAGGAAACAGTAGCACTAGCAAGCAATTGCCAAGAATTAGAGAATCAGCTTGTCATCTCTCCAAAAGGATTTGTGATTTTCAAAAACTAGTTGATGAAGGTTATGATTTTTTACTCAACTTGTATAGTATAATAAGGCTAGTTACTAAACTTGTAAAGGAGAACTTAAATGAATTGTAGAGGACATGAAACAAGACAAAGAATTGTTAGAGATTTTGAAGTTCAGCCTAAAGCACATATTAAGCTGTTAGCAAATCAACAAAAACATAGTGATGCAGGAGCAACTATTGAAGATGAATATTATGTATTTATCGCTGAGAGTAAAATTGATGGCAAGAAGGAAGTTATTCAGTGTGGCATGGGTGCGGCAAGGGATTTTTTAGAACTAATTAATCACAAAGGGCTACCTCTTTTTAATCCGCTTGTAGGTAATTCTCATGTAAATAATAGACAAGAACATTACAATAGAGGGAGTGGAAATTTACAACCTGAAGAGTGGAATAAAACTGCAAAACAGCTTTATAATGCGATAATGTGGTTGATTATCTTATAGGATGCTAAACCGGATACACCTTTATTTGATTTTAAAGACGAAGTAATTAAGTATAAAACATATGAGCCTTTTGATATCAAGATAAAAAGAGTGAATACCACTATAAAGAATGGTAGTCAAGGGAAAACTCTAACTGAGATGATTAATGGCTACAGAGCGGATAACGATATTAGAGATGAAATTTGTAACTTTGATCTTCTGAAAAATAAAATTCGTGATATGAAAGATCAACAAGGAAATACAATGGAATCTTACTTTTAGTTATTGTTGAATTTTGGGTATTCTATAAAATATCCCAATTGAGATTTAAATAGTAGACTATACAATATAGTTAAAATATCAGTAAAAACAACACTTTATTGAGATGTTGGATACGCTTTACTAATGGCCTAATAATACAAGTATAAATATTTATGGCTCTTTAGGTGGCTTTTTTAGAAGTAAAGTTTAGGCTAGAAAAAAAGTATAACGCACCAAAATTGGTGCGTTATACTTTTTTATGCTATAATTGAATTATAAAAATAAAGGAGTTTGCCATGATTGGAAAGAACATAAAATCCTTACGTAAAACACATGACTTAACACAACCCGAATTTGCACGAATTATAGGAATTTCTCGAAATAGCTTGAGTCGTTATGAAAATGGAACGAGTTCAGTCTCTACCGAATTAATAGACATCATTTGTCAGAAGTTTAATGTATCTTATGTCGATATTGTAGGAGAAGATAAAATGCTCAATCCTGTTGAAGACTATGAATTGACTTTAAAAATTGAAATTGTGAAAGAAAGAGGTGCTAATCTTTTATCTCGACTCTATCGTTATCAAGATAGTCAGGGAATTAGCATTGATGATGAATCTAATCCTTGGATTTTAATGAGTGATGATCTATCTGACTTGATTCATACGAATATCTATTTAGTAGAAACTTTTGATGAAATAGAGAGATATAGCGGCTATTTGGATGGAATTGAACGTATGTTAGAGATATCTGAAAAACGGATGGTAGCCTAGTGGAAATCCAAGATTATACTGACAGTGAATTCAAACATGCTCTAGCGCGGAACCTTCGCTCACTGACAAGAGGACAAAAGTCCAGTAAGCAGCCTATAGCGATTTTGCTTGGAGGGCAAAGTGGTGCCGGTAAAACTACAATTCATCGGATTAAACAGAAAGAATTTCAAGGAAATATTGTTATCATAGATGGCGATAGTTTTCGTTCTCAGCATCCACGCTATTTAGAACTGCAGCAAGAATATGGTAAAGACAGTGTAGAATACACCAAAGATTTTGCAGGAAAAATGGTAGAGTCTTTAGTAACAAAATTGAGTAGTTTGGGATACAATCTTTTGATAGAGGGAACTTTACGAACAGTTGATGTTCCAAAGAAAACAGCACAACTCTTGAAAAATCAGGGATATGAAGTACAATTAGCCTTGATTGCGACAAAGCCCGAATTGTCCTATCTGAGCACCCTTATCCGATACGAAGAACTGTACGCTATCAATCCAAATCAAGCACGCGCAACTCCAAAAGAACATCATGATTTCATTGTAAATCATCTAGTTGATAATACACGACAATTGGAAGAACTAGCTATCTTTGAAAGAATTCAAATTTACCAACGAGATAGAAGTTGTATATATGATTCAGGAGAAGATAAAACTTCAGCAGCAACCGTTCTTCATGATTTACTATTTGGAGAATGGAATCAAGTGGAGAAAGAGATGCTTAAATCTGGAGGAGAAAGATTGAAAGATTTAACTAATTGAAATGGTTGTTAGATCTTGAGTTTTAAAATATAGTCTACTTATAACTTTTGTTAGTTGTTTGAGGTGGGCGAAAATTTTTTAGAACCAAAAATGTACTGACCCAAAAAGTTAAACAAATAATTTAGACAAAGGATTTAGTTCTATCCTGCATAGGGCTAAGTTCTTTTCTACTTGCCTCCGTGAGCTGACCTGGTTTTCGCCCTTGTATCACGCTACCAGTATGATTCGGATTATATGGCGGGAGGTGATAGGTCTGTCTTTTCATCTTATCTGGTTGATAGGCTTGGCACATTTGCTGACAGTCATTCCCATGTATATGTTGAATTTTATTTATTATAGATAGCTAAACCTTTTTTGTCTTGTTTTTTAAAAAACAAGACAAAAAAGGAATTTTTTATACCATTTTTCTTTTTTTCTTTATAAAAAAGTGATATAATAATGTTGAAATATCTAGGAGTTATAGAAAATGGCAATTAAATTGAGAGAACTGACAATTGAACAAATAAAAAATGTAGATCATGGCAATATAAAGTTTTATGATAGTAATGGATACATTAATCTTTTGGGTATTTATGGCCAAAATGGATCAGGTAAAACAACAGTAGTGGACGCTATGGATATTTTAAAAACTATTATGGCAGGAAAATCTATTCCTGAAGATAGTTTTGGGATTTTCAATACGAGTGAAGAGCGTCTGCCAAAGATTTGTATAGAAATTGAGTCTGAAAATAATCTTCTACTGAGGTATGAGGCTGAGTTTATTTCAGACGAATCTACAGTGGAACAGAATGTATATCTTGCACATGAAATAATATCTTATAAAGAATTTAGACCACGGACACAGTTCAAACGTTTATTTGAGTTTACAATTTTAGAACGAGATGAATCGGGTGAACTAGAAGGAAGCTTGAAGTCACGTTCCAAGTTTATAAGTAAGGATGCTATAGAAGTTTTAGCAGAGGCTGCACTAAGAGCTAAATCTTCTGTTCTTTTTTCCCAGGAATTTAAAAACCGATTAGAAAAGCAAGAAGGTAAAGAGATAGAAAAGAAAGCCTACCAGATTCTAGAAGAATTTTGTAGTCATATTCGAATTTATACCCAGCGGTATGCGAATTTGACAGGTATGGGAGCTATGCCTATCAATATTAACTATAAAAATGAGAATCATGCTTTCCAAGGTGGACTACCTGCAATCTTAAATAAAGGAGGTACTCCTATACCGCAAGAACTTCTTACTGTGTATGAAGACACCATTCGCTACATGAATGAAATTATTCCTGTTATTATTCCTGATTTAACCTTGAAGATGACCGTGGGAGATTCGACGATTGATTCACAAGAAAATCAATACTATAATGTAAATTTCCTTGCACAACGCAACGGAAAAACTTTTTCCTTAATTCATGAATCTGAAGGAATTAGAAAAATTATCAGTATGATTGGTTTTCTTATTGAAGTCTTCAATAAACCAGGACTTATTGCCTTTATTGATGAAATCGATTCAGGGATATTTGAATATTTATTAGGTGAATTGATGGAAATCTTCTCCAATGATGCCAGTGGACAATTGGTTTTCACTTCACATAATCTTAGAATTTTAGAAATGTTACCAACCCGCAAAATTCGTTTTTCAACGACAAATAGAGAAAATCGATATATCACTCTAAAGGGAGTAAAGATGACGAACAACCTTCGAGACCTATATTTACGTTCTATTCAAATTGGAGGAGCAGATGAAGAGCTTTATAAAGGGCAGAGTCAATCTAAAATGCGACGTGCTCTTAGAAAGGCAGGTAAGTATATCGGTGAGTAAAAAAGAAGAAAAGGTTTTCTTGATTTTTGTTGAAGGAAGTACGGATGCGGACTGCCTGGATTCAATTGTAGATGAATTTAAACAGAAATTAAATTTATCTGATATTACGATAGATATCCAAAATGGAGATATTTTTACTTCGCGTGAAAATGAAAGGAAAAATGGAACTACGATTTTAAAAGATCAATTACTTAGTTATCTAAGAAAGAGCAAATTATCTGCCTCACAGATTGTTCATGTTGCTTTTGTAACAGATACTGATGGTGTATTTATAAATTCTAACGACTATAGCATTGATGCTAGTGTCAATGCTTTTAAATATGATTTGGTAAATAAAAAAATTATCTTTGAAAATGCAGCTAAAAGAGATAGCGTTCAAAGAATTCGGCAGAAGAAAGCCAGAAAATTAGTATCTGTTATTAAGGAATTGTCTGAAAGTTCATTGACAGTGAAGAAAAAGTCCATTGCATATTCCGTTCATTTTAATTCTATCAATCTTGAACATGTGTTGTTTGATAAGATTTTACCTAGCGAATCCAAAACAGTAGCAGTAGATAATTTATTGGATGATATAGATAATGATCCTTACCAGATGATTGCTATTTTTGAGAGAAAAGCTTTGGGGGAGAATTATATGGATTCTTGGCAGCAGATACGTAGATTAGAGATGAATCAGGGTTATACGAATTTGCATATTCTGTTTAAAATATTAGATAGCTTTGAAAAAAATATGGAAGTAGATTAATTTTGACTAGGAATTGTAGTAATGTAATCACTCATAAGAGGTCAAATTTCAAGTTTAAGTAAGCCAGCAACAAGTCTTCTCTAGGTGACTTCTAGTTCAAACATTTTTAGGATAGTAATTAATCAAATTTTCAATGAAGTAGATATATTCCTTAGAAAATACATTATACAAGCGGTTGAATTCGTTCCATTATCTACCGTGATGGAACGAATTTGATGTTGTTTTAAGATGAGTTTTAGAGTCTGATTGACCGCCTCAGCGCTTTTATTTCGAATCAATGGGATGATTTGATGCCTGCTCTTTCGATCCGTTAAGACAAGCAAACAGTAGTTTTTCTCTCTTGTAAGTAGAACGGTATCAATCTCATAATGTTCATTCTCCAATCGCAGATTGATAGCTTCAGGACGCTATTCGATAGATTTACCAGCGGATTTAAAGTTCTGACTAGCTTGTTTCTTGTTTGCTTTTCCTTTTATAGGATAAAGCAGATCCTGTTTCGTTAGCCCCAATTTTCCATGATGAATCCAGTAGTAGATGGTAGAAATACCCATTTAAGGTGGGCAAAATTTTTTAGAACCAAAAAACGTATAGTCTCAGGTGTTAAAAAAAACTTGAAATTATGCGTTTTCTTGTGGGAAGATTTACTCCATTTTCTTCAGGAATTGAGATTTTGCCCAGCCTCAAAAGTTCTAATCGATTTCAATAAATCAGAAAAGAAGACTGACAAAATATGACTGCTTTAAGATGACACTAAAATTTGCTATCAAACTGGAGCATGTGGAGTAAGAAATCAAAATTCTGTAATGGATAGGTGATTACGAATATAAAGTTATAAGACTTGAGATCTTATTTCAGAGACTTAATCACTTCTATCCTTCTTAAATTCATAGATCTCTTCCAAGTAAAAATGAATTTTTTCTTTAATATATTTTAATGATTTGTTATTAGTTATGTCTATAACACCAAACACACTAAAGTGGTTTCTATAAAGCTCATCATAATCAATCTGACTTCCTATGATGATAACTTCTGATTTTTTTGAACTAAATTGGATAGATTTTAAATAGAGTTTCATTTTTTTAGATGTTAGAGACCCTGATTTTATGATAAAATAAGTAGAAGATTTATATTTGTAGTTAATCTTATGTCCTTGTAAAATTTTTGTATTTTTGAATGTTTTCTTTAAGAAATAATATTTTAAATACAGAGATAAAATATAGCCAAATAAAGAGTAGTGTAAAATTTGAATTGCCTTCATAGCTTTCCTTTCATTAGAAATTAGTTTATCAAATGAAGAAAGATTAATATTATTGAGATACTAAAAAGTATCTATTTTATCATGAAATGTCTAAATTAAGAAAATTTTTACCATTTGAGACAGTATAGAAACCATTTGAGATTTTTATAATTTAATTTCCATCATTCTGATAAGATTAAACTAATAGAAGGAGGCTAAATATGAAAGACTACATTTTATATCAAGATAGAGCTATCGTAAAGGTACCACTCTCTAAAATTTATTATGTTACAACTCACCCAACAAAAGCTCATGCTGTTCTTTTTGTAACAGCCGAAGGGAATTTTGAAGCTTCAACCTCACTAGCTAAAATCGAAGAGGAAAGTACAGAAGAACTTATTAGATGCCATAGAAAGTTTCTTGTAAATAAAGATAAAATAGCAGGATTTAATCATGAGACAAGAACAATTATGTTTTTGGATGATAGAGTATCAGACATCGCTTGTTCTAGAAGACACTTTACAATATTAAAAAATCAGTGGAAAAATATATAGGAGTGAAGTAGTGAATATTTTTATACTAGAAGATAATTTTTTACAACAGACTAGAATTGAAAATATTGTCAAAAAAATTTTGGTTGATAATAAGATTGAGTATAGGCATTTTGAGGTTTATGGAAAACCTCAACAGCTTTTAGAGGACATTTCAGAGAGAGGAAATCATCAATTATTTTTACTTGATATTGAAATAAAAGATGATGACAAAAGAGGATTAGACGTTGCTAGAGAAATCAGAAAACTTGATTCTCAAGCAGTGATTGCTTTTGTAACATCACATTCTGAGTTTATGCCTGTATCTTTTGAATATTTAGTATCAGCTATTGATTTCATTGATAAAGAATTACCTGAACCATTATTTATCAAACGAATTGAAAATGTTATTTTAAGTGTTAGCGATAATCAAGGAATAACAGTATCTGAGGACTCTTTTATATTTACAGGATCCAAAGCTCAAATTCAAGTCCCTTTTAAAGATTTATTGTATATTGAAACATCAACAATTGCTCATAAGTTGACTCTCTATTCCAAACGAGACATAGTTGAATTTTATGGACAATTGTCAGATATTCTTAAACAGGAACCACGTTTATTTCAATGTCATAGATCATTTATCGTAAATCCTTATAATATATCTTTAATTGATAAAGAAAATCGATTAGTTCATTTTCAGAACGGGTCCTCTTGTATTGTCTCTAGATTAAAAATTCGTCCACTTATGAAAGCTATCGAAAGACTTCATGACTAAGGAGATTTAGATGATATTTTTTCTAAATATTATAGGTGTTTTTCTATTGTTATGTATCCATACTAAGGTTGTAGGTGAGAGATTAAATCTAAAAAAAGTAGTAATGTCCATTATTCTGTTCCATCTTTTATCATTACTACTTATTGTTTTATTTAAATCAACTGGACTTTATTTTCTTGGATCATTATTGGTTTATCCCATTTTTTTTATCCTATATACTTTGTCCATTGGTGAATTAAGAAGTAAGGTTTCTTTATTACTTTTTTACTCATTATTTCCACTTGGATTTTGGGATGTCATCAAAAATTTTTTAGGTTACTTTATAATTTCTAAGATTCCAATATTGTATAGACTATATGAAACTAATCTAGGAATAATGATTTTCTCTTTATTAGCTGAAATTATTGTGTTTTTTCTTATTAGTCTCTTTCGATATAATTTTAGTCATTTAAAAATAAAGAACTTGGATAGAAAGACAAAATTTATTTTAATTACTGCGGATATTTTAATGCTAGCCTATTTTATCTTACCATCTTATATAAACTACAGTGATAAATTAAGTTGGGATAGAATGTTGGATTATAAAGAATTATGGACAGCAGTTTACTTTTTATTGTTTATTTGTTTTGTTAATCTCTTGGATAGAAGATTACTTCAAGAACTACAGGAGAAAGTCGTTCTACAAAAAGAAATTCAATTGCAAAATCTTAGTAATTATAGTCAACAAGTTGAGGGGCTGTATCAAGAAATTAGAAGCTTTAGACATGATTATGCTAATATTTTATCGAGCTTAAAAATAGGTATAGATCAAAAAGATATTAATCTGGTTTCTCAAGTTTATGATAGTGTTTTGAAAAATTCTGGTAAAAAATTAAAAGGCAAGCGTTTTGATGTAGCATATCTAAAAAATATCAATGATTTGGCGCTAAAGAGTTTACTATTATCTAAGTTATCGGAGGCCCAAAACTTATCTGTTCCAGTTTCCCTGGAGATTGGTGAACAGTTCTCTATAAAAAATATGGAACAAATAGACTTCTTAACAATTACTTCTATCTTGTTAGATAATGCTATAGAGTCCGCAGCAGAAGGAGGAATAGCCGTCTGTTTCCTTGAAGATACAGAATGGAATAAATTAGTCATGATTGTTAAAAATTCTACTTTAGAAAGAGAGATAGAATTGAGAGATATATTCAAGCGTGACAATTCTTCAAAAGGAGAAGGTCGGGGTATAGGATTGGCCAATGTTCGGAGAATTTTAAAGTCTTATCCAAATGTATGTTTGAAAACCACAAGTAAAAATTATGTCTTTACACAAATCTTGGAAATAGAACTTTAAATGAGTGACCACTTGTTATGGCTTTCTAATTATTTTTTGTTATTTAAATGATCAAGTATGATATAAGAAAACGAGTATTTCCAACTACGGAAATGCTCGTTTTTTGATAGTTAGAAGTGGTTCTGTCCAGCTTCACTTTAGAGATTCCAACTAGTTCTCACGAGTTGAAAAATAGTCAATTGTGTATAATGTTTTTTGTCTATAATAAAAGGTTTGACTAGTTAAAAAATCGGGAGTTTCTGTTTATCCTAAGTATAAGATCATCAAAATCCTTCCAGAGGTTTCCTCCATAAATCTTTAACAGATCTTCAGAAGTTATTGTTGGAAATTTTTTTAGAGATATTTGTTTTTTGTCCATTATTTAGACCTCCTTAGTTTTATACTCTAATTATAAATAAAATATTTAAAATAATTTTTAAATATCCCCAAAGGTATCTATATAGTCATAAAGTGTTATCTATAAGTTATTGAGGATTTTATCTTTATAGTAATCGAAGTAAGTTTTTTTATCAATGATACTCGTTACTTGGCCTTGTAAACCATATTGTATGATGTTACTGTCTTTATCTGGTAGTTGGGCTAGTGCAGTCACTTTAAAAAGATTTCCTTGTTCAGTTTTTGTTGCTGTTCTATCAATAGAATGGATTTTTCCAATTATTGTGATATTTTGATTTCCGATTTTTTCTAATTTAAGACGTGCGACCTGTTCTTCTTTAAGTAAAGGGACATACTCAGAAGTGACGTAGTAAGTAATAAGTACCTCTTTAGTTTCTTGAATATTGGGATAAATTTGGGCGATTTCACTACCGTTTGGAATTAGAGTTTTTCCATCAAATTCATTATTTAAATGAATGATTCCTGTACCTGGGGCTTTAATAGTGTTGTGTTCAAAGTTAACATTTGCTTGCCCAAGTTGAGCTGTCAGCTCAGTGATTTGTGTTTCAACAGTTGTCAACTGTTGAGATGACGATTGTAGAAATTGGGTTCGTAGGACTTCTACCTTGGTTCCTAAACTACTATCGTAAGTCGCAACATTTCCTGTACCTGCTCGTTGAATATTAAGACTAGCGATAGAGGATTTTAAACTTGAGATACTCTGATTAATTTGAGAAAGATATTGATCATCTAATCCTTGCTGAGATTGTTGCTGGGATTGGACTAAGTAAGTATTTAAGGTAGCTTTGTGTGGATTGCTAGCCGACAAACTCGAACTTTTATTAGTGATAGCTTGACTAAGTTCCTCATACTCTGCTATTTGTTGGTAGATATTATTGATTTGTTTCTCTATAGCAGTGGCGGTATTTCCTGCTAAAGCTAGTTGATTATTAACCTCTGCATTGGTTTTAGAGATGCCTAACTCAATATCTTGAGATTGGCTAATAAAGTTGTTAAAGGTATTAATATAGCCGAACTCATCTTCACCTGTAAAGAGGTTAGTTCCTTGTGACAGACTTGCTTTGAGAGTCTCGATTCCAGTTTTTTGCCGATTTAGGGTAGCTAGCTGTGTTTCAAGAGCTTGTTTTTGGGATTTCTCCATTGTTTCAGCATATTTGATAACGACGTCATCTTTTTTGACCGATTGGTTATTAGACAGATTATTAGTTGTTATGGTGTTATTGCTAGTTGATTGAATTGAAGCGATGACTTGAGTTGGTGTAATCTCTCCTCTCGATGTGACGGTGACTTCTTTTTGGGCAAATAAAGAGAAGATAAGCAGGAAACTTAGTAATAGGACTAATGGGACAATTAAGAGTGTCGCAAAATTATGGTAGCGGCGCTGATAAAATTCTGCACTTTTAAATAGCTTTGGGTTCATGATAAGTCTCCTTATTTGCTAAATAGATAATGATAGAAACCTTGTTTGGTCATCAATTCTTGATGAGAACCAGTCTCTATAACTTTCCCTTGGTTAAGGACAATGACTTGATTAGTTCGTTCAGATATACTAAGACGATGGGCAACAAAGATGATGGTCTTGTCACTCATGTCCATCAAATTTTCAATAACCTTTTTTTCAGTTAAAACATCAAGTCCGCTGGTTGCTTCATCAAGAATAAGAACAGGAGCTTTTGTCAGTAATGCTCTAGCCAAAGCAATACGTTGTTTTTGTCCACCTGATAATCCAGCTCCATCTGATAGTTCTGTTTGGTATCCCATAGGCATTTGTTCGATGTCTTGGCGAATTTCTGCTATCTCACAGGCTTTGATAATATCTTCTTGACTAATCATTTGATTAGCTCCCAAGGTCAGGTTTTCTAAGATTGATCCACTAAAAATATAAGCTTGTTGAGGTAGGTAGTTGATGTGTTGTCGAAGAACCTTTTTATCAATCATTTTGAGATCATTGTTGTTAATAGTGATTCGTCCCTTGTAAGGTTCAAAGAAGTTGACAATCATTTTAGCCAAGGTCGTTTTCCCTGATCCGCTAATTCCCACTATACTGACCTTATCACCTTGTTTGATAGTTAGATTTATGTTATTTAGGGTGTCGCGTCCAAAACCATATTTATATGAAATGTCTTCAAAACAAATATCACCAGCCAGAAACTGTGAACCGGTTAAGGTCTGAGTGTTTTTGAACTCAGATTCGACTAAGTAAACTTCATTAAGACGATTGTTGGCTACCTTTGCAGACTGAAGTTTTGTTTGGAGGTTAATGATATTTTCCAAGGGATTAGTAAAGTAAGATAAGAGTGTGTTAAACGTAATCAATTGTCCAATGGAAATTTTACCTGTCATAACTACCTGAGCACCAAACCACAAAATAACAATATTCAGTATGAGTTGAGCTCCTTGTTTAAGGCTGCTCTGTAGGATAGAATATTTACTGAGTTTGAAAGATTTGTCCAAATAATCCACAAACTCGCTATCAATCTTCTGGTATCGAGTTTCTTCACTAGTTAGGGATTTGATGGTTTCTATACCATTGATATCTTCAATAATAGCAGAGCTTACCATGGAATTGCTCTGCATGACATCATTATTCATCTTTTCAAAGGGCTTCATAAAAGCAAAAATAATGATGATGTAAATAGGAACTGAAATCAGTGAGAGAAGGAAGAGGTTGGTGTTTTGTACCAAGAGTACACTACCAACAATGATCAAGATAGAGACATCAAGGAAGAGTGACAAAATCGTCGAAGCTAGAGCATCAATGATTGAATTGGCATCTGTAAAACGAGAGATGACCTCACCAGTTCGCCGTGTTGCAAAGAAAGACATGGGGAGTTCAAAAATGTGGCGAATGTAAGAAAGAATAACATCAATACTTAATCGTTGACTAAGTACGGTTAAGAGGTAATCTCGTGAGAAACTCATAATCTGTTGCAGGATATAGGTGATAATCAGGCCAATGGAGATAATACCTAGGGTTGATTTCATCTGATTAGGGATGTATTCATCTAAAATTCCTTGAAGGTAGTAAGAGCCACCGATATTGATAAAGGTCACCAAGAGACTAGCTAACACGATATAAAAAATAAGTGAGCGTTGCCTGAAAATTAAGGGGAGAAAGCTCATCAATCCATTTTTTTTATCCTTATGAGGTTTATAGCTGGGAGCTGGAGCCAGAAAGATAGCTACACCTGTCCATTCAGAAGCAAATCTATCCTTGGTCATTTTTGTTACTTTGACAGTAGGGTCAGGATCACCAATGATAAGATGGTCTTTTATATTTTTATAGACAACGTAGTAGTGTTGTAGTTTACCCTCTTTATTAACATGAACGATAAAAGGATAAGGTATGTCTTCCATTTCAAAGAGGCTCATATCCGCTTGAATGGCTCTTGTTTCAAAACTCATTTCTTTGGCTGCTTTGACGATACCAAGAGCGGTCGTTCCTTCTTTATTTGTTTTAGCTAGTTCTCGCAAATGAGCTAAGGAATAGTCAGAACCATAAAACTTGGCAATAGACGCTAAAGCGGCAACTCCACAGTCCCTAGCGTCTATTTGAGGGATAAAGGTCCGTTTGTAAGATGTCATTTGTCAAATCCTTTCTTTTTATTTACAAGACTATTATGACAAAAAATAGGTAGAAAAATTGTTCAAATCTTAAATGGCTCATATAATATCTTGAATGGTGTTTTTGGTTTTGAAAATTAGTTAACACCATTTTTTAACGGCATATTTTTAATCATGAATGGTTACAAATTATGAAAAAAATACGTTTCGTGATGAAAATCGTACATTTAAAGACTTTACGGTAAAACTCGTGTTTTCTCTGGTATACTAAACTTGTCAAGATTGCAATCCGACAAAAATAATTAATATTAATACGGAGGTATTCCTCATGGAAACAAAAACAACGACTCAATTTGATGTTTTGGATACTGAAATGCTGGCTAGCATTGAGGGAGGAACAGTTAGTGCAGGTGAAGTTGCTAGGGCGGCAGGAATTTGCACATTAGCAGGAGCAGCGATTGGTAGTTTGGTTGCACCAGGAGCTGGAACTTGGGCTGGAGGTATTTTAGGAGCACAATATTGCACAGCTATATGGGGTATCGCTAGATCTTTGTAGAAAAGAGGTTAGTTTATGGAAAGTGGGGAATTTAGACTAATTTTAGCTCTTTTTACGTCCTTTTTTATAATAGGTGCGCTTGGAATAGTTCTAAATGTTACAATAAGCGAAGTTTTAGTTTTTTCTGTAGGTAGTGTGTTTTTTGAGTTGCTGATTCACTTATTAACGCATAATAAGAAGAGAGGAAACATTAGTTCTGAACTATGCTTTAATCGATACAAGCAATTTATTAAAAAGATTTCAGTACCTACTTTTTTTCTGTTACTATTATCAATTATCTTTGTTGTTATAGATGGCTATAATTCGTCTTCTGTATTATTTTATACTCATATATTTGTAGTATTATTCACGGTAGTATACATTATTAGCTCAAATAATATCGAATTACATATTTCAAAAAAGAAATGAGGTTACGTATGAATAAATTAAATATTCACTTTATGGAGTTAAAAAATGAAGAATTGTCCTGTGTTTTAGGTGGAGGACAACGTGAGGGAGAGGCTGTTCTTGCGGGGGCGGCAGGTGCTGTAGAAGCGGCGATGTCTTGTGCTCCTGCTGGTCCGTATGTCATTGCAGCATGCGCTGTTGGTGGAGCAATCTATGGTGGATTTTGGGGTTATGTATTCGGTTCATAAATAGAATTCTTGTGCGGGAAGAATATTTGTTTTGCATTGATTAGAATTGATTGATATTTTGTCTTCAAAATAAAATGCTACCAAATTTAATATTTGAATGTGTGTACTGGCCCCCAAAAGTTAGATTTTTCTGTCTAACTTTGGGGGCCAGTACAGTGTTAGCGTTTTACTTACAGTATATAATAATAAATTATTTTGAGACGTAGATGTAAAGTGATTGAGCTATAGATATGATGAGGGTGGAAATATGGAGAATGTTATAATGAATGTAGTTAATCATCTCTTGCTAAAGATTGAATGGATAGTAAGTAATATCTTTATAAAAATGAGCATACTTTGGATGCTTATTTGGTTTCTATACTATTTAAAGAGTGATTTAGCAATGTATTTCTTATTTTTTGGAAATGGCTTTTTATTATTGCTAATAATTTTTCGATTTGCACTGTATCAAATTAAACTAGTAATGCAGAATGATATTAAGTAATTGTGTCTAGATCATATTTTGGGGAATCAGATTATAATCATTCTGGACGTTTTCAAGACTTTTTGGGATTTGTATAATAGAACTTGGTGAAGCTATCATAGCCTTTTGTGAAGGAACTGGATCTTCTTTCTACGGTATAGAAAGTTGAGGTTCAAATGAATCGTTATTTGATATGCGTAATTAGTTTTATAATGACGGTTTTAGTCCTAAAAATTTTATTCGAATCAAATACTATTATTCATAAGTTTATTGCTATATTAGGTATTACTATGTATTACAGAGGTATTTTTAGAGAGTATAAAAAATATTCAAATCATTTCAGATTTTTAAATTTTATAATATTTGTATTTTTTTGACACAATAAAATTATCAAGTACTAGGAGGTATTCCATATGGATGGTATGCACCATTTAGATATATTTCAGATAACATTATTTGTAGGGATGGTTATCGATATACGCAATCGAATTGGAACTTTGGTAATTGTTAAATTAATGTTGAATCTGTAGTAAATGGTGTTGTATCACAAATGGCTATGGCAATAGCAGGAGCAGGTGGGAACAGACCTAGATAATAATAAGAGGGTATAGATATGAATCAACAGTTTAGAAGTCAATGTTTAGATGCAATTGTAAACTTTGAAACTAGCTTTAAAGAAATGAACTTATCTCAACAACAATATTTCCAAGCTTATAGTCTAGTTAGTAAAATAGTATCTGAAAAGAAATTAGACGGTGTTGCATTTGCTCAATCTTTCAGATATTTTTATGAACTCTTTAGTTGAGAATTATTTCCAGGGGGAATTGTTTTATCTGAACAAGCTCGTAAAGATTTTAGTAGGATATCAGACCTAGCAAATTCTACTGAGTTATTAAAAACAATTCATAGCCCTATTAAAATATTTTGGTAATTACAAAATTATATTAATTTCTACAATAGTAATTATTTATTTTGCGTATCCTTAAAATTTGTGATTTACTAAACTTTATAAAATTGTACAACAATAAAAAGTACCTAATGGTTTACTGAAATGTTTTCGACTAATATTAATTGATTCAAAAAATTTTCCCAATATTATATTCAAGGGATTTAATTCTGTATATAACAGGATTAAATCCTTTTTACTATGTGACTATTAGTCCGTCTCGCTCCGTTAGAGGGGAGACAAACAAACCACCCGTTTGAAGGAGGTTCATGATTGTGGGGACCTACACTTTATTTTCTTTTGAAACTGAGTTTTTATCCAGTTTTATGACTTGAGTACGACGAACAGGTCGTGGCTCTCATTTGAGGTGTAAGTCATACGTGAGTCCCCACTACCGGTGACCCCAATAAAGATTCCCAATTCTGACTATAGCGAGGTAGCAAGGAGGAAGAAATAGTAAAATCGTGGCTTAAAGAACAGGAATGTTATAGTAAGCCATATTTAGGGAATTAAGTAAATCTTCCAACAATAAAACGAATGGCATAGATTTTTTTCAACATCTGATATTTTGAACTTTTCTCAGATTCTTATTTTTAATCTTGAATGGTTTAAAAATTATGAGAAAAAACATTTCATGATGAAAATCGCACATTTGAAGATCTTGTGGTAATAATTTTTTGTGTTATGCTATACTGAAGCTGTCAAGGTTGCAACTCGACAAAACAAAAAATATTTATCCTTGAACTAGCTTCTCAAGGGTAGACAGAAAAATCTAACTTTGAGGGTTAGTACACAAAAGGAGGTGTTTACCATGGATACAAAAGCAACAGAACATTTTAATACAATTAACTCTAATTCCCTTGCTACTATTAAAGGTGGAGGAAAAGGCATTTGTAAATTCGTTATGGAAGGAGCAAATGGTTATTCTTGCCGATATCCAGATGGAGAATGGGGATATATTGTCACTAAGAGTAATTTTGAGGCAACGAAAGATGTAATAGTTAATGGTTGGATATCATCATTAGGAGGCAGTTATTTTCTTCGAGGCTATAGAGGATGATTCATGAATAAAAAAACAGAAGAAATTCTCAACAAGGTTTATAATTTGATTTTAGATCCAGAGATTCGTCAAAACGAACGAGATATTTTATTACATTATAAAACTCGATTAGAGAATACAAAAAATGAGCAGAGAGTTGTCATGGAGTTGGCAGAAGATCTTCGCCAACAAGCTGTTAGTAGTATTCATAGTCATAAATCATTGAGTCCAAAGACTGCAACATTTTATAAAGAAATTGCAGCATATGGACAATTGAATAAAAATCTAGCTCAAGGATTAATTTCTTTGGGGATAACGATATAAGGAAAAATGAGTATAATAAACTCATCTAGCTTTTAACAAGATGAAACAATTCATATAAATGTAAGGAGGTATTCATGATGAATACAATGGTGAAACAATAGGTATTATGATGTATTACAGAGATGTTTTTAGAGAATATAAAAGATATTAAAATCATTTCAAATTAGTTAAATTTCATAATCTTAATTTAACTAATTTGTACAACATAATAATCAAAGAGGCTGGGAAAAGTCTTTAAAATCAGAAAAACGCATATTATCAGGCATTGAACAATCTTGATATTATGCGTTTTATTGTAGTGAGATTCACATTATTTTTCCTAAAAATGAGTTTTTGACTAGCCTAATTATTTGGGTACGACGAGCAGGTCAAGTATCTCATCTGAGGTATAAGCTCTCCATGAGCACCCGCTACTGGTGAGTTAAATAGTTACTCGTAAGCAGGATAATCATGAGGTAGTAGGAAGAGGGAGGGATAGTAAGTCATGTATAGTAGATGAGGGATTTCAGAACTCTAAAGTTCAAATAGGTATATGTAAATCACGAGAGTATTGAGGAAAGATGTACAACTTATATATTGAGGTGAGATTCTGATGATAGCTGAAAGCATAGTAACAACGAAACATGAGAAGTCAGTCAATCCTATAGTAGTCAGGATGATTCTATAATGGAAGTGGAGCGAAAAATACCATTTCAGTATAATATAGCTACCTTTTAGGATTTGCTTAAAAATTTAGTTTTAAAATGTGTAAAATAAAATTATCAATAAAAAAGGAGCCACATTATGAAGAAGTATTTATTACAATCTTTATTAGTTAGTACCGTAGCGTTAGTTACCATTAGTCCGAATCTTGTTTTGGCTGAGAGTACTGAAACAAAATTTTCTGATACAGTGCCATCAGCCTTAAATTTAGAACCAGCTGTTACAGAAAACACTAGAGAATCTTTAACTGAACAAAAGTCTAGCGATAGAGAAAATGAAAGTAACGTTCAGCAATCGACGAAGGAAATTACTAAGAAAGAAACTGATAACGTGAACTCAGTAACATCTGAAGAATACGCTTCAAATGTGTCTGATTTTAATAAAATTAGTATTGCTGAAGTTCGTCAGATATTCACTTCAGAAGATTCGGAACATACTTTATATTTTGGAAGAGGGACATGTTATCATTGTCGTGAATTTTCTGGAGTATTGAAAGAGTTTAATATGCTGATTGATAAAAAGTTAGAATATTACGATATAGATGGTGAGGATTTTGATGATTCTGCTAAAGAGTTCATTTTTAAAACAATCGGTATTCCTGGAACGCCAACAATTATTTATTTTAAAAATGGTAAAACTATTTCTGGTTGGGTTGGTGGAGGAATAACTGCACAACAACTTTACGATTATCTCTATTTTGGAAAAACTGATGAGAAGCCGAAAAGAGAATTTGAAAATGATAATAAAAATATTATAAATCCAGAGAATTCAATGCAAACTATGGATATTAAAGAGGATACAGTCAAGATTAAAACAATTGCAAATCAAATCCCTAAAGATATTCCACTCTCTGACGAAAATTTACAGAAAAAGATTTTAGTTAAATCACAAGATACTTTTGGAAAGACTATTGAAAATATAGAGGATAATTCTAAAGATAGTGTGGTTGGTGTTAAAAATCAGGAGAATCCTGAACTACTTTACAGTAAATTTAATGAATATAAATCAGATTTTATAGCATCAACTAATTTTAAAAAAATAGAATCGGAAGTAAAAAATTTACCCCAAACAGGAGAAGAACAATCGATTAACTTTGTTCGTTTAGGAATCGCCTTATTTATTACTGGAATTTTTATAATAAGTAGTCATTTAAATACTAAAAATGAAGTATAAGATCATAAGAGTATAGTAACCTACTGGAAATAGATTACATTAGATATTTATGAGAAACAGTGTAGATAATCTTTTTACCAAGTTTTAAAAATAAAAATAAGTAAATAAATTGAGAAATTTACCTAAGTAGGATATAGATTTCTCAATTTATTTTATTGTGGGAGGATTTGATTCGCTTCTACAGTAATTAAGTTCATTTATCAATCTCTTTTTATTATATTTAAGGATATTTGAAAGATGTATTTTAGAAAAACAATTATGGAGTTCTTAATACAGAATATAGTATAAATGCTGATTCAAAGTGAAGTTTTCTAAGTTTTTTGATTTTGCTGAGTATAAAATCTATTAACTAAGATTGAACTATAAAAATTAATTTGAGATGAAGTGAATTATAGACATTGGAGATGTCTCTTACTCGATTTCAGAATGAATCGCTGATACAGGATTAAAAGAACTAAGTATTTCTTTTTGTTTTGAATGAGATACGTGAGTATAGATTTGTGTTATTGATATAGAACTATGTCCAAGAATTTGTTGAATGTATCG
This sequence comes from Streptococcus mitis, assembly GCA_001560895.1. Classification (NCBI taxonomy): domain Bacteria; kingdom Bacillati; phylum Bacillota; class Bacilli; order Lactobacillales; family Streptococcaceae; genus Streptococcus; species Streptococcus mitis. The sequence continues at coordinate 1,146,312 of CP014326.1, forward strand.
AATATCTACATCATTATCTAGAAGCATTGTCGCAAAGCTATGTCTAAACATATGTGGTGTAATAGTTCTACATAAGCTGTTTTGTTCAACTATTCTCTTTAAAATTAAACGTACACTTTGCTCTGATAATGGTTTAAGTGAATGTTTACCTGGAAACAGGAAATCATTGGTTTCATTTCTTGTTTTATTTATATATGTTTCTAATAAATTGAATGTTTTTTGATCTCCTAAAAATAGGATACGTTCTTTCTTACCCTTTCCTATAATATGGAGTGTCTTATTTGAAAGATTAATATCTTTGAGATGAATGTGGCAAAGTTCAGAAATTCTGATGCCTGTTGAAAGTAAAAGTGAAATAATTAGTAGATTTCTTTCAGCGTGTTGTTTTTGATAATCAGTTTTAGATAGAACTATTCTCTGCTCTAAATATGAAAAAATACTTTTCAAAATGTCATACGGAATCGTTTTAGGCAATACTTTTTCAGTTCTAAATTGAAAGCGCAATTGATTGAAGGGATTCTCTTCAATTATGTTCTGGTATTTTAGATAGTTATAAAACACCTTCATACAAGCAATTTTTCTTCTTAATGTATTCGTTTTTAAGTTAGATTGTGTCAACTGTTCTATATAGGATTCGACATTATCATAGTCTGAGTTATAAAATTGCATAAGATCATTCTTATAAGCGCGAATCGTGTGCGAACTCAAACGCTTATGAGTTTTGCAATAATCTAAGTAAGTAGAAATAAGTTTATAATCCATAAAAATCTCCTTTATCAATAATCATGCTATTATAAACTTATTTGGGTGCTTTGTATAGTGATAATAAATTGTTATCGGTAGGAGAAATTTATGGGAAATAGTGATAAAATAAAAATTTTTTTGAGTAGACCTAATCCGTTTACTGAAAACCAAGATTTTTTTATCGATGAAATTGTATCGTTATTAAAAAGACATAATTTCGAATGTATTACATTACAAGCTGCAGAATATACTCCATATGAAGTTATGGTATCACTACGTGAGATGATACAAAGAAGCTATGGCATGGTTATTTTAGCAGTTGGTCAAACATATATATCTGAAGGAATTCGTAAAAAAGATGCTGAGGATAATCCTAGATTTTTCGAATCAAAAGAAATCCACTTAGAAAATAAGTGGATTACTAGTGTGTATTGTCAGATTGAAGGAATATTAGCATTAACTTTTGATCTGCCTATATTGACAATTCCTCAGGAAAAATTGACAAGAGAAGGTATTTTACATCAGGGTGAATACTCAATTACATCACCTGAATTTACCTTAGACTCAAAGGAAAAAATTCTTCAATTTGTAGAATCCTCTGAGTTTAGAAAAAGTTTTGATAAATGGAAACAAATGGTTATAGAAAAATATGAATTCATCAAAGGGGGAGAATTAGGTTATAAATAGTTAGTCCATAAGCTTTAACTTAATTCTTTCTAAATCTTCCCTTAAGAGCTTTCTTCCCTCATTTATAGTATTACTTTGTCTCTTGGTTTCGCCATAAACTTTGTCCGATAATGTTTCAATAATTCCGGAAATATATAGAAGCTCTTCTCGGTTAGATTGTAACCAGATATCATCATACATACTAGATTTTCTAATCAAATTTTCTAATGAACCTAATATAATTTTTGCTGTATACTTTGCAGTATAGTAGTGTTCTTTTAAAACTTCGGTATCTGTTTCAACACTTACAATTTTTAACAACGTAGCACAATAATTTCTAGCACAGTATATATTGTTATCTTCAAAATTCATACCCAATCTATAGTAATTTATAGCTGACAATAAATCTCTTTTATCATTTGTAATATAAAATATTCGTAAAAATATCGCACCATATATTCCTAAAATTTTATGGTAAGTAGTGTTGTTTATATCAAGATAAGTATTAATTTTTCTCTGTGCTTCTCTCAAATTATCTAAGGATTTTTCATCTTTTTTATATGCTGATAACAAGTAGCCCGCTAAAATTTCATCATCGACATACCCTTTTTCTAAAAGTTCTTTATATAAATTTTCTGCTGTTACATACTCTTCGGCATCTTTAAATTTTTTTGCTATTCTTGCTAGGTCCATAAAGGAATTTTGAGATGTTTCTATAGAAATATTATTACTTTCCTCCATAGAATTATTTCTTTCGACAATTGTATATAAGTTATTTTCAAATACCGGACTATCTATAAATCTTTCGTCACTATTTATTGCAGAAGTAATGTACTCTGTGAGTATATCTTTCACTCGAACAACTTCATCAAGTTCATTCACTTTGTCAGAATCATATCTAATTTGAGGTAGGTGAGAAATATCAAAAAAATTAATTTTAGCAGTATGATTATCACATAGGATAATTGTAGATTTAGGTCTCATTGCATGGCGCAGTCCTAATTCATAAATTGCATTTTGATTTAACGTAGTAATGTCAGCAATAACAATATCAGCTTTGAATATACCTTCAATAAATGTTTTTGTAATATTTTGAGTTGTATATACCTCATCAGCTCTAAATCTATTCTCTCCATGAATTGAAGTTAACTCTTTATTTAAAATAACAGGTTTAATAATATTTGAGTATACAGCATTTAAATCAACCTCAATATTTGTATTTGGAATTTTTTTTGTGTTAAATCCCATTACAACAAAACAACTAGTCATTTTTTTACCTCTCCTACCGATAACAATTTATTATCACTAGTATACCATAAATTCATCTTCAGTAGCTTGAATTGTATAATGTATTTTTACTTAACATTAAATAGCAAACTCTGATATTGGTCAACTATAGCTTAAAACACTGTTTTAAAATTATATCTAATACTTTTGAGTCAATTACAAACTTACAACAACGAGATATTTATATAGTCTGAAGAAAATAAGTACAAATTTATTAGAAAATCGAGATTTCATAGGATTAGCACGAAAAATTTCAATTTTAGAACTATATCCTCTAATGAATTTGAATCAGTCTTTTTTAAAATTCTAAATGATATGATAGTATTTTCAAGTAAAAAGAAATTGCCCTGATTGGAGACCATATCAAATCTTTACGAAAGACACATGACATGACACAACCAGAATTTGCATGAATTGGGGGTATTTCACGTAATAGCCTTAGTAGTTACTAGAACGGTACAAGTCCACTTTCAACTGAGCTGATAGATGCTATTTGCTAGAAGTTCAACGTATCCTATGTCGATATTGTGGGGAAAGAAGAAACGTTGAATCCAGTTGAAGATTATGAATTAACTTTAAATATGGAGATTGTTAAGAAATGTGGAACAAAGTCTCCTATCTTGTCTCTATCGTTATCAAGACATTCCCTTTGATGATGAGAGAAATGATGAGTTAGTGCATGAACTGACAGAGTCTGAGTTGAGAATCAATGTTTTGTGAAAAAGAATATCAATATTAAATCAAGTAGCAGAATATTTACTGATTTCAGTTGAAAACAAGCAAGAAAAGAAGTTGAAGCTTTCAAAATTGAATATAACTGATAAAATTGGCATTGATGTTGTTGAAAAGGAGTTGAATAAATTAGATATCCAGATATAATTAGAAAGCGATAGCTATGAAAAAATTGTATTTAAGATGGATAAGTTTATAAATCAATTAAATAAAGAAAAGTTTGTATATCAAAAGAGGAGAGATATTTAAAAAGTGCATATATTACTCATTTAAAATATTTTAAAATATGTTAACATCATAGAAACAAGGAGGAATTTATTATGTCTAATATATCTAAAAAATGGCTGAAATTATTTAGTGATAATATTAGTGATGAGGAACAGTTGGATCGGTTTTTGACTTCTAATACAGAAAATAATCTCCAAGAGTGGGAGAGGAAACATAAACAGTATGAACAACTAGGGAGAGAATACATTGCTCAACAACTGAGTGATAATTCTTGGAAATCATACGAAACTAGTGAAAATTTAAAAATTAGAATTCATTGGTTATCTTTATTTAAGCCACTTTGTTACAAGTATATAAATAGATTATCTATGTACTTAAATAGCATAGTTTCTGTTGAGAATAAAGAAAAGTTTTTGATTGAAATAGAGTCAATGTTTTTTGAAATGTGTATGAATATTAGTTATCGTACTGTTGTATTAGAAATTAATGATTTAAGACGTTCATCACGTTTAATAGGAGATGATTCTAAAAAACGTTACAACTTTTTTATAGACACTTTATTAAAAAGCAGAGATTATATATTGGAGTTTTATCAGAAATATCCAGTATTGTATGAATTATTAGATAGGAAACTTTTAAATATATCTGATTATGTGAAAGAAATAATTACAAATTTTGAAATGAATTTATCAGATATAGAAAAATATTTTGGATTTGAAAATTTAAAATTATCTAATATAAAATTTAATGCAGGAGACACTCATTCTAACGGTAAGAGTGTTTGTATTTTAGAACTGAATAATAAGAGGAAGATAATTTATAAACCAAGAAATATGTCTGTAGACGTCAACTTAGATTTATTTTCTAAAGAATTTTCATCACAATTCAGTCTACCAAATGTTTTATTTCTTCCTCGAACACTAAGTAAAAGTAGTTATAGTTTTGTCGAATTTGTAGAAGTAAAAGAATGTAACTCACGTCATGATGTAGAAATGTACTACGAAAACATAGGAATGCTTTTGGCTTTTTTGCATATATTTGGTGCAAAAGACTATCATGGCGAGAATATTTTATCGTGTGAATCATATCCATACTTAATTGATAATGAAACTATTTTACATTTTAGTGAGAAGGAAAGTATAGATTCCAGTATCCAGAAAATGTATGATGTAGTAGCTGACTCTGTTTATAGCGTGGGTATCTTACCTATGACTCTCTATTCTGTAAATAATGATAAAGGAATGGAAGTTGGAGCATTAAATTCAGGAGAAAAAAGGGAATCTCCTTACCAAACACATCAATTAACTAATATTGGTACAGATGAAATTAGAATTGAGAATGTATTTAAGGAGATAGAAGATTTCCCAAGTACTGTAAGATATATGGGGAAGACTGTATCGTGTAAAGAATATAGAGAAAATGTTTTGTATGGATTTGAATTAATTTACAGGATCATTCTAAAAAATAGGAACAAAGTTCAAAAAATGATTATGAAGTACTTTGAAAATTGTGAGACAAGATATATTTATAGAAATACAAATATATATGTTCAGTTTTTAGAAACAAGCCATCATCCAGATTTATTAAGAAATAAATATGATTTCGAAATGTATATGCTTAGAATGTTAGAATATGGTAATGTTGACAATGAGTTTGATAAAAGTATGATTAAAGATGAAATTAATCAACTTAGAAAAGGAGATGTACCAATTTTTTACACTAGTTCATCTAGTAATGAGATTTATAATGGACTTCATTCTCTAATATATTCTTTGGAGGGAGATAACATCATTAAAAATGTATCAAAGAGAATATGTAGTCTATCAGAAGAAAATTTGCTTCGTCAACAAAGAATTATAAATATGGCTTTTATGGGAAGCGAATTATTTATAAAAAATAAGAAACTTAAAGGAAGAAAGATATTAAAAAAATTAAGTTCAAATATTATTGAACGTATTTTATCTGCGAAACTAGAATTCAATGATGAAATTAGTTGGTTAAATATGTTGGCCATGAATAAAAATTATGAAATTTCACCAATGGATTATAATTTATATGGTGGTACATCAGGTATGATTTTAGGAATTAGTAGTATACAGGATGACAGACTAGAATCAATTTTACGAGGTGTTATAGACTATACCAATAATTACATTGAAAATTGCCAGGGGAATTTCCCTCTTTCTAAATTAGGAGCTTTTACTGGTATTTACGGCTATTTGTATGTTACATGTGTGCTAAGACAGAAAGGAATAAAGACAGTTGACAATTCAGAAGAGTTTATATATAACATCTTGCTATCCACGTATAATGATGTTAGAAAATTTGATAATCTAGATATTATAGGGGGTCTTGCAGGAATTCTGGCTGTACTTGTAAAAATCGAAGAAGTTATGGTGCATAGTTCTAAAGTTGTACAATTAGCACATGTGATGTCTGAAGAAATTGTAGAGAAATTAATTGAAGTATATAAGAAACAAGGATATTGGATGGAAAATGACCCAGGATATGCACATGGAAACTATGGAGTTATTACACAATTGTTCAAATATTCTAAATTGTGTAATGAAGAATCGATAGAGAAGAATAACATAATATTTTGCATACAAGATTATTTGAATAAAGAGCGTTTGCAGTTAAAAACGGATAAGATTGTACCTTTAAGAAAAAATGCTAAGTACTATTCTTGGTGTAATGGAATTGTAGGAATCGTACAGGCTAAACACTATCTCATGGTAAATGAATTTCCAGATCAATATTTAGAAGAAGAAGTCCGATATTATGCAACTGAAATATTGAATCAAAGATTAAATATAGAAAATTCTATCTGTCATGGAAATGTAGGCAATTTGACAATTATTTCTTCTATTATAGGAGATAATTCTGAAATAAATAAAAAAATATTGTCCGAGAGTGAATTATATCTGCTGGATAAATTAACTTATGATTGTGATGATTGGGGAATTCTTACAGGAGAACTGGGAATATTGATGGCTAATTATGAGACTGGAAGAGCAATGTTGAACAATGTACTACTTCTAAACTAAAATTGAGGTAGAGGGACGTAAAACCTCTCACGATGAGTGAGTATTTTCGAATAGGTTGATATGATCTTCTGACAGTTGTATAATTCTCCAAAAATATCTTATCGTCAATACAGAAGTTATACGACGTATGCAACTGAGTGACTAACAGTTTTATAAGTTTTAGGATTCGAAAGTCGAAGAACTAACTCATAGTTATTTCTTCGACTCTGTCATGCCAATAAAATTTTAAATAATTGAATTAAAAATTGATATTTTAGAATTCTTATTATTTTATATTAATAGGAGATAAGTATGAAAAATAAAGTTCCTTTTATTGAACAACATCAAAAAACAGAGTGTGGTTTATGTTGTGTTGCGATGGTATCAAGCTATTATAATCATGAAATCTCTGTAAAAGATTTAAGAAGTATTAAAGAAACAGGTAGAGATGGTACAAGTTTTCAGAATTTAATTGAACTTTTAGAGGGGATGGGATTTGTTATTAAATCATTTCGTTTCCCAAAAGATAGAATGGATACTTTCAAAAAGATAAAAACTCCAGCTATTGCATTATGGGAAAGTAAACATTTTATTGTAATAGAGAGAGTAACATCTAAGTTTGTATGGGTAGCTGACCCAGAACTTGGGAAATTAAAGTATAGTTTCAGTGAATTCTCAGAAGGATTCTCGGAATATCTTATTAGTGTTATGAGTAGTGATAAAGTAACAAAACAAAAATCTAGGGAGAATTATAGTATAGTTTATAGACAATTATGGCAATCTTGGAATTATTTTATACCACTATTGTTAGTGACATTAGCAAGTTATACAGTTAGTTTTGTTTTACCAATTTGGTTGCAACAAGTTTTCAACCAAGTTTCTACAGGAGTTAGTATAAACCAATCGAATATTGTCATTAATTTCGTTATATTTACATTTCTATATTTTGCAATTATGTTTGGGCAACGCTATCTTTCTATTAATTTGACAAATGATATAGATAAAAGGTTGAATATTAATGTGATTAGAAGTTTATTTGGGCTACCATATAAATTCTTTTCTACGAGAAGCAGTGGCGATTTAATTTATTCTATAAATGGTTTGACAAGAATTAGACAGTTATTCACTAATCAAGTAGTTCTAGGTGTGTTGGATGTTGGATTGGGAGTTTTTATCCTAATTTATTTCTCATACATAAATTTTTCTATTGCAGTCTTAGCATTATTACTACTGTTAATAAATTTATTATTGTTGCTAGTTACTAGACAGAACATCGAACAAAAGAATAAATCATTTGTAATTTCCCAAAACAATCTTCAGAATAAACAAATTGAGATGATTTATTCTATGATGGGAATAAAAATGGAAGGTTTTGAAGAACAAACATATAAGCAGTGGAAGGAATATTTCGATAAATGTTTACATAGGTATAAATACAGTGAGATGTTTTCAGGATTGGTAAATTCATTATTTACAATAATCACTTTTATATCACCGTTTATTTTATTAATAGTTACATTATTGCCACACCCTCAATTAGAAAATCCATTAGGGGGGATGTTTGTGATATACTCTTTATCAACTGTATTATTTAGTAAAGTGAATAGTATCTTTGATACTATTGTAGCATTTTATAATAGTAAGACGTTTTTATCTCGTATTGTAGAAATTTTAGAGGAGGAATACGAAGTAAATGGCAATATTAAACATGATTTGAATGGATCTATTTCACTAAAAAATGTATCATTTTCATATACTAAAGACAGTAAAAGAGTTTTATCGAATATTAATATTGAAATTCATAAAGGAGAAAAAATAGCAATCGTAGGTACATCAGGTTCTGGGAAAAGCACACTTTCAAAATTGTTGATAGGCTTATTTCCTGCAACTACTGGAAAAATTTTCTTTGATAACTTTGAATATTATAGTCTAGATAAACAGTATTTAAGACAACAAATTGGTATTGTTCCACAAGATATGACACTATTTAATAAGACGATATTTGAAAATATCGCTGGAAGTTCGTCTGTATCACAAGAAAAAATGGAAGAAGTGTGTAAGTTGGTGAATATTCATGATGATATTATGGAGATGCCTATGGGGTACAATACGTTAGTATCAGAGATGGGGATGAATTTATCTGGAGGTCAAAGGCAGAGAATAATCTTAGCTCGAGCACTTATAAAAAAACCTAAAATAATATTATTGGATGAGGCGACAAGTTATTTAGATAATGTTAATGAGAAAGAAATTATGCAAAAATTTAAAGAACAGAACATTACGATTGTGGTAATTGCACATCGGCTATCTACAATTATTGATTCAGATAAAATTTTTGTGATGGAAAAAGGAAAAATTATAGAGCAGGGAAACCATCAAGAATTACTGCAAGGAGAAAGAGGGCTTTATCGAAAATTATATCAATTGGATAATTCATAGCTTTTATTGATATAAAGTTATTATTGAGTAGAAAAATAGAGAAATCAGCTATAATTCATATTTAGATAACTTTAGCTTGATTTTACTATTAATTTTATAATAGTTGAATTTATGTTATTATAGTGTAATCGTCCAATAACGAAGTATATTAAAAAATCTCCAGACTAGAGAACTCACTGATAGTTCCTAATCTGGAGATTTCTTATTTGCACTTTTCTGGTACAACTTTTGTCCATGGTAAATAATCCTCTAAAAGCTCTTTGTTTACGAGATTCTACTCGTTTAGAAGACATTCTAGAAGATAGGATATATATATTTCTCACTATTTAATTGATGGCGTTTAGCTGTTTCCAACAAGCTCATAATAAAAGCTGTTGCTTTAGCTCCTTCAAAACTTTGAGAAAACAACCAATTTTTACGTACCATAACCAATGATTTAATGGTGTGTTCAGCTAGATTATTGGAAAGGACGAGATGCCTGTCTTTCCAAATTATCTTAAAGGTTTCTTCATACTTGAGACTTTATTCAATTGCCCGTCCTAGTTTTGAACCAGGTAAAATTGACTGCCGTAGGCACCAAGCAAAGAAGTATTCCATTAAGGGTTGGAGATCTTCTTGACGTTTCTGTAAGCGTTCATCAACTGACAAGTCTTCCCAGTCTCTCTAAAGAAAATAACTGAATTACAATAAGCTAAACCTTTAGCACCTAACGATGATTTATCTGCCTGCTTAGAGTTTTTAATTTTAAAAAATATAGTTAATTTGAGAAACTTACAACTTTTGCACGATTTACTCATTACGTAGTTACGATTAAGTTGTATACTAATTATTGTAAAGATGATCATCTAAAGAAAAAAAGGAGGAATAAGCCTATGGCAAAGGATGCTGAACGTCCAGTGATTGATTCTCTAGACTTTGAAGTTGCCAACCAAGAACTTGCTGGGAAATCAGGTTCTGGTTGGTTTACAGCGATTCAGTTGACATTAGCAGGAAGATGTGGTCTATGCTTCACATGTTCTTATGAGTGTACTAGTAATAATGTTCACTGTTAGAAACTAAACATAGATGTTCCTTTATTTATTATTGACAATATACAATAAAAATGATATATTAAAAGAGGTAATGTAATGAAAAAAGAAGATTACGGTATTGATACTTTGGATTACGAAATTAATCATCAAGAACTTGGTGGGAAATCTGCTGCAGGTTTGCATACTGCTTTTATTTTGACCTTTCAGGGTCATTGCGGATGGTTATTTACATATTCCTTTGAATGTAGTACACCACATGTAAGTTGTGGTTAAAAGAGGTGAATTGTACCTTAAAGGAGGATAGAATGGAAGGAATTATTGGAACGCTTGAATTTTATGCTCCTGTACTTGTATTAGGAGTATTCATCATTGGTATTGTCTACTTTATGAAAAAACGTAATGATAAACAATAGTGTATAGATTGGTTTTATCACTATTATTTCTAACCAATGCTCTTGAGGAGTATTGGTTTTTATTATGTGACTTTCAGTCCGTCTCGCTCCTCTAGGTGCGAGACAAACAAACCATCTGGTGTGCGGGTGCGCGTCGAAGGTTATACCCCAAAAACTCCAAACGCGATACAATACAGGTGTTCAAGCCAATTGTAAAGCGAAAGGAGAAAATATGGCACAAAAGGCACATAGTTTATGACATACAAAGTGGCACTGTAAGTATCACATTGTGTTCACCCCTAAGTATAGACGAAAATTGATCTATAATCAATATCGAAGCAGTTTGGGAGAAATATTCCATCGATTATGTAGTTATAAAGGTATTGAAATTATCGAGGGTTACCTAATGCTAGACTATGTACATATGTTAGTCAGTATTTCACCGAGGATAAGTGTCGCAAGTTTCGTGGAATATTTAAAAGGTAAAAACACACTCATGATGTTTGATAAATACGCTAATCTCAAGTATAAGTTTGGGAATCGGCATTTCTGGGCGGAAGGTTATTATGTGAGTACGGTTGGACTCAATGAAGCCACAATTAAGAAGTGTATTCAAGAGCAGGAAAAGCATGATATAGCACTAGATAAATTGAGTGTAAAAGAATATGAGGATCCCTTTAGGGATAGTGGTAAGTAATACCAAAGCCTCTTTAAGAGACAAGTGACGAGTCGCTTGAACAACGTGAAAGCCAGCGTCTTTAGGCGCTGGCTGGTAATTTGGGCTTATAGCCCTGGTACAAACCACCCGTTTAACGGGTGGTCATGATTGTGCCCTAGAAAAAGACAAGAAGCCTCAATTACGACTCAATTCTGCACGAAATACTCATGAAATAGATTTTTCTACAAGCTATAATAATTATATAAAAGAAATGGAGGAAACGATAATGCCACAACTAGTAGTAACAGGTTTAAATAAGACATTTGGAGAAGGCGAAAGTTTAGTCTATGCCTTATCTGATATTTACCTTTCAGTAAATAAGGGTGAATTTTTAGCCATTATGGGGGCTAGTGGTAGTGGAAAGACAACTTTATTGAATTGTATATCTACTATTGATAAACCTGATTCGGGCAGTATTGTTTTTGAAGATTTTGATATGATTCAAGCAAAAGAAAGCCAATTAGCCGATTATCGCGCTAAGAATATCTCTTATATTTTTCAATCTTATAATCTGGTAGAGACCTTAACAGTTTATGAAAACGTAATTTTACCACTTCAAATTCAAGGAAAATCCATTAGAAAATATCAAAATAAAATCAATGATGTTTTGGGTAAATTAGCTATTCAAAATTTAAAAAATAAATTTCCAAATCAATTATCAGGTGGGCAACGTCAACGTGTCGCAACAGCTAGAGCGTTAATAGATGATTCCAAACTCTTGATTGCAGATGAACCGACAGGAGCTCTTGACTCTGCTAACTCAGAAAATCTCATGTCCCTCTTACAAGAAATTAATCGAATGTTTGAAATAACTATTCTACTTGTTACTCACGATCCTGCTGCTGCTAAATATTCGTCTCGAATGGTTCTTCTCAGTGATGGACAGATTATCGATGATATTGAGCGGAATGGACTATCAAACGACTTATACCTAGAAGAAATATACAGACGAACAAGATAGGAGGGGAGCTATGTACCCAAAGTTAATTTTACGCAATGTATTTAGAAACTTACAAACCTATACGATTTATTTTTTAAGTCTTGCTTTGATTTATAGTCTTTTGTACGCCTTTAATGCTCTTCCAAGTCATCCTGTCATGCAGAGCTTATCGGGTGCAAAAGAAATGTTGACGACAATCATGAGCCAGTACATGGGACTTATTTCATATTTGATACTCGGTACTGTCGCCTTTCTTATTGTTTACTCTACAAATTTTGTTTTAAGAAGACGACAAAAAGAGCTCGGGTTATATTCAACACTTGGAATGAAAAAATATCAAATTATCGGAACGCTATTCTTTGAAACGATGTTAGTAAATATCTTTGCTTTAGTTCTAGGATTAATTTTTGGGCTAATCTTACTTATTTTACTTGCTCACATTGCTTCTGAGTTTTTTATGGCAAATTATTTTGGAAATCTATTCTTTTTAGATCCTAAGTCACTCTCTCTGTTGGGCTATTCCTATGTGGTAACTAGTTTAATAGTTGGTTTAATGGACATTTTGAAATTTAGAAAGAAAACAATCATTAGCTTAATTCAAGAAAACGGCATTGAAAAATCACGAATTATTAAAGAAAATTCTATTTTACAATTGTTAATTTTCATTATTTCAAGTATTGTTATCATCTCTGGTAGTATTTATTTTTCTGATTATCATCACTTATCCATTTTGAAAAACTGGGGAGTTTTATTAGTATCTATTTTAGTGATCTTTGTCATTTTATTTTACAACACCTTAAGTAATTTCTTACTTGGAGTTGTTAAGAAAGTATCTTCATTCTATTATAATAAATTAAACTCATTTAAAATCCGCCAATTTTCCAAACAAGCGGACAGCAATTCTGTAACGCTAGCAGTACTATCTATGACCTTGACTTTGGCTCTTAGTTTACTAGTGTTTGGTGGCAGTTCATACACAACCATGAACCATGAGTTGAATCGTTATGCCCCTTATGATTTACAAGTCAATTTATATAGAGGTAATGAGTTTCATTATGGAAACGAGAGTGTAAAAGATAGATTACAAGCAGGCGGCTTTGATTTTGATGTCATAAAAGAAGAATATGTTTATTCAACTTTTACGAGTGATTTGACTTATAAAGATATAATAGATACTAGTCAGTTATGGGAGCACGATAAAGGGTTGCCTGATTCAAAAGTCCATATTTTAGGGATTTCAGCTTATAATCATCTAAGAAAACTACAAGGCAAAAAAGATATTGACTTAGCTGATGATGGCTATCTAGTAAATGCCAATTACAAAGGAACCATTAAACAAATCCAAGAATTTTTACTACAAACGAAAGATTTATCGATTGGCGGTTATTCTTTAAAATTGGCATCGTCCCAACCATTAGATACTGTTTATTTTCTTTCTTCAGTAGGATTAAATGATTCGGGGACTCTTATTGTACCAGATAAAGTTATTAAAGAATTGAACGAAGACTTTACAACTTATGTGGTTAAATATAAAGAAAATATTGATAAAAGAAAAATTGAAACATTTTTGAAAGAGTGGGTTGATAAGCATTACTTTACGGTGGATGGTGCAGAACTAAATGACTTCACTTATCAAAGTAAGGTGAGATTATCTGAGATTTATATAGGATTTATGGGAGTCATTGTACTAGTATTGATATTTATTAGTGTTGTGTTTATTATTATTTCACTTAGCATTTTATCTCTACAAATCTCAACTAGTGCACTAGACAGCATTAATGATTATCGTATCTTATATCTATTGGGAAATAAGAAAAAACAAAATAAGAAAATACTTATTCATCAAATTATAAGTTACTTCTTTGTTCCCTTGCTACTTGCTGTTCCATTAGCGGTTTCTCTAAGCAAGTCCTTATTAGGTTACTTTGAAAACTTTGCCAATACAACTATCACAATTGATGTGACCTATCTAGGAGTGGCAGCTCTCCTCTTTCTAATTTACTTAGTTATAACTTATAAAGCAAGTTGGCATATTCTCGATAAAAATTAGCATAAAACTAGGATACTGTTAAATAGTATTCTAGTTTTATGCTATACTATACTTATAAAATAGAGGGAGATGATTATGATGAAAAAAATTGTAAAAATCATTTCTAATCATTCATTATGGTTGTGGCAATTAACTTTGCTGAATCACTTGATTTTGATGTTCTACATATACTATAGAGTTCCTATTTATTATGCAAGTGGTCTCACGCAAAAGTTCTCCTTAATACTTGTGATTTTGTTGATTGTGTCCAGCTATGTTTGCAACTTTACTACCTTTCGACATAGTGAATTAAAATTATGGACTATCTTTTTGCTAGCTTTGGTCAGTTGGCAAGCCATATTTCAACAAGGAACAAGTAACACTTTGTTGCATTTTTTTGACATACTGAATCCAATTAATTCATTTTTATTGGTTTATAGTTCTCTTTCGATAATTTTACTAGGTGAGAAGATTGGGGAAGAATTGATGAATGTTTCACTAGCTTTAACCATCATTACCACTTTTTCTTACTTTATCCATTTTCCATTGTTTCTATTCTTATCGCTTTTCACAACCTTTTTCCTTACATTTGTTCCTTTAATTTTATTACTCTTTTATCAAATAGAGTTGCGAAAAGTGCTAACTTATCAAAAACGAAATGTCATGATTTTGTCGGTTGTCTTACCTATTTCCTATATTGTATCGTATGTTAATACAACAGGAGCGAGTGTTCTGAATTTGTTTTGGTATGTTGAGGTATTATCTATCCTAACTTTTTTACATTTCAAGACGATATTTACGTCCTTTAAAAAGAAGATTGATGAATTAAAATTTTCTTATTTAAAGGCTTTTACACGCTTAATTTTCCTAATAGGAGTATTATTACTATTTTCGTTTATAGGTTTTCAACTTGATTTGAATATAAGTTTTTTAATTTTAAATATAGTTCTGCTTATTATGGCTATTGTTGCCGAAGAATGTATTCGATTGTTTCACGTATCTGATATGAGAAATGCGAAAGATTATCTGGAAATTCTATTTTTGAAGAGAAATAGAATGGTTAATCATCTTCTTTCTAATGAGTTTGTAGAACAGCAATTTTCAGAATTTCTTCATAATGAAATTTTACAAAGTGTAATGGCTGTTAAGAATTTCAATGTTTATAGTCAAAATGAGATGTTTGGGAATCAAATAAATCTTGTTACTGAAGAACTGGTGCAACGAATCAGAGAACGAATGGATTATTACCAGCCTATGAGTGAAGTAGATGAGCCTCTATCAAAAAAATATCAGGCTCTTATCGAAAGGATTGAGAAAAGATATAATAAAGAAAGTTCAGTAGTGGTATATTTTCCACCTAAATTTTCTTTAATGACACCCTATGATAAAATTGTCTATCGTTTTGTTGAGGAGTTAATTACTAATGCGGTTAAATATTCACAAGAAGGAGAGATTTCTTTAGAAATCGAGATAAAACAGGATGTTATTTTTATAGTTTCTGAAAATAAATCGATTTCTACCAAAGAACATTCTCTGGGATATGGCTTGAAAAATATGGCAAATAAATTAAGTATTTTAGGTGGTAAAATGGATACTTTAAATGAGAATGATATTTTTCGTATTGTTATTGAACTACCAATTGATAAGGAGCTATGTTATGAAAATTTTGTTGATTGATGATCATAAATTGTTTAGTCAGAGTATTAAACTGATTTTGGAATTATCAGAGGATATTGAAAGGGTAGATTTGATGGATGATTTTTCTTCTGTCTTGGATTTTCCTTATGATGACTATGACATTATTCTGATTGACATAAACTTGACTAGTTTGTATCAGGAGGATGGGCTATCTTTAGCTCAAACGATTATTAAAAATGGATGTTCTGCTAAAATTGTTATCTTAACTGGATATAGTAAAAAAATGTATGAGTATCGTGCTAAGATAATGGGTTCCTGGGGATTTTTGGATAAGAGTATTGCTCCAGTGGAGTTACTTCAAAACTTGATAGAAATTTATCAGGGTAGAAAGATTTTTTCAGATGAAATAGTGGTAGATGTTTTAACTTCACGTGAAATAGAAATATTAGAATTAGTTCGAAATGGTCTAAGTATAGATAATATTTGTGAAAAGGTTTATGTGAGTAAGCGAACGGTTTCGAATCATCTTGCAAATATCTTTTCAAAATTAGGAGTATCCAGTAGACAGGAAGCTATTCATGTCGCGGAACAGTTAGGTTACTTTTCTCCCGAATAATTGATAAGTTATTGTCCTATTGAATAGAAATCTTTAATCAAATTTGAGTGAGGATGGCTGCGAAAGAAATTACTCTTACTCTTAAAAAAGAGCATTATGTTCTAATAGTGAACAATCTCTTTGAAAACATACGACAGTTGGAACAATAAGGCATCTTTAAGTGCATTTAAATTTATCAATGAAATTGAACTTACGTATATGATTCAATGGATGTTAAGACTTCAGCAACAGATATTCTTCAAGACTTACTGTTTGGCGAGTGGAGTCAGGTAGAGAAAGAGATGTTGAGGGGCGGAGGAAGAAAAATTGAGAAAATTTTAATCAGTCATGTTTTATGTTAATATCAAATAGAAAGAATCGGTGAAAACTATGGAATTAAGAGCAATATTAGGCAAAGAATTTGAGGGGATTGTTATAGAGTTTCAAAACAGAGGAATAATATTTGAAGATCAATTTAAAATATTGACTTCAATGTTTTGTAAGAAATATTCAACGGAGTTCTGTGAATTATTGGAAAAGGAAACAGGATTGAACGTGTGGTATGGTTATCAGGTTCCTTATTTTTTCTATTACGATAGTGAAAGGTACGATAATAAAACGGCTTCTCTTGTTGCAGAAGAGTACCAAATTAAAAAAGGGAATTTGTAATAATTTCCGTAGAGGAGTTATAAAACAGTAAATATTTATTATGAGGTTGCAGATTATATGGGCAAAGTAATGAGACAATATAATGAATTTTATATAAAATTGCAAAAAGAGTTTAAACTGGCTCATAATATGACCATAGAAGCTATGCCAGCAAAATTTTCCAACAAAGATTATGTTAAAAAATTTATTTATATGTTTCCTGATAAAATTTCTAGACTGATAATAGAAAGAAACTATTGGTATGGTAAACGTATTATTAAAAAAAATTTAGTTAAAATTCAGAGTAAAAGGAGGTCTTTAGAAACTAATGATTTTATTCTTGAAACATCTAAATATATAAGAAGACGAGTAAGAAAAAATATTTTGAGTATTGAAGAGAGAAAAACTCAGGCAGATGAGATTCGAAAAAAATCTTTAGCAAAATTAAAGCTGCAAACTATAAAAAGAAAAAAATCATTAGATTATATCCAAGAAATAAATCCCTCTTATCTGGAACATTATCGCAAAAGATTTTTTAAAACACATGATTTACATGAAAGATTAGAAATCATTAGAGAACTTTCGAAGTATGATTCAAAGGAAGTTCATAATTTTTTCTATGCAATAAATGGTCATGTAAGAAATCAATCGCTAAAAAAAGAAGTTCAGTCGTACTTTCAAAGTTTATCTCTACCGTTTAGATTGAGTAGAAAAAAGAAAGGAAAAACAAATTTTATTGATAATGAAATAGTAACAAATAGGAAAGGACCAGAAGAGTTGAAGAAGAGGTTATACATTGATGATCTAGAAAAGATAAAAAAATTTGATATCTTTCTTTCACATAACTCTAAAGATGAAGAAAAAATTATAACCTTTTATAAAAAACTAAACAAAAATGGCCAAGTCGTATATATTGACTGGGTTAATGATAAATACGATCTGAAACGAGAATGGTGTAATACTTCAACAGTCGATATTATCAAAGAGCGTATAAAACAATCGGATGTATTTGTTTTGTACTTTTCAAGTAAGACACTTAATTCTCAGTGGTGTGCTTGGGAATTGGGATATGCAGATGCAATTGGAAAGAAAATATGTATCTATTTTTCAGAAAAAATAGATAGAACAATTATTCCAAAGTTCTACTTTAAATATCCAAAATTACTTTTTTCTGAAGATTTTATGGTTAAAAATCATGGACAGTCAGATATTCCATTTACTAAATGGAAAGAGAATAAAAAATAATAGAAGGATTCAAGATGAGGAAAGAGCAATTTATTAAAAAATTTACGAAAGCTGTTCAAGATAGCAATGCGGCTGTTTTTGCTGGCGCAGGAACATCAGTTGACGCAGGATTTGTTAACTGGAAAAAGCTCGTAAAACCATTTGCGGATGAGATTGATTTAGATATTGATAAAGAGTCAGATTTAGTGGGATTGACTCAATATTATATCAATTCTAAAATGGGAAATCGAGGTTCTGTAAATCAGGAAATAGTTTATCAATTTTCTAGTCAAGAAGCAGAAACAAAAGTAACGAATTTACTAACACGACTACCCATTTCTACATATTGGACGACAAACTATGATAACGTAATTGAAAACGGTTTAAAGAAAAACAATCGTAGAGGAGATATAAAGAGAAAGATAGATGATTTAGCAATTAGTATTCGTGATAGCGATGCCATTGTTTATAAGATGCATGGTGATGTAGATTCGCCTAATGATGCAGTTATTTCAAAAGATGATTATGAAAGATATAGTGATAAAAACTCTTTATTTGTAACAGCTTTACGAGGTGACTTAGTTTCTAAAACATTTTTATTTGTAGGTTTTGGTTTTGAAGATCCTAATTTAGAATCTATTCTGGGGAAGGTAAATGTCTTGCTGGGAGATAATAAGAGAGAACATTATTGTATTCAAAAACAAGTGTTAGAGAGAGACTATGACGCAGACATCGAAGGATATAATTACGCTAAAATAAAACAAGATTTAAAAATCAAAGATTTACAGAGATATGGAATTGAGACCGTTCTAGTAGATGATTATTCTGAAATATCTGACTTGATACAAAAAATTGAGGAGGAGTACTTAAAAAATACAATCTTCATTTCAGGTAGTATATCAGATTATAATGAGAATTGGAGTGAAGAAAAGGTAAATCAATACTGCTATGATTTATCTAGTTTTCTTATTTCAAAAGATTATAAAATAATATCAGGGTTTGGACTGGGGATAGGAAGCAGTGTTATTAACGGTGCGCTGGATCAAATTTATAAAACTAAATATAGACATGTGGATGAACACCTTGGTTTGTTTCCTTTTCCACAAAATGCCAATGGAGAGAAATCGTTAAAAGAACGTTGGACCGAGAACCGTGAACAAATGATTAGTGAGTCAGGGGTGTGTATATTTATATTTGGTAACAAGCTAGTTGATGGTAAGGTAGAACTTGCTTCAGGCATGATGGAGGAATTTCAAATAGCTAAAGAAAAAGGAAAGATAATCATTCCGATTGCCTCTACTGGATTTGCTGCAAAAGAAATTTTTGATGAGATGAAACAATCAGGAGAATATAGTTATTTAGATAATTACTGGGAAACTTTAGAGACTGAAAAGGATTTCACTAAAGTTTTTTCCATGATTGATAAAATTGTCAATGAGGTACGATAATGGCAACCAAAATATTTATTTCGTTCCGTTTTAGTGATGGAAAAGAGATTAAAGATGAACTAGTTGATTTATTTGATGAATCTACTGAGGTAATTAATAGATCAGAAGATGTTGATAGAAGTCAAATGAGTGAGAACATTATTCAGGAATATCTATATGAGAAGTTAAAAGATACATCGGTTACAATTGTATTATTGACTCCAGAGGCTGTTTCTTATAGAAAGAATTGGCTTGGAAATTATGATGATTGGCTTTATGATGAACTAAGGTATTCTTTAGAGGATAGAAAAAATAACAGAACAAATGGTGTGATAGCTGTTTATACTGATGAAGCTAAAGATAAGGTACTAGATGATAGTACTCATTATTGTCAACATTGTCAGCAGACTAAGTCGTGTAGGTCTTTGAAATATTTTGATAATTTAGCTAGAAAGAACATGCTAAATATTAAGTCGGCTTATAAGAAAAATCCATGTAATGATCTTTATGATGATGAGCACGATTCTTATATTTCTTTAGTAAGTTTGAGCGATTTCAAAGAAAATTATAGTCAATATATACAGAATGCCAAAGACAAAAGAGAACGATTAGATGAGTTCAATATAGCTAAGAGGATGTAATAAACAATCCTTGTAGATAATTCTGCTATTGAGATAAGTTCAACTTTTTAAGAGCCGAAAGGCTCTTTTTTCATCCTCTCATTCTCCTGTGATAACTTTTCCAAATTCCCTCTGATATACTTTTTTCAACTTTAAAAAATCCAACTAAGATTTTTCTCTGGGGGTTTGGGGGCAGAGTCACCAAGTTATCTTATCGTTAGCTGTCAAAACTGGAAGGTTTTAGTCAGCTGGCGATATGATTTTTGGGATATTGTGGACACAATATCTGAGCTCGCAAAGCCTTACAAAAATGTTGAATCTATTTTGAAAAACGTACTGACAGTGTCTGTAAGCTTACATTGTCAGTACAAGTATCTATGAGGGAGGAAAAGCCATATGAAAAGAGATATACGTAGTATTCGGAAACAATTTCGCTTAACAGAAACGGAGGAAAAACAAATACTAGATTTAATGAGAGAGAAAGGAGAGGATAATTTTTCTGATTTTCTCCGTAAAAGCTTACTATTGTATGATGGACAAAAACAGATGGAAAAATGGTTCAGTCTTTGGAAACAGCAAAAGTTGGAACAAATTTGTCGCGATGTTCATGAAGTTTTGATCATTTCTAAAAGTGATCATCAGGTTACTCAAGAGCATGTTTCTATTTTGTTAACTTGTATTCAGGAATTAATTAAAGAGGTAGAAAATACAAGTCCTCTTAGTGAAGATTTTCGTAACAAATACATGAGGTAGTAGAGTGGAGCACCGATATAGAACAAATTTAAAAAAAGTCTTTCTATCTGATTTAGAATTAGTCAAATTGAATGAAAATATCTCAAAAAGTAACTGCTTATCATTCTCAGAATATGCTAGACGAACTCTACTAGATCCTGGTATGAATTTTATCACCATTGATACAAATAGTTATCAAGATTTGATTTTTGAATTAAAACGAATCGGAAATAATATTAATCAAATAGCCAGAAGCATAAATTATTCGAACTTAATAACGGAAGTTGAATTAGATGAATTGAGAAAAGGTATAGAAGAGTTAATAGTAGAAGTGGAGAAAGATTTTCTTATCCAATCTGAAAAATTGAGGAAATTTTATGGTCATCACTAAACACTTTGCGATACATGGAAAAAATTATCGTTGTAAATTAATTAAATATATTTTGAATCCAAGTAAAACAAAAAACCTAACACTAGTTTCAGATTTTGGTATGAGAAATTATTTAGATTTTCCAAGTTATAAAGAACTAGTGAAGATGTACAATGATAATTTTTTAAGCAATGATACTCTTTATGAATTTCGTCATGATAGGCAAGAAGCAAATCAAAGAAAAATTCATTCTCATCATATCATTCAGTCCTTTTCTCCAGATGACCATCTTACTCCAGAACAAATCAATCGGATTGGTTATGAGACAGTTAAGGAGTTAACAGGAGGTAGATTCCGTTTTATCGTAGCAACTCATGTTGATAAAGATCATATCCACAATCACATCATCCTAAATTCAATTGATAAGAATTCTGATAAAAAGTTTCTATGGGATTATAAAGCAGAACGTAATCTAAGAATGGTTTCAGATCGTCTTTCAAAAATTGTAGGCGCAAAAATTATAGAAAATCGTTATTCACATCATCAGTATGAAGTTTATCGCAAAACAAATTACAAATATGAAATAAAACAACGAGTATATTTTCTAATCGAGAACTCGAAAAATTTTGAAGATTTCAAGAAAAAAGCAAAAGCTTTACATTTAAAAATTGATTTTAGACACAAGCATGTTACTTTTTTTATGACTGATTCAAATATGAAACAAGTCGTACGTGATAGTAAATTGAGTAGAAAACAACCTTATAATGAAACTTACTTTAAGAAAAAGTTTGTT
Organism: Streptococcus mitis; assembly: GCA_001560895.1. Classification (NCBI taxonomy): domain Bacteria; kingdom Bacillati; phylum Bacillota; class Bacilli; order Lactobacillales; family Streptococcaceae; genus Streptococcus; species Streptococcus mitis. The sequence continues at coordinate 1,168,591 of CP014326.1, forward strand.
CAAAGGGAAATCATAAACATCTTAGAATTTTTACTTCCGAAAATGAAGAATATGAATGAATTGATTCAACGAGCAGAATTTTTTGGCTTAAAAATAATTCCGAAAGCAAAACATGTTCTATTTGAATTTGATGGGATTAAGCTTTCAGAGCAGGAATTGGTAAAAACGAATCAGTATAATGTTAGTTATTTTCAAGACATTTTTAATAACAAAAATGAAACTGTTGTCTTAGATAATAAAAATTTAGTTGAACTTTACAATGAAGAAAAGTTAATTAAAGAAAAAAAGTTGCCGATAGAAGATGTGGTATGGAAATCATATCAAGATTTCAAGAGGAATAGGGATGCTGTTCATGAGTTTGAAGTAGAGTTGAATCTTAATCAAGTAGAAGAAGTAGTAGACGATGGAATTTACATTAAGGTGCAGTTTGGTATCCGCCAAGAAGGACTTATTTTTGTACCAAATATTCAAATCAATATTGAAGAAGAAAAAGTTAAAGTATTTATCAAAGAAACCAGTTCTTACTATATATATCATAAAGACTCAGCAGAAAAAAATCGCTTTATGAAAGGTAAAACTTTGATTAGACAATTCAATCTTCAGTATGAACCGCAGTATATGTATAGAAGAATTTCTCTTAGCAAAATTAAAGAAAAAATAGAACAATTAGATTTTCTTATATCTTCAGAAACTAGTTCGAATACTTTTGAAGACATAACAAAAGATTTCATTGACCAAATATCATATCTAGAGAATATGATTCAACAAGTTCAAGATAAAATTGATAATTTGTCTAATTTAGAGGAGATATTGTTGAATGATATGGAAAATGGTTCAGGAAATTTAGAAGATAATATTAATGTCAAAATATCAGTGGACACAATAGAGAAAGATTTGTTCATTTATAAAGGAAGGCTTGAAAAACTGAAGGAACAACATAGAGAGGCTGAAATTACATTTGAGATGTTTAATCGTACGATAAAGAACTACAAGAAAACAAAAAATACGAAATCTAGCAAGGAAAAAGAGCTACATATAGAGTAAACAATTTCCTAAAAAGTATGTATAAAAGACTTTCGTGTGCCAATTTGTCACATTTCATAAAATAAGAAAGTAACTATACTATACTTATTTTAGGAGACATTGGATGTTGAAAAGGATTAGAGATTTACGCGAGGATGATGATTTGACACAAGAATATGTTGCAAAAACAATCTTAAATTGTACAAGATCAGCGTATTCTAAAATGGAATCAGGTACCAGGTTAATCTCTATAGATGACCTTATCAAACTTGCAGATTTTTATAATGTAAGTTTAGATTACCTTGTAGGTCGAGTGGATAATAAAGAAGACCATTACTCCAAAAAGTATTAGGTTAAGAAAGCACATTGACAATTGAATAGTCCAAAATGGTACTTTCCTCATTTGTGGAGCAGTTTTGAATGGCTCGCCATGATAAGAGCGATATTAAAACCATCAATAAAATAGAGCGATACTTTATATGCCATGATACAAATGATATACAATGATACTTCTGACCGTTCAGGCTGCCACCGTAAAAGAGCAGCAAGTGAAATTCTTATGATGACTTCATCAGTCATGCCATGGAGGAGAAAATATTTTTTAGGAAGGATGATGACATGAATATAAAATATATATCTGTCGAAAATTCCATTGCAGAATGGGCCGATAAAAAAGGAATTCTAAAAAGATGGGATGGTTTAAATCAATATACATTGAACAGATGGATTAAAGAAATGCGAGAAAATAGAACATTTTCCATGTATGTAATTAACCCAACCCATAAACTTGTTTTCATTAATCTAGAAGGATTTGAAAGTTTCTTAAGATGGAAGCAAAAGCGGACAAAATAAGGAAGTCATGGTATAATATAGGGTAGTTATTTATTCTATACAACAATGATTTATTTCTTTTTAAGAGTTAAGAGGAATTAAATTATGTATTATGTAACTAAAACAAATTCAAAAGGGCAACCCTTATATCAAGTGGTTGAAAAGTACAAAGATCCACTAACAGGAAAGTGGAAATCAGTAACTGTAAGTTACACTAGGAATACTAGTAGGGCGAGGAAACAAGCTGAAAGAGAGGTTCTTGATAAGATAGATAGACTAACTACTTCATTTGAAAGTCAGTTTAGCCCTGAACTGATTACAACATTTGGAGAGTTAAAAGAAAATTGGTTTCAGACTTGGTGTGTCTCTGTTAAACCACAAACAATTCAGAGAGAACTACTGGTGATGAAGCGTCTTGGGAAAATTATAGGAGATGATTTTTTATTAGACAGGATTACTCCACTTCTGATGAAAAAAAGTCTCAATAAATATTTAGAAATATATGATGCATCACCTTCAACAATGACTCATATAAAAAGTACTTGTAATAAGATTTTTAATCATGGTGTGTTATATAATGTCATTAAGTTCTCTCCTATGACTGCGGTAAAACTAGATATTTCACTAGAGAAAAGGCGTAAAGCAAAAGAAAGACATGATTCTAAATTTCTAGAAATCCATGAATTACACGCATTTTTTGATGTATTAAGCCAATGCAGAAATGCAAACTATTATGATCTTGCTATAGTATTGTTGCTTACAGGTATTCGAATTAGTGAAGCTGCTTTTTTACCATCAGATATTGATTTTGAAAAAGGAATCTTGCATATTGATAAGGCACTTCAATATCATTGTTTAAAAGTTGAACAATTTCACTTTGATACAACTAAAACACTCAATTCAATTAGAGAAGTAGCTTTGCCTGAAGCTGCAAGCGAAGCTATTAAAAGGACAATACAGAGAAATAAAGAGTTTGATGCTTATATGGAGAAACATCCCTGTCCTGCTTTTACACATTCTGAAAGTGTATTTAGAACAGAATACGGCTCTCCAATAACATCAAGCACTTTTCGTCAAATTTTGAAACGAATAGAAGGAAAATTATTGACAAATTGTTTAAGTGACTATGGTTTTAAGTGGGTAAAACATGTTACTCCCCATTCGTTTAGGCATATGCATATTAGTTACCTTCAAAGTAATGAGATGCACATAGCAGTGAAAGATATTATGACTAGAGTAGGACACGCTAACTTTGAGACAACAATGGGCTATACACATAATATAAATCGTTCACAAGAAAATACTGTAAAAGCCTTAAATCAATTTGTAGAAAATCACAATTTCCATTTTGAAGAATTGAAAAGTTATACCTGTAAATATTCCAGAATGATTGAAAAATTCATTGAAACTAGTGATAATAGCAATAAAGTAGAATTAAGTGTTGATGAGTTCAAAGACTTGTTACATCTTAGTCCACGTTACTCACCTAAAAATATTGTTTCAAATTTACTATTAAAAATCAAAAAAGATATTGTCAAATACCATCCACAGTTTGATATAAAGATTGTGAAATCAAGTGAGAATCAAATCAGAGGTTTTTCCATTGCATGGTAGTTTTGGTGTTCGCTTGGTGTTTAGACAATAGTAAAATAAAATAGGGGCTCTAAACCCTTGCTACGAAAGGAAAAAAACTCAATGGCTACTATTCAATGGTTTCCTGGTCACATGTCTAAAGCGCGTCGACAGGTGCAGGAGAATTTAAAATTTGTTGATTTTGTGACGATTTTGGTGGATGCACGCTTACCTTTGTCTAGTCAAAATCCTATGTTGACCAAGATTGTTGGTGATAAACCAAAACTCTTGATTTTAAACAAGGCCGACTTGGCCGATCCAGCAATGACCAAGGAATGGCGTCAGTATTTTGAATCACAAGGAATCCAGACGTTGGCTATCAACTCCAAAGAGCAAGTGACTGTAAAAGTCGTAACAGATGCTGCTAAAAAGCTCATGGCTGATAAGATTGCTCGCCAGAAAGAACGTGGGATTAAGATTGAAACCTTGCGAACCATGATTATCGGGATTCCAAATGCTGGTAAATCAACTCTCATGAACCGTTTAGCTGGTAAGAAAATTGCCGTTGTCGGCAATAAACCAGGGGTTACCAAGGGACAACAATGGCTCAAAACAAATAAAGACCTGGAAATCTTGGATACACCGGGGATTCTTTGGCCTAAGTTTGAGGATGAAACTGTTGCGCTTAAGTTGGCCTTGACTGGAGCTATTAAAGACCAGTTGCTTCCTATGGATGAGGTAACTATTTTTGGTCTCAATTATTTCAAAGAACATTATCCAGAAAAGCTGGCTGAACGCTTTAAACAAATGAAAATTGAAGAAGAAGCTCCTGTTATTATTATGGATATGACCCGCGCCCTCGGTTTCAGAGACGACTATGACCGTTTCTACAGTCTCTTCGTGAAGGAAGTCCGTGATGGTAAACTCGGTAACTATACCTTAGATACATTGGAAGACCTAGATGGCGACGATTAAAGAAATCAAAGAACTCCTTGCTACAGTCAAGGAGTTAGAAAGCCCTGTTTTTTTAGAACTTGAAAAGGATAGTCGCTCTGGAGTTCAAAAGGAAATCAGCAAGCGTAAAAAAGCCATTCAAGCTGAATTGGATGAGGATCTTCGTTTGGAAGCTATGCTTTCCTACGAAAAAGAACTGTATAAGCAAGGATTGACCTTGATAGCAGGTGTTGATGAGGTCGGCCGTGGTCCTCTTGCTGGACCTGTAGTCGCTGCAGCCGTTATTTTACCTAAAAATTGTAAGATTAAAGGCCTCAACGACAGCAAGAAAATTCCTAAAAAGAAACATCTGGAAATTTTCCAAGCCGTTCAAAACCAAGCCCTGTCAATCGGCATTGGTATCATGGATAATCAAGTCATCGACCAAGTCAATATCTATGAAGCAACCAAACTAGCTATGAAGGAAGCAATCTCCCAGCTCAGGTCTCAACCAGAGCACCTTTTGATAGATGCCATGAAGTTGGAATTACCAATTTCACAAACCTCCATCATCAAAGGTGATGCTAATTCTCTTTCAATTGCAGCAGCTTCCATAGTAGCCAAGGTGACACGTGATGAATTGATGAATGACTACGATCAGCAGTTCCCTGGCTATGATTTTGCTTCTAATGCAGGATATGGAACAGCTAAACACCTAGAAGGACTGAAAAAACTAGGAGTTACCCCAATTCACCGAACCAGCTTTGAACCCGTTAAATCACTGGTTTCAGGTAAAAAAGAAAGTTAAGTTAGAAGGAATGATTATGGAGGAACAGTCAAAAACACTCAGTTCCAAGAAAGAATTTGCCTTTGCCTCGAGCACCATATTATCCCAAGTTGGACGAGGCATCATTGTCGGTCTTGTCATTGGGATAATCGTCGGATCCTTTCGTTTCTTAATTGAAAAAGGCTTCCACCTGATACAAGGACTTTATCAAGAACAAGCGCACCTAGTGCGCAATCTTTTTCTACTGGTTTTGTTTTATGTACTCATCTGTTGGCTCAGTGCTAAACTGACACGTTCAGAAAAAGATATCAAAGGCTCAGGAATTCCTCAAGTCGAAGCCGAACTGAAAGGCCTCATGACCCTCAACTGGTGGGGCGTACTTTGGAAAAAATATATTCTAGGAATTCTTGCTATTGCAAGTGGACTTATGCTGGGGCGTGAAGGACCAAGTATTCAACTTGGAGCAGTTGGTGGAAAAGGTATTGCCAAGTGGCTCAAATCTAGTCCGGTAGAGGAACGCTCCCTGATTGCTAGTGGTGCAGCCGCTGGTCTAGCTGCAGCCTTTAACGCTCCAATAGCAGGTCTCCTCTTTGTTGTAGAAGAAGTCTATCATCATTTTTCGCGCTTTTTCTGGGTTTCCACTCTAGCAGCTAGTCTCGTAGCAAACTTTGTTTCTTTACTCATATTTGGCCTAACACCCGTACTGGATATGCCAGACAATATCCCACTCATGACCTTAGATCAGTATTGGATTTACTTAGTTATGGGGATTTTTCTAGGACTTTCCGGTTTTCTCTATGAGAAAGCTGTACTTAATGTTGGAAGAGTTTATGATTGGCTTGGTCAAAAAATGCGTTTGGATAGAGCTTATTATCCAATTCTGGCTTTCATTCTCATCATACCAGTGGGAATTTTCTTACCACAAATCCTTGGTGGTGGAAATCAGGTTGTCCTTTCCCTAACTGAGCAAGATTTTAGTTTCCAAGTTCTATTGGCTTACTTTTTTATTCGTTTTGTTTGGAGCATGATTAGTTATGGAAGTGGTCTTCCAGGAGGAATTTTCCTACCAATTTTAGCGCTTGGTTCCTTACTCGGTGCCCTAGTTGGTCTTATTTGCGTCAATCTTGGACTTGTCAGTCAGGAGCAATTCCCTATATTTGTCATTCTGGGAATGAGTGGCTATTTTGGAGCAATATCCAAGGCTCCCTTAACTGCTATGATTCTCGTAACTGAGATGGTAGGAGATATTCGCAACCTCATGCCACTTGGATTAGTAACCTTGGTCGCCTACATCATCATGGATTTGCTCAAGGGTGCACCAGTCTATGAGGCCATGCTTGAAAAAATGCTGCCTGAAGAAGCAACAGATGAAGGAGAAGTCACCCTCATTGAAATTCCTGTATCAGACAAAATCGCTGGAAAACAGGTTCATGAACTCAACCTACCACACAATGTTCTCATCACAACCCAAGTCCATAACGGCAAGAGACAAACAGTTAACGGCTCAACCAGAATGTATCTCGGTGATATGATTCATCTGGTTATTCCAAAAAGTGAAATTGGGAAAGTCAAAGATTTGTTATTGTAGATCAAAAATATTATTACATAACTTTTATTATGTAATAAATGTATCAAGAATATTTTGTTGATTTTGATAAGGGAGGACATACATCATAATGAAAATACTAGATGTTCTATATGAGTTTTATGGTGATTTTGAATTCATTAAAGAAAAGTGGAATGAAAAATACGAAGGTATTCTTATCAAAATAAAGGATGAGCAAGGATATAAAAGATGCCGCTTAGCAAAAAGAACACCGAAAAAAGAAGGATATTTTACAGTTTTTTGGAAAAAAGACAAAAATAACATGAATATTCCTTATACCAATGAAGATTTGGGAACTGAACTTGTTATCGTTGTCATCGATAATGATAAAAAGGGGCTATTTATTATTCCAAACGAAGTTGCTATTCGTAAGAAAATTCTCTCGACAAAAAACAGCAAAGGAAAAATGTCCATGCGATTTTATCCGCCTTGGTGCGCAAATTTAAATACAACGGCTCAATCAACACAAAAATGGCAATTGAAATTTTTTAGAGAAATTGAATTATAAGAATAATTTTTTCTAATTTGAATGGGAAAACGTTAAAAATTTTTTAATGGATTCATATATACAAAAAAGACTTGGTTTTTAATTAACATAAAATCAGGTCTTTTTAGTCTAATGACCTATTTCTAGTAGTATTTATAAAGTATGAAATTGACTATTTTCTTAATGAAAAAAATTTCCAGTTATTACACAGTCTTTTTTATCACTTAAAAAACTCCTATAACATCTTTCCGAAAAACTATAATTTTCTTGAAAAATATATAAGTCTATGCTATACTACTAGTAGACTTAATTATGGAGAAAATACATGAAACGTGAGATTTTACTGGAACGAATCGATAAATTAAAACAAATCATGCCCTGGTATGTTTTGGAATACTACCAATCTAAGCTTGCTGTTCCCTACAGTTTTACAACCTTGTACGAATACCTCAAGGAATACGATCGATTTTTCAGCTGGGTTTTGAAGTCTGGAATTTCAAACGCCGATAAAATATCTGATATCCCTTTATCGATCTTAGAAAATATGTCAAAAAAAGACATGGAATCCTTTATCCTTTATTTGCGAGAACGTCCTTTGCTGAATGCCAATACAACCAAGCAAGGTGTTTCGCAAACAACCATCAATCGGACCTTATCAGCACTTTCTAGTCTTTACAAGTATTTGACCGAGGAGGTTGAAAACGACCAGGGCGAACCTTATTTCTATCGAAATGTAATGAAGAAAGTTTCAACCAAGAAAAAGAAAGAAACACTTGCTGCCAGAGCTGAAAACATCAAGCAAAAACTTTTTCTAGGTGATGAAACAGAAGGTTTTCTGACTTATATCGACCAGGAGTACCCACAACAGCTCTCAAATCGTGCTCTATCATCGTTCAATAAAAATAAGGAACGTGATTTAGCCATTATTGCCCTTCTCTTGGCGTCAGGTGTTCGCCTATCTGAAGCTGTTAATCTAGATCTAAGAGATCTCAATCTCAAAATGATGGTTATTGATGTCACTCGAAAAGGTGGTAAACGTGACTCGGTCAATGTCGCAGCCTTTGCTAAGCCTTATTTAGAAAACTATCTCTCAATAAGAAGTCAGCGTTATCAGACTGAAAAAACAGATACAGCACTTTTTTTGACTCTATATCGTGGAATTCCAAATCGAATTGATGCTTCTAGTGTTGAAAAAATGGTCGCTAAGTATTCTGAAAACTTTAAAGTACGTGTCACTCCCCACAAACTCCGCCATACCCTAGCAACTAGGCTCTATGATGCAACTAAATCGCAAGTTTTGGTTAGCCACCAGCTAGGACACGCCAGTACGCAAGTCACTGACCTCTATACTCATATCGTCAATGATGAACAAAAGAATGCTCTGGACAGTTTATAAACTACATAAAATAAATTATGTAATAAAATAGAAAGGGATTCAATAAACTATTAATTTTATTTGATCATATCAAATAAAATTGCTAACAGAGTAAACAGCTTTAAAGAATATGAAATAAAATTTATGTGGCCACTAGCTTGCCTTTCTTTGTAGTATCCTGGATATGCAAATCACTTATAATTGGTATTCATCTTAAAAGAAGAGGATCCCACAAAAATAAATCAAATTGAGCACCTATAAAAACATACTGCCTGCGATGGCCAATATTTTAGCAGAAAATAAAATTCCTTTAAAAACAATCATGGACAGGGTTGGTCATTCTGATTCTGAAGTCACTACTTCGATCTACACCCATGTCACAAAGAACATGAAAGACGAAGCGATCACTGTACTGGACAAAGTGATGAAAAATATTTTTTAAAAAAGTTATGCCCCCTGAACAGAAAAAAAGCCCTTCGGATAAAATCCGAAGGGCTAGAAACGTTGTTAAATCAACGGCCGAACTTTTGAATTTCAAGGTTCGGGATAAAATAGTTCATTGAACTATTTTATTTTTTAAGGTTGTAGAATGATTTCAATCCACGGTATTCAGCTACTTCACCAAGTTGGTCTTCAATGCGAAGCAATTGGTTGTATTTAGCGATACGGTCTGTACGTGAAAGTGAACCAGTTTTGATTTGTCCTGCGTTTGTTGCAACTGCGATGTCAGCGATTGTTGAATCTTCAGTTTCACCTGAACGGTGTGATACAACGGCAGTGTAACCAGCTTCTTTAGCCATTTCGATAGCTTCAAAAGTTTCAGTAAGAGTACCGATTTGGTTAACTTTGATAAGGATTGAGTTAGCAGCACCTTCTTGGATACCACGTGCAAGGTAGTCAGTGTTTGTTACGAAGAAGTCGTCACCAACAAGTTGTACTTTCTTACCAAGACGTTCAGTAAGAGCTTTCCAACCATCCCAGTCGTTTTCATCCATACCATCTTCGATAGTGATGATTGGGTATTTGTTAACCAATTCTTCAAGGTAGTCGATTTGTTCTGCAGATGTACGAACAGCAGCGCCTTCACCTTCAAATTTAGTGTAATCGTAAACTTTACGTTCTTTATCGTAGAATTCTGATGAAGCACAGTCAAATCCGATAAATACGTCTTTACCTGGAACATATCCAGCAGCTTCAATCGCAGCAAGGATAGTTTCAACACCATCTTCAGTTCCTTCGAAACGAGGAGCGAATCCACCTTCGTCACCTACGGCAGTTTCCAAACCACGTGATTTAAGGATTTTCTTAAGAGCATGGAAGATTTCAGCACCGTAACGAAGAGCTTCTTTGAATGTTGGAGCACCAACTGGCAAGATCATGAACTCTTGGAAAGCGATTGGAGCGTCAGAGTGAGAACCACCGTTGATGATGTTCATCATTGGAGTTGGAAGAACTTTAGTGTTGAATCCACCAAGGTAGCTGTAAAGTGGGATTTCAAGGTAGTCAGCAGCAGCACGAGCTACAGCGATAGACACACCAAGGATTGCGTTTGCACCCAATTTACCTTTGTTAGGAGTACCGTCAAGTGCGATCATAGCACGGTCGATAGCTTGTTGGTCACGTACATCGTAACCGATGATAGCTTCAGCAATGATGTTGTTTACATTGTCAACAGCTTTTTGTGTACCAAGACCACCGTAACGAGATTTGTCACCGTCGCGAAGTTCAACTGCTTCGTGTTCACCAGTAGAAGCTCCTGATGGAACCATACCACGTCCGAAAGCACCTGATTCAGTGTAAACTTCTACTTCAAGTGTTGGGTTACCGCGTGAGTCTAGGACTTCGCGAGCGTAAACATCAGTAATAATTGACATTTTTTACTCTCCTTATGAGTTAAATTTTTTACACCTCTATAATACCTTAAAAACCCTCCTTTTTCAAGAAAAAACGTTATCTTTGTGCAAATTTTCCTTAACTTTATTAAGCAACCGCTTTCTTTTATATGTTTTCTTTTTATTTTTATGATATACTATTTTCATGACAGATTTATCAAAACAATTACTTGAAAAAGCTCATGGTGGGCCAAAATTAAATCCGGATGAGCAAAGACGCTATCTTGGTACCTTTGAGGAAAGAGTTCTTGGATATGCAGATATTGACACAGCAAATAGCCCTCAGCTAGAAAAAGGATTTTTATCTATCTTAGAAAAACTTCAAGAAAAGGCTGAGCCACTATTTGTGAAGATTTCACCAACTATCGAATTTGACAAGCAAGTTTTCTATTTGAAGGAAGCCAAAGAAACCGATAGTCAAGCTACCATTGTATCTGAAGAGCATACTTCTTCTCCTTTTGGCCTGATTATTCACACCAATGCACCAGTTCAAGTAGAAGAAAAGAACCTTCGACTTGCTTTTGCAAAATTTTGGGAAGTTAAAAAGGAAGAACCAACCAAAACATCCATCTGGAAGAAATGGTTTGGCTAAATCTTAGGCATCTTTAATAAATGTCCAATATTTGCAGCCGCGTGCTCCAAATAGAGACTGGCATTTTTCAAACTATCTTCTAGAGGTTCACTTTTCTCCAAAATAGAAAAGGCAGCTTGGATATTTTCAAATGGTAGGGAAGGTAAATCTTCAGCGAGACTGCCACAAATAGCCATAATAGGAACTCCAACAGGGGTTCTTTTTGCTACTCCTATAGGGGCTTTCCCAGCAAAGCTTTGACAATCTAGTCTTCCTTCACCAACGATAACCAAGTCAGCATCTGCAACTTTCTTATCAAAATCAATCAAATCTAAACAGGTGTCAATTCCAGATACGATACTTGCTTGAGCAAAGGCACACAAACCGCCAGCAATGCCTCCACCAGCTCCTGCTCCTTTCAGTTCTAATGTTGCAGGGGAGACTTTTACATAAAAATCTTGGATTGCCTGATCTACATCCTCAAACATAGTATGATCTAGGCCTTTTTGTTTGCCAAACGTGTAGGTAGCACCTTGATATCCACATAAGGGACTCACGACATCTACTAGAATACGAATGTGAACATCTTCAGGAATTTCATAGCAATTTTCTGTTGAAACAGAAGATAAGTTTAGTAAGGTCTGACCGCAAGCAGGTAAGACATTTCCATCCCTATCATAAAATCGATAACCTAAACCAGCAGCAATACCTAAACCACCGTCATTACTAGCCGTACCACCAACTCCGATATAGATATCTTTAATCCCTTGATCGATGAGGTGGCGAATCAACTCTCCAATACCACGAGTTTGGATTTGAAGTGGATTTCGTTTCTCTAGCGGAATCTTTCCAAGGCCAACTAAATCAGCAACTTCAAATAGCGCCAGTTCCCCTTTTTGAAAATAGCGCATGGCTTCTTTTTGTCCAAAAGGCCCTGTAACTTGAATCCTTTTTTCTTCCATGTCAAGAGAATGTAGGATAGCATCTACAGTACCTTCTCCCCCATCACCAACAGGGCAGAGGAGACAGTCTACATCTGCTAGCGATTGTTGGAACCCTCTCTTAATAGCTTCAGCAACCTGCTCTGCAGTCAAGCTTTCCTTAAACGAATCTGGTGCAATTACAATCTTCATATTTTCCCTCATTCTAAAAAGTCAGTCAAAAGAAGAATTTCTAACAAATCCCTCTTGTCAACATGATGTGGTATTTCTTTTTTCAGAACTTCTTTGGCACAAAAGGCGATTCCTAGTCCCGCAGACTTCAACATTAATAAATCATTTGCTCCATCACCGATTGCAACCGTTCTTTCTCTAGGAAGTTGCAGTTCCTTTCTCCATTTTTCCAGAGTTGCTTGTTTGACTTCAGGGCTTATAATTGCTCCAACTAATTCCCCTGTTAGAAAACCGTCTTTGACTTCAAGTTGGTTGGCAGAGAAATAGGTAATGCCAAGGGATTTAGCTAATCTCTCAACTATTGGACTAAATCCACCAGAAACCAGACCAACTAGGATGGCATTCTTTTGGAGAATAGAAACGAATTTCTGAGCATTTGGCGATAGATGAATAGAGTTGAAGACTTTCTCAAATACCGAAACAGGAAGACCTGCCAACAAGGACACTCTTTTTCGTAAACTGCTTTCAAAGTCTAACTCTCCTCGCATTGCCCAACTTGTAATCTGCGAAATTTCCTCCTCACGACCTACCTCTCTTCCCAACAAATCAATCACTTCTTCTAGGATTAAGGTTCCATCAACATCCATAACACACAAGCCTTTTACTTGAGACATCAGTTCTCCTCTCTAAATAGCCCAAAAATCGTATGAAGTCATCATACGATTTTATCTATTAATTAACTAAACTATGGTACAAGTCAAGGTATGACTTGCAGGCTGTATCCCATGAGAAATCACACTCCATAGCTTGTTTTTGTAGTTTTTTCCAAACGTCAGGATGGTTTCTATACAAGTCCAATGCTGTTTGGAAAGTCCAATTTAACCAATAAGGAGATAGATTGTCAAAGCTAAAGCCCGTTCCGCTTCCTTCGATTGGATTAAAGGCTTGAACGGTATCTCGCAAGCCCCCAACTTCATGGACCAATGGCAAGGTTCCATAACGCATCGCCATCATTTGAGACAAGCCACATGGTTCAAAACGACTTGGCATGAGGAAGAGGTCGCAAGCAGCGTAGATTTCTTGAGCAAGTTTGACATCAAAAGTGATATTTGCTGATAGCTTGTCAGGATAAATCTGAGCAAACCATGAGAAAGCTCCTTCAAAGGCTGGATCTCCAGTTCCCAAAAGCACAATCTGAACATCATTTTGCAAGATATGGTGAAGACTTTCCACCACGACATCAAAACCTTTTTGACGTGTCAAACGAGAAACAATTCCCACCAGTGGAACGTCAGCTCTAACTGGCAAGCCAACTTTTTCTTGCAATTTTGCTTTGTTTTGGGCTTTCCCAGACAAATCGTCCTGATTGAAATGATAATCTAAAAGAGCATCCGTCTGAGGATTATACAGGTCAGCATCAATCCCGTTCACGATACCAGATACCTTGCCAGATTCCATTCGAAGAATCTGATCCAAGTTACATCCGAACTGACTAGTCATAATTTCATGAGCATAACTAGGCGAAACTGTTGAAACACGGTCCGCATAGAGGATACCAGCCTTCATCCAGTTCAGACAGTTATTCCAGCGAAGGGTGCCATCAGCGTAACGTTCAAAGCAAACTCCAAACAAATCACCCAACATTCCTTCTGAAAATTGTCCTTGAAATTCCAAATTATGAATGGTTAAAACAGTTTTAATGCCTTGATAGGCTTGAATCCAACGGTATTTTTCCTTTAACAAGAAAGGAATCATAGCTGTATGGTAGTCATGAACATGGAGAAGGTCAGGAATGAAGTCAATTCTTTCCATAGCCTCAATGGCAGCCAGTTGGAAAAAGGCAAAGCGTTCTCCGTCATCAAAATCACCGTAAACATGGCCACGGAAGAAATAATACTGGTTGTCAATAAAGTAGAAGGTGACACCGTTTAAGACTGTTTTCTTAATCCCACAGTACTGTCTGCGCCAACCAACACTCACCTCAAAATGAAGAACATCTTCCATCTGATTTCCAAATTTAGCCTCTACCATGTCATAGTAGGGTAAAATCACTGCAACTTCGTGCCCAGCTTTTACCAGTGATTTGGGAAGAGCGCCAATAACGTCTCCCAACCCCCCTGTTTTTGAAAAGGGTGCACCCTCTGCTGCTACAAATAAAATTTTCATGAATGAATATCCTCTGTTACTTTGCTACCTTTCTTAACGACAACTGGATGTTCTGAAGTCCCTCGAATCACAACACCAGGCTCAACTTCAACACCCTTATCCAAGATAGCGTATTCGACCTGAGCACCTTCTCCAATAACAACACGAGGGAAGAGTAGGCTATCTTTAACCAGGCTATCCTTATGGACATGAATATTACGTGATAGAACGGAATTAGCCACTTGACCTTCAATGATACTACCAGAGGCAAACTGAGAAGTACTTACCTTAGATGTATTAGCATAGTAAGTTGGCTCTTCGTTTTTGACCTTTGTATAAATCTTTTGATTTGGTGAGAAGAGAGAGTAGAATTTTTGAGATTCAAGCATATCTTTGTTAGCTTGATAATACGACTCTACAGAGTGAATGTTTGCTAGGTATCCTGTGTATTCGTAGGCAAAAGCTCCTTCTTTTGCAGCCAAATCCCGTAAAACATAGCGCAATTTCTCTGGATGTTCTTTCTTAGCTTCTTCTTCCAAACGTTCAATCAACCAAGGTGTATCAACTACAAAGATATCTGTAGACATATTATAAACTTCATCTGTAGATTTGCTATCAAAGAGTTTATGAGAACGAACATGGTCTGTTTCATCCACTTCCAAGATTGCATTGACTTCTGAAATGTCTTTCTTAGGAAGTTTTTTATAAACAACTGTAATAGGTCCCTTCGTTGTGTTATGAAGGTGGAACACTTGGTTCAAATCAATATTAATTAAGACATCACAGTTGAGTGATACTGTTTGGTTTGACCCAGAGCGTTTCAAATAAGTAAGAAGCTGATGGTAGTATTCTTTTCCAACGGTACTACTTTCCACACGGGTATTGTAAATACCTAGATAATAGTGGCTAAGAAGGGTTGACAAGCCCCACTCACGCCCAGAACGGATATGGTCAAAGACGGAACTGATATTGTCTTGTTGGAAAATACCAAAGATACTACGGACACCTGCATTAGCAAGACTTGAAAGTGGGAAGTCGATTAAACGATATTTACCTCCAAATGGCAAGCTAGCTACTGGACGGTGGTCTGTCAGTGTTGACATATCATGAAAACCAACTGTGTTTCCTAAAATGGCAGAATATTTATCAATCTTCATCTGTTGCTACCCCCACTACTTCATCATATCCTACGACTTGTACTTCTTCTGTTCCATCAATTTCGACACCGTCAGAAATAACTGCACCTTCACCAATAATGGCACGTTTAATTTTAGCTCCCTGACCAACAATTGCACCACTCATGATAACTGAATCTACTACTTCTGCCCCTTCTCGAACTTGCGCCCCTGTTGAAAGGATAGAATGTTTAACAGTTCCATCAACAAAGCATCCATCTACAACTAAGGAGTCTTCCACATGAGCATTGGCACCAAGGAAGTTTGGTGGTGAAATCAAGTTTCTTGAATAAATCTTCCATTGACGGTTACGACTATCCAAGGCATTTTCTGGAGAAATATATTCCATATTAGCTTCCCAAAGTGACTCAATAGTACCAACGTCTTTCCAGTAACCATTAAATTCATAAGCATAGACACTTTCACCAGACTCAAGGTAATTTGGAATGACATTCTTACCAAAGTCTGACATATCGACATTGCTCTTTTCAGCAGCAACAAGCATATTGCGAAGACGTTGCCAATCAAAGATGTAAATACCCATAGAAGCTTTGGTAGATTTAGGTTGAGCTGGTTTTTCTTCAAATTCAACAATGCGGTTATTTGCATCTGTATTCATGATACCAAAACGGCTTGCTTCTTTAAGAGGGACATCTAGAACTGCTACTGTCAAACTGGCATTATTATCCTTGTGAGACTGGAGCATATCATCATAGTCCATTTTGTAGATGTGGTCTCCAGACAGAATCAAAACATACTCAGGATTTACACTGTCGATATAGTCGATATTTTGGTAAATAGCATGACTAGTCCCTTCAAACCAACGATTTCCTTCACTTGCTGAATACGGTTGAAGAATAGAGACACCAGAATTGATACCGTCTAATCCCCAGCTTGAACCATTCCCGATATGGTTGTTGAGAGCAAGTGGTTGGTACTGTGTAATGACTCCAACATTGTGAATCCCTGAGTTGGCACAATTTGAGAGAGCAAAGTCAATGATACGGTAGCGCCCACCAAATTGCACAGCTGGTTTTGCGATGCTTTGAGTGAGTTTACCGAGACGAGTTCCTTGCCCACCAGCAAGAATCAAAGCTAACATTTCATTCTTCATTTTCTACTCCTTTTTGGTTTTTACTTGTGACAGTTTTATCAGATTTCAAGCGACGTTTGATTTTCCATACACTTGCTCCCATAGCAGGTAGGGTAAAGGTCAGGGTCTGCTCATAATCTTTCCATAGTCCTTCTTGCGTTTGAACAGTTTGATTATGTTCTTTCCAGACACCGCCCCACTCTTCTAACTCAGTATTCCAGACTTCTTCGTAAATCCCTGCAACAGGAAGTCCGATTGTAAAATCTTTTCGTTCAACTGGTGCCATATTAAAGACACAGACTAACATGTCGTCCTTCTTCCCCTTACGGATGAAGGAAAGAACACTCTGATCTCTATTATCTGCATCTATAATTTCAATACCATCATAGCTGGTATCGATTTCCCACAGACAGCGATGGTCTTTGTAGAATTGATTAAGCTGAGAAGTGAAATACTTCATCTTAGCATTCATTGGGTCCTCTAGGTTAGACCATTCCAACTGTTCTTCAGATTTCCATTCTAGGAATTGACCGTATTCGCTACCCATGAAGAGCAATTTCTTACCCGGGTGACAAATTTGATAAGTGTAAAGATTGCGCAAGCCTGCGAATTGATTGTAACGATCTCCCCACATCTTATGCATCATACTCTTCTTACCATGAACCACTTCGTCATGTGAGAATGGTAGAAGATAATTCTCCTTGAAGACATACATAAAGCTGAAAGTCACCAGGTTAAAGTCGTATTTACGATAAATCGGATCTTCTTCATAGAAACGGAGAATATCATTCATCCAGCCCATATTCCACTTATAATCAAACCCAAGACCATCTGAATCCTTGGTGTCAGTAATCTGAGTAGCTGATGAACTTTCTTCGGCAATCATCATCACATCTGGATGAGCTTGTTTAATGACATCATTCAAACGTTGAAGGAAATAATAGCCCTCGTAGTTGAGATTTCCGCCATCTTTATTAGGCGTCCATGGTGCATCATCATAATCAAGATAGAGCATATTGCTAACTGCATCCACGCGAATACCGTCCAAATGGTAAAAGTCAATCCAAAACTTGATACTAGAAATCAAGAAGGACTGGACTTCATTTTTTCCAAGGTCAAAATTGAGAGCACCCCAACCGTAGTTATGAGCCTTATTATGGTCTTGGTATTCAAAAGTCGGAGTCCCATCATAATAAGCCAAGGCATCATCATTAATGGTGAAGTGACCAGGCACCCAGTCCACAATAACGCCTATATTGTTTAAATGGCATTCCTCAACAAAATCTTGAAACTCTTCAGGACGACCATAGGCATGCTCTAAAGCAAAGTACCCCATAAGCTGGTAACCCCAACTCAAACCTAGTGGGTGAGACATCAGGGGCATAAACTCAATGTGAGTATAGTTCATCTCAACCAAGTAAGGAATCAGCTCATCCTTCAGTTGAGCAAAACTATAAGGACTTCCATCTAGATTTCTCTTCCAAGAGCCAGCATGAACCTCGTAAATATTGACGGGACGCTCTTCAAAACTCAAGCGTTTTCTACGGGCTAGCCAGAGGCCATCCTTCCATTTCTTTTCTGGAATATCTGTTAAAATAGCACCAGTCCCAGGTCGTGCCTCATACCGTACAGCCAAAGGGTCAATCTTCATCAGCTGATGACCATTTGCACGTGTGATATGATACTTGTAAATTTGGCCTTCATGAGCAAGGCTGGTAAAGACTTCCCAGACCCCAAATTCATTTCGTTCCATTAGGATTTGATTTTCAACCCAATTGGTGAAATCCCCTACCAAGTGAACAGCCTGAGCATTAGGTGCCCACACACGGAAAGTATAGCCATACTCACCATCTTTTTCTTCCCTATGCGCTCCCAGATAATGCTGGAGGTGAAAATTTTCACCTGCTATAAAGGTTTCTAAAGCTTTTTTCTTATTCATACACCCTCCTATTTCTGTAAGCGTTTTCTATAGATTTATTATACTACCTTTTTAGGGAAGATTCAAGTAAATTACGGAATTTGCTAAAAATTCTTTTGAAAGTCTTCAACAAATTCACTTATGTGTTCACTTGTAAATCAAGAAATTTTCAAACAGATTATGAAAACCAATCATTTTATTTACAAGGATATCATAAAGTTCGTTATTTTTCTAATAAAAGTAGTATTTTTAGGTAAAAAACAAATCAGAAAACGAATTTCCTGATTTGTTTTTAAAATATTTATAAAAGAAATACCAAAAAATAAACTAACATTTATAGCACTTTAAAAATGCTAACACTGACACCACCAACTTTGTTTTCCTCATCAGAAGGACTATTGGTCACCAAGAGTTCTAAATTTCCTGCATTTTCAAACTGGAACGCATCTCCTTTTGCATTAAAGACGATCAATAGGTGTTCTTCCCCGTGGATTTCATATACAATCCAACCACTGTGCTCGTGAGCTGAATGAACAAAAACATGATGGTAAATCTCATCATAAGTAGGGTAAGAAAAGGCACTGGTTTCTGTCTTCAATAGAATAATTTGACGGATAAACTCAATACTACCTTGACGCTCATTGATCAAGTCCCAGTTCACTTGGTTCACACTGTCAGGAGCGTTATAGCTATTCATAGCACGCTCTCTATCATCATGAGTCAGCTCACCATTTTCACCTGTCGCAACAAGTTTGGTACGACCGAATTCTTGACCGATTTCCATAAAGGCCATCCCTTGCATGAGCAGATTCATGGCTGTGGCAGTTTCGACTTTACGCATGATTTGCTCTGAACTTTGGTCTGGATGAAGGGTTGCCAACAAATCGTGAAGATTGTAATTGTCATGGGCTTCTACATAGTTAAGCACTTGATTTGGATGTGTATAGGTTCCTAATTCACGACTACCAAGGATTGCTTTAGCAAGAATTGGCTCTGTCGCAGCACCACTGACAAAACCTGACTTGATAGTACCGTAAACTTCTCCACCTTTGACAGCATCACGCTGATTGTCATTAAAGAAACCAATATTTGGCATTTCGTAGGCGTTGTCTTTCTTGGCCTTATCATAAGGGGCAAGACCTGTTCCCATATCCCATCCTTCTCCATAGAGGATAATGTTAGGGTCAATTTCATCCAAACTCTGACGAATCATCTGCATAGTCTTGACATCATGAATCCCCATCAAGTCAAAACGGAAGCCGTCAATATTGTATTCTTGCACCCAGTATAGAAGAGAATCAATCATATACTTACGGAACATTTCATGTTCGCTGGCTGTTTCATTTCCAACACCCGTTCCATTCTGGAAGGTACCATCTGGATTCATACGATAATAGTAATCAGGGACAGTTGTTTGGAAAGGTGCATCAACAACTGAGAATGTATGGTTATAGACCACATCCATAATAACACCAATACCCGCATCATGGTAAGCTTGAACCATGGTCTTCAAATCACGAATAACCTGAGCTGGATCATCTGGGTTTGTTGAAAGGCTGGTTTCTGGTGCGTTATAGTTTTGTGGGTCATAACCCCAGTTGTAGGTTACATTCCCATCCGCATCATACTCTTTATGACGGTCTGCAATTGGTTGCAATTGAACATAATTATATCCTAGCTTCTTGATATAATCAAAACAAGTTGACTGGCCGTACTGGTTAACTGTCCCAGTCTGAGCCGCACCCAAGAAAGTTCCTCGAAGATGTTCATCTACACCTGAGCTCGGTGATTTGGTCAAATCACGAATGTGCATTTCACAGATGACTGCCTTACATGGATTTGTCAAACGCCAAGTAGCCTCTGAACCGTGCTTGACCTCGAAGTTTTCAACTTGCTTTTCTGCATGACTCAGAATAGCTGAACGTTTGCCATCAGGGCTGGTCGCGATGGTATAAGGATCGCGTGTCACCGTTTGGTGATGAGGGAATTGGACTTGATACTGATAAGCCTTACCAGTCAAATCTTCCTCAACATCCAAATTCCAAACACCGATTGTATTGTCTTTATGGTTATAAGAGTAGCTATTGCCTCTCTCCATATCAAAAGTTTTCCAAACAGGTGCATCATTAGTAGCTGATTCATAAACAATAACCTGCACTTCTGTCGCTGTTGGAGCCCAGAGGGCGAAATGAGCCTGATTGTTCTCTACACGGCACCCCAATTCCCCTTGGTAGCCCCAGTGGTGGTCAAAACTAGCACTGTTAATGGCCTTATCAAAGGCAAAAGGATTTTGATTTTTATAGAAAGGACTAGCAATAGCAGGATTTTCAGAGTAATAAATTCTATCATCCCCTTCCAAAATCCAGACCTCTGTTAAAAGAGGATAGTAATTAAAACGGATAGCATACTCTTTACTGGTTTGGCCCGTGTGAACTACAAAATTCAAACTTTCTAAGGCATAAGAACTTGGGTGTTCAAAGTTAAATAAGGCACCAAAATAATCTTCTTTGTAGGTCAGTAAATCAATTCGTTGATCCTGACTTTTTACAAAAGAGCAGGTATCGTATTCACCATTCTTGCGATGGTAATGAATGCGCATAGGGTAGTTATACATTGTTTTTATTTTTCCTTTTTACTTCTTGATTTGTTTCTATTTCACTAATAAATTCTTGACCGATTTTGTCCCGATTAACAAACTAGTTTACTGTCTAAACTCTGGTTTTAAACTATCATTACAGACTTTCTAACCAAGCTTCATCTCGAACTTCAATTCCAAGTTCCTGTGCTTTTTGAAGTTTACTTCCAGCATCTGCACCAGCAACGACAAGGTCGGTCTTTTTAGAAACACTGCCTGTTACCTTGGCACCCAGACTTTCGAGTTTGCTTTTAGCTTCTGAGCGCTTGAGACGTTCCAATTTTCCTGTCAATACAACGGTCAAACCTGACAAGGCTGCATCCGCAACTACTGTCTGTCCTTTATAGTCCAGATTAACCCCGGCTTCTTTCAATTCTCTGAGGAGAATCTCAGAGCCCTCTGTCGCAAAATAAGTCTGAAGACTCTTGGCAATCACACCACCCAAACTTTCAATACTAGCCACTTCCTCTGGATCTGCCTGAGCCAGATTTTCAATTGAGTGGAAATGTTGAAGTAAGAGCTGACTGGCTTTGCTGCCGACATGGCGAATTCCAAAACCAAACAAGAGTTTCTCGGCAGAATTTTCCTTAGATGCTTGGATGGCCTGATACAGTTTACCAGCTGACTTTTCCTTGACACCATCTAAAAGGAGAAAATCATCTTCTTTCAAGCGATAAATGTCCGCCACATCCTTAACCAGATTGGCAGCAAAAAGCTTTTCAACTACTGATGGACCAAGACCTGTAATATTCATGGCATCTCGAGAGGCAAAGTGAATCAAACCTTCCATGATTTGGGCAGGGCAACGTGGATTGATACAACGGAGGGCCACTTCATCTTCAAAGTGCAACAAGTCAGAATCACAACTTGGGCAGTTTTTTGGGATATCTAGTTTTTCTTCAGAAATCCGTTTGGACTCTACCACACGCAAGACTGCAGGGATGATATCTCCAGCCTTATAGACGATAACCGTATCGTCTTTGCGGATATCTTTTTCAGCAATATAATCTACATTGTGCAGAGTCGCACGACTAACTGTTGTCCCAGCAAGCTGAACGGGAGTCAGATTGGCAGTTGGAGTCACAACACCCGTTCGGCCAACTGTCCAGTCAACTGACAGGAGCTGAGCTTCTTTTTCCTCAGCAGGAAACTTGTAGGCTACAGCCCACTTTGGAGCCTTAACGGTAAAGCCAAGTTCTTCTTGACCTGCTAGGTCATTTACCTTGATCACCACCCCATCGATATCATAAGGCAGGTTTTCCCGTTCCTGTCCTACTTCTTGGATAAAATTCCAGATTTCATCTATGGTTTCAGCCAAGATTCGCTTAGGATTAACCACAAAACCTAGTTGTTCAAGGTGCTTCAACACTTTTTCTTGGCTGTCACGAGTTGAAGGACTGGCTTCTTGATATAAGAAAGTCGCAAGATTACGCTTGGCTACTACTGCTGTATCCAGCTGACGTAGTGTTCCTGCTGCCGCATTACGAGGATTGGCAAATTCAGGCTCTCCATTTTCTTGGCGAGTTTGATTAACCTGGTCAAAAGAAGCGCGTGGCATATAACATTCCCCACGAACCGTGATATCTAGTTCTTCTGGTAAAGTCAATGGAATGTCCTTAACACGCTTAAGATTTTCTGTGATATTCTCCCCAATAGAACCATCTCCACGTGTTGCCCCAGCAACCAAAATCCCCTTTTCATAAGTTAGTGAGATAGATAAGCCATCGATTTTCAGCTCACAAATATAGGTTGGATGAGCTAGTTCCTTACGAACACGCGCATCAAAAGCATCAAGCTCCTCACGTGAAAAAGCATCCTGCAAACTATAAAGAGGATACTGATGACTGTATTTTTCAAAACCATCTAAAACCTTGCCACCAACACGATGGGTCGGACTATCTGCTAATACTTTATGTGGATAGGCAGTTTCTAACTCAACCAACTCACGGTAAAGGCGGTCATACTCACTGTCTGAAACCGATGGTTTATCGCTGGTATAGTACTCAGTCGCATATCGATTGAGCAAGGCGACTAACTCATTCATTCTTTTATTCATAAGACCATTTTACCATAAACTAAGCCCTCCTCACAAACGAGAAGGGCGGAAAAAACATTTAGATTGGAATTATTTTTAAAACTCAAATAGACTTATATTTCTTTTTTAAAATGAGTTCGAACATAAATAAACGATATACAAGACAAGATGATAACACCACTCCCAATTATCAGGAAAGAAGAGAGATGGACACTTGGCAGGACTGTCATAAATCCTTTTGCAATAGGCATAAATAGAATAGCCAAGGTAAAAATTGTACTTAGTACTCTCCCAAGAAATTCGCTCTCCACCTTGGTTTGTACTTGAGTAAAAAAGTGAATATTAAAAATCGTCATAAACAATTCACAAACTAAATTTCCAGAAAAGGAAAGCAAATTTGGAAGTGGTAATCCCATTATAAAAACTCCGACACCTGTCAAAGCCAGTAAAATCAAAAGATTATAAACATTAGCTTTAATTTTACTAGCTAAAAGAGCCCCAATGATGGAACCAATAGCCCCCATAGTTAAAATACTTGCATAGGCTCCTTCTATCCCGTAAAGCTGATTTGAAAAGGGGAGTAGAAATTCAAAAGCTGCAAAAAAGAAATTAACGCTGGAAGCTACCAGCAAAAGGAAGAAAATTTCTTGCTGATGCCAGATATAGTGTAACCCATCCTTGATATCTACAAAAATATCTCTCCCAGTAAAAGCTTTTTTCTCTTGAACTTTTGCTTCCTCTTTTGGAAGGAAAGCAACTAGAACAAAAGCAATGAAAAAAGTCAGCGAGTCTAGCAGTAGCGTCATATGGAGACTTGCAAATTGTAAAACAAGGAAGGAAAGAACAGGAGAACTAACACCTACAACCTGCAAAACTAGTTCTAAGCGAGAGTTATAGATCACAATCTCATCTTTCTCCACCACTTCAGTTATAATAGCTTTATTGGCTGTACGAGAAAAGGCAAAAGCAATAGCCTGCACAATATTAGCAACAATCAAAGCCCCAATCATCCAACTGTCATTCCTTATGAACGAAATAGCCAGACAAAGAATCCCACAAACAAGGTCTGTCACCATTAAAATCTTACGACGAGAAAATCGGTCTGATATAACTCCACCAAAAGGATTTACGAGAATAGATGTGACGAGTTCAGAAATCTGATACATTCCTAAAACTGTCTGTCCGATAGTTCCCATGGAAGCCAACCAAACACTATTTCCATAATCATAGAGCATATTTCCTATCTTGTTAACAGCTCCACGACTAATCAACTGTACTGCATAGCGATTCATATAAAAACTCCTCTCAAATTTTGAAACTATTGTATCAAAACCGAAAGGAGCTTTTTTCTTTTTCCCTTATTTGGGAAAATTAATCTTTGACAAATTTTTCGTAGTGTTCTTGATAGTAGGCTACTTGCTCTGGGAGACCTAGCACGTCAAAAATATGCATGGCCTCTTGCATTTGCTTACAACCTTCTTTACACTGTCCTTTTTGGTACAAGGCAAAGCCTTTTAGGTAATGTAAAATATTTCGTTCATAAAGACTAATGTTTTTACCAATGATCTTCTCTGTATAAGTCTCAAAATAGCTTGCATTGTCAAAAGAAAGATGCTCTAAACAATGCTGGTAACAATTGAGGGCCAAAATCAACACCAATCTCTTATGGCGCCCAATTTCTTGGTAAAACTCCTCCCTCTCCATAACTTCTCTACCAATCCGAGTGACATAGTCCACATCGTAGAAACTATAGAGGTTCCCGAAAAGAATCAACTCATACATGGTCCATTCTTCTGTTTTGAAAAGATAATCTGCTACCTTATCCAAATCATCCTGCTTCATATCATAACTCGCATCTCTTTGACAAATCAGACCCTGTAACAAAATCCAGTTCAGCTCAAAATAAAGGGGATTTGTCGAACTCTTAGCCTTTTCAAGTTGTTCTCTTTGAAGCTTTTGAAAACCTGCAATATCATTTGAGTAGTAAAGTGGCACAATTTGTCCCATCATGGCAACATGTTCATGATTATGAAAATTCCTTGCCTTATCCATGAAATTTTCAATCGTTACATGAATGTTATCCAAAATCTCAAAGAAACGCGAGACTGCCAGGTCAGACTCCCCAAGCTCAAAGCGAGATAACTGAGAGGTTGAGCAGGACTCGCCTGCAGCCTCTTTTAAGGAATAATTTCCACTTGTCCGAAATTCACGAAATACTTTTCCAAGATGTTCCATCTTTACACCTGCTCTGATAATTCTTCCCACTCAAGCATAGCTTCTTCCTGACGGTGGATGATTTTGTCCAGTTCAGCCTGCAATTCCATCAGTTTTTCGGCATCGTTTGTTTCCAACATTTGTTCAGAAATGGCTTGGCTTTGACTTTCTAACTCTTCGATTTCAGCTTCTAGACTTTCAATTTGTCGCATAAGTTTACGAACCTCTTTTTGACTTTCTTTCTGAGCTTGATAATCATTAACTGGGCTCGGTTCTTTTGCTTGATTGCTGGTTGAAGCTTCCTCAGCCTGAGTCATTTCTACTTCTGCTTTCTTCTCAACATAGTAGTCATAATCTCCCAGGTAAAGAGTCGAACCATTCTCAGACAATTCCAGTACATGAGTTGCCACACGATTGATAAAGTAACGGTCGTGGCTGACGAATAGAAGAGTTCCATCGAAGTCAATCAAGGCATTTTCCAACACTTCCTTGCTATCAATATCCAAGTGGTTGGTTGGTTCGTCAAGAATCAGGAAGTTGTTGTTTTCCATAGACAATTTAGCCAAAAGCAAACGAGCTTTCTCGCCACCAGACAGCATGCCTACTGATTTTTTAACATCATCTCCTGAGAAAAGGAAGGCACCTAGACGGTTACGAATTTCAACTTCCGGTGTCAGTTTAAAATCATTCCAAAGTTCATCAAGTACCGTATTACTTGGTGTTAGCTTACTTTGGGTTTGGTCATAGTAACCAACCTCAACATTGGCACCAAAGCGTTTTTCTCCCTTGATAAAAGGAATCTGCTCCACGATAGATTTGATAAAGGTTGACTTTCCAATACCATTTGGACCAACAATAGCGACAGCATTCATCTTACGAAGGTCTAGATTGATAGGCTCTGACAATATTTCCCCATCATAGCCAATAGCCACGTTTTCAACAGTCAGAACAACATTGCCCGACGTTTTTTCAGACTGGAAGGTCATATTGGCTGATTTCTTACCAGCTTCAGGTTTGTCCAAACGCTCCATTTTTTCCAATTGTTTACGGCGAGATTGGGCACGTTTGGTCGTTGAAGCTCGGACTAGATTGCGGTTGACAAAATCTTCCAGAGCAGCGATTTCCTTCTGTTGCTTTTCATAGTTTTTTGCTTCAGTAGCTAGTTTTTGCTCCTTCAACTCAACAAAACGAGAGTAATTCCCCACATAGCGATCCAAGGAATGCTTGGTCAAATCCAGCGTAATCGTTGCAACCTTGTCCAAGAAATAACGGTCGTGGCTGACAATAATGAGGGCACCGCTATAGTTTACCAAGTAATTCTCTAGCCAGGCAATGGTTTCAATATCCAAGTGGTTGGTTGGCTCGTCCAAGACCAAGAGGTTTGGCTTTTCAAGGAGCATTTTGGCCAGCGCCAAACGAGTATTTTGACCACCAGAAAGCTCGGCAATTTTCATCTGCCACATAGACTCGTCAAACTTGAATCCATTTAAAATCGCTCGAATATCAGCTTCATAGGTAAAGCCGCCTGCTTGGCGAAAATTTTCAGATAAACGGTCGTAATCTGACATCAGTTTATCCAAATCCTCACCAGATTTTTCACCCATCTCCAACTCCATCTGACGAAGTTGTTTCTCAGTTTGACGCAGGTCATCAAAGACATGAAGCATCTCATCGTAGATGGTATTTTCAGACTCAAAACGGCTATCTTGAGCTAGGTAAGACATAGAAATATCCTTTTTCTTATTGATTTCTCCACTAGTTGGCTCCTCTTCTCCAACCAAAATCTTCAAAAGAGTAGACTTACCTGCTCCATTTTTCCCAACAAGAGCAATCCTGTCTCGTTCATCAACCTGCAGGTTGATATTATCAAAAAGAACCTCTCCAGCAAAAGATCGTTCAATTTTATTAGCTTGTAAAATAATCATACAAGTAGTATAGCATGTTTCTCTAAGGCATTCAAGACTTGATAAACAGGCATATGTCACTACTTTTCTGAAAATTATGCTACCATTTTACTAAAATACTAAAAAGTGCTATAATGTGAACGGTTAAAACAATTTACAAAAAGGAGAATTTTAATGTCTTACCAAAAAAATTACCAGAAATGGGTTGATTTTGCGGAACTTCCTGACTACCTTCGTCAAGATTTGGAAAATATGGACGAAAAAACTAAGGAAGATGCCTTCTATACAAATCTTGAATTTGGTACTGCAGGGATGCGTGGCTTGATTGGTGCTGGTACAAACCGCATCAACATCTACGTTGTTCGCCAAGCTACTGAAGGATTGGCTCGTTTGATTGAATCAAAAGGTGGAAATGAAAAAGAACGTGGTGTCGCAATCGCCTACGATAGCCGTCACTTCTCACCTGAGTTCGCCTTTGAATCTGCGGCAGTTCTTGCTAAACACGGTATCAAATCTTATGTATTTGAAAGCCTTCGTCCAACTCCAGAACTATCATTTGCAGTTCGTCACCTCAACTGTTTCGCTGGTATCATGGTCACAGCCAGCCACAACCCTGCACCATTTAACGGTTACAAGGTTTACGGTGAAGACGGTGGACAAATGCCTCCACACGATGCGGACGCGTTGACTACTTATATCCGTGCTATCGAAAACCCATTTGCAGTTGAAGTTGCTGATGTGGAAGCTGAAAAAGCTTCTGGCTTGATTGAAGTTATCGGCGAAGCTGTCGATGTAGAATACCTCAAAGAAGTCAAAGATGTAAACATCAACCCAGCCTTGATTGAAGAATTCGGTAAAGACATGAAAATTGTCTACACACCACTTCATGGTACTGGTGAAATGTTGGCTCGTCGTGCTCTTGCCCAAGCAGGATTTGACTCTGTTCAAGTCGTTGAAGCGCAAGCAACTGCTGACCCAGACTTCTCAACTGTAAAATCTCCAAACCCAGAAAGCCAAGCAGCCTTTGCACTTGCTGAAGAACTTGGTCGTCAAGTTGGTGCAGATGTTCTTGTCGCAACTGACCCTGATGCTGACCGTGTTGGTGTTGAAGTTCTTCAAAAAGATGGTAGCTACCTCAACCTTTCAGGTAACCAAATCGGTGCTATCATGGCTAAATACATCTTGGAAGCCCACAAAAACGCTGGAACTCTTCCTGAAAATGCAGCCCTATGTAAATCTATCGTATCAACTGACTTGGTAACGAAGATTGCTGAAAGCTACGGCGCAACTATGTTCAACGTTTTGACAGGTTTCAAATTCATCGCTGAAAAAATTCAAGAATTCGAAGAAAAACACAACCACACTTACATGATGGGATTTGAAGAAAGCTTCGGTTACTTGATTAAACCATTCGTACGTGATAAAGATGCTATCCAAGCTGTTCTAGTCGTTGCTGAACTTGCTGCCTACTACCGTTCACGTGGTTTGACCCTTGCTGACGGTATCGAAGAAATCTACAAAGAGTATGGCTACTACGCAGAAAAGACTATCTCTGTAACTCTTTCTGGTGTCGATGGTGCTGAACAAATCAAAGCAATTATGGCTAAATTCCGCAACAATGCTCCAAAAGAATGGAACACAACAGCTATCACTGTCGTAGAGGACTTCAAGGCTCAAACTGCTACTACTGCTGACGGAACTGTTACAAACTTGACAACTCCTCCAAGCGATGTGTTGAAATACACGCTTGCTGATGGTTCATGGATTGCCGTTCGCCCTTCAGGTACAGAACCAAAAATCAAGTTCTACATTGCAGTTGTAGGTGAAACCAACGAAGAATCACAAGCTAAGATTGCTAATATCGAAGCAGAAATCAATGCTTTTGTAAAATAAGGTCCTATAAAAGATGAGACAAACCAATCTCATCTTTTTTCGTATCAAATCTAAGCAATTTTAGAAACTTTATGGCATACTAGACTTATCAACGAAAGCGAGGTAATCTCATGGAACAATTTTTAGATAATATCAAAGACCTTGAAGTCACTACAGTTGCGCGTGCGCAAGAAGCTCTTGATAAAAAAGAAACTGCAACCTTCTTTATCGGTCGTAAAACTTGCCCTTACTGCCGTAAATTTGCTGGTACATTGGCAGGTGTCGTAGCTGAAACCAAAGCCCACATCTACTTCATCAATAGTGAAGAACCAAGCCAACTCAATGAGTTGCAAGAATTCCGCTCACGCTACGGAATCCCAACTGTACCAGGCTTTGTTCACATCGCAGATGGACAAATCAATGTCCGTTGCGACTCGTCAATGTCAGCACAAGAAATCAAAGAATTTGCAGGATTGTAAAAGATATAAAAAAGAGGCTCTATAATATTTGTAGTGGGTAAATCCCCTATGGATATTATGGAGCCTATTTTGTTGTAGAAAAAAAGTCCCATAAGATCTATAATGAAAAGCAACCAAACCATCATTAGAAAGAATCCTATGGAACAATTACATTTTATCACAAAATTACTAGACATTAAAGACCCAAATATCCAAATTATGGATGTCATTAATAGGAATACCCACAAGGAAATCATCGCTAAACTGGACTACGACGCTCCATCTTGTCCTGAGTGTGGAAGTCAAATGAAGAAATATGACTTCCAAAAACCGTCTAAGGTTCCTTACCTTGAAACGACTGGTATGCCTACTAGAATTCTCCTTAGAAAACGTCGATTCAAGTGCTATCATTGCTCGAAAATGATGGTAGCTGAGACTTCTCTCGTCAAGAAGAATCACCAAATCCCTCGTATCATCAACCAAAAGATTGCCCAGAAGCTAATTGAGAAGACTTCTATGACCGATATTGCCCGTCAGCTGTCTATTTCAACTTCAACTGTTATTCGCAAGCTCAATGACTTCTGTTTTAAGTCTGATTTTTCTTACCTCCCTGAGATTATGTCCTGGGACGAATATGCCTTCACTAAGGGAAAGATGAGTTTCATTGCTCAAGATTTTGATAAGCTCAATATTATCACTGTTCTTGAGGGTAGAACACAAACTATCATAAGAAATCATTTTCTGCGCTACAATCGCTCTGTTCGTTGTCAGGTGAAAATCATTACTATGGATATGTTTAGTCCTTACTATGACTTGGCTAAACATCTTTTTCCGTATGCCAAAATCGTTCTAGATCGCTTCCACATTGTACAACATCTTAGCCGTGCTATGAGTCGTGTTCGTGTCCAAATCATGAAGCAATTTGAGCGAAAATCTCATGAATATAAGGCTATCAAGCGCTACTGGAAACTCATTCAACAGGATAGCCGTAAACTGAGTGATAAGCGATTTTATCGCCCTACTTTTCGCATGCACTTAACCAATAAAGAGATTATTGACAAGCTTTTGAGCTATTCAGAAGACTTGAAACACCACTATCATCTCTATCAACTCTTGCTTTTTCACTTTCAGAATAAGGAACCGGAGAAATTTTTCGGACTCATTGAGGAAAATCTAAAGAAAGTTCATCCTCTTTTTAAGACTGTCTTTAAAACCTTTCTAAAGGACAAAGAGAAAATCGTCAATGCCCTTCAGTTACCCTATTCTAATGCCAAATTAGAAGCAACCAATAATCTCATCAAACTTATCAAACGCAATGCCTTTGGTTTTCGGAACTTTGAAAACTTCAAAAAACGGATTTTTATCGCTCTGAATATCAAAAAAGAAAGGACGAAATTTGTCCTTTCTCGAGCTTAGCTTTTCTTCAACCCACTACAGTTGACAAAGAGCCAAAAAAGAAGGCACTCGCCTTCTTTTTTATATCTCTGTTAATGGTGTTGCGGTATCTGGTGAGGTATCATAAACCTTAAAGTCTACTCCAACTCCCAGATCAGCTTGTGCTAGCTGGTTGACCATGGTCATGTGAGCTAGCTCCTTGATATTATTCTCCTTGGACAAATGTCCTAGGTAGATTTTCTTAGTGCGATTTCCTAGCGTCCTAATCATAGCTTCAGCACCATCTTCATTAGAAAGGTGACCAAGATCCGATAGGATTCGTTGTTTGAGTCGCCAAGCGTAAGAACCTGCTCGCAAAATCTCTACATCGTGATTGGACTCAATGAGATAGCCATCCGCATTTTCGACAATTCCTGCCATACGGTCGCTAACATAACCTGTATCAGTCAGCATGACAAAACTCTTATCATCCTTCATAAAGCGATAGAACTGCGGTGCGACTGCATCATGACTTACACCAAAACTCTCAATATCAATATCTCCAAAAGTTTTGGTTTTTCCCATCTCAAAGATGTGCTTTTGCGAAGAATCCACCTTGCCAAGATATTTACTATTTTCCATAGCTTGCCAAGTTTTTTCATTGGCATACAAATCCATACCATACTTGCGAGCTAAAACACCTACTCCATGAATATGGTCAGAATGCTCATGGGTAATCAATATGGCATCTAGGTCTTCTGGTTTGCGGTTAATTTCAGCAAGTAGGCTGGTAATCTTTTTACCAGATAAGCCTGCATCCACTAAAAACTTCTTTTTTGGGGTTTCCAGATAAAAAGAATTTCCACTGGAACCCGACGCTAAAATACTGTATTTAAAGCCTGTTTCACTCATTCTAGTCCTCTACTTCATCCTCCCATACTTCTTCTTTCACTGCATCCTTATCATAAGGGAGCACAATGGTGAAGGTTGATCCCTTACCGTATTCACTCTTGGCCCAAATAAAGCCCTTATGTTGTTTAATAATTTCTTTGGCAATAGCCAGCCCCAGACCCGTACCACCTTGGGCACGACTTCTAGCACGGTCAACGCGATAGAAACGGTCAAAGATACGAGGTAAATCCTGCTTAGGAATACCCAAGCCTTGGTCTGAGATCGATAAAATCATCTGATCATCAGTTGTCTTCATGGTCACTGTGATTTTCCCACCATCTGGAGAATACTTGATGGCATTGTTGAGAATATTATCAATCACCTGCGTCATCTTATCTGTATCAATCTCAATCCAGACTGAAGTAATGGGGTAATCTCTGACTAATTCATATTTTTTCTCTTCATCTGGTCCCCTCATCTTATCAAAACGGTTGAGAATAAAGGTAATAAATGCAGTAAAATTAATCAATTCCACATCCAGGTGGCTGGTTGCATTATCAATTCGTGAAAGATGAAGAAGGTCTGTCACCATCCTCATCATACGGTTGGTTTCGTCTAGAGACACCTTGATAAAGTCTGGTGCAACAGGTTCTGACAAGGCTCCCTCATCCAAGGCTTCAAGATAGGATTTTACACTAGTCAGCGGCGTCCTTAACTCATGACTAACGTTAGAAACAAAGAGTCTCCGTTCCCGTTCTTCCTTCTCCTGCTCTGTCGTATCGTGTAAAACAGCAACCAAACCAGAAATAAAGCCAGACTCTCTACGGATTAAGGCAAAGCGTACACGAAGGCTCAGATACTCACCATTATCATCCTGAGAATCAATGATGAGCTCAGGAATTTGGGTAATCAAATCACGAAGTTCATACTCACCTTCAATCTTAAGCAACTCTAGAATACTTTTGTTGAGAACATCTTCTTTCTGAACACCTAACTGTTTCTTAGCCGTGTCATTAATCATGGTAATCTTCCCACGACGATTAGTCGCAAGAACTCCATCCGTCATGTAAGAGAGGATACTGTGTAACCGTTTACTCTCTTGTTCCAGATTTTCTTGAGTCAAGCGAATTACTTCTGATAAATCATTGAGATTATTGGTAATATTAGTGATTTCAGAGCTTCCCTGCATATCCAATACCTGAGAATAATCTCCTGCAATCAGGTCTTTTACCTTTTGATTGATTTGCTTCAATCGAATATTATCCCGACGATTTTCTAGTAAAAGCAAGGTCACGACTAAAATAAAGCCAAGTAAAATAAGGATAAAGATAAAATCACTGGTTAAAACTGTGTCTTTAATTAGTTTAATCATTATTTCGCATATAATAACCAACACCGCGGCGTGTTAGGATATACTCAGGACGACTTGGTGTGTCTTCAATCTTTTCACGCAAACGTCTGATAGTTACATCAACTGTTCGAACATCTCCAAAATAATCATAACCCCAGACCGTTTCAAGCAAGTGTTCACGCGTAATGACTTGACCGATATGAGAAGCCAAGTGATACAAAAGCTCAAATTCACGGTGAGTTAAGTCTAGTTCTTCACCATATTTTTTAGCCACGTAGGCATCTGGCACAATCTCCAAGTCCCCAATTTGCAAGGGTTGAGTTTTCTTTTCATCAGACTCTTGATTATCTACAGAAGTCAAATCTGTACGACGAAGAAGGGCTTTGACACGCGCCTGAAGCTCACGATTTGAGAAGGGTTTGGTTACATAGTCGTCCGCCCCAAGCTCTAAACCGATAACCTTATCAAATTCGCTATCCTTAGCTGAAAGCATGATAATAGGCACACTACTTGTCTTGCGAATAGTCTTCGCAACTTCTAAACCATCGATTTCTGGAAGCATCAAATCCAGAATAATAATATCTGGCTGCTCTGCTTCAAATTGTTCTAGTGCTTCACGACCATTAAAAGCAGTTACAACCTCGTAACCTTCCTTAGTCATATTAAACTTGATAATATCCGAGATTGGTTTTTCATCATCTACAATTAATATTTTTTTCATTTGTTCACCTTTTTCTCTACTATTATACCAAAAAAATAACAAGACGACACAATAGCTAGTCTTTGCTCCTGTCTAAGTTGGCTTGTGCATAAGCCTGCCAGATTTTTTGTTGGGGTTTGGCAAGTGGGTAATTCTTAAACTCTTCTGGTGAAAGCCAGCGAACTTCCCTATCTGAAAAATTATGGAAATCACTCACCTGACCTGCTACAATTTGAACATGCCATTTACGATGGCTAAAGACATGCTTGACAGTCTCAAAATAACTATCAAGCCAATCAACATCTAGGTCATAGTCCTGCTGGAAACTCTCTTCTGGACTGGGTCCAAAATTCACACTTTCTTCTGCAACCTGATGGAAGAGGTCAAACTGCTCTTCTTGCGAAAACTCATCTACTTCTATCAAGGGGAAATGCCAAAAACCTACCAATAACTTTTCACTTTCATTTTTTTCAAGTAAAAATTGCCCCTGAGCATTTTTCACAACTAGTGCTTTTAGATAAATGGGAACTGGCTTTTTCTTGGGAGCCTTGATTGGATAACGGTCCATTGTGCCATTCTGATATGCCGCACTAAAGTCCTTCACTGGACTGTCTTCTGGCCTAGGATTTACAGGAGCCTCAATATCTGAGCCCAAGTCCATCAAAGCTTGATTAAAGTCACCTGGCCGTTCTGGGTCAATCAAGATTTCCATCATTGCCTGAAAAATTTTGCGATTACTTGGAATGCCAATATCGTGGTTAACTTCAAATAGACGCGCCAAAACCCGCATGACATTACCATCGACCGCCGGCTCAGGCAAGTTAAAAGCAATACTGGAAATCGCTCCTGCAGTATAAGGTCCAATTCCTTTCAAGCTGGAAATTCCTTCATAGTCATTTGGAAATTGACCACCAAAATCAGTCATAATCTGCTGGGCTGCAGCCTGCATGTTGCGTACTCGAGAATAATATCCCAGTCCCTCCCAAGCCTTCAACAAACGCTCTTCAGGCGCAGCTGCCAAACTTTCCACTGTTGGAAACCAGTCCAAGAATCGTTCGTAGTATGGGATAACTGTATCCACCCTGGTCTGCTGGAGCATGATTTCAGATACCCAGATATGATAAGGATTTTTACTTCTACGCCAAGGTAAATCTCGTTTGTTTTCATCATACCAAGCGAGAAGTTTCTCACGGAAAGAACTAATCTTCTCCTCCGGCCACATGACGATACCGTATTCTTTCAAATCTAACATATCTCTAGTATAACACAGAAGATTTCACCTGTCTTTGTATCTGATTTATAATATTTTTAATAGATAGTATATAAGCTTTCTATCTACTTAAATATTTGACATGACTTCAACTGAAAATCAATAAAGTATCGGAGAATGTGATCATCCACTTTCAAGCTTTGATTGTAAAACAAACAAGCTAGAGATATAGGCTTATTTAAAATAGTTGATAATCCTACTAATCAACAATAAAAACTCATCACTCTCAGAAAATAACGAAAATACTGGTTGACATCATCCTAAAACAAGTGAAAAAATAGTGTTTTGCCCCAAAACCAAAAGAAAAGCCTGTCACACAAGCTCAAATGCTTGATATGATAGGCTTTTCAAAGGCTGATTATTTAACAGCGTCTTTAAGAGCTTTACCAGCTTTGAATGCTGGAACTTTAGAAGCTGCAATTGTGATTTCTTTACCAGTTTGTGGGTTGCGACCTTTACGTGCAGCACGCTCACGAACTTCAAAGTTACCAAAACCGATCAATTGAACTTTTTCACCAGCTGCAAGGTAATCAGTTACTGCTGCGAATACAGCTTCAACTGCTGCTGCTGAGTCTTTCTTAGTCAATTCTGTAGCTTCTGCTACTTTAGCGATCAAATCTTGTTTGTTTGCCATGTTAATGATTCCTCCAAATTAATTTCTAATTAACAAATATAATCATATCCTAAAATCCCTTATAGGTCAAGTTAAAAACGCTGTTTATTTGCATTTTCTTTATTTTTTTAGGAATGGTAACGTACCAAAATAGCCCACGCATTCTCGCCTGTATGAGTCTGAATAATAGAACCTGTTTCTAAAACAGAAATTGGTTTTTCAACATAGGCTTGTAAACTTTCTTTCATCTCTTTTGCCCAGTCAGCATTACCAGAATATGAAATTCCAATCTCTGCTACAGAACGTTCAGAGAGAGATGTTGTCAACTCATCTAACCATTTTTTAAAGGTTTTAGCTCCACGACCTTTAACAATTGGCTGTAATTCATGGTCTTTCATTTGCATGACAACACGGATATTGAGAAGGGAGCTCAACAATCCAGTTACACGGCCAATTCGTCCACCTTTTACTAGGTTTTCTAGAGTAGAAACACCAATATAGAGCTCCGTATGATTTTTTACCTCTTCAACGTGAGATAAAATTTCCGCCATATCTTTGCCTTCTTGTGCTAATTTCGCAGCCTCAACAACTTGGAATTTCAAGGCTTGGTCAGTGAAGGAACTATCGATAACTGTCACATCGGCAGTAGACAGGCTGGCACCTTGACGCGCTGCTTCTACAGTCCCTGAAAGAGCATGGGACATATGAATAGCAAGAATCTGGCTACCATCCTTGCATAGGTCTTCAAATACTTCAGCAAAGACACCTACAGGTGGTTGACTTGTTTTCGGAAGATTCTTACTTGCTTGCATCAACTGAAGAAATTTACCCTCTTCTTTCAAATCAGCATCCGAATAAACAACATTATCAATCATTACAGATAATGGAACAATTGTAATATCTAATTGTTTTACGAGTTCTGGTTCAATAGTAACAGATGAATCAGTTACAATCTTAATTTTTGTCATAGTATCAATCTTTCTATTTTAGGATTCAGATTGGTTTTCTTACTTCTAATTATATCAAAAAAAGATTAAAAATCCTAATGGAGTCAATCAAATTTTCCGTAAAAATTTGATATAATCAACTTATAAGAAAAGAGGTGTCCTATGATTAAAAAAATTTACCCCATTTTAACCATTTTACTAGGTGCTGCTATTTATGCTTTTGGCCTGACTTATTTTGTAGTTCCCCATCATCTCTTTGAAGGAGGGGCGACAGGTATTACCCTCATCACCTTTTATCTCTTTAAAATCCCTGTTTCTCTTATGAATTTACTGATTAATATTCCCCTTTTTATCCTAGCTTGGAAAATATTTGGAGCAAAATCCCTCTATTCTAGTTTGCTCGGAACCTTAGCCTTGTCCGCCTGGTTGGCCTTTTTTGAGCGTATTCCCCTTCATATCGATCTTCAAGGTGATTTACTGATTACTGCACTTATAGCGGGAATTCTATTGGGAATTGGCCTTGGAATTATCTTTAATGCTGGTGGTACAACTGGCGGAACTGATATTCTAGCTCGTATTATCAACAAATACACTCATATATCCATGGGGAAACTGCTCTTTATCTTAGATTTTTGTATTCTTATGCACATTCTCCTGATCTTCAAGGATTTGAGATTGGTTTCCTACACGCTTTTGTTTGATTTTATTGTTTCTCGTGTCATTGATTTGATTGGTGAAGGAGGATATGCTGGCAAAGGATTCATGATTATCACAAAACGTCCTGACCAGCTTGCTAAGGCAATCAATGATGACCTAGGAAGAGGTGTTACTTTTATTTCCGGTCAAGGCTACTATAGTCAAAAAGATTTGAAGATTATCTACTGTATTGTCGGCAGAAATGAGATTGTGAAAATGAAGGAAATGATTCATCGAATTGATCCTCAAGCCTTTATAACTATTACAGAAGCCCATGAAATCCTAGGAGAAGGATTCACCTTTGAAAAAGAATAAAAAGAGGTAGTGTAGTGACCTCAAAAGTTAGACTAAATCATCTATCTTTTGGATTACAAACAACCTCTTTTTTAATTACTCAAACTCTTAAGACCAATTCCGAGCTACTTCTTCATCAGTCTTTAACTGATCCACTAATTGGTCAACTGAGTCAAATTTGGTCATATCTCGAATGCGATCAAGCCAATAAACCATGACAGTTTCCCCATAAATATCTTGATTAAAATCAAAAATATTGACTTCAAAACGTGCTTCTTCTCCATCAAAGGTCACATTTTTCCCGACACTAGCCATAGCACGATACTTCTGTCTTTGAATCTCAACATCAACAACATAAACGCCATCTGCTGGCATATAAGTGCGGTCTAAAAGCACCAAATTAGCTGTTGGATAACCAATCGTACGACCACGAGCATTACCATGGACAACCATACCTCTTGATGGAAGCGGTGCCCCCAAAAGTTCTCCTGCTTCTTTCACATTTCCATCTACAATAGCTTGACGGATACGAGTTGAACTGATTTTTCCTTTCTCATCTTCCACAGGTGGAACAATGATAACTTCTCCATCAAAGTAATCCTTTAAATCTTCTGCTGTTTTTTTGTCAGAACCAAATGTATAATCAAAACCTGCAACAATAATTTTGGCATTCATAGCCTTGATATAAGTTGCAAAAAATTCTTCTGCCGTGAGACTAGCGAATCGGCTACTAAAATCAAGGAGATATAATTCTTCTACACCTTCGCGTTTTAATTTTCTTTCACGTTCAGCAGGGTTCAAAATATGTAAAAACAGATCCGGATGATAAGGCTCTAAAGCAATCTTTGGAGATTCATTAAAGGTCATAACGACGATAGGCAATAAATCCTTTCTCGCAGCCTTATTGGCAACACGAAACAATTCTTGATGCCCTTTATGTATACCATCAAAATAGCCGAGAACCACGACTGAATCAGATGGTGTGCCAATATCTTTTTGGTTTTTTATAGGAATAGTAATAATCATAAGATAATTATATCATAGCGATAGCTATTTCTGAACCAGAAAATCTGAAATGTCGTTTTTTTAACCTGAAGTGTAGCATTTTTACAAAAGTAAGTATCCTGCAACAAAAATGAGTGATGGATTATGGAATTAAAATTAATTTCTATAGTATCTTGAAACTGGAACAGTACACTATGGCTGCTAAAAAATTTTAGAAATTCATTTGGCCTTCCTGATCGTTTTGTTCATATTTTATTTCAATCTATTATAACATTTTTTAGAAAGCAAAGCGTATTATCCCAACTTCAATCCACTATAAAAGCCAGCGATTTCTGAGGCTGGCTTTTTAACTATGAAAATTCTTTCTCAACTAGATTGCTTCTGTGACAAAACTACGGCTTTCAAGTACCTTAAGCATGGCATTAGCTGTATCTAGGGCTGTGAAGAGTGGTACACCATGTTCAATGGCTGAACGACGAATTTGCTCACCATCTTCATCAGCAGTACGTTTGGTTCCAACTGTGTTAATGATAGCTTGGATTCTTCCTTTGCGAACAAAGCTTGGGATATCCTGATCATCATCACCTATCTTACCAACAGGTTGTGCTTGCAGGCCATGACTAGCAAAGAAGGTTGCTGTCCCTTCTGTCGCGAGGATTCCATAACCAATATTTTGGAAACGACGAGCCAAGTCCAAGGCTTCTTCTTTGGCATCATCAGCGATGGTAAATACAACGTTACCAAAAGTTGGCAAGTGTAAGTAAGAAGCTTCAAAAGCTTTATAGAGAGCTTTTTCTAGAGTCGTATCAGAGCCCATAACTTCACCTGTTGACTTCATTTCAGGACCGAGCAAGCTGTCTACCTTAGCTAGTTTCGTAAAGGAGAAGACAGGCGCCTTGATATGAACGCGAGTACTTTCAGGATAAAGTCCATCTTGGTAGCCAAGTTCTTCAAGTCTTTGCCCAAGAATGAGCTTGGTCGCTACTTGAGCCATAGGAATATTGGTCACCTTAGAAAGGAATGGAACCGTACGGCTAGCACGTGGATTGACCTCAATAACATAGACTTTTTCATCCTTGATGACAAACTGGATGTTCATCATTCCAAGGCAGTTGAGGCCGATTGCTAGGCGTTTGGTGTAGTCTGCGATGGTTTCTTGCACCTTTTGCGACAAGGTTTGTGGAGGATAAACGGCCATTGAGTCACCTGAGTGAACACCGGCACGTTCGATATGCTCCATGATACCAGGGATGAGAACATTTTCTCCATCTGAGATAGCATCAACTTCACACTCTTGCCCAACGATGTAAGAGTCAACAAGAACTGGGTGATCTGGACTAGCCTTAACAGCTGTACGCATGTAAGAGCGAAGGTCTTCCTCGTTTTCTACGATTTCCATGGCACGTCCACCCAAAACATACGAAGGACGAACGAGGACTGGGAAACCAATCTTGCGAGCTGCAAGCACTGCTTCTTCTTCATTGGTAGCCGTTTGTCCTGGTGGCTGTGGAATATCTAAGTCTTTGAGAGCTTGCTCAAAGAGGTCACGGTCTTCAGCTCGGTCTAAGTCAGCAACCTGTGTACCAAGGATGGTCACACCTGCTTTTGCCAATGGCTCCGCAAGGTTGATGGCTGTTTGACCACCGAACTGAACGATAACACCTTTTGGTTGCTCCAAGTCAATGACGTTCATGACATCTTCGAATGTCAATGGCTCAAAGTAAAGCTTGTCAGACACAGAGAAGTCTGTAGAAACGGTCTCTGGGTTTGAGTTCATGATGATAGCTTCGTAGCCAGCCGCCTGTATAGCCTTAACAGAGTGAACGGTTGCGTAGTCAAACTCAACCCCTTGACCGATACGGATTGGACCTGAACCTAGGACAAGTACAGATTCCTTATCAGACTTGATAGACTCATTTTCCCAGCCATAGGTTGAATAGAAATATGGTGTTTCAGAGTCGAACTCTGCCGCACAAGTATCAACCATCTTGTAAACTGGGACAATCTTATTTTCCAAACGAAGTTGGCGAACTTGGTCTGCTGTCGTTTCCCAAAGTTCCGCAATCTTACGGTCTGAGAAACCATTGAGTTTGGCAGTTTTCAAAACTTCTAGATCTTGTGGATGGGCACCTAACTCCTGCTCGATTTCAAAGATATGCAAGAGTTTATCAAGGTAAAAGATATCAATTTTTGTAAGCTCAGCGATTTCTTCTGGTGTGTAACCACGGCGAATTGCTTCTGACACATAGAAGAGACGATCATCTTGGGCCTTGACAACCTTTTCAATCAAGGAATCATCAGAAACTGCTGCAAGTTCAGGTATTTCATTGTGGTGCACACCAATTTCAAGGGAACGACAAGCTTTAAGAAGTGACTCTTCGATGTTACGACCTATCGCCATGACTTCTCCAGTCGCCTTCATCTGAGTACCCAGGCGGCGCTCACCCTTTTCAAACTTGTCAAATGGGAAACGTGGAATCTTGGCAACGACGTAGTCGAGGGCTGGCTCAAACATGGCATAGGTTGAACCTGTAACTGGGTTGATAACCTCATCCAAGGTCAAACCGACGGCAATCTTAGCAGCTAACTTAGCAATCGGATAACCTGTCGCCTTAGATGCCAGGGCTGACGAACGTGATACACGAGGGTTTACTTCGATGACATAGTACTTGAAGCTGTGGGGATCAAGCGCAAGCTGAACGTTACATCCGCCTTCAATCTTGAGAGCGCGGATAATGCTCAAACTAGCATCACGAAGCATTTGGTTTTCATAGTCGGACATGGTTTGCGCAGGGGCAAATACGATAGAATCTCCTGTGTGAATTCCAACTGGGTCAAAGTTTTCCATGTTACAAACAACCAAAGCATTGTCAGCTGAGTCACGCATCACTTCGTATTCGATTTCCTTGAAGCCAGCAATGGAACGTTCAATCAAACATTGGGTAACAGGTGACAATTTCAACCCATTTTCAGCGATTTCACGCAATTCTTCCTCGTTAGCACACATACCACCACCAGTCCCACCAAGGGTAAAGGCTGGACGAACGATGACTGGGTAACCAATAGTTGCTGCAAAGGCAACAGCTTCTTCAACCGTGTTGACAATTTCTGATTCTGGAATTGGTTGCTTGAGTTCTTCCATCAATTGTTTAAAGAGATCGCGGTCCTCCGCTTGGTCAATGGCAGATAATTTAGTCCCCAGAAGTTCGACACCAAGCTCATCAAGAATACCATTTTTAGACAATTCCATGGCCATATTGAGCCCTGTTTGCCCACCAAGAGTTGGAAGCAAGGCATCTGGACGTTCCTTACGAAGAATACGTGTCACAAACTCAAGTGTAATTGGTTCGATGTAAACCTTGTCTGCAATCTCCTTGTCCGTCATGATGGTGGCAGGGTTTGAGTTAACTAAGACAACCTCATAACCTTCCTCTTTCAACGACAAGCAGGCTTGGGTCCCAGCGTAGTCAAACTCAGCAGCCTGACCAATAATAATCGGACCAGAACCAATCACCATAATTTTTTGAATATCAGTACGTTTAGGCATAGTTTATGATACAAAGCCCGTAAAGAACACAGTGAAAATAGGAAACTCGGTGCCAACGCCTTCAGCGTCAAGACGATGTTTATCTTTTTCACACAGTTCTTAGGGCGTGTTCACTTCCGCGAACAATGTATCTTCTCCTTTCTATTCGGCAACTCTCGGGTTGCCATTAAATAAATTCTCCGACGATTTTTTAGAGAAACGATATTTTTCGATAAAAAATCTAGTGCAGGGAGTTTTTAGTTCGCCTGATAGCGACTAAAAGAAACGACCTGCCTTTCTATTCGTCGCCTCACAGAGCGACATTAAATAAGATACAAAGGACGAATAGAAAGCGATTGAATTTTAGGAAATCAAGGAAGGATTGACAATCCAAGTTGGTTTCTCTAAATTCCGAGCTTTCCGTCCGTGTTCAGTTACATAAATTCTCCGACGAGCTTTTACTCGTTCTTAGTTTGATTGTTTAAAAGC
Organism: Streptococcus mitis; assembly: GCA_001560895.1. Taxonomy (NCBI): domain Bacteria; kingdom Bacillati; phylum Bacillota; class Bacilli; order Lactobacillales; family Streptococcaceae; genus Streptococcus; species Streptococcus mitis. Next base: position 1,211,385 of record CP014326.1, read on the forward strand.
TTCCATCATCTCGATAAACTCGTCAAATAGGTAGCTAGCGTCGTGTGGACCAGGGGCTGCATCTGGATGGTATTGAACAGAGAAAGCAGGTTGGTATCTGTGACGCACACCTTCAACTGACTTGTCATTGATTTCTTCGTGGGTGATAATCAAGTGCTCTGGCAAGTCCTCACGGCTGACTGCATAACCGTGGTTCTGGCTAGTAAAGTCTACACGGCCTGTAGCAATCTCACGTACTGCATGGTTAAAGCCACGGTGACCAAACTTCATCTTGTAAGTCTTAGCTCCGTTTGCCATAGCAAAGAGTTGGTGTCCCATACAAATACCAAAGATTGGAATTTTCCCTTGCACACCGCGAATCATATCCAGTGCTTGTGGAACGTCTTCTGGGTTACCTGGACCATTTGACAACATAACTCCGTCAGGATTGAGATGGAGAATTTCTTCCGCCGTTGTTGAATAAGGAACAACCGTCACGTTACAGTTGCGCTTAGAAAGTTCACGTAGGATTGAGTGCTTGAGACCAAAGTCCACTAGCACTACGCTTAAACCAACTCCTGGAGCTGGATATGAAGTTTTAGTAGAAACCTGCTTGATATTATCTGTCGGCAAGACTGTTGCTTGGAGCTGGTCCGTCACGTGGTCCATACTGTCCCCAACATGGGTCAAGGTTGCACGCATAGTACCATGCTTACGGATAATCTTAGTAAGAGCACGCGTATCAATTCCTGAGATACCAGGAATTTTCTTGGCTTTCAAAAATTCATCCAGCGTCATTTGATTTCGCCAGTTGCTTGCTCTACGTGCTTCTTCGAAAACAACGACTCCCTTACAAGTTGGAATAATGGATTCGTAATCATCACGATTTATTCCATAATTCCCCACCAAAGGATAGGTAAAGGTCAAGATTTGTCCATTATAAGACTGGTCTGTAATGGATTCTTGGTAGCCGGTCATCCCTGTATTAAAGACGATTTCACCTGTTACATCAATATCTGCTCCGAAGGCCTTGCCTTCAAAAACTGTACCATCTTCTAATACTAGAAGTCTTTTTGTCATATTCTCACCTCTCGTGGACGCTCACTGGCGTCTTTTAACGTCTTGTGTTTTAATTGGCGTTTCTACTCGCCAGTACGGATTCTAAGATTGCCATTCGAACAAAGACACCATTGGTCATTTGTTGGACAATCCGTGATTTTGGTGCTTCAACCAAGTGATCTGCGATTTCTACATCACGATTGACTGGAGCTGGGTGCATTAGGATTGCTGTTTCTTTCAAGCGATCGTAACGTTCTTGAGTCAAGCCATGTTGCGCATGGTAGTCTTCTTTTGAAAAGACTGCTCCACTATCATGACGTTCATGTTGCACACGAAGAAACATCATGACATCCACCTGATCAATGATTTCATCAATGGTTACAAACTGTCCATAGTCTGCAAACTCTTGACTTCTCCATTCCTCAGGTCCTGCAAAGAACAGTTCAGCTCCCAAGCGTTTCAAAATCTGCATATTGGATTTGGCAACGCGTGAGTGGTCCAAGTCGCCTGCAATAGCAACCTTGAGACCCTCAAAGTGACCAAATTCCTCATAAATAGTCATCAAATCAAGCAAGCTCTGGCTAGGATGTTGACCCGAACCGTCTCCACCATTGATAATGGAAGTCGTAATCGTCGGACTTGCAATCAACTCTCTATAGTAGTCGACCTCTGGGTGACGAATCACACAGACATCCACTCCTAGTGCAGATATGGTCAAGATGGTATCATAAAGTGTTTCACCCTTATTGACCGAACTAGTCTTCACATCAAAGTCAAGTCGTTCCAGCCCCAGTTTAATCTCTGCTACTTCAAAGGACTTATGCGTCCGTGTAGAATCTTCAAAGAAAAGATTGGAAACAATCGGATGGTCTTCATAAGGAAGCTGGGCTCCGTTTTTAAACTCTATTCCTCGCTTGATCAATTTCATCACTTGATCAACAGTAATGTATTCCATGGACACCACATGGTTCAGTGCTTGTTGATTTTCTGACATGGCTACTCCTTTAGCTTTCTAAGCTTCTTCAGTAATCAGAACTCTGTCTTGGCCATCAAGTTCTGCCATCTCTACGATGATTTCTTCAGAACGACTGGTCGGGATATTTTTCCCAACGTAATCTGGACGGATTGGCAATTCTCTATGTCCACGATCGACTAGAACTGCTAAACTCACGCGCGCAGGACGACCATGACCTACAATATTATCAATAGCAGCGCGGATGGTACGGCCTGTATAAAGAACATCATCCACCAAGATAACTTCACGGTCTGTCACATCAACAGAAACCAAAGAAGTATCTTCTCCACTTTTAACATCGTCACGGAAAGGTTTCGTATCCAATTCCACAACAGGAACTGAAAGGTTTTCTAGCTGCTCCAAACGTTCTTGGATACGGTGGGCGATAAAGACACCACGAGTTTTAATACCAGCCAAGACGATTTTATTCAAATCTTTGTTACGTTCGATAATCTCATAGGTAATACGCGTAATCGCTCGTTTGACGGTCAATTCGTCTACAACTTCTTTTGTCTTCATGACAAACCTCCAAAAAGAAAAGTCTCCTTAAACAAGGAGACTTGAAATGTATAGCCAAGCGAGCCCTACTGCAAACAGTATAGACTTCACCCTTCTACTTTATCACGCTCCTTGCCTGCCTCACGGGACAGGTTTAAAGGAATATTTAATTATCAATTACTATAGCACAAATCATGCTTAAAATCAAGCAAAAACTTTCGATGTTCCATCTTACAAATTGCTAAAATCATATAATTGTGGGTACTGGTCACACTCTGGATTTTTAGGATGACAGATGGCTCTTCCAAAATAAATCATGGCCTGATGGGCTGCCAGCCACTGCTCCGGTGGCAAGATATCCATGACCCGCTTTTCCACCTCAAGTGGCGTAGCTGATTTTTTGACGATATCGTGGTGCTTACAAATACGCTCCACATGAGTATCAACTGCAAAGGCTGGAATCCCAAAGCCCACACTCATAACTACATTGGCTGTCTTGCGACCAACACCTGCTAGACTTTCTAATTCCTCACGTGTCTGAGGAACTTGACCATCAAAATCGTCTAATAGTTGTTGGGCACATTTTTTAAGGAATTTAGCTTTATTCCGATACAATCCCAAACGAGAAATGTGTGAAGCAATTTCACTCTCAGTTGCCACAGACATGGCTTGTGGCGTTGGAAAGGCGGCAAAGAGACCTGGTGTTGCCTTATTTACTGCTGCATCCGTCGTCTGGGCTGACAACATGACCGCAACCAGGAGTTCAAAATGATTGGTAAAGTCAAGACTAGGCTTGGCATCTGGGAAAAGAGCAATGATTTCTTCAAGCACCTTTCGTGCGCGTTTTTTTGACAAGACCATTATTCGTCTCCGTCAAATAGTCCTTGTAAGCCAGCAAAAGGACTGTTTTCTTCTTTCTTGACTGCTTGTTGGGCTTGGTATTCTTCCTCTGTCATGATTTGCCAGTCATTTCCTGACACAAAACCTTGACCCGCTTCTTCTTCAGCTGTCAAGACCTTAATAGGGATATTGAGCAGGATATTGTCTGATACGCTCTCAGCAAGATCTAGCTCTCCATTTTCAATAGGCAAGACCAAGTCATCATCTAAAACCTCTTGATCTAACTGGTTGGTTGCCCCTTCCATGAAAACTTCTGTGACTGGATAAGATTCAGCTAACTCAACTGGCTCCATACTACGACTTGAAGCAAGAACAATGGTGTAAGATAACTGATAATCTAAGAAATACATACGGTCTTCGTACTGTACTTTCCCAACAGCAAGGATATCTTTCACATCTAAAATTTCTTGATTACGTGCACGCAAGTCTGCGACTAGGTCTAAACTTTGTTCAAAGTGCAAGCCTTCAGACTGCTTGCGGATCTCTTGAATATTTAATTTCATACTTCCTCCATAAAGATTTACTCTCTTGATTATACCATGAAAAGGCTACAAATCAGCCCACCAAACTTTGTAATTAGAATTCGAATTACTCAACATATTTATGTTATTTTTGTTTTTTAGTGCTATACTATAGGAAAGAATACATCAGAGCAAGGAGGATGCTCACATGAAAGACAAAGAACTCATTACTAATGCAACCCAACTCCTATCCGAGTTAAATAAAAGTTTCCAAAGCTGCAAACAGGGTAGGGCTGATGATATTCGACTACAAGAGCTGCTTTGGGGATTTTAGAACTTGGAATTTCCAGTTTTCTATTGACAAAATATCCTGAAAGGTATAGGATAGAGGTACTAATACTCGGAGGTAAGGGAGACATGAACAACTAAGTCTATCAAATAAAGAACCTTTATTTAGTAGATCTTGTTTTTGTCTCTTTTTGTGTGCTCTTTTCATACTAGATTTTCTAGTATCTTATCCTCATTGAAAATCAAAAAACTAGAAAGCTAACCATCTGCTCCTCTTGAGTTGGATTAGGCAATCCTAAGCTAGTTTGACGAGCTTTTCAACGATGATAATAGAGTTTTTGATATAAACTTTGGCTCTACTAGGTAAAGTAGAGCTTTTTGTTATGCACAATCGACATTCTAGAAAGGGCAACAATATGATAAAAATCAATCATCTGACCATCACACAAAACAAAGATTTACGAGACCTTGTATCTGACCTAACCATGACTATCCAATACGGGGAAAAGGTTGCTATTATTGGTGAAGAAGGAAATGGTAAATCGACTTTACTACGAGCTTTAATGGGGGAAGCATTACCTGATTTTACTATCAAGGGCGACATCCAGTCTGACCTTCAATCACTGGCATATATTCCTCAAAAACTCCCTGAAATCCTGAAAAATAGAACTCTACACGACTACTTCTTTTTGGATTCTGCTGATTTAGACTACAGTATTCTTTATCGTTTGGCGGAGGAGCTGCACTTTGATAGCGACCGTTTTGCTAGCGACCAAGAAATTAGCAGCCTATCAGGGGGCGAAGCTTTGAAAATTCAGCTCATACACGAGTTAGCAAAACCTTTTGAGATTCTATTTTTAGATGAACCTTCAAATGACCTAGACCTTGAGACGGTTGATTGGCTAAAAAGTCAGATTCAAAAGATTAGACAAACTGTTATTTTCATTTCCCATGATGAAGACTTTCTTTCTCAAACGGCTGATACTATTGTCCACTTGCGACTGGTCAAGCATCGGAAAGAAGCGGAAACACTAGTCGAGCATTTAGACTATGATCGCTATAGCGAGCAGAGAAAGGTTCATTTTGCCAGACAAAGTCAGCAAGCTGCTAACGACCAAAGAGCCTATGATAAAACCATGGAAAAGCATCGCCGAGTCAAGCAAAATGTAGAAACTGCACTTCGAGCAACTAAAGACAGTACTGCCGGTCGCCTATTGGCTAAAAAGATGAAAACTGTTCTCTCTCAAGAAAAACGCTTTGAAAAGGAAGCTCAGTCCATGACCCAAATGCCACTTGAAGAGGAACAAATCCAACTTTTCTTTTCAGACATCCAACCATTACCATCTTCTAAAGTTTTAGTCCAACTGGAAAAAGAAAATTTGTCCATTGGCGAGCGTATTTTAGCTCAGGAGTTACAACTAACGGTCCGTGGCCAAGATAAAATCGGTATCATCGGGCCAAATGGTGTTGGAAAATCAACTCTGTTAGCCAAGTTTCAACAACTGCTCAGCGCCAAAAGAGAAATATCGCTTGGTTTTATGCCACAAGATTACCATAAAAAACTACAATTGGATCTATCTCCAGTAGCCTATCTCAGCAAAACTGGGGAAAAAGAGGAACTACAGAAAATCCAATCTCACCTAGCCAGTCTCAATTTCAGCTATCCAGAGATGCATCACCAAATCCGCTCCTTATCTGGCGGACAACAAGGTAAACTCCTGCTTTTGGATTTAGTGTTGCGCAAACCAAACTTTCTCCTTCTAGATGAACCCACACGAAACTTTTCTCCAACTTCTCAACCCCAAATCAGAAAACTCTTTACCACTTATCCAGGCGGTCTCGTCACTGTTTCGCATGACCGTTGTTTCTTAAAAGAGGTCTGTTCGACCATCTATCGCTTGACAGAACATGGTTTGGAGATAGTTAATTTAGAAGATTTATAAACAAAAAGAAACCTAAAGAATTGTTGGAAAAACAATCTTTAAAATACGACTACAATGTTTATTTTTAATAAATTGATTACTATAGATTAAGTTTGGGACAAATTTTATAATATTCATACTCATGAGGATAATTCTTTGCTTTGGAGCACTATTTAAACATTATAATCAGTGATAAATCTTATGTTCACAGTCAAGTCAATCATTTCTTTCACAGTCATTCATAAGCAACTCTAAGTAATACTCAATGAAAATCAAAGAGCAAACTAGGAAGCTAGCCGCAGGTTGCTCAAAGCACTGCTTTGAGGTTGTAGATAGAACTGACAAAGTCAGTTCAAAACATGTTTTTGAGGTTGCGGATGAAACTGACAAAGTCAGTAACCATATATACGGCAAGGTGAAGCTGACGTGGTTTTGAGAGATTTTCGAAGAGTATAACCAGATAAAAACTCACTTCAAAATAGAAAAAAACGAGCACTTCCTCTTTTGGAAATGCTCGTTTTCTTATGTTGCCACAGTTTATAATTACAATGAGAAATAGGAAACAGCCTTGAATGGCAAAATCTCCTAGATCTCCGACTACCAACTTTTTTACTCTACTGGTTTTTCTTGATTTCCAGTACTTGTTGTAGATTCTGTTGTTCCCTTTTCTGAAGTTGATTCAGCAGGTTTAGAATCTGTTGTGTTGCTTGGTTTGTTTTCGTCATTTGCAGTTTCACTGTTAGATTCCGCAGCTGCTAATATTTCAGTTTCAGTACTGGTCTTCTCAGACTTTGCTGCTGGAGTTGCTTCTTCAGTTACGCTTGATTTTGACTTGATTTCTTGATTCAAGACCAGAATAGCTTTTGTCAATTCAAGTAAAGCAGCCTTATCTTTACTCTTGGCAGAAAGTTGATCTAGTAAAGCATCTACCTTATCAAAGTCCTCATCAGAACCCTTATTGTTTTCTAAGTAAGCGTGAAGCGACATGAGGATATCGTAGAGTTTTTGATAGAGTACAAGTGTCTGAGGATCTTGCTCAGTATTTTCCTTCTCTTGTTGAAGGGTGCTAGCGATACGAGTCAAGACATCTTTTACCTGACTGTTTACTTCATCCAAGTCTGCATCAGCCTTGTTTGTGGCAGCTTTAAGATTTTCTACTTCTTCTGCCAAAGATTGTCTGATTCCTTCTTCTTGGATTTGTTCCAAGAGTTGAGTTGCCTTGTTCAAAAGACTTTCTACTTCTTCCTTGCTGACATGATTGACATGCTCCTCAGGCATAAAGTCTCCGTACAATTCTTTCAAGAAGCCATAAATAGCTGTCTTGGCACTTTGATTATCTACTTTTTCAGTATCTAGAACTGTCTTACTTGATTTCGCAGCAGTTGGTTGAGCTTTCAAAGCTTCTTCCACTTCTTGTTTTGCCTGATAGATACTTGGGAATAATTTGTTCAATTCTGCTGCCTTAAGGAAGGATTGAGATTGATACAAGGTCCAAGTTAACTGAGCTACTTTGTTTCGAAGTTCATCACTCAAACGACCGTCATTGACATGTTCGTAGAAATACTTGATGTATTCTACAGTTGTAACACCTGTTCGATCATTAAAGTCTTGAAGAGCTTGAAGTTGTGATTCAACCGCTGCTAAACCAGCCTCATCTTTAGCCAACTTAGCTTCCTGGAGTCGAACGAGAAGGTCTTTCTTAGGAAGTCCATAAGAATCTGTATCTAGTGTATTGATTTTATCAATCAAGGCCTGATATTTCTTATCTAGAGCGCTTGTTTTAACAGGCTTGACACTTTCATCAATATGGATATATTGCTTATCAAAGAGATCCAGTGTTGCAAGATAACCTGCTGTAGAGTTAGTTGCCAGTTTCTTCATGTTTTCAGTAAACTGACCTAAAGCTAACTCGATCTGTCTTTGTTCGATAGGTTTGTCTTTATAGATGTTTCTGCTTTCAGCTAGAAGTTGATCTACTTTTGCCAAAACTGCCTTCTCATCAAAAGCTCCAGGTTGGTAGTTGGATTGTAGAGCTGGAATTTTATTTTTCAAAGCCACTTCATAGCCCTTGGTTTGAACCTTGATGTAGTGATTGTGGTCACCATGAGGGATCACAAAACTACCATTTTCTACCTGCAAACTATAAGGAGACACACCATCACGTAAGGCAGTCGTATAGAGTTCATTTAGGAAATCAAGTTCTGGATTTCCAGTTTGAAGAGGAATCCGAACGTGTTCCTTACGAACAGCGTAAGGATGAATATGAGTTGGATCGTAGGCTTGGTCTGGATTTCCAAAGACAAAGAATCCGTTGGAAATTCTAATAGCTTCAAGTGGAACTCCGTATGTTTTAGAAATATAAGCAATTTTTTCTTCATCACTAGCATCTCTTGAGAAAGACTCTACCGTTTTAGCAAGAGGTTTTACAGGCTCTGCATCATGATGTGTTTTCAAATGATCCTGAGCTGCCTTAATTTGCTCCGCTGTCAAGTCCTTCTTGAAGAAATAATGATTGTGGTCTCCGTGACTCATGACAAATCCTTGCTCATCCTCACTAATGACGCGATCGGCATCAAATCCATGATCATGGCCTTCATCATGATGGTGTCCATGATGATCTTCGTCGTGATCGGCATCATGTGCTGGTGTTGTTGTATTTGCCCCTTTCAAGTGGTCTTGCGCAGCCTTAATTTGGTCTGCTGTCAAATCCTTCTTGAAGAAGTAATGATTGTGATCACCGTGACTCATGATAAAACCTTGCTCATCTTCAGCAATAATACGATTAGCGTCAAAGCCGTGACCATCTTCTTCATGTTCCTCATGTGAAGTTCCTGGATTGATTGGAAGTGATGGCGAAGGTGTTGCTAGACCGTTGCTCGGAAGAATCGGTTGACCAATTTGATTCGCCTTAAGGATGTAATGGAAATGATCACCATGTCTTACAATATAAGCTGTAGCCGTCTCTTCAACGATATCTTTTGGATTAAAAATATAACCATCAGATGCTGAAGAGAGTTCCTTACTTGTCGTTGAAGAAGAAGGATTACTTGAAAGACTTCCTAGACTAGACGCTACTTTATTAGGTTTTTCATTTGTAGAAACTGTAGAACCAGTTCCACCGATAGGCACCATTCTAGCAATCTTTTCTTCTAAAGCAGAGAGCTTGCTGTAAGGAATAAAATGATAATGGTCGCCATGCGGAATCGCAACTCCATTTGGTGTACGACTGATAATCTTAGCAGGGTCAAAGACTAAGCCATCTGATTCACTGTAACGTTGATCGCTAGGTGAATCGTAGAGTTCTTTCAATAGACTTTGGAGATTGTCAACTTTGCTTTCTGGCTTGCTAGTTGATTCTTTTCCTATAGCTTGATTAGTATTGTCACTAGCTGTTGAAGAATAGCTTAACTGGCTCGGTTTCGTATTTTTGCCTGCTAGATGAGCTTTTGCTGCTGCTAATTCACTGGCAGATAAATCACTTTTTGGAATGTAGTGATAGTGACCTCCATGAGGAACGATATAAGCATCACCCGTATCTTCAATAATATCAGCTGGATTAAAGACATAGCCATCATCTGTCGTATAGCGTCCCTGAGACCTTGCTACAGCAACATCAGAGCTGACCTTCTCCTTATCTTTGACATGTTCTTGTTTTTGACGGTTGATTTCATCTTTGGTTCGAACATTATCAGCATGAGCTACATCTTTCAAATAGACATAATATTTTCCATCGACCTTGATGATATAGCCACCCTTAACCTCGTTGACAATATCTCCATCCTTAAGTTGGTAGTTTGGATCCTTCATCAGAAGTTCTTCACTAAAGAGGGCATCATAAGGAACTTTCCCGTTATAGTAATGATAGTGATCACCGTGTGATGTCACATATCCCTGATCTGTAATCTTAATAACAATTTGCTCGGCCTGAATTCCTTCTTTTTGGCTGACCTGATCTGGTGTCAGGTTTTCAGTTTTCTGACTTGACTGACTGCCATCCACATAAGAGACACGATTATTGTCCTTATCTTCCTGCGAGCGATGCTGATTTAGCGCATAAGCACATAGACTCAAGGACACGATAACAGCTGATCCGACTGCTATATACTTTTTACTGAATTTCATAAATTCCTCATTTCAATAAATGATGAAGCTTTTTCTTAACTTCTTTTTCTCGGTTAAACAATTTTTTCTAAACTGGTTATTTAACCAATTAATTAACCAGTAAATAGTTTACCTTTTTTAAGCTTATCTGTCAAGATTTTTATATCATTTTAAAAAATAAAAGCCAGTATTGCTACTGACTCTTACATCATTTTGATTTAATAGGATAAACTTATGCTTCTGATTTCGTCGTTACTGACTCACTCCCTTTTAACAAAGCAAGTAATTTTTCTACTTCTGCCATGATACCATTATTATCCATGGTTTGGAGGCTCAAGTTATTTCGTAAACCAGATAGGCTCTCTGTCGCATTGGCTTTCAAACCAGCATCCGTTACTTTATCAAGTAAAGTTTCTACTTCTTTGAGCTTGGCTTCTACTTTTTCAGTCTCTACTTGAGGGACTTCATCTTCGTCTGTTTTATCTTTAGACTCCTCCGCTGTCTCTTCTTCATCAGTACTCGGTTTATAAAGATTATCTACTGAAGGATTTAAAGCAGCGTGATTCTCTTTTTCATCAGATTCAGGGCGAGTTGGCTCACTTACTTCATCATGTTCCTTATTTTCATTATGTTTACCGTCTTGGTCTGCCTTATTTTTACGAACATGGTCGCTGGCATTTCCCCAACCATTATCTGAGTGAGGACGTTCTTCAGGATGTTCAACATAATATTTTACAGTCGCAAAGAGATCCTCAAGGCTATAACCCTTAGGTGCTTCATAGAGTCCTTCGTCAAACCAACCAAATTTAATATTATGGTAATGGTCGTAATGAGGTATAATTAAGCTACCATTTTTAACTTCAACAGTATGTTGTAGATTGTAAGGAATATGATCAAGTGGGACCTTCTTAGCTGCTTTCACTTTATTATAGATTGCTTCTACTCCTTTAACCTCAGTATTTCCTGAACCCTTATTCTCTGTTGAAGGAGGTGTCAAACCTTTCTCTTTAGCATAAGCCTGAGCTGCCACTCTTTCAGCTTCAGACAAACTCTCTTTCTTAATCCAGTGACTATGGGTCATATGTGGAGTTACATAAGCATCTCCCTCATCACTGGTAATATCACGAATATCAAAGATATATCCATCTTCTGTTGTATACTTACCTGCTAATTTCGCTAATTTAATTTCATCGTCTGTATAAGCAATTTGAGCATTTGGTTTTCCAAGTCGCTCTGGATGGGTAATTGGTGCTAGGAATGCCAATAAGTCATCTACCAATTTTCCTTTATTAGAAGATTCATCATTCAAGCGTTCTGCTAACTTGTCCAAGGCTTGGAAATCAAAAGTACGACCCTTATTTTCAGACAAGGCTTTATGAGCCTCGGTCAACAATTTATATGCTTTATCATAAAATTCTTGATCACGAGGAGCGACATTTTCTTTCTTCGCAACTAGAGCGTGTGTCTCTTTAGTTTTCTTAGACAAGAGATTTTCAATAACATCAATCTTATCCTTGGTCAAATCTTTAGCTAGAACGTAACGACTGACTCCCTTATCCTCGAAAATATAACCGCCGCCAACTTTTCTAACAACCTGGTTGACATCAAGTTCAGTCTGTTTATTTTCCGCTGGTACTTGAGGTTTGGTAGTAGGGGCTGGCTTCAGAGGAGTAACACTTGGCAAGACACTGCCATTTTGTCCCTTAACAGCTATCATACGAGCCAATTTTTCTTCCAGCGGTGACATTTGCGAATAAGGAATAAAGTGATAATGGTCTCCATGAGGCACTGCGACACCGTTAGCTGTACGTTTGATAATTTGTGCCGGATCAAAGACTAGGCCATCCGATTCCACATGTCGTTCTGACAAAGGTTTGGCATACAATTCACGTAAAAGTGTTGGAATATCTTCCCCTTGATTTTGATGATAAGTTGGAGTGACAGTCAGATTAGGAGTCTCTGGCAAACTTGGTTGAGTTGGTTTAGCATTATCACTACTTGGTTTACTTGAACTTATAGCAGAATGTGAGCCCTGTTTACCATTCCAATAAGCTTGAGCAGCAGCTAATTCTCCTGCTGACAAATCACTCTTAGGAATATAGTGGAAATGATTGCCGTGAGGGACAACAAAAGCATCACCTGTATCTTCAATCACATCTGTCGGACTAAAGACATACCCATCATCCGTTGTATAGGCCCCTCCAGTTCCTCTATTTGGTGCCTGCGTATTGAGATTAAAGTTTGGTTTAATCGTTGAACTTGGTGTTGAACTTGTTTTCTCAGGACTGCTTGGTTTCGTATTGTCAGAATGACTTTGAACTGGCTGACCTCCAATTGGCAAATTTCGAGCCAATTTTTCTTCCAAAGCAGACATTTGTGAATAAGGAATGAAATGGAAATGATCCCCGTGAGGAACTGCCACACCATTGGCAGTTCGTTTTGTAATCTGTGCCGGGTCAAATACCAATCCATCAGACTCCACATGACGTTGGCTAAGTGGCAAAGCGTACAATTCTTGAAGGAGACTAGCTAAATCCTCATTTTGACTCTCAGGAGCTTGGGCAGAATCTTGAGAAGCCTCAGATGGACTCGTTCTCATACTAAATCTTGTTTCAGCTCTGCTTAAACGGTATTCAACCGTACTTAATTGACCGCCTTTTCCAGATAGGAAGGCTTGGGCAGCAGCTAATTCACTGGCAGACAAATCACTCTTAGGAATATAGTGGAAGTGATTACCATGAGGTACGATATAAGCATCACCAGTGTCCTCAATGATATCAGATGCATTAAAGATATAACCATCATCCGTTGTATAACGTCCTTGGGCTCTGGCTGCAACTACTGCCTGATCGTTAGAACCGCCCCCGTGATTACTACTGTGTTCCTGCTTCTGACGTTTAATCTCTTCTTTTGTCCGAATATTATCCGCATGAGCCGCATCCTTGAGGTAAACATAGTATTTTCCGTCTACCTTAATCACATAGCCACCCTTGATTTCATTGACGATGTCTGAATCCTTCAACTGATAATTCGGATCTTTCATGAGGAGTTCTTCACTGATAATAGCATCGTAAGGAACCTTGCCATTATAGTAATGATAATGGTCTCCATGAGAGGTCACATAACCTTGATCCGTAATCTTAATGACGATTTGCTCGGCATTGATCCCCTCTCTCTTACTGACTTCATCTGGTGTTAAATTTTCTGCCTTTTGACCAGCCTGATCAGCATCTATATAAGCAACTCGATTAGACTCTTTCTTAACTTGACCAGCTTGATAACGACCAAGTTCATAGGAACAAACACTTAGGGCAAGAACTGCCACTGAACTTGCTACATATTTTTTATTGATTTTCATTCTTTCCTCATTTCAATTCTTCTGCTAGAACACTCATATTTTCTTCAAGGTTTTCTAGATAAGTCTTGTCATTTTGTGGGTCTGCTTCTAAAGGATTTAGAGTTTTAAGACCCACACCTGTTGATTTGACAAGAGTTCCAGCTACTTTTGAAGAAGCGTTACTTTCTGTAAAAATCGTCTTAACCTTATAAGTTTTAACAAATTCCTGAATTTCAGTTAGTTGTCTTGGACTTGGTTCTTGTTCAGGAGAGATACCTGCAATACCCAATTGATTCAGTCCAAATCGCTTAGCTAGATAAGAAAAGGCTGTATGTTGTGTTACAAAGGTTTTCTGACTCGCTTTTTCAAATTTAGGTTGGAATTTCTTAGTCAATTCCTGAGCTTTTTTGATAAAGGCTTGCGCATTTTTCTGGTAAGTTTCTTTATGCTCACTGTCCACCTCTGAAAGTTTGTCAGCGATAATTTGCGCTTCTTCGCCAGCTTTTTCTGGATCTAGCCATGTGTGAGGGTCATAGAGCGTTTTTTCATCAACTCCATCCCCTGCTTCCACATCTTCTAGCCCTGGGACGCGGTCTAAAGTCATTCCCTCTGAAGCCTCTAAAACCTTGACTTTAGATTTTTTTAGATTGGGATCTAAACTTCCTGCCCAAGATTCGAGCGTATGAGAATGATAAACAAAGACGTCTGCATCATAGATGGCCGCGATGTCATTTGCTGAAGGTTCAAAGGAGTGAATCCCACTACTTGACTGAATCATCCGAACATCATTCAAATCACCAGATATCTCTTTAACCATAGAGTAGATAGGATAAAAACTGGTCACAATTTTCATCCCTTTTCCTGTTTGGCTTTCCTTTTGACCACAGGCCCCTAAACACAAAAGAAAGACACTTAACAATACTAAAAATAAACTTTGTTTTTTCATGGATAACCCCTTAACTATTTAATTAACTGGTAAACATTCTACTCCTAAAAATTTAATCTGTCAAGCTATTTTTAGAAAAATTTTGAAATTTCTTTCACATATAAAAATCTGCTGAGTTTCAACAACTCAACAGATTCTCACTTTATACTCAATGAAAATCAAAGAGCAAATTAGGAAGCTAGCCGTAGGTTGCTCAAAACACTGTTTTGAGGTTGTAGATAAGACTGACGAAGTCAGCTCAAAACATGTTTTTGAGGTTGTAGATGAAACTGACGAAGTCAATAACCATATATACGGCAAGGCGAAGCTGACGTGGTTTGAAGAGATTTTCGAAGAGTATTATTCTTCTATGGTAGAATGCTTATAGCCATAAGTGAAGTAAATCATACTTCCTACTAACAACGCAACTAGGAAAGCAATCCAAGTTTCCATATTATACTGCAACATAAAGGATAAACAAATGATGATTGATAAAATCGGTAACAGAGGTACCAATGGTGTTTTAAATTCGCCCGCTTTGGGCATTCCTTTTTCTTTCCGTAAACGAATCAAGCCGTAAGCAAGCATCATCAAGTAGGCCAAGGTACAAATGTTTAAGAAGGCTGCGATACTGGCTAGTGGGAATATTCCTGCAGCTACTGCTGAAGCTAGACCCGTCAAGATAGTAGCATTCTTGGGTACCTTGCTAGTCTTCGTTAGTTCTTTAAAGGCGGCAGGCATCAATCCGTCACGCGCTAAACTGTAAATCATACGCGATAGGGCATAGGTCATCGAAATACAAACTGTAATCAAGGTCAAGATAGCCACTAATGACACATAGTTGGCTGCCCAACTAATCCCAACACTACGAAGGGCAAAGGCAACGGCATCGTCGACATTTAGATGACTATAGTGAACCACACCAGTCAGGACAAGCGTCACCAAGGCATAGAGAATAGTTACGATAGAAAGCGATAAGACAATCCCTCTAGGAATATTTTTTTGAGGAGTCTTGACTTCATCTACAGCCATAGAGATGGATTCAAATCCCAAAAAACCGAAAAACATCAAGGATGCACCAGCCATAATACCAGTACTAGCACCATAGATTTGTCCAAAACCATAGGGAGCAAAATTACTCCAGTTATCAAGTTTGATATGCCAGATTCCTACTAAAACAAAGAGAGCTAAAGCGGAAAATTTCAAAATCACTAGAATAGAATTAAAGCGTAAGGCTGCTTTAGCATTGAGTAAAACAAGCGAGGTCACCAAGACCAAGACAAGAATAGGCAATAAATCAACAAATGTCCCTGCTTGAGGATTAAAGGTCCCATTTAAAGCCTGAGGAAGGGCTATCCCGTATTGAGAGAGCAAGCCTTTAAAATAAGCTGCCCACCCCGAAGCTACGCCTGATATGGCTGTCATGAACTCCATCATGGTTAACCAACCAGCCAACCAAGCAGGGAATTCTCCTAATATAGCATAGAGATAGCTGTAGGCACCACCTGTAGCAGGTACTCGCGAAGCAAATTCTGCAAAAAAGAGGGCTGATAATCCAACGCACAAGGCAGAAATGACGATTGAAATCACTAGGGCTGGACCAGCAAGCGTTGCAGCTGCAGTACCTGTAATTGTAAAAACACCTGTACCAACCATGGCTCCGATACCCAGCAAAATCAAATCCCATAACTTCAAATGCCTGTGCATCTCTGTTTTATCCAAACTAACATTCTTTGTTCTAAATATATTCATCTTTCTTCTCCAAATAAAATGATGATTCTATTTTACCATAAATATAGGATATTTGTGAATATTTATAAAATGTTTTTCTAAAAAAATCTGATTACATATTGTAATCAGATTTTTATCGATTCTAGTTCATTTCTTTAAAGGCTGCTTCCGCATCCGCATTGCTGATGACACCAAATTGAATCTTTCCAATCTTTCCTTGGCTATCAATTAAATATTCTGTAGGAATGCTTCGAATTTGATAAGCTTGGAAGGTGGTTGCTTTGGTATCATAAAGAACTGGGATATCCTTATAACCTTGATCTTGGAACCATTGTGGGAATTGCTCAACAGTTTTTTCACCTTGAATTCCTGGTGCAATGACACTAAGAATTTCGAAATCACGATCTGGTTTCGCAGCTAATTCCATCAACTCAGGCATACTTTTCTTACATGGACCACACCATGAAGCCCAAAATTTCAAGTAGACTTTTTTACCCTTATAATCAGATAACCTAACTTCTTTACCATCCATGGATTGCAAGGTGAAGTCTGGAGCTTCTTTTCCAACAGCAATTTGTTGTACAGGCGTTTGTTGCTGCTGTTTTGGGGCTTGTTCTGGTGCTTGAGTCTTTTTAGTTTCTTCCTCCCCGCAAGCTATTAAAACGACTAATGACAAGAGGCTTAAGCCAGCAAACATTGCTTTTTTCATCTTTTTCTCCTTTATTCAAAAATTCCAGCTAGAACATTTACTTGTCCTAGTATTAACAAAATTCCCATTAAAATAATGAGGAAACCACCAATTTTCTTCAGTAGCATCATATGACGCTTGATTTTACTAAAATAAGGCATCACTACACCTGAAGCTAGAGCCAAAACCAAGAAAGGAATGGCCATCCCTAGAGTGTAAATAAGAGTATAGATAGCACCTTGCCAAGCTCCATTACCACCAGAAGCCGCAAGAGCTAAAACCGAACTCAAAACTGGACCGATACATGGCGTCCAACCGAAGCTAAAGGTAATACCAAGTAAAAATGCCGACCAATAACGATTGGCTTCTGATTTCTTAAAAGTAAAGCTTTTTTGAACCTCTAATTTCTTAAAATGAAAAATTTCCATCTGGTGAAGGCCTAAAATGATAATAATCGTACCCATAGTATAGCGAAACCAATTGGCATAGAGAATATTACCAAAGTAACCAGCACCAAATCCTAGAATAAAGAAAATAAGAGAAATACCTGCAATAAAGCAAAGCGTTCGAATCAGACCCGACCAAAGAACCTTTCTCCCAAATAAGGAAAAACTTTTTGCACTTTCCTGATCATCCAGCAAAATTCCAGTGTAAACGGGTAACAGAGGAAAAATACAGGGAGAAAAGAAGGACAAGACCCCTGCTAGAAAAACGGAGATTGAAAATACTAGCGTTTCCAATAAAGAACCAACTTTCTTAAGAATTTAAACCTATTGTACTATAAATATTAAAATTTGTATCAAGTTTGCTACGGTTAACTGTTTTTATCATTATATTATATGGAATAAACTCTTTAATAGTACACTATGTTTTCTAAAACATTGTTAGAAATTGATTTGAATTTCTCAATCAAGTTGTTCGGTTTTTTCATTTCACTATAGATAAAAGAAAAAATTGAAGAAAATTGTCCAAAGAGCCACTTTTTCTTCAATCTGTTTTTAATTATTTTAATAAGTTCCTTCTTCACCTTGACTAGTCAAGATAACAGGACCATCTTTCGTAATCACGAATTGGTGTTCATACTGGCATGACAATCCACCGTCGATGGTTTTATGTGCCCAACCAGTTTTCATATCTGTATCGATTTCCCAGTCACCTGTATTGATCATTGGTTCAATTGTCAAGACCATCCCTTCACGGAGACGGAGTCCACGACCTGCAATACCATAGTTAGGAACCATTGGTTCTTCGTGCATAGTTGGTCCAACACCATGACCAACCAAATCACGCACTACCCCGTAACCACGACTTTCAGCGTATTCTTGAATAGCCGCACCGATATCACCGATACGATTTCCAACGACAGCTTGCTCGATTCCCTTGTACATGGCTTCTTTGGTTACATCCATCAAATTTTTCACTTCTTCGGACGGTGTACCTACAGCGTAAGCCCAACATGAGTCTGCTAGACCACCAGAATAGCTCTGAGTGTATTTTTTCATTTGCTCGACATTGTTGAAGTTTAATTTTGAGACATTCAAATCAGATTTGGCAATTGGACCTCCCAAAACCATATCCACTTTGAGCAAATCACCATCTTTCAAGATATAATGACGAGGGAAAGCGTGAGCAACTTCATCATTAAGAGAGCAGCAGGTAGCATAAGGATAATCCATCATGGCACCGTCAACCCCAATCTGAAGTGGAAGGAAATTTTCTTCCTTACAACGACGGCGAACATACTCTTCAACTTCCCACATATCTACGCCAGGCTTAATCAAATCACGTAAGCCGATATGAATACTTGCAAGGAAATCACCGGCTTTATCCATAGCTTCGATTTCACGAGCTGATTTTAATGTTATCATCTTTTCTCCTAGTTTCTAATTAATTTTAACGGTCACATTTGCTTTTGAAACAATCTGATGACCGTGATAAATATCGTAGTCAATAATAGCTGATCGTCTAGTATGATGGATAATGCGTGCTTGAATGCGCAGTATATCATCAATCTGAACAGCCTGCAAAAAGTAGATCAGCATCTGCTCGATAATGAGATTGCGCCCGCTATTCACAACTAAATCTTGGGTCATGTGAGTCAAAATTTCAGCTAATACACCATTAGCCAAAACACCGTTTTTTTCAAGCATAAAAGGTTCCACTGTAATGACTACTTCATCATGGTGATAAGAGAGTTTTTGTCCAATCTGCTCAGAAAAAGTTGGTAGAGCCGAAACTTGGGAACGACTCATTTTCTCCATGACATCTCGTCGTGTCACAACTCCAAGCAAGGTTTGATTATTCCGAACAACCGGTACCATTTCAAAGTCTTCAGCAATCATCCGTTGACTCACATTGGCAATATTTGTCGATAAACCAACTAAAAATAGACTACGCGACATGACCTTGTCAATTGTGGTACTTGGTGACTTATCACCAGCGTCTCTCATGGTTACAACTCCAACAACAACCTGATGTTGGTTAATCACTGGAAAACGACTGCTACGATTCTTACGAACTAAGTCCAAATAATCTTTAACGGTGTCAGTCTCTCTCAGAAAACCATACTCATGACTCGGACGATAAAGTTTCTCAACTGTCAGAATATCCGTCTTAATTTGAACATTTGACAAGGCTTTATTGATCATGGTCGCAACAGTGAAAGTATCATGCTTGCTTCTTAAAACAGGAATTCCTTTTTGATTTGCCAGTTTAAGAACATCATCATGAACATGGAAACCACCTGTAACCAAGACTGCATTTTCATTTTCAAGCGCTAATAATTGGATACGAGTACGATCTCCGACAATCAAGAGCCCCCCATCATGAAGGTAAGACAAGATGTTTTGTTCAGTCATGGCACCGATTGAAAACTTGCTAAATTCTCTCTCTAAACCTTCTTGACCAGCCAGAACCTCCGAAGAAGTCACTTCTGCAATTTCATCAAAAGTTAATCTTTCAATAGCAACTTTCTGGGATTTAACGCGAATAGTACCACTTCTTGGTCGAGTCTCCACAATTCCACGGTTTTCAGCTTCCTTGATAGCGCGATAAGCCGTTCCATCACTGACTCCCAGATGGTTGGAAATACTACGAACACTAACCCTCTTTCCGACAGGTAATTCTTCCAAATAGCTTAGAATTTCCTGATGCTTACTCATTGAATTCTCCTTTTACATACCGAAATTCAAGATAATCCCGCATTTTTCTTGTGTAGCGATCACTTCCCTTAAACTGACGGAACAAACTAAATCCAGCCTTAAGAGCAACCTTTTGACTTGCTTCATTTTCGAGATGGGTAATAATAGATAATTGTTTTAAGCCAAATTCCTCAAAAGAAAGCTGACAAATTTTTCTAACAACCTCTGTCATAAATCCTTGACACCATACATCTTTTCTCAAAAAATAGCCAAGTTCTGCTTCTTTTTTAATTTCATCTAGCTTCTCAAACTTAATTGAACCAATCATTTTTTCAGTTTTCTTATCACAAATAGCCCATACTCCTAAAGGAACCTTCATAAAATAATTGGCCAGTGCATATTGACTCTCTTCAGGACTAGCTTGACTTGGAAAAATGAATTGTAAATTTTCTGGATTTGAAGCTATCTCATGGAAGTCCTTACTATCACTAAAAAAGAAAGGACGCAAATACAAGCGATCCGTTTCAAAAAAAGAAAACATTGCTAATTTGGTCCAAATATTCATAAACACCTCTACGGTTTAATCCTCAACAAGTGTAATATCCGCTCCTAGATTACGTAATTTTTCGATAATATCAGAATAACCACGTAAGATAAACTCGATATTGGTAATTTCAGTTTGTCCCTCGGCCATCAAACCAGCAATAACTAAAGCTGCACCAGCTCTCAGGTCAGTTGCTTTAACACTTGCCCCACGCAAATCACGTCCACCTGTGTACAAAATATGACCATTTGTTGTCGAAATGTCCGCATCCATCTTTGCTAGTTCAAAAACATGATTTACACGTTTTTCGTAAATCGTATCGACAATTGTACCACGACCATTCGCTCTTAGTAAAAGTGGAGTAATCGGTTGTTGCAAGTCAGTAGCAAAACCTGGGTAAGGAGCCGTCTTAATATTGATTGCTTTCAAATTAGACTGCTCTTCGACAAAAATGCTGTCTTCAGATACAGTCATTCTCACTCCCATTTCTTCCAGCTTAGCAATAAATCCTTCTAGGTGTTCGTAAAGAACATTATTTATACGAATCCCCTTGCCGACTGCAGCAGCTAAAGAAATATATGTTCCAGCTTCGATACGGTCTGGAATCACCTGATGACGGGTTCCATGTAATCTTTCAACACCATCAATAATGATGATATTAGTTCCTGCACCGCGGATATGGGCTCCCATATTATTCAAGAGAGTAGCTACATCAATAATCTCAGGCTCACGGGCTGCATTTTCAATAATGGTACGACCATTTGCTTTAACTGCAGCAATCATCGTATTAATCGTCGCACCAACACTAACCGTATCCATGTAAATACTTGCACCATGAAGTCCTGTATCTTTAGCAGATAACTTCATGTTATCTCCCTCGTAGCTAACAGTGGCACCCATAGCTTCAAAAGCCTTAAGGTGTAGGTCAATCGGACGAGGACCAAGATCACATCCTCCCGGCAAACCAACTGTCGCTTCACCAAAGCGGCCTAAGAGGCTCCCATAAAAATAGTAAGATGCACGAAGACTGTTAATTTTACCATAAGGCATTGGAATATTTTGAACACCTCTTGGATCAATCTCCAAGACATCGTCATAACGCTTAACAGTAGCTCCCATCAATTCCATAATTTCGACAAGACTGGCTACATCCGAAATATCTGGAACACAATCCAAAGTCACCACATCATCAGCCAATATAATAGCTGGAATTAAGGCCACAACACTATTTTTAGCACCACTAATAGTGATTTCACCTTGCAGTGGTAATCCACCATTGATAACAATTTTTCTCATTATAAGTTTTTAATACTCTTTCAAGATTTCTAATAAGGTCTTTAAAATAAATTATATCATAAATGTAACCTTTTTTCCATCCTTTTCAATTTTATTGGATAGTAAGCAATAAATAGGATTAAGTTGAAAGGTTGAGTCCATATTTTATGAAACATCTTTTGATACTAAAAAATCCTGAATTAAAAATTATAAAATACCTCAAAAATTAGATTTTCTATGTCTAACTTTTGAGGTATCGTTCAACTATAGAAATAATAGTCTTTTGGTGGTGTCTATACTATATAGAAATCAAAAAGCAACTCGCGCCTGTGTCACCTTACAGTCAATCTAATACTAACTTTCTCATCTCAATATTCAATTGCAAATAGTCGTATTTACTTGACTCAGATCAAACTTCCAAGTTTTTTATTAAGCATTGGAAGTGAGTTCTTTTTGATTCTCGTTCAGCAGATTGCAAGACTTGTCCTATCCAGATAATATCTTTTCTGCAATCCACAATGACTAACCAATAGCTTTTCTTTACTCTACTACCGCTTCAGCGATTTCTTCACGGCTAATACCAGCGAAGTAGCGTGTAATATCAATAGTTTCCAGAGCTTTAAGAACATCTTCACGTTCGTATTTGACGCCACGAAGGACATCTTCTACAGCTGCAACGTCCTCGATACCAAAGAAGTCACCATAAATCTTGATGTCTTGAATTTTTGATTCGACGACATTCGCAAAGACTTCGACTTTACCACTGGTGAATTTTGTCCCACGACGGACGTTAAACTCAGGTGATTTACCATAGTTCCAATCCCAAGTTCCAAACTTAGTATCCTTGATGCGATTGATTTCAGCCAATTCTTCCTCAGAAAAGACGTATTCAGTCATCTCTGGGTACTCTTTTTTCATGTATTCCAATAGCAAATCACGGAATTCTTCAACTGTGATTTTTTCTGGTAGTTCATTGACAATATTGGTTACACGAGCACGAACCGATTTTACACCTTTTGATTCAAATTTATCTTTTGAAACCTTGAGGGCGTTAGCAAGGACTGACAAATCAACGTCAAAGAGCAAGCAGCCGTGGTGCATGATACGGCCATTGATATAGGCTTGGGCATTTCCACAGAATTTCTTGCCATCAATCTCTAGGTCATTACGGCCTGTGAACTCAGCTTTAACCCCAAGTTGAGCTAGTGTATTGATAACTGGAGTTGAGAAGCTCTTAAAGTCAAAAGCCTTGTTTTCATCTTCTTTTGAGATAATCGTGTAGTTGAGATTGTTTAAATCGTGGTAAACAGCTCCACCACCACTGATACGGCGGACTACCTCAATACCATTTTCACGAACATAATCACGGTTGATTTCTTCGATAGTATTCTGGTGACGACCAACAATGATAGATGGTTTGTTAATCCAAAGAAGGAAGATTTGATCCTCATCCAAAAGGTGTTTAAAGGCATATTCTTCCAAGGCAATATTAAAGGCAGTGTCGTTTGAATGATTGATAATATATTTCATGATATCCCTTTATACGATAGAAACTGGAAAGATATTTTCCAGTCTAGTCTATCTTCGTTTTATTTTTTCTTAGGTGAATGGATGGCCATTCCTAGAACATCCGCAAATGCTTCGTACATCACTTCAGAGTAGGTTGGGTGTCCGTGGATAGTCTTCAGCATTTCTTCAACAGTAATTTCCATTTCGATAATGCTTGACGCTTCGTTGATTAACTCTGCGGCTGCAGGACCGATAATGTGTACACCAAGGATTTCTCCGTATTTCTTATCTGCAATAACTTTTACGAAACCTTGAGCAGCATCTGAGGCAATGGCACGACCGTTAGCAGCAAAGTTGAACTTACCGATTTGGACATCGTATTTCTCACGAGCTTGTTCTTCTGTCAAACCTACTGCTGCTACTTCAGGAAGAGTGTAGATGGCTGCAGGAGTCAAGTTCAATTTGGCAACAGCATGATTTCCTTTAAGGGCATTTTCAGCGGCAACTTCACCCATGCGGAAAGCTGCGTGGGCCAACATCTTCGTACCGTTGATGTCACCTGGAGCGTAGATTCCAGGAACAGAAGTTTCCATGTATTCGTTGACCTTGATACGTCCACGATCCAGTTCAAACTCAACATCACCAATTCCTTCAAGGTCTGGCACACGACCGATTGAAAGAAGAGCTTTGCTTGCAATGATATCATCTTTTCCTTCAACCTTGATACGAAGTTGACCATTTTCCTCGATGATTTCTTGGAGCTTAGTGTCAGTTAAGATGGTCATACCTTTGCGCTCAAGGATCAAACGAAGGTTCTTAGAAACTTCAGCATCCATAGCTGGCACGATACGGTCCATCATTTCGATAACAGTTATCTTTGAACCAAATGTCATGAAAGCTTGGCCGAGTTCAATACCGACAACGCCACCACCGATGATAACAAGGCTTTCTGGTACTTCATTCATTTCAAGAATGTCGTCACTGGTCATGACAAGTGATGATTCCATACCAGGGACGTTAATCTTGCTGACTTTTGAACCACCAGCAAGGATAATTTTCTTAGTTTCAAGCAATTCAGAACCATTTACCAAGACATTCTTATCTTTAGTGATGGTACCGATACCCTTATGAACAGTAACTCCGTAGCTACGAAGAAGACCTGCAACACCGCCAACAAGAGTATTAACAACTTTAGATTTAGTTTCTAAAAGTTTTTCCATATCAACAGTGAAGTTAGGATTTTCAATTACGATACCACGATTTGCTGCATGACCGATATTCTCGATAATTTCAGCGTTATGGAGGTAAGTCTTAGTTGGAATACATCCGCGGTTCAAGCAAGTACCACCAAGTTCAGATTTCTCAACAAGAGCAACCTTACCACCTAATTGTGCAGCTTTAATAGCAGAAACATAACCAGCAGGTCCACCACCGATAACAACGATATCGTAAGCGTCATCGCTCTTACCATCATCGTTTGAAGCACTTGCTGTAGGTGCTGGGCTAGCTTCTGGCGCTACTACTCCAGCTGTTGGTATGTTTTCGCCTTCTTCACCGAGGTAACCGATAACTTCCGTTACAGGGACTGTTTCACCGTCCCCTTTAAGGATAGCGATCAAGTAACCGTCTTCTTCTGCTTCCAATTCCATGCTGACTTTGTCAGTCATGATTTCCAAAAGGATTTCTCCTTCTTTTACAAATTCTCCGACTTTTTTATTCCATTGGACAATTTGTCCTTCTGTCATATCCACGCCGGCTTTTGGCATAATTACTTCTAAGGCCATGTCTTCCTTCCTTTATCTATATCTTTAAAATGAATACTCTTGTTCTTAAATCAACATTGAGATTGGATTTTCAATCAATTCTTTCAAGTCTTTCATAAACTTAGCACCTGCCATACCATCTACAACACGGTGGTCAATTGTTAAGCCAAGACTCATGATTGGACGAATGACAATCTCACCATTGACGACAACTGGCTTCTCAATAGTCGAACTGACACCAAGAATAGCTGAGTTTGGTTGGTTGATGATAGGACCAAAGGACTGAACACCAAACATTCCCAGGTTACTGATTGTGAATGTTGAATTTTGCAGTTCACTTGGAGCCAATTTACCATCCAAGGTACGGCCAATAACATCCTTGAAGGCTACGACCAGCTCTGAAAGGCTCATCTTTTCAGCATTGTAAACAACAGGTGTCATCAAACCATTATCCATCCCAACTGCCATCGCAAGGTTGACGTAGTTATGAGTGATAATAGTCTTGCCGTCTTCTGTCAATGAAGCGTTGATGTAAGGGTGTTTCATAAGGGTCTTCACAACAGCAAGTGAAAGAAGGTCTGTTACAGTAGTCTTCTTCCCAGTTGCTTCCATGATTGGCTCAAGAACCTTCTTACGAAGAGCCAGCATTTCAGTCATATCAACTTCATAATTGAGTGTGAAAGTTGGCGCAGTTAGGTATGATTCAACCATACGTTGGGCAATAACCTTACGCATTGGTGTCATTGGAATACGTTCAATTTCACCGTATGGTGTTACGTTATCTGGAACTTCTTCCACTTTTTCAATCTGAGCAGGAGACTTGATAGTGTCGTTTTCGATATTTTCAGGAAGCAAGGCCAAAACATCCTTCTTCATGATTTTACCACGATGACCCGTTCCTTGAATTTCCTGCCAAGCAATGTTATGTTCGAGGGCAATTCGTTTTGCAAGTGGCGAAATGCGAACCACGTTTGTGTCTTTATAAGTTTCCACGTCTTCTTTGTGGACACGACCGTTTGCACCTGAGCCAGAAACATCGTAGAGGTTGATCCCTAAATCATCCGCTAACTTTCTAGCTGCAGGAGTCGCTCTTAGCTTGTCATCAGCCATGACCTCTCCAATTCTATTTATGATACTAAGGGCGTTTAAAAGCGATAGAAAAATAGGAAATCGACGATGGCTTCGATGAAGCCAAGGAGATTTATCTTTTTTCCGAGCTTTTAGCCCGTGTTCGAATATAAGATATTAAGGACGCAGAGGGCAATGAAAAAATAGGAGATTGACGATGTGTTCGATGAACACAAGGAAATCTATCTTTTTTTTCGCAGACCTCCGTCCGAATTCAATTAAATGATACTAAGGGCGTCAAAAGTCAAAGTGAAAATAGGAAACTTGACGAAGAAACTTTAGTTTCTAGGAAAGTTTATCTTTTTCACACAGACTTTAGCCCGTGTTCAACTCTACAAGTAACTTGGACACGAAACGCATCTCAAGTTACTACGGTTGCCGCTATCAGGCGGACAACCTAGTAGACTTACTAATTCATTCGTCGAATATTATCGATTCGACTCACTCATGTCGCAACTCTTCAAATCACTTGAATACAACACGTATCTCAAGTTACTAAAGTTAAAAAATCAAATATTTTACATAATTTAATTTATGTGATTTTATTCTTTGTTATATGTCTTACGGATTGCTTCTTTAATGCTTTCAATGGTTGGAATCATTGCATTCTCTAGGTTTTGTGCATAAGGCATTGGCACATCTTCTCCTGCGCAACGGCGGATTGGTGCATCTAGATAATCAAATGCTTCTGATTCTGAAATAATAGCTGAAATCTCTCCGATATAGCCGCTTGTTTTGTGGGCATCGTTGACCAGAACAACCTTACCAGTCTTCTTAACTGAGTTAATGATGATATCCTTATCAAGCGGAACAAGGGTACGTGGGTCAACAATTTCAACTGAAATGCCTTCTTCTGCTAATTCTTCAGCAGCTTGAACCACACGGCGAAGCATTTTTCCATAAGTAACAACTGTTACATCCGTACCTTCACGTTTGATTTCCCCAACTCCAAGTGGAATCGTGTAGTCTGGATCAACTGGCACTTCCCCTTTTTGGTTAAATTCTGACTTGTACTCAAGAATGATAACAGGGTTATTATCACGGATAGAAGACTTAAGCAATCCTTTCATATCCGCAGGTGTACCTGGTGCCACAACCTTAAGTCCTGGAATGTGAGTAAACCAAGACTCTAGTGATTGCGAGTGCTGGGCTGCAGAACCAACTCCGTTACCTGCTGCACAACGGACAGTCATTGGAACCTGACCTTTACCACCAAACATATAACGTGTTTTGGCAGCTTGGTTGACGATATTGTCCATGGCAATAACCGAGAAATCCATGAAGGTCATATCGACGATTGGACGAAGCCCTGTCATGGCTGCTCCTGCTGCTGCACCTGAGATAGCAGCCTCAGAAATTGGACAGTCACGAACACGTTCTGGACCAAATTCTTCAAGCATTCCAACAGATGTTCCGAAGTCTCCTCCGAAGACACCGACATCTTCTCCCATCAAGAACACATTTTTATCGCGACGCATTTCCTCAGACATAGCAAGGATAATGGTGTCACGGAACGACATTGTTTTTGTTTCCATTTTATCTCTTTCTCCTTAGTCTGCGTAAATATCTTCAAATGCTGATTCAAGCGGTGGGAATGGACTTTCTTCCGCAAATTTAACAGAAGCTTCTACTGCTTCCTTTACTTGCGCTTGGATTTCTTCCAATTCTTCAGCATTTGCAATGTTATTTTCAACAAGGCACTTGCGAAGATTTTCGATTGGATCTTTTTGTTTCCACAATTCCACTTCTTCACGTGTACGATATTTACCAGGGTCAGATGATGAGTGACCGAGCCAGCGATAAGTTACACTTTCAATCAAGACTGGACCATTGCCACCACGAACATGGTCTACAGCTTTCTTAAATCCTTCATAGACATCGATGACGTTGTTGCCATCTTCGATAAACATTCCAGGAATTCCGTAAGCAGCACTACGTTGATGAATGTGCTCTACATTAGTCATTTTCTTGATATCCGCAGAGATTCCATAACCATTGTTGATGCAGTAGAAAATGACTGGGAGTTTCCAGATAGAAGCCATGTTGACTGCTTCGTGGAAGACACCTTCGTTGGTCGCACCATCACCAAAGAAGCAGACGACAATTTTTCCAGTATGTTGCATCTGTTGACTAAGGGCTGCACCAACAGCGATTCCCATACCACCACCTACGATACCATTGGCACCAAGGTTACCAGCATCAAGGTCGGCGATATGCATAGAACCACCTTTCCCTTTACAGGTTCCAGTGTATTTCCCAAGGATTTCTGCCATCATTCCATTGAGATCAATTCCTTTGGCAATAGCTTGTCCGTGACCACGGTGGTTTGATGTGATCAGATCATCTGAATTGAGAGCTAACATAGCCCCCACGTTAGCTGCCTCTTCACCAACAGAAAAGTGCGTCATTCCTGGCACTTTTCCTTTCTTTACTAATTGCGCAATTTTTAAGTCCATACGACGGATTTCTTCCATCTTACGAAACATCTCTAGCAAAAGATTTTTATCTAAAGTTGACATCTTCTTGCCTTTCTAACTTTCTTCTTACCTTACTATTTTACCGTTTTTGGAAAATACTGTCAAAGTTTTTCTTGAGGAAATTTCACAAAATAAAAAAGAAACCCCAATGAGAACAAGGGATTTTCTTATCAAGAATATTTTTTCACAAACTTTTTATTGTTTAGATTTTGCTAAAGATTCAAATCTCTTTATAATCACAGTTAAACGCCAACGGTAGAGGGCCCCACTCACAATCAGACTAATAATCAAGCCAATCCAGTATGAATAAGCACCAAAATCTGTTAGAGTATCAAATACCATAGCGACTGGGATTGCTACACCCCAATAACCAACCAAACCAAGGTAAAAAGGAATAACTGTATCCTTATACCCCCGTAAAATTCCCTGAAGGGGGGCCGCAAAGGTATCTGCTAACTGGAAGAAAAGACTGTAAGTCAAAAAGCGCGCTGTCAAATCGATAAATTCTGGGTCGTTACCATAAAGACTAGCCACATTTCCCCTAAAAATGTAAAGGAAGGATAAGGTGAAGCCTGCAAAGATGAGGGCTGTCCATCTTCCTAAACCAATATAGGTTTTCGCATCATCAAATCGCTTAGCACCCACTTCATAGGAAACGACAATAGCCATAGCCGATGAGATACTCATAGGAAAGGCGTACATGAGACTTGAAAAGTTCATTGCTGATTGATGACTAGCAATAATCAAAGACGAGAACTTAGCCATAATCAAGCCAACCACAGAAAAGATAGCCACTTCCGCAAAGACAGTTCCCCCAATAGGCAGACCTAAGCGAACCCCTTCCTTGATTTTATCCATATTAAGCGGAATGCGTTTCTCAAGATGTAGGGATTTGAGCTTTTCCTGTTTAAATAAAACCAGAATAGAAATCCCCAGTAAGACCCAATAGGCCAAGGAAGTACCTAATCCAGAACCAGCACCTCCCAACTCTGGAACACCAAAGGCCCCGTAAATCAAGAGATAGTTAAATCCACTATTGAGAGGAAGTAACAAAAGCATGAGATACATGGACAGTTTGGTCAACCCCAGCGAATCCAGCAAGGAACGAATAACACTAAAGAGCAACAAGGGGATGATCCCGATAGATAAAAACCAAAGATAGCGAACTGCTACTGCTGCTACTGGCGCTTCTAACCCAATATGATTCAAAACAGGTGGTGCCAGGAAAAGTACCAGTCCCAGCAAGACCACGGATAGACCCAAGGCCAGATAGATGAACTGGTAAAAATCTGATGCCACTTCTTCCTTTTTACCTCGACCAAGATGGTGACCAATGATGGGCACCAAGGCTGAAACAATCCCAGTTAAGAATGTAAAGAAAGGATTCCAGATACTGGTCGCCATAGACACACCAGCCAAGTCTATAGTGCTGTATTGACCTGTCATAGTCGTATCAACAAAGGAGGCAGAATAATTGGCAAATTGATAAATCAGGATAGGGAAAAATATCTTTAAAAATAAGATAAACTTGTCTTTAAAATGATGGGTTTGGTACATATAGGCTCTCTATTCTTTTTATTTACAGAGCAGACTCCAACCTAGTTTTGATAGACAATTTGTCCCTTACAGATGGTATATTTAACCTGCCCTTTTAAGGTTTCACCGATGAATGGTGAATTAGCTGCTTTGGAAGCAAAATGGGAGTCCACAAGGCGGTCAGCCTTAGCATCAAAAATAGTAATATCCGCTGGACCATTCTCAGCCAAGTAACCTGCTTCAAAGTTATAAAGTTTAGCTGGGTTATAGGTCATTTTTTCAAGCAATTCCATCAAGCTCAACTCCCCAGCTTCCACCAAATAAGTCAAACCGAGAGACAGAGAGGTTTCTAAACCAGTCATACCAGATGGCGCTTTGGTAATATCCTCAACATTTTTCTCATCCGCATGGTGAGGCGCGTGGTCTGTCGCGATAACTGTAATGACACCTGATTTGAGACCTTCGATAACGGCACGACGGTCTGATTCCAAACGAAGCGGTGGATTCATCTTAGCATTGCTACCTTGTGTCAAAAGGAGCGCTTCGGTCTTAGAAAAATGCTGTGGTGCTACTTCTGCTGTTACTTGCGCTCCCAATCCTTGAGCAAACTCAACTACTTTGACACTTTCTTCCTTAGACAAATGCTGAATATGAACATGGGCCTTGGTTGCATAGGCAATCATGACATCACGCGCCATCATAGCATACTCAGCCACCCCAGTCGCACCGCATATATGGAAATGTTCTTTAGCGATATTTTCATTAAAGCCAAGAACACCGTTCAAACCTGGATCTTCCTCATGAAGACTAATAAAGGTATTGAGTTTTTTGGCTTCCTCCATGGCTTCCTTGACAACCTTACTGCTTTCAAGAGGAATACCGTCATCAGAAAAACCAACAGCACCTGCTTCTAAGAGTGCCTTAAAGTCAGTCAAATCTTGCCCATTAAAATTCTTAGTTATGGTCGCAACCGTCTTAACATTAATCTTCTCTTTGGCAGCTGACTGGAGAACTTCTTGCAAAGTCTCCACGTCTGAAATGGTTGGACTAGTATTAGCCATCATGACAACCGTTGTAAAACCACCTGCAGCGGCTGCTAGAGCACCTGTATGGATATCTTCCTTGTGGGTTTGACCAGGTTCACGGAAATGAACATGAATATCGACCAAGCCAGGAGCAACTACAAGACCAGTAGCATCTAAGATTTCTGCTCCTTCTTCTTTAATCTCAGGCGCAATTTTGATAATTTTCCCACCTTGAACTAAGACATCACACACTTGATCCAAACCAGACTTGGGATCCATTACACGACCATTTTTGATTAGTAGCATCTGCTTTCTCCTTTATTCATAGAAATCAACTTGAGTATCCAACAATTTATCCCCATCATAAACAAACTTGGCTGAAAAGAAGGGTTTATCTTCTAAAAGCCACCCAACAAAGGTATGATCCCCTTCCCAAGTCGGCTTACTCAAAACCTCATCATAGGGAACCCATTCTAGCGTCCCCTCATTGCAGTCAATCAAGTCCCCCTCAAACTCTGTCACCTTAAAAACATAGGTATACCAGTCTAAATCTGGCGTAAATTCAGGAAAAGTGATTACGCCTTTTAGAACTGGCTTGGCTTTAAGCCCTGTTTCTTCGAGGATTTCACGCGCAGCACATTCCTGAGGTGTCTCTCCTCGCTCTAGCTTACCACCCACACCAATCCATTTCCCTTCATGAACATCATTGGGTTTCTTATTACGGTGGAGCATGAGCAGTTCTTTCCCGTTATCAATGTAGCAAATCGTCGCTAACTGAGGCATATTCTCTCCTTATCTAAGCCAATCTACTGGCTCTTGTCCTGTTTCTGTTAAGAATGTATTAGCCTTGGAAAAAGGCTTGGAACTCCAGAATCCTCTATAAACCGACAAAGGACTGGGATGGGCTGATTCGATAATCAAGTGGTGAGGATTGGTAACCAAGACCTTCTTCTTGCGTGCATAGGCTCCCCAGAGTACAAAAACGACTGGTCTATCTAGATGATTGACCACCTGAATCACAGCATCTGTAAATGACTCCCATATCTGCCCAGCATGACCATTGGCATGACCGGCAGGAACAGTCAGACATGCATTGAGAAGTAAGACTCCTTGCTCAGCCCAAGCCGTCAAATCATGTGATTTCTTAACTCCGATATCATCTGACAATTCTTTCAAGATATTTTGCAAGGATGGCGGAGCTGGGATAGAGTCAGGAACAGAAAAACTCAAGCCCTGCGCCTGACCTGGTCCGTGATAAGGATCCTGCCCCAGAATCACCACCTTAACTTCTTCAAGCCGTGTTGTCAGGAGAGCCTGAAAAACCTTCTCCTTAGGTGGATAAACGGTTCCCTGAGAATAGACCTGGTTCATAAACTGATTGATTTTACCGAAATAACCTTCAGGTAATTGCTCCTTAATCAAAGCATGCCAAGACGAATGTTCCATAGCCAACTCCTTCGTTTTTACTGCCTCTATTATAGCAAAAAGTGGCTATCTAAACCACTTTTTACAGTTTATCTAAACAATCCAGCAAGTCTTGATAAGAATGGACTTCGTAAGTCGGCTGGGCTTGTGTATGATTTTCTAGGTGATGAGGGTTGTACCAAATCGTGTCAATTCCAGCATTATTGCCACCTTGAATGTCGGCGGTTAGGGAATCTCCAATCATCAGCGTCTTTTCTTTGCTAAAACCTTCAATCTGCTGACCAATTTTTTCATAAAAGAGAGCGTCAGGTTTTTGTGTTTGTAGCTGTTCAGAGATAAAGACTTGATTGAAATAAGGTGCCAGACCAGACTGAGCCAAACGCCCTGTCTGAATAGCAGTAATGCCATTTGTCGCAGCATACAAGTCATAATCACGCTCGATGAGACTGTCCAAGAGTTCATGAGCGCCTGAAAAAGTTTGTCCCTGTTGAGCTAAGTAAAATTGGTAACGCTGGGCTAGAAAGCTACCGTCTTTTTCCTGTCCAAAATGGGCAAATAAACGAGAAAAGCGCGTGTTAATCAGCTCTTGTTTACTGATTTTCTTTTGCTCCAAGTCCTTCCAGAGAGCCTTGTTCATAGGAACGTAATAGTCTTTATAAGCCTGAATATCTGCAACCCCTTCTTCCTTTAGAAGTTGCGTCAAAGCCACATTCTCAGCAGCATCGAAATCAAGAAGAGTGTGATCAAGGTCGAAGAGTAGAAATTTGTAGGACAATTTGAGAGTTTCCTTTCTGAAAATTCATTAAGAATATTATAACATAAAGCACCTCACACAATTAACTAATTTAATAACTTGAAAAAATTCGAACACTATCCTATACAATTGACATCCCAAATCTTTCAGAATAGAGCAATTCTAACTATCGAACACCTCGATTTCATAAATATATATGCAATTCTCGGCATAGAATTCCTATAAACTAAATGTTTTCGCACTCTTATAAGACATTGATTGCCTTAAATTTTAGTTTCTGAAGGATTCTAAAGCTAGAATAGCTCTAAAATCACGAGAACTAAGGTATTCGAAACCTAGAAGAACGTATCCACACCTCAACTACTACACTTACAATTCTTCCTATGCGCTTTGAGTTTTTTCAGAGCCCAATCATAGTGGCTTGACGTGCTACTAACAAAGTAGGAACCTAGACTTGTTCCTCCCGTCCACCTATAGATACCTTTGGCAAAGAGTTCGTCATTGCTAAAGCTTTCCATCAACTCTAACACTTCTTTATGTGATTGTTCCAAGAGTCTAGTCGCTTCTTCTAAGGACGTTTTCTGGTGCTTATTCCAAAAAACGACATTCATTTCTCCATAAGTTTTCCAATTATAAGGTTCAGGAAGAAAAGGTCTTTCGTGACCTTTTTGATTAGAATGAACCCAAGTCAAAAGTAACTGATGCCATTCATAGAGATGGATCAAAACATCCCGTAGATTCTTATCCCTTTTCCAGTGGGCTTCTTTTTTCTTTGGGTCTCTTGAAAAATCAAATGGAGTCTGTAGCTCATCTTCACTTAGTTGGGAGATGAAACGATTGAGCTTTTCATAGTTTTCCTTAGAGGCCAGTATTAGCTCCTCTTTTGTTTTTGGTCTAGGCACAGAGTTTCTCCCTTCATATTGCTAGTTATTATGAGAATTTTTTCTCCTTTAAATCTCTATAACTTATCCTTTAATTTCTCAACAAAGAGATAGGCTGCTGGACAGGTCAAGGTATTTTTAATCGTTAAATGGTTGATTTGATGAATTTTTTTACGGTCTGTATGGGGGAACTCTCGACAGGCCTTTGGACGAACGTCATAGATGGAACAGAGATTATCTCCTCCTAAAAAGGGACAGGGCATAGATTTGAAAACCTTGTCCCCATCTTCATCTACCTGCAAAAACTCTGCTTCAAAAGCAGGTAATTTCATCTTAAAATACTTGGCGATTCGTGTAATATCCGCTTCTTTAAAGTCAGGCCCCAATGTCTTGCAACAGTTAGCACAGGCCGTACAATCAATCTCCGCAAAGACTTCTTGGTGAATCTGTTGGGCTATCTTATCTAGATTTTTTGGTGGCTTTTTCTTTAAATTGGCTAAAACTTTTCGATGCTCCTTCTGCTTTTGTAAGGCTAGCTGGTGGTAATACTCAATATCAATTTCTTTAGACATGATTTCTCTCTTATTCTATTTATTTCTCCTATTATATCATGCCTCTGACTCATTGAAAAGTGGACTTTACAAGACTATACTATTCCCGAATGTAGCAAAAAACCTTGCAACTAGGTTACAAGGTTAATGACATTAATCGAAGTTAACGTATTCTTTTTGAAGTTCAAGAACTTCTTCCATTGTTGAACACTCTGTAAGGGCACGGTTAGCGTACTCTTCCATCTTAGCAGTATCCAATTTCTTCATCAAGCTACGTGTACGAAGTACTGATGTTGCTGACATAGAGAACTCATCCAAGCCCATTCCGACAAGAAGTGGAACAGCTTTTTGGTCACCAGCCATCTCACCACACATACCAGCCCATTTACCTTCAGCGTGAGCTGCCTTGATAACGTTGTTGATCAAGCGAAGGATTGATGGGTTATATGGTTGGTAAAGGTATGAAACTTGTTCGTTCATACGGTCTGCTGCCATTGAGTATTGGATCAAGTCGTTTGTACCAATTGACATGAAGTCTACTTCTTTTGCAAATTGGTCTGCAAGCATCGCTGCTGCAGGGATTTCAATCATGATACCAACTTGGATATCATCCGCAACTGCAACACCTTCAGCAAGAAGGTTTGCTTTTTCTTCTTCATAAACTGCTTTAGCTGCACGGAATTCTTTCAAAAGGGCAACCATTGGGAACATGATACGCAATTGACCATGAACAGAAGCACGAAGAAGGGCACGGATTTGTGTACGGAACATTGCATCTCCAGTTTCAGAAATAGAGATACGAAGGGCACGGAATCCAAGGAATGGGTTCATTTCATGTGGCATATCGAAGTAAGGAAGTTCCTTATCTCCACCGATATCCATTGTACGAACAACCACTGGTTTACCATTCATTCCCTCAAGTACAGCCTTATATGCTTCATACTGCTCATCTTCAGTTGGGAAGTCTTGAGAATCCATGTACAAGAATTCTGTACGGTAAAGTCCAACAGCTTCTGCACCGTTGTTGTTAACACCTTCAACGTCTTTTGGAGTACCGATGTTAGCAGCCAACTCGAAGTGTTTACCGTCAGCAGTCACTGTTTGAGCATCTTTCAAAAGTGCCCATTCAGCTTTTTGTTTAGCATAAGCTTCACCAGCTGCTTTAAATTCTGCCGCTTGTCCATCTGTTGGGTTGATAATCACTTCACCAGTAATTCCGTTAACGGCAAGGATATCACCGTCTTTCACTACTTCAGTGATGTTATTTGTTCCCAATACAGCTGCAATTTCAAGTGTACGTGCCATGATAGCTGAGTGGCTTGTACGTCCACCGATATTTGTTACAAAAGCTTTTACAAAGTTTTTGTCCAATTGAGCTGTATCAGATGGTGTCAAGTCATGTGCAATCACGATTACTTCTTCATTGATTGAAGCTGGGTTTGGCAATTTCTTACCAAGAAGGTTTGCCAACACACGTTTTGTCACGTCGCGGATATCCGCTGCACGTTCTTGCATGTATGGGTTGTCTTCCATGCCTTCAAAGATAGTGATGAACATGTCAGTCACTTCTTTAAGACCTGCTTCTGCATTGACTTTCTTGGCACGGATTGTTTCTTTAATCTGACCAATCAATTCTGGGTCAGAAAGAACCATCAAATGAGCGTCAAAAACTTGAGCCGCTTCTTCACCAAGCGTACCTACAGCTTTCTCACGGATAAGAGAAAGCTCGTTTTGGGAAGCTTCAAGAGCTACATCCAAACGAGCCTCTTCTGCGTTTGTATCTTCGACTGAAACAGTCTCGAATGACAAATCCGGTTGAACGAGTAGATATGCTTTTGCAACTGCAACACCGTCAGATGCCGCGATTCCTTTAAGCATTTCTGTCATTTTCCTTATGCCAATCCTTCTTTTTCCATTGTTTCTGAGATTGCAGCGATAGCGTCATCTGCATCTGCACCTTCAGCTGAGATAGTTACGTCAGCACCTTGGCCAACACCAAGACTCATAACACCCATGATTGATTTAAGGTTAACTGATTTACCTTTGTACTCAAGAGTGATATCTGAAGCAAATTTGCTAGCAGTTTGTACCAACAATGTTGCTGGACGTGCGTGAATACCTGTTTCTGCCACTACGTGGAAATCTTTAGAAGCCATAGTTTGACTCTCCTTTTGTTCTTTCTTTTTTGAGTTATATGTGATAACCCTTACAATTTGGTATTATATCATCTTCTCGGATTTTTTTCAAGCATTTTATGGGATTTATTCGATTTCCTTTCAGATAACTTCCTGAAAATCTTCTATTCTAGATAACAAAACACAGGATATAGTTTTCCAAAAAACTACTTGTAGGATAACTATCACTATTTCACAAAACAAACACTACATATTGTGTTTTGTGACCTCGAGTAGAAAAATAGACCACTATATTTAGTTTCAAATCATTGACAAAAATTTATTTTCTGATATACTAAGAAAGTAATCTATTTTGAAAGAGGAGTTACACAATGGTAACCGTTTATTCTAAAAACAACTGTGTCCAATGTAAGATGACCAAACGTTTCTTGGACAGTAATAATGTCGCTTATCGTGAAATCAATCTTGATGAGCAACCTGAGTACATCGATCAAGTTAAAGAGCTCGGTTTCAGCGCAGCTCCTGTTATCCAAACACCAACTGAAGTCTTTTCAGGTTTCCAACCAGGAAAATTGAAACAATTAGCATAATCTTAGTACATCATCCAGAAGAAACTGCTTCTAGGGCTAACTTAGAAGCCTTTCTTTTGTAATTAGATAAGGGAAATTTTATGGGATTAAAACATCTTGAAGACGTGACTTACTTCCGTCTCAATAACGAAATCAACCGTCCTGTTAATGGACAAATCATGCTTCATAAAGATAAGGAAGCCTTGGATGCTTTCTTTAAAGAAAATGTAGTTCCAAATACTATGGTTTTTGATTCAATCAAAGATAAAATCAACTACCTCATTGAACACAACTACATCGAAACAGCCTTTATCAAGAAATACCGTCCAGAATTTTTGGAAGAATTGCATCAATTTATCAAAGAACAAAACTTCCAATTCAAGTCTTTCATGGCAGCCTATAAGTTTTACAATCAATATGCCTTAAAGACTAACGACGGTGAATATTATCTTGAAAGTATGGAAGACCGCGTCTTCTTTAACGCCCTTTATTTCGCTGATGGCAATGAAGCTATTGCAATCGATATTGCCAATGAAATCATCCACCAACGCTACCAACCTGCTACTCCTTCCTTCTTGAATGCTGGACGTGCTCGTCGTGGAGAGTTGGTATCATGTTTTCTGATCCAAGTAACTGATGATATGAACTCTATCGGACGTTCTATCAACTCAGCTCTTCAACTGTCACGTATCGGTGGTGGTGTGGGGATTTCCCTCAGCAACCTTCGTGAAGCTGGTGCACCAATCAAAGGTTATGAAGGAGCAGCTTCTGGTGTCGTACCAGTCATGAAACTCTTCGAAGATAGCTTCTCTTACTCAAACCAATTGGGTCAACGTCAAGGTGCTGGTGTTGTCTACCTCAACGTCTTCCACCCAGATATCATCGCCTTCCTTTCAACTAAGAAAGAAAACGCCGATGAAAAAGTTCGTGTTAAGACCCTTTCACTTGGTGTTGTGGTGCCCGATAAATTCTACGAATTAGCACGTAAAAATGAAGAAATGTACCTCTTCAGCCCATACTCTGTAGAGCTTGAATACGGGGTACCATTCAACTACATCGACATCACTGAGAAATACGATGAACTAGTTGCAAATCCAAATATTCGCAAGACAAAAATCAAGGCGCGTGATTTGGAAACTGAAATCTCTAAATTGCAACAAGAATCTGGCTACCCTTATGTCGTCAACATTGATACGGCTAACCGTGCAAATCCTGTTGATGGTAAGATTATCATGAGTAACTTGTGTTCTGAGATTCTTCAAGTCCAAGAACCAAGCTTGATCAACGATGCTCAAGAATTCCTTCAAATGGGAACAGACGTTTCATGTAACCTTGGTTCAACCAACGTGGTCAACATGATGACTTCACCTGACTTTGGTCGTTCTATCCGTTCTATGGTTCGTGCCTTAACTTTCGTTACAGATAGTTCACACATCGTAGCTGTTCCTACCATCAATCACGGAAATAGCCAAGCCCACACCTTTGGTCTTGGTGCCATGGGACTTCACAGCTACCTTGCACAACAATTGATTGAATATGGATCGCCTGAGTCTGTTGAATTTACAAGCATCTACTTCATGCTCATGAACTACTGGACCTTGGTAGAATCAAACAATATCGCGCGTGAACGTGGTATTACCTTCCATAACTTTGAAAAATCAGACTATGCTAACGGAAGCTACTTCGACAAGTATGTAACTGGAGAATTTGTTCCAAAATCAGACCGTATTAAAGAACTCTTCAAAGATGTCTTTATCCCAAGTGCTGCTGACTGGGCTGAACTTCGCGACAAGGTTCAAGCAGATGGTCTTTACCACCAAAACCGCCTTGCTGTAGCGCCAAATGGTTCTATCAGCTACATCAACGACGTTTCTGCTTCTATCCACCCGATTACACAACGTATCGAAGAACGCCAAGAGAAGAAAATCGGTAAAATCTACTACCCTGCTGCTGGCTTGTCAACAGAAACCATTCCATACTACACTTCTGCCTACGACATGGATATGCGTAAGGTGATTGATGTTTACGCTGCTGCAACTGAGCACGTGGACCAAGGACTTTCACTCACCCTCTTCATGCGTAGTGATATTCCAAAAGGACTTTACGAATGGAAGAAGGAAAATAAACAAACAACACGTGACTTGTCTATTCTTCGTAACTATGCCTTTAACAAGGGTATCAAATCTATCTACTACGTCCGTACCTTTACAGATGATGGTGGAGAAGTCGGTGCTAACCAATGTGAAAGCTGTGTGATTTAATCTTTGCTTGAGGAAACTACATTTACTCAGGCTATCGATTCATTTACCAAGCTAAACTGGAATAAGCATCTACACTATGAAATATCAAAAAGTCGGGCTTCCGACTTTTTGTGCGATACTCCTCTAGATTTATGATAAAATAGAGGTAATTGTGAGTTCGCAATACTAAACACAGAAAGAGATTTCAAAATGGAAACTTACTACAAAGCCATTAACTGGAATGCCATCGAAGATGTCATCGACAAATCAACTTGGGAAAAACTGACGGAGCAATTCTGGCTTGATACACGTATTCCCTTATCAAATGACTTGGATGACTGGAGAAAGCTATCAAATGTAGAAAAAGACTTGGTAGGAAAAGTCTTTGGTGGTTTAACCCTTCTCGACACTATGCAATCTGAAACTGGGGTTCAAGCCCTTCGCGCAGACATCCGTACACCACATGAGGAAGCTGTTTTCAATAATATCCAATTTATGGAATCTGTCCACGCAAAATCTTACTCATCAATCTTTTCTACTTTGAATACTAAGGCTGAGATTGAAGAAATTTTCGAATGGACCAATACCAATCCTTACCTACAAAAGAAGGCTGAGATTGTCAACGAAATCTACCTCAACGGTAGCCCACTTGAAAAGAAAGTTGCCAGTGTCTTCCTCGAAACCTTCCTCTTCTACTCTGGTTTCTTCACGCCGCTCTACTACCTTGGTAATAACAAACTAGCCAACGTTGCGGAAATCATCAAATTAATTATTCGTGATGAGTCTGTTCACGGAACCTACATCGGTTACAAATTCCAACTTGGTTTCAATGAATTGCCTGAAGAAGAGCAAGAAAAACTCAAAGAATGGATGTACGACCTGCTCTACACTCTTTACGAGAACGAAGAAGGTTATACAGAGAGCCTCTATGATGGTGTTGGTTGGACGGAAGAAGTCAAAACCTTCCTTCGCTACAATGCTAACAAGGCACTCATGAACCTGGGGCAAGATCCACTCTTCCCAGATTCAGCAGATGATGTGAACCCAATCGTTATGAACGGTATTTCAACAGGGACATCTAACCACGACTTCTTCTCTCAAGTCGGAAATGGTTACCTTCTTGGTGAAGTTGAAGCCATGCAAGACGATGACTACAACTACGGTTTAGACTAAGTCAACAATTTCAGAAGTGATATAAATATCATGGTTTGTTTAAAACAACCATGATATTTTTGTTTTTGTTTTCTTTTGTTTTTTAAATTGATTGATTTAATACTTTATGATAAAATAGTAATAGAAATAGAGGTGATAACGATGCTAAAGCAGGAAAAACTAGATAATATTCTAGAAACAGTAAATACAAAGGGAACTATTACTGTAAAAGAAATCATGACTCGCTTGGATGTATCAGATATGACTGCTAGACGCTACTTGCAAGAGTTGGCAGACAAGGATCTACTTGTTCGAGTACACGGGGGAGCTGAGAAAATTCGCACAGGTTCTATTTTGAATAATGAACGTTCCAATATTGAAAAACAAAGCTTACAAATCGCAGAAAAACAAGAAATTAGCCGTTTTGCAGGCCATTTAATTGATGAGGGTGAAACTATTTTTATCGGCCCTGGTACGACCTTAGAATCTTTTGCC
Source organism: Streptococcus mitis (assembly GCA_001560895.1). NCBI lineage: Bacteria > Bacillati > Bacillota > Bacilli > Lactobacillales > Streptococcaceae > Streptococcus > Streptococcus mitis. Next base: position 1,252,888 of record CP014326.1, read on the forward strand.
CGTGAACTTCCAATTGATAATATTCGTGTTGTAACAAACAGTTTACCAGTCTTTCTCATTCTAAACGAACGAAAACTAACAGATTTGATTTTAATCGGTGGAAACTATCGCTCTATCACTGGAGCTTTTGTGGGAACACTAACCTTGCAAAACTTAGCCAATCTCCAATTTTCTAAAGCTTTCGTGAGCTGTAATGGTATTAAGGACAATGCGATTGCGACCTTTAGTGAAGAGGAAGGTGAATCCCAACGCATCGCCCTCAATAATTCCAATAAAAAATACTTACTAGCTGACAATAGTAAGTTCAATAAGTTTGATTTTTACACCTTCTACAATATCTCAGATATTGATACCATCGTTTCAGACTCTAAACTGAGCAAAGAAACCTTTGAACAACTTTCAAAACAAACAAAAATTATTCTTTCTAAACCATAAAAATGAGGATTAATAAAAATATAAAATGCGTCACATCAAGAAAATAAGAATCTTGATATGACGCATTTTTTGATGAAGATTTTTACAAAGAGTTTCCTAGATTCTTTATGATTGTTGAAACGGCATAAAATCTGAATCAAAGGAGATATTATCCCGTTCTTCAGGACTGATAAAATTTAAAAAGATATTTTTAAATTCTTCCAGCTCATAGTCTGAATGGCAAATCCATTCTTTACCGGTAGAGACATACCATTTCCCAAGTTTTTTCAGCTCCTCATTAGTCAAACAAGGTATTTGAGAACATTTATCAAAATTGATAATATAAACTTTTTCATAAATAGATTGGATAAAATCTTTGAACATCTTTTTACCTCATTAGAATTCTATATCTAATTACTCATTCTACTAGTCTATAATCTGACTTTCTGCTACTTTCTTGTACCAGTAAGCTGATTTCTTAGGATAACGTTCTTGCGTTTCAAAGTCTACATAGAAGAGACCGTAACGTTTCTCATAACCATTTGACCATGAGAAGACGTCCATCAATGACCAGATGAAGTAACCTTTTACATTAGCGCCATCTGCAATAGCATCAGACAAGACTTCCAAGTGTTGTTTCACATAATCAATACGACCATCATCGTAAACAGTGTTATCGACAAACTCATCTTTATAACCAAGTCCATTTTCAGTGATGTAAATCTTCCTGTAGTTAGGATAATCTTTCTTCACTCGCATGATTTGGTCATACAAACCTTGAGGGTATATAATCCAATCCCAGTCCGTACGTGGTACATAATCAGGAGCTACACGACGACCAACACCTTTGATTTGGTATTTAGAGCTTCCTTTCTCACCCTTACCATTATGGATGATTTCAGTCTCTCCATCAAAGGCTTCCATCCAGTCACTCATATAGTAGTTAATTCCTAGGAAGTCATTCAAGTCTTTTGCAGCTTCTAATACTTCGAAATCTTCTTCACGAAGATCTAAGCTACCACCATTGGCAGCCAAGATAGCCTCTACCCCTGCCAGAGTCTTTTCAGAGTAGTGACCCAGATAAGTTGCATCCAAGATAAATTTGTTATGGATAATGTCCTCCAACTCTGCCGCAATAACATCTGCAGGATTTTCAGGATCAAGTGGGTACTTGGTTGGGAGAGCGTGCACGACACCGATTTCGCCTTTATAGCCTTTATCTTTGTACAATTTTACCGCGCGCGCATGAGACACCATCATATTGTGGTGCGATTGGAAGACTTTGGCAAGGTCATACTGAATACCTGGAGGGAATTTCCCAACCAAGTATTGACCATCACCGATTGGTCCGATTTCATTGAATGTTGTCCAATAGTTTACTTCTGGAAATTCTTCAAAACAGAAGGCAGCGTAATCTACAAAGTGTTCGATATTTTCACGGTTTAAGAAATCTCCATTTGAGTGGAGAGCTTCTGGCGTGTCAAAGTGATGAAGAGTTACAAATGGCTCAACATGGCGTTTGTGACACTCTGCAAATAAATTATGATAAAACTCGACACCTTTCTGATTTACTTGACCGTAACCAGTTGGGAAAATACGTGACCAAGCAATAGAAATTCGAATACCATTGACACCATACTCTTCTGCTAGCTTGAGGTCAACTGGATATCGATTGTAAAAATCACTGGCTGGTTCTGCAGTGTACCAATAGTTATCTTCAAGATATTTATCCCATGCTACTGGTCCTTTACCATCAGTATGTGTAGCACCTTCTGCTTGATAGGCAGCTGTTGCGCCACCGAAAATAAAGTCTTTTGGAAGTGTTTTTGTCATTTTTTTCACCTATTTCTTGATTTAAAATAAAGTAAAAGTGAGAGGAGAGGAGTCAGTGAGCCATCCTTCTCCATCTCACTTCTTGTACCAAGTCACCGAATTGTGACATGAGGAGGTAAAAACGATATCTTTTTACCGACGAATTAACAAGGCGATTAGGAAATTCGCTATAGCGATTTCCGTAACGATAGGAGACTGTTTTATAGTCCCTATTATTAATCGAATTGTGACATGAGGAGGTAAAAACGATATCTTTTTACCGACGAATTAACAAGGCGATTAGGAAAGTCGCCATAGCGATTTCCGTAACGAGAGGAGACTGTTTCACAGTCCCTATCGTTAATCGAATTGAGCTTGTACAAATGCAAGAGCACCTTTTCCATCACGGGTTAATTTGATGTATTGAGCGCCTTCTGTCTTGGCAAGTTTAATACCGAGTTTATCTGTTTCTGCTTTCATATCTTCAAAGTTTGAGGCAACTTGAGGGGCAAGGATAACTAAATCAAACTCTGGCAACATTTCACGGTGAGCTCCATAGCCACCTGCTGCTGCTTTCACAGGAACATTGTACTCTGCAGCTGCCTTGTTCAAAGCATTTGCAAGAAGTCCACTTGTCCCTCCACCTGCACAGAGAACGAGGACATTTGTTTCTTTTGTAATTGTATTTTGAGCTGCTTCTACACCCGCTTTTTCAAGAATAGCATCTGCTTTTGCAGTGTTGAAGTTTGCAGCAACTTTGTCTTTCAATTCATCATTAGACTTATCTAAACGTTCTTCTTCAAGAATTTGTTCATCATAAACTTTAAGGAATGGATAGTAAATGACTACGTCAACCACGATTAGAAGGGCAGCAAGAATGAATGATAGAACTTGGAAGTTCGTACCAAGAACTAGACCTAGTGGAGCTGGGGTTGTCCATGGTAGATTAGCAGTAAATGAATTCATTCCAAGAGTTTCAATGAAGAATTTAAAGATCCAAACGTTTGCGATAGGAGCAAAGATAAATGGAATGAAGAAGATTGGATTTAATACCAATGGAGCACCGAACAAGATAGGCTCATTTACACCAAAGAAAGTTGGAACTACTGAAGCACGTCCGATTGCACGGTTACGTTTTGATTTTGTTAACCACATGAACATGAATGGAACAACCAGTGTCGCACCAGTACCACCCATGGTAACGATAAACATTTGTGTACCAGAAGTAAGAATCTTGTCAGCGTGCATACCTTGTTGGAGAAGGTTCAAGTTGACTTCGGCATTGGCATAGGTAATAGCTGCGATAGCAGGTTCAACAATAGATGGACCGTGAATCCCAACAAACCAGAAGAAGGCAAAGGCACCAAAGATAATGGTAATACCAAGATAGCCATCAGCTGCAGAGAATAATGGTGCAAAGAATTTACCGATTGATTCAGCTACGCTTGTACCCACAAAATGACGAGCTAATAAATCAAGAGCATAAAGTGAAACAACTGAGAGAGTGAATGGAATCACATCTTTAAAGACTTGTGAGATATTTGGTGGAACTTCGTCAGGCATACGAATAGTGACGTTGTTCTTAACACAAACCTTATAGATGGCTACAGTAACAAAGGCAGCAAGGAAGGCTGAAAGCAAACCTTTTGTTCCAAGGAATCCTGTTGCAAAGCCACCTTCAATCGGATCAGCTGCCAACATTAACAAAGCAACAATCGCTGCTAACAGTGTTGACATATAGTTGATTTGATTTGTTTTCTCCATGCTACGGTTTACTGAGTCGGTCAATGACTTAGCCGTTGTACCAGCTACCAAGAGAGCCAGAATCCCCATTGAATAGCTGTAAGGTTTCATCAGAAAGGCTACAACTTCATCAGACCATTTAAAGCCCCATGAGTTTGGTACAAAGGCAATCAAGATAAAAATACTTGAGAAGAGAATAACAGGCATACCTGCAATGAAACCATCACGAATAGCACGAAGATAGATATTACGAGATAGTTTCTCAAAGAAAGGCTTTCCTTTCTCAATAAATGCAATTAATTTATTCATTATTTAACTCCTCTCTTGTAGAGTTCGATTAAGTGGTGCATCAAATCTTTTAACAAGATAGTTGTCATCAAGTGGTCTTGGCCATGCATCATAGTCACACTATAAGCTAAGTCCTCACCAGAAGCTTCCTTAGTCAATAGACTTGTTTGCGCGTGGTGAGCCTCTGCAATACAGCTACCAGCTTCCTCTACCAGAGCGTCCGCTTTTTCAAAATCACCAGCCTCAGCAGCCTTCAAGGCTTCCAATAGTTTTGAACGAGCATCGCCAGCATAGGCTACGATTTCAAAACCTAACAATGTTACTTCTTCTCTATTCATGATAGAATTCTCCTTATGTATTTTTAATTAAATTTTTATGACAATAAACGTTGGATATGTAGAACTAGATAAACTCGTTCACTTTTATACAAATCAAGACCCGTATGTTGCGTAATCACATCATAGATCTTGGAACCAATCTCGAACGCTTTTGGATAGGATTGTTTAATATGATCTTCCATATCCAGAAGTGATTGGTTATCATCTCTAGATCTGTCTAAATAATCCAAGAAATAATTCAAATGTATCATAAAGCGATCATAGAAATGGTTATTCTTTTTAGTTCGTTGAATTGCATAGTCCGTTAAAACTTCTTCAACATTCCTGAGAATTTCTTTCCTCTTATCAATCGACTCCACAAGTTCCACTTCATTTTCACCTTCGGCATTAATGAAATGATAAGCAATCCGAATAATTTCATCCTCAGGAAAATGATCTGCTAGCTTCTGACGGTAAATTTCAAATGCTTCATTTGCGATTTGAAAAGCGACAGGATACTTAGTGGAAATATCTGGCAGATTACTATCCTTGTACCTTCCTTGTGCTAGAGCTTGGTAAGAACAGTAAATATGATCTGTCAAGGTTACGTAGAGATACTCTTGAATCGGATAATGATATTTCTTTGATAGCTTATCAATGATTTCATAGGTCACTGTGATAAAATCAAGCGGAACATCTTTGAGAAGAGCCATAAAGTTTTCTCTGGACTCTTCGGTCTTCATCCGAAAAATTTTCTCAACCTGATGTTCAGCAATCAAATCCCCCTTCTTCTTTCCAAATGCAATCCCCTTACCAATTACAATCACCTCTTCTCCTTTATCATTTCTGACAAGCGAGACATTGTGATTCATTGGATTTAGAATTCGATACATGTCAACCTCCTTTTATATTTTAAAGGTATATGAGTATAAAAAATGACCACAAATGAACTAGAAAATCAGCCGATTTCTAATTCACCTGTGATCATGCCTAATATTACTTAGTAACACTCACCTTGTATTAACTTGTGATTTAAGTATAGCACAAGTAAGTTTTTTTGTAAACCTTTACATACAACTTTTTTTAAAAATTTTTAGATTCATGTTCCTAAACTAGGAGGACTTTCTTACACGCGTTCTTTCCATGAAGTCGCTGTTGTTTGAAGAACTTTATTGAGCTCATCAATGTTTTCAAATCCAGTTGTGCGAAGCCAGTCGCGAGCTGCTGCTTCACCATCTTTGATATATGCTTCAACTGATCCAGCCCATGTAGCACGGCCACAAAGAACTCCGTTAAAGTTTGCACCTGATTCATGAGCAAATACAAGAGTATCTTGGAAAAGTTTAGCTGATACACCAGCACTCAAGTAGATATATGGCAAGTTAGTTGCTTCATCTTGGGCTTTGAAGAAAGCTGCTGCTTCTTCACGTGTGTAAACCACTTCACCCTCAGCGAATCCTTCAACATATTTAATGTTAACAGGAACTTCTACTTTCAAGACATCAATGTTAAAGCGTGGGTCTGAGAAGACTTTCATAGCACCAATAACTTTGTGTGGTTTTACTTTAGCGTATTCTACAGAACCAGCGTCAGCAATTTTTTCATCGTAAGCAAGGATTTCAAGGAAGAATGGGATATCTTCAGCCACACATTCAGAACCGATACGTTCGATGTAAGCTTGTTTTTCTTGGTTGAGTTCGTCTGAGCTATCTACGTCATAGTAAAGCAAGAATTTAACTGCATCTGCACCTTCTTCTTTAATACGTTTTGCAGACCAAACATCCAAGCAGTCTGGCAAGCGTTTTGTACTTGTTGTGTCATAACCTGTTTTTTCATAAGCAAGGAGAAGACCAGCTTTTTCATCAAGAGCTTTAGTTGCTGGAAGTCCATACTCAGGGTCAAGAAGCATAGATGAAGCGTATTTGGTCAATTCATCTGCTACCAAGACTTTAAGTTCTTCCATTTGAGCCACTGTTGGTTCTTCTGTTTGGTGTTGAGCCATAAGGCGTTTCAAAGCACCACGTTGGTCAAATGCAAGAGCTGAGATGATACCATTTTCATCAGAAAGTTTTTCTAAGCGTGCACGTTTTTGTTCTGTTAAAGCCATTTTATACCTCTTTTACTATTAATTGATCATATAGAGCTTGATAGTTGGCCATGTTGACATGACCAGTCATTTTTTCTTGAGCATTGAGCATACCAAGGACATTTGCCTTGATGAGTAATGCTGCATCCGATTCTTTGTGAAGCAGTCCTGAAGAAATTCCTGCCACAGTAGAGTCTCCAGATCCGACAGGGTTGACCACCTGAATTCTAGGAATATCTACCTTGTAGAAAGTGTCACCATGTTTGGCAAAAGCACCGTTGGCACCAAGTGAAACGATAATCCATTCAATACCTGCAAACAAAGGTTCTTGAAGGACTTCTTTTAATTCATCCAAATCCTCAGAAACTTCTCTTCCTAGAAGTTGAGACAATTCTTCATTATTTGGTTTGATGACTGTTGGTTTATGTGGTGATTCAAGAACCGCCTGAAGTGCTGCACCAGAGCAGTCCAAGACAACAGGCTTGCCAGCTTGATTAGCAAGTTCTACCAAGCTCGCATAGTAATCAACTGGAAGGCCAGCTGGCAGACTACCTGAGATAGCGACTACTTCAACTGACTCCAAGAGTTTTTTGAAATGTTCCAAAAAGTCTTGACCTTCCTGTTCCAATACTTCAGGACCTTTTTCAAGAACTTCTGTTTGGTTATCTCCATGAAGAATAGCGATACAGTTACGAGTTTCCCCCTGAATTGAGAAGAAATCTTTTTTTACTTGATTATCGATATTTTCAACCAAAAACTCACCAAGTTTACCACCCACTAAACCAGTAGCAAGAACAGAATCCCCAAATTCTGAAAGTACTCGGGTAACATTGAGTCCTTTACCACCAGCCGTTTTGGTTACATCCACCACACGATTGACAGTATCAATCTTCAACTCATCCAAGGGATAGGAAATATCGATGGATGGGTTCATTGTGACTGTTAAAATCATAGGTCACCTCTTAGTCGTGGTATTCTCCGCGATCCCATTTTTCAAGGAATTCAGTGAAGAAGTTTGCGTCTGTTTGTTGAGCATTGTGACTTTCAACGTGTTCAATTTTCGCAATCAATTTCTTGTTTTCTTCAGATGGTTTGTATTCAGCATGGATGAAAGCTTCAATGATATCACACATGAGCAATTCTCCAGTAATCTTACCACCAAAACCGATAACGTTAGCATTCAATTGTTCTTTAGCATAAAGTGCTGTTGTCATATCACGAACCAAGGCAGAACGAACACCTGGAACTTTATTTACAGCGTTGTTAATACCAACACCAGTACCACAGATACATACTCCAAGATCAGCTTGACCGCTAGTTACAGCTTCCCCTACTTTTTTACCAAAGATTGGGTAGTGAGTACGTGTATGGTCATATGTACCAAAGTCAATGACTTCATATCCTTTTGATTTCAAAAATTCTGAAACCGCCATTTTTTCATCTGTTACGATGTGATCACATCCAATTGCAATTCTCATTTTTAACTTACCTTTCTTACTGTAATCTAATTAGCACATTTTGTTCAACATATCAACACGAATTTGGTGACGTCCACCATCGTATTTACCGTTAACAAATCCTTTAGCGATGTTTTTAGCTAATTCATCACCAACAAGTTGTGCACCCATAGTGATCATACGTGAGTTGTTGTGACCACGAGTCATATAAGCTGAACGTTCGTCAGATACTTCTGCAGCGACCATTCCTTTGATCTTAGTTGCAACCATAAATGGACCAGCTCCATAAGCATCAATCACGATACCAAGGTTTTGTTCTTCTTTGTTTACTTCTGCAGCAACAGCAAGAGTCACATCGACAAAGTCTTGACCTTCAGCTGTAACATCCACAACGTGGAAGTTTTCTTTTTCCAAGAAGTCTTTCACAACTTCTTTCAATCTCAAACCTGCAGCATCTGCACCGATAACAATAGACATATTGTATACTCCTTTTTATTTTTCTAGGCTAGTAAAACCTCTTATAGTTAGCAGTTTACCTACAAAAGCTTTCTAGCAGTTTATTGACAAATTGGATTGAATGAGATGAATGACACCTTATTCAAGTTTAGGAAACCAGTTCCCTAGAAATAATCTTTCTCCACGCAAGAGAATATAACAAGTGATTGTTTGTTTGTTACAAACATCATTTGTTGCTTACAAACATAATATACTCCTATTTCCTGAAAAAGTCAACAGTTAATGTTTGTTTTTGTGTTTTTTAACTAAAAAATTTCGATATCAAAACCAATTTGATCTACTTGACCAGGTTCTAGGAGACGAACATTCTTCTTATCTTCTAGATGATCTCCTTCTTCAAGAGATGTTGACAAGCCTGACCATGGTTCAAAAGCAATGAAAGGTCCCTTGTTCAAAGTTGACCAGACAATGAGGTTTGGAAACTCTGCAAAGTGCACTTTCAACCCTTTATCATATTTACGAGAACGAAGGGCAATTGTTCTAGATTGTAATTCATCTAAAGTAACTGCATCTGTGCTAAACAAATCATAGCTGAGGTCTACTTCTTTTTGACCTTCTAGCCATGGACTTCTGTCTTGGAAATCCAACATACCTGTTTCTGGGAAAGGACGTGGAACAGAACAAGTTTCTGCTTTCTCAAACTCTAAATAGTAATCTTCATAGTCTTCATCATCAAGTAGAGGACAATTAAAGCCTGGGTGCCCACCAATAAAGTAAGGCATGACCTTGCTACTTTCTTTGTTGAAAATCTTGTATTGAGTTCGTACTGTCTTACCAGTAAGAATATAAATGATTTCTAGGCGGAAATGATAAGGATAGTTTTGATAGCTATTCTCATCGTCTTCAATTGCAAAAGTTACACTCTTGTCTGTCTGTTCAACTAAGTCAAATTCTTTCTTGCGAACCAAACCATGACGAGGAATCTTTCCTTTACTTTCTGGCCCTTTCTCATCTATATAGAGGGCTGTATCCTCTCTCAAAGAACCACAAATGGGGAAGAGAACAGGAGCTTGTCCACTCCAATAAGTAGCATCTCCTTGCCACAAATACTCCAGACCTTCAGCATCTTTTATAGAAGAAAGAGCCCCGCCAAAACTGTTAAATTGAACACTTAATTGTTCTGATTTTAATTCAATTACCATTATTTTCTCCGATTTCTTGATAGTTTATAAAAAACTAGGCTGTCACTCCTAATGGTATGACAACCTAGTTTCAACAATTTACATTTTATAGGAGCGCATTATTTTGCTTTTGCTGCGTACTCTTCGTTACGTTTAATCATTTGTTTTCTGTACCAAGCAAAGATACCGATATAGAATACAAGGAAGACTACAGCACCAAGGATTGCTTTGATATCACCTGTTGTAGTGTTACCAATTGTCCAACCAAGAAGTTTTTCGATTGGTCCTTCAAGAGTTGAGTGAGTAATCAATTGAGTTTGGCTCACACCTTCTGGGAAGGCACCTACACCTTTAGCAAGTTCTGTTGCAAATGGTGCAATAAGTGTACCTGAAAGAAGGAAGAGTGGCAACAAGAGAGTTCCGAAGATAATCATACGGAGCAATTTACCACGTGTTACAACCAAGAGAGCTGGAGTAACACCCATAGCGATGATACCTGCAAGTGGCAAGATACCATTTCCGACTTTTGAAAGAAGTACTGCTTCAACCAACATGATTGGTGCAAGTACGTTGGCACAAGCCCAGATTTCAGCACGACCAGCGATGAATGGCCAGTCAAGACCGATGTTGAATTTACGTCCTTCCAAACGTTTAGTAGCGACGTTTGTAATACCTTGTGAAAGTGGTTCTACGGCAGCGATGAACCAAGAACCGATTAGTGAGAAGAGTTCCAAAGCTACACCGGCTGTCAAACCAAGAGACAACCAACCTTTGATAACTTCTTGCCAGTTTGCAGCATCTTTAAGTCCTTCAACAGGATGTGGAGTCCCCATCAAACCGATGACGATACCAAGGATGAAACCGATGAAGAATTTAGATCCCCAGAAACCGATTTTCTTGTTCAATTTAGCAGCATCAAAGTCATATTTATCAAGACCTGGGAAGAATTTTTCAAAAATCTTATCCAAAACCATGATAACTGGGTTCATCATGTAGTTCATGTGAGTTGAAGTCATTGGTGATGAACTTGGTGCGTTAAGAAGATCGTCGAATGTAGGTTTCATCAAGTCAGAGTTGATAATTTTAAGAACCCCAACAAGAACAACTGCTGCAGTCGCAATGAAGAGTGAAACTCCTTGGCTAACGCCATTGTTGTCTGCATACCATTTAATCAAAAGACCTGTGATAGACAAGTGCCAGATATCGAAGATATCAACGTCAAGTGTATCAGTTTTCTTCATAGCAAGCATCACTACGTTGACAATCAACATGATGAGCAAGAAGTAAAGTGTCCAAGCAGAGCCCCAAGTGATTGTAGCAAGTGGTGCCCAACCAACGTCGGTGATGTTCAATTGAATACCAGTATTTTCAACGAATTTTGCAAGTGATGCTGAGAAAGCACCATTTAGCATACCGATGATAGCACCGATACCAGTAAGAGCGATGGCAAGTTTGATACCACCTTCAAGCGCTTTGGAGAATTTCACTCCAAAAAGTAGAGCCAATACTGTCAAAATGATCAGCATGATGATTGGTCCACCCATGTCCAAGATAGGTTTGAACAGCTTATTGGCTAGTTCGATAATGACATCCATAATAGTTCCTCCCTTTTTATATTATATGAATGTTAACAAATTAGAATTAGCTTAACCCGTGTTCTTTAATGGCTGCTTCAATATTGTCAAATACTGGAGCACTCATAGCTGGGATACGGAATAAGATTGGTCCAGCTTCGATAACTGGAATACCTGGATCAAAACCAAGATCTGTAGCAGCAATTGGTGTGAAGATGTCATAACCTTTGATAAGATCTTCATTAACGTCTTTGACCATGACCGCATCACAGTGAACATCAAAACCGCGGTTTGAAAGTTCTTCTTCAAGAGCACTTTTAATTTGATGGCTTGAGTTAACACCTGCACCGCAGGCAGCAAGAATTTTAATCATATGGATTTCCTCCGATTTAATATTTTTAATAGACAAGATTAAGCGGTTGCTTCAGCTATATAAGCATAGAGAGCTTCTGGTTCTGAAATTTTTGATAGGTCTTCAAGATGACCATTTCCAGTAAAGAAGTCCATCAACTGAGCAAGAATGTTGGTTTGACTTGAACTTGAGTTATTAATGATAAAGAAGAGCAAGGATACCTCTACTTCCTTATCTGGTGCAATCATATTGTGGAAAGTCACCGGTTTCTCTAATCGAACAACCACAACTTTTTCGGCTAGGTTATGAACAATATCTGTGTGAGGAATAGCCACATTCGGCAAATCCTTACCCAAAAATTCCATATCTAAGCCAGTTGGAAATGACTTTTCACGCGTGATCAAGGCTTCACGATAGGTTGGAGTTACGATTTCTCGTTCTTCCAATAAGGTAGCTACCTGATCAAAGAGATGTTCTTGATTATCCGCTTCTAAGCAAAACACAAGGTTTTTGTCAAAGAAATGATCTAATCCCATAAGGTTCTCCCTTCTTTCCATTAACTTTATGCTATAAGTATAACACTATATGAAATCGTTGTCAATATTTTTCTGTTCTTTTTTTGTCTCTTTTTATATATTTTTGTTGTTTTTATAGTTTGTTATATAAAAACAAACATATAAACAAACATCCAAAACATTTCTTATGTGCCAGAATCGAAAAAAGCAGACCATTTTAGTCTGCTTTACTATTGATTCTTATATAAATTTCCTGTAAACAAGGAAAAGTAATTATGATAACTTATTCTTCATCCATACTCAAGACGCTAAGGAAGGCTTCTTGTGGTACTTCAACTGAACCGATAGCTTTCATGCGTTTCTTACCAGCTTTTTGTTTTTCAAGGAGTTTGCGTTTACGAGAAACGTCACCACCGTAACACTTGGCAAGTACATTCTTACGAAGGGCCTTGATATCAGTACGAGCCACGATCTTGTGTCCAATTGCTGCTTGAATTGGCACCTCAAATTGTTGACGAGGGATGATTTTCTTGAGCTTATCAACGATGAGTTTCCCACGTTCGTAGGCAAAGTCCTTGTGAACGATAAAGCTGAGGGCATCAACCTTGTCTCCATTGAGAAGGATATCCATTTTGACTAGTTTAGATGGGCGGTACTCTGACAATTCATAGTCAAAGCTTGCATAACCACGTGTCGAAGATTTAAGTTTATCAAAGAAGTCAAAGACGATTTCAGCAAGAGGAATTTGATAGATAACATTAACACGATTGTCATCAATATAATCCATAGTCACAAAGTCCCCACGCTTGCGCTGAGCCAATTCCATTACTGCTCCGACAAACTCCTGCGGTACCATGATTTGAGCTTTAACATAAGGCTCTTCAATGGTTGCAATCTTAGTTGGGTCTGGAAATTCAGATGGGTTAGAGACGTCCATAGACTCCCCGTCGGTCAAATTAACTTTGTAAATAACAGACGGAGCTGTCATGATGAGGTCGATGTTGAACTCACGCTCCAAACGTTCTTGAATTACATCCATATGGAGAAGCCCAAGGAAACCACAACGGAAACCAAATCCAAGTGCCTGAGATGTTTCTGGTTCAAACTGCAAGCTGGCATCATTCAGTTGCAATTTTTCAAGTGCTTCACGAAGGTCATTATACTTGTTTGATTCGATTGGGTAGAGACCCGCAAAGACCATAGGATTCATCTGCTTGTAACCATGTAATGGTTCTGCCGCAGGGTTGGTCGCCAAGGTAACGGTATCCCCCACACGAGTGTCCTGAACCGTCTTGATAGAAGCCGCAATATAACCAACGTCACCAGTCGCAAGGAAATCACGACCAACTGCTTTTGGTGTGAAAATACCAACTTCCGTAACATCAAAAGTCTTGCCATTGCTCATAAGCTGAATCTTATCACCAGGTTTAACCACTCCATCCATAACACGCACTTGGAGGATAACCCCACGGTAGGCATCGTAAACAGAGTCAAAAATCAAGGCTTTGAGTGGTGCCGTCACATCACCTGTTGGCGCTGGCACTTTTTCTACGATTTGCTCAAGAATTTCTTCGATACCGATACCAGCTTTTGCTGATGCTAAGACTGCTTCGCTGGCATCTAGACCAATGACATCTTCAATCTCTGTACGCACGCGCTCAGGATCCGCTGCTGGCAGGTCAATTTTATTAATGACTGGCATGATTTCCAAATCATTGTCCAAGGCTAGATAAACGTTGGCAAGGGTTTGAGCCTCAATTCCTTGGGCAGCATCAACCACCAAAATAGCACCCTCGCAGGCAGCTAGCGAACGTGAAACTTCATAGGTAAAGTCAACGTGCCCTGGCGTGTCAATCAAGTGGAAAATATAAGTTTCTCCATCTTTTGCAGTATAATTGAGCTCAATGGCATTGAGTTTAATGGTAATCCCACGTTCTCGCTCTAGATCCATGCTATCTAAAAGCTGGGCCTGCATTTCACGACTGGAGACTGTCTCTGTCTTTTCCAAAATGCGGTCTGCTAGAGTTGATTTCCCGTGGTCAATATGAGCGATAATAGAGAAGTTACGAATCTTCTCCTGTCGTTTTTTTAATTCTTCTAAGTTCATGATTCTCTTCCTTTCAGGGTATTTATTTATTATAAATTGTTTTTGATATTTTGACAAGACCATACCCTGCTAGGAGTACTAATCTTCAGCGACAAAGCCGTCATTTTCAATAAAGTGATGTTCTGTCATTCCTTGGTCAGTAAAGACAATCCCATGAAGGGCACCACCATAGACAGCTCCTCCGTCCATGCCAATCTTGCCATCTTCTGTAGTCCAAAGCTCAGCTGTACCACGCTCTTGCTTTAACAAACTATAGACTGGTGTATGACCAAAGACAATGATTTTTCCAGTATGATTTTCGGCTTCGTGGAATGGTTTTCTAAGCCATACTTTTTTATAATCTGTGGTTTCATGCCAGTCATCCAAGGTCAAGTCAATACCTGCGTGAACAAAGATATACTTATCTGTCTCTACCACAAATGGCATTTGACGAATAAATTCGACCAAATCTGCTGCTTCAGTGGCAACACGCTTGGCATCTTCTACTCCATCAACTGGGGCATCCAAGGGACGACCTAGGATAGAGTTAATAGTTGTATCTCCACCATTGCGACGATAGTGGTCATAGCTTTCTTCTGGGTCATCGAGCCAAGTCAAAAACATATACTCGTGATTTCCTGACAAACAGATTGCCCCTTTATTATCAACTAAGTCCTTAACCATCTCTAGAACACGGCGACTATCCTCACCTCGGTCAATCAAATCCCCTAGAAAGAGCAACTGAGTCTGACCGTCCCATGTTTTGAGAAGGTTTTCTAGCATCCCAGCTTTTCCATGAACATCTCCAATTACATAATAGTCTGTCATCTTATTTCTCCCTGTTTCTCAACAATTCTCTGGCTTGCGTTAGGGCTGCTTCCGTCACATCATCACCTGCCAACATCTTGGCAACTTCCTCCACTCGCTCTTCAACCGTCAAGAGTCGAACAGTCGAAACCGTTGAATGCTCATTGCTAATCTTCTCAATAAAGAATTGATAATCCGCAATCGCAATCACTTGTGGCAAATGGGAAATAGCAAGGACCTGGCCATGCTGGCCAATCTTGTGAATCTTCTGCGCAATAGCCTGAGCTACACGACCTGAAACTCCCGTATCCACCTCATCAAAGACAATGCTAGTCTTACCTTCTTTACGTGAAAAGGCAGATTTAATGGCTAGCATGAGACGAGATAATTCCCCACCAGATGCAACCTTGACCAAGGGTTTAAAGTCTTCGCCAGGGTTGGTTGAAATGTAAAACTCAACCGTTTCATTGCCCTCACGACTGAATTTGCTCTTGCTAAAACGAACCTGAAACTGGGCTTTTTCCATATAAAGGTCTTGCAGTTCTTGCTTAATCTCAGCTTCGAGTTGTTGGGCCAAATCATGACGAGCAGATGCAAGCTGACCTGCCAAGTCGACAAGATTGACTTCCAATTTCTTAAGCTCTGCTTCCATGTCTTCAGACGAAAGGTTATTGCCTGTCAAGAGATTGTATTCATCCGTAATCTTGGCAAAATACAGCAAAACATCATCTACAGTCCCACCATACTTACGGGTAATAGTATGAAGGAGATCCAAACGATTCTCGACCTGCATAAGGCGATTACCATCAAAATCAAGATCCTCAATAATAGTTTCCAAACGTTTGCTAATGTCTTCTAAGACATAGTAAGTCTCAGATAGAGAGCTTGAAATTTCACGGTATTCAGGGTCATACTCTTCAACACTTTCCATGTCATTCATAGCCGAACGAACATTGGCCAAACTTGAAAAGTCTTCATTGTCCAACATACTGTAGGCATTGGTCAGCGTATCTGCAATATTTTTATGGTTAAGGAGTTTATCTCGCTCTTGATTGAGAGCCAAGTCTTCTCCAGCCTGCAAGTTTGCTGCCTCAATCTCTGCCATTTGAAATTCCAACATTTCAATACGAGCCTTGTGTTCCTGTTGGTTTTTCTTGACTTCCAGAACCTGCTTGCGCATTTTTCGATAGGCATCAAAACTCGTCTGGTAGGTTTCTTTCAAGTCCCAAAAAGCTGCATCGCCAAATTCATCCAACATCTGGATGTGCAGTTGAGGACGCATTAATTCTTCTTGGTCATGCTGACCATGAATATCTACAAGATGTTGCCCAATAGCACGCAAAACCGACAGATTAACCATCTGACCATTCACACGGCTGATACTACGACCATTTTGCAGAATTTCCCGACGGATGATAATCTCATCACCCAATTCTAAACCTTGCTCATCAAAAATTTCCTGTAAAAGGCGACTATTTTCAACTGAGAAAAGCCCTTCAATCTCTGCCTTTGGTGCACCATGACGAATAACATCTGTCGTCGCACGAGCTCCCAACATCATATTCATGGCATCAATGATAATCGACTTCCCTGCGCCTGTTTCACCAGTCAGGACAGTCATTCCCTTTTCAAAATTGAGGGAAATAGCCTCAATAATGGCAAAGTTTTTTATCGAAATTTCAAGTAACATATAGACCTACCAATTTTTTACTTGTTCAAAGATTTCCTCAGCTAGACTTTCACTTCTGGCAATGACTAAAATCGAGCTATCATCAGCCAAACAGCTGAAAATCTTGTCCGCAAAAGTCTCGATTAACTGAGCTTTTACAAAAGCAGTATTTCCTGGGATAACCTGGAGATTGATCATCTTTTCCATCAATTCAGCAGATTCGATATTGTCTTCAGCCAATTGCAAACTTTTTACGATTGATTTAGGCAATTCATAGACATAAGTATTGTCTCTCAAAGGAATTTTGACAATACCTAGTTCTTTGATATCTCGTGATACCGTTGCCTGAGTGGCAGTGATGCCTGCCTCTTTCAAATGTTCTACGATTTCTTCCTGCGTACCGATTTGATAATCTGTCACAAATCGTCTAATGTTTTCAAGTCTCTCTTTTTTATTCATTTTTAAATTGACTATGCGCCCTCTCTACTACTTCTTCAATCTCAGCAAGAACCTGATTACTTGCTGACTCTTCTTTTTTCAAATACGCTAAAAACTCAATATTTCCATGACCTCCTTGGATAGGAGAAAAGTCCAAACCAAGGACTGCAAAACCTTCCTCTACTGCCATAGATGTGACAGATTCAAGGACATTCTGATGAACCTTAGCATCTCGAATAATTCCATTTTTTCCAATCTGCTCACGTCCTGCTTCAAACTGAGGCTTAACTAGAGCCACGACCTGACCTTGATCTGCCAAGACTCGATGCAAGACTGGCAGAATCAAACTGAGGGAAATGAAACTCACATCAATACTGGCAAAGCTCGGTTCCTTTTCGAAATCAGTCTTTTCGGCATAGCGGAAATTAAACTGCTCCATGCTGACCACTCGTGGGTCTTGGCGTAGTTTCCAAGCCAACTGATTGGTGCCGACATCGACTGCAAATACTAACTCAGCACCATTCTGCAACATGACATCGGTAAAGCCTCCAGTAGAGGCACCGATATCAATCGTTGTTGCCCCTTCTACTGACAAATCAAAGACCTGCAAGGCCTTTTCCAATTTCAAGCCACCACGGCTGACATACTTGAGTTTTTCACCCTTAAGTTTTAGCTCGGTATCGTCTGGGATTTTCTCTCCTGGTTTGTCAAACCGTTCTCCATTCAGGACTGCTACTACTAGTCCAGCCATGACACCGCGCTTGGCCTGTTCTCGCGTTTCAAACAAGCCCTGTTTATAAGCTAGTACATCCACTCTTTCCTTAGCCATTAATTCTCAAACTTTCTACTACACTTACAATCGATTCTATCTCAAAAGGAACCTGCTGGGCAATTTCTTCTAATTTGGCATTAGCTTGATCCAGAGTTTGGTTACAAAAGGCAACAGCCTCTTCCAAGCCCAACAAGGCTGGGTAGGTTGACTTTTCTGCCTGCAAGTCCTTTTGCGGTGTCTTGCCTATTTCCTCAAAACTAGCTGTCACATCTAGCACATCGTCTCTAACTTGAAAAGCCAGTCCAATCAATTCGCCAACAGTTTTCAGTTTTGCCTGTATTTCAGGAGCCAATTCAGCTATAATAGCAGCTGCTTGGAAAGGAAAGGCTAGTAATTTTCCAGTCTTATTGGCATGAATGGTCTGAAGTTCTTTCAAGGACAAATGTTGGTGTTCGCCTTCCATATCCAAAACCTGCCCTGCCACCATACCCAGACTACCTGAAGCAAGGGATAAGTTGGCAATCAAGTCCACCTTGATCTGACTTAGCAAATCTGCCTGCGCTATCAAGGCATAGGGATCTAGGAACAAGGCATCTCCAGCCAAAATCGCCATAGCTTCACCGAACTTCTTATGATTGGTCAAACGTCCCCGACGATAATCATCATCATCCATGGCAGGAAGGTCATCGTGAATCAAGCTCCCTGTATGAATCATTTCCAAGGCCGCAGCCACCTGCGCGTGAGCAGGTTTGATGGCAACTTGCAAGGCTTCCAAAACTTCCAACAAGAGAAAAGGGCGAATACGCTTACCACCAGCATGAATGGAATAGAGAACAGACTCTCGCAAACTAGAGGCAAATTGCTGGTCTCCATAAAAGTCTTCCAAAGCCGACTCAACAAGAGCTAATTTTTCTTGCTTCTTCATTCAAAATCACTTTCTGTTCCGTCTTCTTGCATGACCTTGACCAAGGTCTTTTCAGCCTTGTCCAGCGTCGCTTGGAGCTCCTTTGACAAGACCATTCCCTTTTGAAAGGCCGCAATCGCATCTTCCAAAGCAATTTCACCATTTTCCAAACTTTGGACAATGGTCTCCAGTTCTGCTAGATTTTCCTCAAATTTCTTTTGTTTTGACATCTTTAACCTCTAATTCTACTTGACCATCTCGCATCAAAAGCGTTACTTGGTCTTTCTTCTTCAAATTCTCAACCGAATCGACTACTGACTCTTCTTTTTTGACAATTGCATAACCACGCGCCACGATTCGACTGGTATCCAGCATCAGCAGGGCTTCTGAAAGTCGCTTAACCTCAGAAACCTTGGCATCATAAACCAGCGCCATTTGGCTACGTAAGAGCTTGTCCAACTGACCTAGGCGGTCTTGATAACGCTGGATTTTGGTAACAGGTGATAATTGGACCAGTTGATGCGTCCTTGATTGAACTAGTTGGTTGCTATCAAAAATCCGTGTTCGCAAACTTTGTTTTAAGCGCAGTTGTAGTTGGTCCAAACATTGCAAATAGCCATCATACAAGCGCTCTGGCTGTCTAAAGATGACTGACTGACTGCATTTTTTCAAAGCTTCTTGTTTCTTAGATAGGACATTTCGGACTGCTGTTGCCATCCGTTTTTCTTGATTTTGCAAATGGGCTAATAGATCCAACTTGGTCACTGGTGTTGCTAGTTCAGCTGCAGCTGTCGGCGTTGCAGCCCGTCTATCTGCCACAAAATCCGCCAAGGTCACATCCGTCTCATGCCCCACACTAGAAATAACTGACAGACGAGATTCAAAAATAGCTCGTACCACAATTTCTTCGTTAAAGGCCCAGAGATCCTCGATGGAACCACCACCACGACCAATAATCAGCAAATCCAAATCGTCACGTTGATTAGCACGCGCGATATTTCGAGCAATTTCCTCCGCAGAACCATCACCTTGCACCTTAGTCGGATAGAGGAGAATATCAACACCAGGAAAACGTCTGCTGACGGTCGTGATAATATCTCGAATAACGGCTCCACTACGACTTGTCACTACACCAATTCGCTTAGAAAATTGGGGAAGAGGTTGCTTGAAGCGTTCTTGAAACAGACCTTCTTCCGTCAATTTTTTCTTGAGTTGTTCAAACTGAATCGCAAGCGCCCCAACCCCATCAGGCTCAGCCTTTTCAATGATAATGGAGTAGCTACCACTTGGTTCATAGACCTGTACACGCCCAATCACATTGATCTTCATTCCTTCTTCAAGGTCAAACCCTAATTTCTGATAAATCCCAGACCAAATAGTCGCTTGAATGACTGCATGGTCATCCTTTAGGGAGAAATATTGGTGAGTAGGTCGTTTACGAAAGTTGGAAACTTGACCAGTTAAATAGACCCGTTCCAAGTAAGGGTCTTTATCGAATTTCATTTTCAGATACTTGGTCAAAGTTGTTACCGATAAATACTTTTCCATCTCCACCTACTACTCATTTCCTTGCTCTTTCATGGGTATTATTATACCAAAAATATGCCTAAAAATCTCCATTTATGTACCATTATGAGGGAAAAATAGAAAAAGGAGGCAAGACCTCCTCATCTGATTATTTGCTGTTTCGAGCTTCTTCCAAAATCTTTGCAATCTTGGTCGTCAAAAGGTCAATAGCAACTGTATTGCTGACTCCCTCAGGAATGACGATATCAGCATAACGCTTGGTTGGCTCGATAAACTGGTGATACATAGGTTTAACTACACCTAAGTACTGGTCAATAACGCTATCAAGGCTACGGCCACGCTCCTCCATATCACGCTTGATACGACGAATAATGCGCACATCATCATCCGTATCCACAAAAATCTTGATATCCATCAAATCGCGCAGGCGCTTGTCCTCTAAGACCAAAATCCCCTCAACGATAAAGACATCTTGAGGTTCCTGACGATAGGTCTTGCTGCTTCGTGTATGCTCTGTATAGTCATAAGTCGGAATATCCACCGGGCGCCCTGCCAACAATTCCTTAATTTGCTCAATCATTAAGTCTGTATCAAAGGCAAAAGGATGGTCGTAGTTGGTTTTGACACGCTCTTCAAAAGTCAAATGAGACTGATCCTTGTAGTATGAATCATGCTCAATCATGGAAATCTTTTCATCAGGGAAATGCGATAAAATGGCTCTTGAAACACTGGTTTTTCCTCCACCAGAACCACCTGTCACTCCGATAATGATTGGTCTATTTTGCATGCTATCCTCCGTTTTTTTATCCTCGTCTATTCTATCACAATTTTTGGGAAATTTATAGTCTGATTTGGATAGTCTAAGGAAAACATTTCCAATCCCTACACCCAGTTAGACTAGCTAAAAACCTTTCTTGGCTTATAGAGATTGTCCCGTTTTTCTAAAATTGCTAACAATTTATCGCCTTCAAAAGCAGCCAGTTCTTTGTCTGTTTTGTCTAGCTCTATAAAACGACCAAAGCGCACTTCTGTAGCCTCTTCTGGACTTAGGAAAACTTTGACAAGATCCCCCGTCCCAATCTCTAGAGGATGGAGAAAGTCAAGTTGACCATCCTCCACTTTTGAAGCAATTTCTTCCAATGTAAGAGCATCCTCTAGCTGTAAACCGGCTGCACTAGTACGAGTCAGATGTGACATATGAGCTGCATAACCAAGTTTCTCTCCCAAGTCAACTGACAAGGTACGAATATAAGTTCCTTTGCTACATTTCACACGAAAAGTGAAGCGTGCAAGATGGCTATCATAAGAAATCGGACTTGTTCGATCAAATTGATAAATGGTCACCTGACGTTCTGGACGCTCCACTTCCTGACCAGCACGCGCATACTCATAGAGCTTGCGACCATTGACCTTAACAGCCGAATACATAGGCGGAATCTGTTTGATAAGCCCAGTCAAGCTAGCAATCGCTTCATCGACAAGCCTTTCATCCAAGGGCGACAAAACAGGGGTCTCTGCGACCACTTCTCCACTGGCATCCTCAGTCGTTGTTGAATAGCCGAGAGTAATCTCCCCCTCATAGACCTTGCCCTCATCCTGCATAAACTCTACCATACGGGTCGCCTTGCCAACCGCAATGGGCAAAACACCCACTACAACCGGATCCAAGGTCCCACCATGTCCAATTTTCTTGGTTCCCAAAATCTTACGCAGTTTAAAAACCGCATCATGCGAGGTCATTCCCGCTTCTTTTTTTAAGTTAATAATACCGTTCATTCTTGCTTTCTACTCCCCCTTCAATGCTTCAAATTTTGCTTTCATGGTTGGATTTTTTCGGGTCAATTTTTTAACTGAAACATCTTCTAGTTTATTATTTGCAAGGCGAAGTTGGTTTTCGGATGTGGTTAGGAACTTTTTGACCTCTTCCATCCGTTTGATAGCCTTGTCAATTTCATCAATAGCTTTACCAAAGTTGGTCGAAGCTGAATTATAATTCTTAGCAAAGGCCTGTTTAAAGGCATCCAAATCTTCTTCAAAATGAGTGATATCAATATTTTGCTCCCGAACCAAGGCCAACTCCTGCTTATATTTTAGAGAATTAAGCGCGGCATTACGCAAGAGCCCGATCAACTGGATAAAGAACTGAGGGCGAACCACATACATCTTTTCATACTCGTGGCTGATGTCAACAATCCCTGTGTTAAAATAGTCGTTATCAGCCTCAAGCATGGTCACTAAAACCGCATACTCACAGTTCTTTTCACGACGGTCCTTGTCCAATTCCTTGTAAAAATCCGCGTTCTTATGCTTCTTCTCTGTCCCGTCCGCTTCGTTTTTCATCTCAAACATGATAGAAATGATTTCTACTCCATTTTCATCATTCTCACGGAAGATAAAGTCCCCCTTAGATCCACGCGCAGAGACCTTGTTATCCTTCTCAAAGTAAGCATTTGGAAAGGCAAAACTACGGACCTTGTTAAACTCACTCTCTGCATACTGTTCCAGACTTTCCCCAATCGCTTTTGTAGATTGTTGAGCCTTAAAGTTCTTGTAAAATTCGACTTGTTCACTGGCTGCTTTAAGTTGGGCTTCATAGTTTTGCTTAACAGAAGCTAAAGATAATTCATTTTCTTTTTCTTGCAAGAGGAGTTGATTTTTGACCTGATCTCGTTCTTTTTCAAGGTCAGAAAGGGTCTTTTGCAGTTGATTTTCATGTTCCAAACGCAAGGTCGCCAATTGGTTTTCCAAGGCCTGCACTTCCTTGTCCTTGGCCAAGAGAGCCTGATGGCTTGTCTGTTCAACTTCTTTCTTGGCCAATTCCTTCTCTGTATCAAAGTTTTGGATTTGACTCTGCAATTGCGCGATTTCTTGGTCTTTTTGAGCTAGTTTAGACTGTTGCTCATTCATAGCCTTTTGCTCAGCCAAGGCCAGTTCCTGCTTCATGCGGTCGTGTAATTCCTTGTCAAACTCTGCCGTTCTCACTTGGGACAAAAGTTCGGCATACTGGCTTTCATTTACTGTAAAGACTTCCCCACAATTGGGGCATTTGATTTCGTTCATATCGTTCCTCTTTCTAGACTTCTTTAACCATTATATCATGCCTGAGGGAAAATCAAAAACAGTGAGTCAAAACCCACTGTTTATATCTTTTACTTTAAATTTTTTCCAAGGCCAAGCGCAAGTCTTCAATCAAATCCTCTACATTTTCAAGACCGATTGACAAACGGATTTGGTTTGGTGTGACACCTGCTGCTTCTAGGTCTTTTTCTGACAATTGACCGTGAGTGGTTGTAGCTGGATGAACAACCAGAGACTTAGCGTCTGCCACGTTTGCAAGGTCAGAGAAGATTTCTAAATTATCAATTACCTTGCGTGCTTCTGCCTCCCCACCTTTGACATGGAAGGTAAAGATTGATCCCACACCTTTTGGTAAATATTTCTCAGCCAAGGCATGATAAGGACTATCAGCCAATTTTGGATAGTTAACTTTTTCTACCTTAGGATGATTTACAAGGAATTCAACAATTTTCTCTGCATTTTGTACATGACGTTCCACACGAAGTGAAAGGGTTTCCAGTCCTTGAAGCAAGAGGAAGGCATTAAATGGCGACAAGGCTGCACCTGTATCACGAAGCAATTGAACACGGACAGCGATAATAAAGGCTGCTGCCCCGACATCGCGAGTATAGCTCAAATTGTGGTAGCTTGGGTCTTCCTCAACAAATTGAGGGAATTTTCCTGAAGCCGCCCAGTCAAAACGACCGCTATCGACAATCACTCCACCAATAGTCGTACCATGCCCACCGATAAACTTAGTCGCAGAGTGAATAGCAATATCTACACCGTGAGAGAAGACGTTAATCAAGTATGGTGTAGCAAAAGTATTGTCAGAAACAAGTGGAATCTGGTGTTTATGCGCAATCTCAGCCAATTTTTCCAAGTCAGGAATGTTAATCAGGGGATTCCCCAAGGTTTCAATCAAGACAAGCTTGGTATTGTCATTGATAGCTGCTTCTACTTCCTCCAAATTATCAACATCGACAAAGGTTGTTGTGATCCCATAACGAGGAAGGGTTTCTTTCAAGAGATTGAAAGTCCCACCGTAAATAGTTGATGCTGCTACAACATGGTCACCTGCATGAGCAAGAGCCAAAATCGTATAAGTCACTGCTGCCATACCTGAGGCTGTTGCTAGCGCTCCGACACCACCTTCAAGAGCAGCGATTCTTTCTTCAAAGGCAGCCGTTGTAGGATTTGTAATACGAGTATAGATATTGCCTGGTTTTCTCAAGGCAAACAGATCAGCACCTTCCTGCGTATCGTCAAAAACGAAGGATGTTGTCTGATAAATTGGCACTGCACGAGACTTGGTAGCTGGATCCACAACTTGACCAGCATGTAGTTGCAAAGTTTCAAATTTAAAATCACGAGTCATAAGGCGACCTCCATATAGTTTCATTAAGGATATTGTAGCACTATCGACCTATCTTGACTAATACCTCTTTTCTATATTTTGATATAAGGAGTAGCTATTGCTTCTTACAAAACGAAAAAGCACGATTCAATCGTGCTCATTTCCTTAATCTACATAAGTATCTTCGTTTTTATTGAGGAAGGCATATGGAAGACCCATCAAGAGACCTCCTCCGATAAAGTTTCCGATAAAGGTTACTCCCCAATGACGAAGCATATTTCCAACACCGAAGTTAGCAATTGAATCAGCAGCAACACTGAATTTCACAATCGCGAAAGAAGCAAAGTTCGCCGCAATGTGCTCGTTTGTTAAGAATACAAACATGTAAATTGCTGACAACACAAGCCATAGTTTGGCACTACCATCTTTGACCAAAACAAATGAAAGAATCGCAATATTTACGAAAATATTTGCCAAAATAGCCTCAAGCAAGACTAATTCATTTGAACGGCCTAACTTCATCTCAACAACCCCTGAAATGAAACTATCGTGAGTCAGATGTGCATAGGCTGCCGAATGAGCAAAGCCCCAACCTGCTATCAAAGCCCCGATAAGGTTGAACAAGGTACAGTAAAGTAAAATCTCAGCCGTTTTTCTCCAAGAGATTTTTTTCAAGAAACTACCAGCAGTCAAGAACATCATGTTTGATGTTACCAACTCGGCATTCAAGAAAACAATGTAGGCCAAGCCCCAAGCAAAGACAAATGGGAAGAGGAAGCGTCCACTACCTGGTGCAATTTTATTAATCAAGTCAGCCCCAACTGCACCAGCAGCTGTACTGAAGGTTAAAAATGCACCTGCAAACATAGAACGAATCGCATACTTGAACTTACTTTGATTGAAAAGACTTTCTTTCTTCTTGCAAGCAAATTCAATCTTTGAGATAAATTCTGAAGAAATCATAATAAACTCCTAAAACTTTTATTTGTGATAATTATAACATAAAATAGATATAATGAAAAGCCTTTCCTAATTGTATTTTTTCTAAATTTTAAAATTTGAGAAATCGTTTACATTACTTTAATAACAAACTTTTAGAATTTTTAATTATCAGAATCTAGAGATTGAGTGGAATAACTTTTATCCTATTTAATATATTTTATTGTTACAATTTAAAAACGATTTTCTCTGCAAGCCTATTTTGTAAAAGAAAAAGAGAGAATTGTTCTGATTCTCCCTGATACACTAACTCTTCTTAATCAACATATGTATCTTCATTCTTATTTAGAAAGGCATATGGTAAACCAATCAGAAGTCCTCCACCTATAAAGTTAGCAATGAAGGTTACTCCCCAATGTCTAAGTATATTTACCAAATCAAAATGAGGTACTTGATCAGCAATCATGCTGAATTTCATAATACTAAAGGAAGCAAAATTGGCAGCGATATGCTCATTGGACAGGAAGACAAACATGGAAATAGCTGATAAAATAATCCATAGTTTGGCGGCACCATCTTTAACTAGTATAGATGAAAGAATGGCAATATTTACAAATACATTGGCAAGAATTCCCTCAATCAGGACTAAATCACTTGGACGCGCCAATTTCTTGGCTACAAGCTTAGGAAGGAAACTATCATGGGTCAGATGGGAAAAGGCTGACGAGTTGGCAAAGGCCCATCCAGCTACCAAGGCACCAATTAGATTAAATAGAGTACAGTATAGTAAAATGATTACTGCCTTTTTCCAATCCATCTTTTTTAAAAATGCGCCTGCTGTTAGGTACATCATGTTGGATGTAACTAACTCAGCATTTAGAAAAACGATATAAACAAGTCCCCAAGCAAAAACAAATGGGAAAAGAAAATACCCACTACTTGGAATAATACTGTTTAATAAATCCGCACCAATAGCTCCAGCTGCTGTACTAAAGGTTAAAAAAGCACCTGCAAACATGGAACGAATCGCATACTTGAACTTACTTTGATTGAAAAGACTTTCTTTCTTATGACAATAATAATCTATCTTCGAAATAAACTCTGAAGAACTCATAAACATCCCCTAACTCTTTATATTTGTTATTATAACATAAAAAGTAAAGAAATAATAATTTTTTTAAAATTTAACTATTTATATCTACTTTAAGATTACACACTTTGTATTATTAGTTATGGTATAAAAAGAGTCAACAACCTCCACCTTTGTTTCAATCTATCTTTAAAACATTTCTTAAGGATAAAGCTAAAATCATCACCATCCCTCAATGAGAGTATTCCAAAACCCAAGTAAGATTACTAGTAACATCATTAAACTTAATATTTTTGATTTTCAGAATATTATATTATATCGAATCTAGAATCGCACAATATCTCTTCTAAAATATTTATAGAAATTGCTTTAAATTCCTTAATCAATTTGTTCAGATTCTATTTCAATATACTATAACAACTGCAATAAACAAATTTTCATAGCTCTAAATATAAAATGGAGAAGACATGGATTATCCTCTCCAGATATTATCTTTTCACTGACTTATCTTAACTAAATTGTTTATATGGTTGATTGAAAGCTGTTAGAATTTCATCAGACGTTTGTGAATAATCTTTTGTTTCTTTCAAATCACCTTTTACAATAATACGTTCTGTAGCGGCAAGGTCTTCACAGGTTACCAATGTAATCTCATTGACCCCTTCTCTGTCATCAACCTCATCAACACGATCCGGTGTCACACGTTTGACTTCACGGATTTCATAGGTATAAACTTTATTTTTATCAGTTAGATAAATTTTCATACCATTTTTAGCGTTATCCAAAGGAGAGAATAACATTTTATTAGCATTATTAACACCAAAAATATGATGACTAGCTAGACTATAATTTCCTTCTCCCATCACTTGATCACGCTTCATAGTACCAGCACCATAATATAGATTTACGTTATTCAATCCTTTAAAAATCGGAAGATTCATTTCTAATTCAGGAATAGCAATTCCGCCGATAACTGGTAGTTTTTGAGCATCCCATTGAGAAGCTAGAACCGCTTCAGAAGAGATAGCTTTGACAGAATCAAAATCAAAATTTCCTTCTGTATCCTGATTTTCTTCTATTTTTTCTTTTGATACCTGGCTAACTTGGTACTTATTGGTATTCCAAACTATGAAAATATCACGAATTTTTGAATTGAAAATCAAAGCTACTGACAAAATGATTAAGAATCCTGCCAAAATATTGATTAGTAAATTCTTACGACTTGTTTTCTTTTTGTTCTTTTTATGAGACATTATGCTTCACCTTCTGTTTCGTTTTCTGTCCCAACTTCTTCTTTTTCTGCCGCTGCAACCGTTGTAAAGGTTACAATTTTGGCATCTTGATCCAGGCGCATCACTTTAACTCCCATAGTTGAGCGACCTGTTTGTGAAATATTGGCAACATTGGTTCGAATCATGACACCTGTATCAGTGATAATCATCAAATCTTCATCACCTTTAACTGTCAATAGACCTGATAGAGGACCATTTTTCTCAGCAACATTGGCCGTCTTCATTCCTTTACCACCACGACCTTTTGTTGGGTATTCAGTAGCGACGGTACGCTTACCAAATCCTTTTTCTGTGATGATAAGAACCTCATCTTGATCAGTAATTACGCTAGCACCAACTACTGTGTCTTCCTCACGGAGATTAACACCTTTCACACCAGTGGCGATACGACTCATGCCGCGAACGGCTGATTGATTAAAGCGAACTGCATAACCAAACTTGGTTCCAATGATAATATCCGTATCTTCTTCCGTCAACAAAACATTAATCAACTCATCTTCATCCTTGAGGTTCAGTGCTTTAAGTCCATTTTGACGAATGTTAGCAAATTCCTTGACGCTGGTTCTCTTCACAATACCATGACGGGTTGTGAAGAAGAGATAAGCATCATCACTACGTTCAGATTCAACATTGATGATAGTCTGAATACTTTCGCCTTCATCCAATTTCAAAAGATTGACAATCGGCAATCCCTTGGCAGTACGACCATATTCAGGAATTTCATATCCTTTCAGGCGATAGACACGGCCTTTATTTGTAAAGAAGAGTAGGTGATCATGGGTGCTAGTTGACACTAACTCTCGGACAAAATCATCATCCTTAACGCCAGTTCCTTGAACACCACGACCCCCGCGTTTTTGAGCGGTAAATTCAGCTTGGTCCAGACGTTTGATGTAGCCTTTGTTTGACAGTGTAATCAAGACATCCGATTCTTCAATCAAGTCCTCATCTTCAAGACTCAAGACTTCACCGACCATCAATTCCGTACGACGTTGGTCGCCAAACTTACGCTTAACTTCGTCCAATTCATCCTTGATGATTTGAGAAACACGCTCTGGCTTAGCAAGAATATCCGCCAAATCTGCAATCAAAGCCAAGAGATCATCATACTCAGACTGAATCTTATCGCGTTCCAAACCTGTCAAACGACGAAGACGCATGTCTAGGATAGCCTGACTTTGACGTTCAGAAAGCTTAAACTTACTCATCAACTCGGCTTGCGCTTCCGCATCAGTTTCACTAGCACGGATGATACGAATCACTTCGTCGATATGGTCGAGTGCGATTAAGAGACCTTCTAAGATATGCGCACGCGCTTCCGCTTTTTCCTTATCAAAACGTGTCCGACGAATAACCACTTCTTTTTGGTGTTCAATATAAGCATCCAAAATCTGACGAAGAGATAAAATCTTCGGAACCCCATTTTGAATCGCCAACATATTAAAACCAAAATTGGTTTGCATCTGGGTCATCTTGAAGAGGTTGTTAAGGATAACATTTGCTGAAGCATCTCGTTTAACTTCAATAACGAATCGAACACCTTCACGGTTGGACTCATCACGTACTGCTGTAATCCCCTCAATGCGTTTTTCCTGAACTAAGCGAACAATATGCTCATGCACCTTGGTTTTATTGACCATATAAGGAAATTCCGTTACAACAATGCGCTCACGTCCCGTCTTGGTCATTTCAATCTCTGTACGAGAACGGAGGACAATAGAACCTTTACCTGTTTCATAAGCCTTATGAATGCCTGATTTCCCCATGACAAGGGCACCTGTTGGAAAATCTGGACCAGGCAAGACTTCCATCAAGTCCTTGGTAGTCACTTCAGGATTGTCCATGACGAGCTTGACCGCATCAATGGTCTCACCTAGATTGTGAGGAGGAATGTTGGTAGCCATCCCAACGGCAATACCAGTTGCTCCATTGACCAAAAGATTTGGAAAACGTGCAGGCAAGACCAAGGGTTCACGTTCATTGGCATCATAGTTATCAACGAAATCAACCGTATTCTTATTGATATCTCGAAGCATTTCCAGAGCAATCTTGCTCATGCGTGCCTCAGTATAACGCTGGGCAGCAGCACCATCACCATCCATAGAACCAAAGTTTCCATGCCCATCTACAAGCATGTAACGGTAGCTCCACCATTGAGCCATACGAACCATAGCTTCATAGATAGAGAAATCCC
Organism: Streptococcus mitis; assembly: GCA_001560895.1. Classification (NCBI taxonomy): domain Bacteria; kingdom Bacillati; phylum Bacillota; class Bacilli; order Lactobacillales; family Streptococcaceae; genus Streptococcus; species Streptococcus mitis. The sequence continues at coordinate 1,283,215 of CP014326.1, forward strand.
CGTGTGGGTGGTATTTACCCATGACATCCCCTGTAATACGAGCAGATTTTTTATGAGGTTTGTCTGGGGTAACACCTAATTCATTCATTCCATAGAGAATCCGACGGTGAACAGGTTTCAAGCCATCTCGAACATCAGGAAGCGCCCGCGCCACGATAACACTCATGGCGTAATCGATAAAGCTCGTTTTCATCTCCTTTGTCAGATTGACATTCACTAAATTTTTATCCTGCATTAATAAATGCCTCGTTTCACAATTAGTAATCAGTTATATTATACCATATTGTATCCTATATTTCAGCCTTCTACCCCACTAAAACGTTTACATCAAGATCTGCAAGGCATATTCGTGACAAAGCTTTTTAAAAGTGATAGAATGAATTTATCTGGGAAAATCCCTAAATAAAATTAAGGAGATGTTTAGACAAATGACACTAACTAAACAACACAAAAAAGTTATCCTTGTTGGTGATGGTGCCGTAGGTTCATCTTACGCTTTCGCTCTTGTTACTCAAGGAATCGCACAAGAACTTGGTATTATTGAAATTCCTCAATTGTTTGAAAAAGCAGTTGGTGATGCTGAAGACCTTAGCCACGCGCTTGCATTTACTTCACCAAAGAAAATCTACGCTGCTAAGTACGAAGACTGTGCAGACGCTGACCTTGTTGTTATCACTGCTGGTGCTCCCCAAAAACCAGGTGAAACTCGTCTTGACCTTGTAGGTAAAAACCTTGCTATCAACAAATCAATCGTTGAACAAGTCGTTGCTTCAGGTTTCAATGGTATCTTCCTTGTTGCTGCTAACCCAGTAGATGTCTTGACTTATTCAACTTGGAAATTCTCTGGATTCCCTAAAGAACGCGTTATCGGTTCAGGTACTTCACTTGACTCAGCTCGTTTCCGTCAAGCACTTGCTGAAAAAATTGGTGTAGATGCACGTTCAGTTCACGCCTACATCATGGGTGAACACGGTGACTCTGAGTTTGCCGTTTGGTCACATGCTAACGTTGCCGGTGTAAAATTGGAACAATGGTTGCAAGCTAACCGTGACTTGGATGAAGCTGACCTTGTAGAACTCTTCATTTCTGTTCGCGACGCTGCATACTCAATCATTAACAAGAAAGGTGCTACATACTACGGTATCGCTGTAGCCCTTGCTCGTATTACAAAAGCTATCCTTGATGATGAAAATGCTGTTCTTCCACTTTCAGTATTCCAAGAAGGTCAATATGGAGTTGAGAACGTCTTTATCGGTCAACCTGCTATCGTTGGTGCCCACGGTATCGTTCGTCCAGTAAACATCCCATTGAACGACGCAGAAACTCAAAAAATGCAAGCATCTGCAAAAGAATTGCAAGCTATCATTGATGAAGCATGGAAAAATCCTGAATTCCAAGCAGCTTCAAAAAACTAATCTAGCTATAGACAACTCCTTGAATCATCAGGGGGTTGTTTTTTCTGTATTTAAACTTAATATCTGTTTTACGTTCGCTTCTACAAGACAGCGTATCTTGTGTAAGCCATAAAAAACAACTGTAATCTATACTCACATTACAAATGTCATGAAACAAGCAGTTATTGATTCACTTGATACTGTCTCATTAAATATCAAGTAAAAAGTTGTGCCCCATAGACAAAAAATAGCCCATCATACAGGCTATAAGCTTGATATGATAGGCTTTTTCAATTTTGATTAGCGGACTGTACGGATACGCATTGTATTTGTACGAACAGCTTCTCCTACTGGTACACCAGCAACGATAACGATATCATCACCTGATTCAACAAGACCTGCTTCTACCGCTTTACGTTCAGCAATTTCGAACATATCGTCAGTTGATGATGGAGCATCTGTCAACATTGGGATAACACCCCAGTTCAACATCAAGCCACGTTCTGTCAATTCGTCGAATGTCAATGCCAAGATATCAGCATTTGGACGGTATTTAGAAATCAAACGTGCAGTGTGTCCAGTCTTAGTAAGAGTTACAACCAATTTAATGTCCATTGAGTTAGTAGCATCTTTAACAGCTGAAGCCATTACTTCTGTCTTAGAGTTACGTTCGAATGAATCTGAGTTCAAACGTCCGTATTCGTTAAGAAGAGTTTGAGCATTCTTGTCGATAGTAGCCATTGTAGTTACTGACTCAAGTGGGTATTTACCGTTTGCAGACTCACCTGAAAGCATTGTAGCGTCAGTTCCATCGATAACAGCGTTAAATACGTCTGATACTTCTGAACGAGTTGCACGTGGTTTTTCAGTCATTGTTTCAAGCATGTTTGTTGCAGTGATAACAACTTTACCTGCAGCATTGACTTTCTTGATGATCATTTTTTGGTAAACTGGAACCATTTCAAATGGTACTTCGATACCCATGTCACCACGAGCGATCATGATACCATCAGCAGCTTCGATGATTTCATCCAAGTTGTCGATACCTTGTTGGTTTTCGATTTTAGCGAACAATTGAACGTGTCCGTTACCAGTTTCTTTACAGATTGCACGAACTTCGTTAACGTCTTTTGCAGTACGTACGAATGAAATCGCGATGAAGTTGATACCTTGTTCAAGACCAAAGCGGATGTCATCGTTATCACGTTCAGCAAGAGCTGGGAAAGGAATTTTAGTGTTAGGAATGTTAACACCTTTTTGTTTAGCAATTACGCCATCGTTTTCAACTTCAACTTCAAATTCACGAGCCGCATCATCTTTAGCAACCACACGAAGACCAAGTTTACCATCGTCAACCAAAACTTGACGCCCAACTTCAACATCATCATAGATATCAAGAGCACCAGCAACGTTCAATGCAATCACATCACGAGTTGATTTGATTCCTTGCTTAGTAGCAACACGGATTTTTTCACCAGTTGTGTAAGAGTACTCTTTTGCATCTCCTTCAAACAATTCAGTACGGATTTCTGGTCCTTTTGTATCAAGAAGGAAACCAACTTTTTTACCTGCAAGTTTTTCAGCAAGTTTAACAGTTGCCATACGGTCACCTTGCTCTTGGTGGTCACCGTGTGAGAAGTTGAAACGGAATGTGTTAGCACCAGCTTCAATCAATTTAGCAATGTTTTTAGCTGAAGCTTCAACATCAAGTTTTTCACCCCAGTATCCGTCATCACCGAATTTTTTACCACCACGGATTTCTACCGCAGGTCCCAAAGTTGCAACGATTTTTACACGTTTGTTCATGATTTTTGTGACTCCTTTATATATATGACCTTTTTGGTCTTATTAACTAAATTATAAATTATGACAAGCTCTTATTCAAGCTAGATAGTTCAAGATCAGCCTTGTGTGGGTTGTTAACCACAATCTTACCATCTGCAGTCAAGCTGAACAATGCTCCTTCTTCTGCAGTTCCAAGAATTGGGTTTTCAACCATTTTCTCATTACGGATACCAACCGCAACACCACCGATACCTTCTTTAAGAAGTTTAACGGCATGAGCACCCATACGTGATGCTAAAACACGGTCACGCGCAGTTGGAGAACCACCACGTTGAATATGTCCAAGTTCTGTCACACGAAGGTCGCTTGTATCTCCAGCTTCTTTCAGTTTTTGACCAAATTCAGCCGCTGACATCACACCTTCAGCCAAGACGATGATATTGTGTTTTTTACCACACTCATAACCAGCTTTGATACTTGCTACGATATCTTCCATCTTGAAGCCTTCTTCAGGGATGATAATTTCGTCAGCACCAGTTGCGATACCTGCCCAAAGAGCGATATCACCTGCGTTACGTCCCATAACTTCGATAACAAAAGTACGACGGTGACTTGATGATGTATCACGAATCTTATCGATAGCGTCCATAGCAGTAGTAACCGCAGTATCAAAGCCGATTGTGAAGTCAGTACCAACGATATCGTTATCGATTGTACCTGGAAGACCGATAGCTGGGAAGCCATGTTCAGTCAAACGCATAGCACCGTGGTAAGATCCGTCACCACCGATAACAACTACGCCTTCAATCCCGTGTTTTTTCAATTGCTCAATCCCTTTAAGTTGCCCTTCAAGTTGAGCAAACTCTGGGTAACGAGCTGAGTGAAGGAAAGTACCACCACGAGAAATGATGTCTCCTACTGAAGCAGCATCTAGGGGATGAATTTCACCAGCAACCATTCCAGCATATCCATCATAGATACCAAAAACTTCCATTCCTTCTGAAATTGCTTGACGAACAACTGCGCGGATGGCAGCGTTCATACCAGGGGCGTCTCCACCACTAGTCAAAACAGCAATACGTTTCATTTAGTTTATGCTCCTTTTTCTTTTAACATTCCTACTGATTATATCACATTTAAATGGAAAATTCTTCTATTTTCCGTAATTTTAGTGATAAATCGTTTTCATAGCAATTTTATCCAATTTCGCTTCTAATTCATTGGATTTAGTCACAAAATATTGGGAAGAAACAATTGTTTTCTGTTCCTCTTCATACCTTATGATGACTGGGATTGGGCCTTTATACTGGTCTAAGATGTTTGAAATTTCTTTATCATATTCATGATTTTTAACCTGAATCCAAAATCGTTCAGCCACTGCTTCTTTCAAATCTTGTGCAATCATTTGCAGACGGCCATCACGTGACTGGATTTTTCCTTTTATATAGTAGAAGGCTCCCTCTTTTATTTCCTGCCCCACCTGACGATATAAGTCTGAAAAGAGAGTGACATCCAATTTTTTCTTACTATCATCCACCTGTAAGAAAGCCATATTTTCACCCTTTTTGGTACGAATTACTTTTATCTTCTGAACTTCAACCAAAATAATAGCGTAGCTATTTTCTGACAAATTTCCGATTGGGGTAATCGGGTAAATAGCTTTACTTGCAATAGTTTGTAGGGGATGTTTGCTGACACCTATCCCTAAAAGCTCTTGTTCCATATAGAATTTTTCTTGTTCAGTCCAATCTTCCGATTCCTGCCAGCTATAAATTGTATCACCAAACAAGCTTCCCAACTCTTTCACAAATTCAAATAGATTATCTAAATTATTGAATACTTTTTGACGATTTTTTTCAAATGAATCGAAAAGACCAACTTTTACCAAAGGTTCCAGCAAAGGAAGTTTCAGATAATTATCAGGTAATTTAGCTACAAAATCTTCAATGTTCGAATAGGGTCTATTTTCAATTATCCAAAGCGCCAAATCTTTGCTGACTCCCTTAATCGATTTCAGACCTAGATAAATGGACTTATTCGCAATTTTATCGTGATAGGGAATAGTGTTGATGGACAGAGGAGCTACTTCAAAACCTGCTTCTAATGCATCTGTTAGGTAATCACTATTGGCAGAATTCAACATGATCTGATAAAAGATAGCTGGATAATGCGTTTTGAAATAGGCCAACTGGAAGGCCAAGGCTGAGTAAGCATAGGCGTGTGACCTGTTAAAACCATAACCAGCAAACTTCTCCATAACATCAAAGACCTGCTCTGCTTTTTCCACAGTATGACCAGCTTCTAATGCCCCTTGAATAAAGGATTCCCTCATCTCATGCATGGCAGAGGCATCCTTTTTCCCCATAGCACGACGCAAAATATCGGCTTTCCCAAGACTAAATCCAGCAAAACGCTGGGCAACCTGCATAACCTGCTCCTGATAGAGCATAATGCCGTAGGTTGGAGCCAAAATATCCTCCAGTACTTGATCCAGAACAGTCACTTCTTCCTGACCATGCTTTCTTGCCACAAAATTATTGATATAGTCACTTGCACCTGGTCGATTTAGGGAAGTAGTCGCTACGACATCTTCAAAACAGACTGGCTGCACACGCTTAAGCAGGCGAATAGCGCCAGGTTGTTCAAATTGAAAGATACCTTTTGTATTACCAGATGCAAATAAAGCCAGCGTTTCTTTGTCTTCCAAATCGATTTCTTCTATTTTCAGATGAATCCCTTCTGTTTCAGCAAGTAACTCTTGCATTTTTTGGACAAAGGTCAAATTTCGTAGTCCCAGAAAGTCCATTTTCAAAAGTCCACTAGCTTCAACTCCATGGGCATCATACTGAGTCAGTGGAATTTCATCACCATGCTTTAGAGGAATGTAGTCGGTCAAATCTTGGTCACTGATCACAACACCAGCCGCATGGACAGATGTTTGTCTTGGATATCCCTCTATCTTGCAAGCAATTTCAAAGGCTTTTTGGTATTCCAACTTACTATTGATTTGCTGACGAAACTGGAGGTTACCCTCATAGGCTGACTTGAGATTGTCCCGAAAACTGATTTTCTTAGTAATTGCGGATAATTCATACTCGGGCACACCAAAGCGTTTCAAAACATCACGCAGAGCCTGCTTGGCTCCAAAGGTTGAAAAAGTAACGATTTGAGCCGCATGTTTACTACCATATTTATTGCCAACATACCTGATAAAATCTGGACGATAAATATCAGGAATATCGATATCAATATCAGGCATGGTATAGCGTTCACGATTGAGGAAGCGTTCAAAAATCAGATTTTTCTCTACCGGGTCAATCCCTGTAATGTCTAAAGCATAGGAAACCAAGCTACCAACCGCGGAACCCCGTCCCATTCCCATATAGTAGCCATTCGAACGTCCGAAACGCAGCAAATCCCAGACAACCAAGAAATAATCATCAAAGCCCATATCATGAATAACAGCCAATTCTTGGTCTAGACGATCTTGATATTCTTTACTAGTCAACCCCTTCTGAGCAAGTCCCAGCTCAGCACGTTCTCTCAACTCTTCTACTGCTGGTCTCGCTGGATTAAAGCGAGGCAGTTTCAAACTAGTATCCAAATCATAATAAATACCTGAAATAAGTTTTTCTAAATTGTCCAAGGCTTGCGGAAAACGTTCTTGGAATAGTTTCTCTAAAGAACTTGCTGATATAAGGACATCTTGTCGTGAGCGTAAGGGAACTTCTCTGAGTGGTAGATTTTCTTTAATCGCTGTTAACACTTGTAGAACTTCTCTATCCCTGCTTTCAAAAGCATTGACCCGATAAAGGGGCAAGATTGGATGATGAAATTCACTTGCTACTGTTTCTGGATAAACCCCAATATAGTAATCACAGCCTAGTTCCAACGACTCAAATCCATCGAAATAAGGTACAATAACCGCGATATCCTCTAGGTATTGGGACAGGACAGACCAAGTTTTCTCACCCTGCATCTTGGCTGTTGAAAGTTTCATCAACTGCTGATAGCCCACACTAGATAGAGCTAAAAAGCGCAAATTCACTTCCTGCTCATCCACTAAAAGAGTCATTTCAAGCCCTAATAAAGGATGAATGCCGTATTTTTTTGTAACCTCTAGAAAGTCGAAAGCCCCATAAAGATTGTCAATATCCATCATAGCCAAATGAGTGTAGCCATATTCTTTAGCTGCTCTCACATACTTGTCTATTGAAATAACACTCTCCATAAAACTATAGACTGTTTTTGTATCTAGTTGTGCGATCAATTTACACTTCTCCTCTATCCTTCTCACTATATTATACCATTTTTCAAAAAGAGAAAGACAAAAGCATTGAATCCTGTCTATATTTTATCCTTAAAGTAAAATTTTTTGAACGAAAAAAGTAAAAATACATTTAAAGAATCAAATGCTCCGGTAATTTTTTTACTTTTTTATCCCAAGAAATGAATATATCTTTTAAAATAGAAATACATATCCAGTTAATCTATTCATTATGATAACTTGTTTTAGGCTATAGAGTTGTACCTATTTTTCATATAAATCATATTCATTATTATTGAATTAATTTCTTTCTCATTTAACGATTCCCTTTATCCTATTTTTTTGATATAATAACCTTAATTATTGTTTTATAAGGAGGTTATATGCGCTTTAATCAATTCAGCTATTTAGCACTTCCAAGAAATACTATTTTATATGAATTAAAAAAGTATGGATTTGATTTTCCATCTGATATGGCAGATAAAAAGATGTTAGAGGCTTTTTTAAGTCGTTTCTTTTTTACTTATAAAGATAGTACCTATCCTCTATCCAGTTTGGCAGTTGATAAAAAAAATGACTTGCTAACATTTTTTCAATCAGAAGATGAACTGACAGCAGATATTTTTTATACTGTTGCTTTTCAACTTTTAGGCTTTTCTTATTTGGTTGATTTCGAAGATAGTGACGTTTTCCGTAAAGAAACTGGATTTCCCATTATATATGGTGACTTGATTGAAAATCTCTATCAGTTACTCAATACTCGCACCAAAAAGGGAAATACTCTTATCGACCAACTAGTCAGTGACGGTCTTATTCCTGAGGATAATGACTATCACTACTTTAACGGCAAGAGTTTGGCTACTTTTTCTAGCCACGATGTCATTCGAGAAGTGGTCTACGTCGAGTCTCGTGTGGATACTGATCAAAAAGGGCTACCAGACCTAGTCAAGGTCAACATTATTCGTCCTCGTTATAACGGACAAATCCCCGCTGTCATGACAGCCAGTCCCTATCATCAGGGAACCAATGACAGGGCTAGTGACAAGGCTCTCTACAAGATGGAGGGCAAACTTGAAATTAAACCTGCTCATAAGATTGATCTAGAAGAACCTCAACTCAATCTAGTCCAGCCTCAAGGTCAAGCTGAGCTTGTATCAGAAGCGGAGGAAAAGCTAACTCACATCAACGCTAGCTATAGTCTCAACGACTACTTCCTTCCACGAGGTTTTGCTAATCTCTATGTTTCAGGTGTTGGTACCAAAAACTCTACTGGTTTCATGACTAATGGCGACTACCAACAAATTGAGGCTTATAAAAATGTCATCGATTGGCTTAATGGCCGTTGCCGTGCCTTTACCGACCATACGCGCCAGCGTCAAGTCAAGGCTGACTGGTCAAATGGAAAAGTAGCCACAACTGGACTTTCCTATCTAGGAACCATGTCAAATGGTCTTGCTACTACAGGTGTCGATGGCTTAGAGGTTATCATCGCCGAAGCTGGTATCTCCTCATGGTACAACTACTATCGTGAAAACGGTCTGGTGACCAGTCCAGGTGGCTATCCAGGTGAGGACTTTGACTCCCTTGCTGAACTAACCTACTCACGAAATCTCTTGGCTGGCGACTATATCCGAGGTAATGAAGCTCACCAAGCTGACTTAGAAAAAGTAAAGGAACAACTGGATCGCAAGACCGGCGACTATAACCAGTTTTGGCATGACCGCAACTATCTGCTCAATGCCCATAAAGTAAAGGCAGAGGTTGTCTTTACCCACGGTTCTCAGGATTGGAATGTCAAACCACTTCATGTTTACCAGATGTTCCATGCTCTTCCTACTCATATCAACAAGCACCTCTTTTTCCATAATGGTGCCCATGTTTATATGAACAACTGGCAGTCCATTGACTTCCGTGAGTCCATGAATGCCTTATTGACTAAGAAATTACTGGGACAGGAAACAGATTTCCAACTTCCTACTGTCATTTGGCAGGACAATACAACCCCTCAGACTTGGTTATCACTTGATAACTTAGGTGGGCAAGAAAACTTTGAAACCTTCTCACTTGGTCAAGAAGAGCAAGTGATTCAAAACCAGTACTCAGATAAGGATTTTGAGCGTTATGGCAAGACCTACCAGACCTTCAATACGGAACTTTATCAAGGAAAAGCCAATCAAATTACTATTGACCTTCCTGTGACCAAAGATCTCCACCTGAACGGTCGCGCTCTGCTCAATCTTCGTATCAAATCCAGTACAAACAAGGGGCTCTTATCTGCCCAACTGCTAGAATTTGGGCAAAAGAAATACCTACAACCTTATCCAGCTGTTTTAAGTGCTAGAACCATTGACAACGGTCGCTACCACATGTTGGAAAATCTCTGTGAACTGCCATTTAGACCAGATTCACAACGAGTCGTAACCAAGGGCTACCTCAATTTGCAAAATCGAAATAATTTGCTAATAGTTGAGAATATTAATGCAGATGAATGGATGGATATCCAGTTTGAACTGCAACCGACTATTTACAAGTTAAAAGAAGGAGATACTCTCCGTCTAGTCCTCTATACCACTGACTTTGAAATCACCATTCGTGACAATACCGCTTACCACCTGACTGTCGATCTTGAACAGTCTACACTTATCCTACCTTGCCAAAAGGTATAGGCTATCAGACTTTCAATATTGAAATTTTCCAAGGAAGGCTTAATTACGTGACCATTTGCCTTCCTATAATCAATCCCCTCACTTGAATAGACTAACGAAACATAAACTTGGTATCAAATCCTGTCCAAAGAACAGATTATTCTACCCCCGCTGCTGAACCTTGGACAAATGATACTAACACCCCTAACCAACATGTGTGACCCTCTATTATACACGCTACCACACCACATGTTGGACAATTTCTGTGAATTGCCGTTTAGCGTACATTCACAAGAAGCCGTGACAAAATGCTACCATAATTAAATGATTCACTGTCAGTAAAGAACAGTGATGCAGATGAACGGATAGATATCCAAGTCATCTGAACCCAACTAGTGACAAGTTAAAAGAGGGAGACGCTCTCCATCTAGTTCTTTATACTACTGACTTTGAAATCATCATACGTGACAATACCGCTTACCGCCCGACTGACGATTTCGATCAGTCCACGCTTTCTGTACTTTGTACAAGGAGTAACATTTTATGAATAAATCTGAACACCGACACCAACTCATACGAGCTCTTGTAACGAAAAATAAGATTCACACACAAGCTGAATTACAAGCTCTTCTTGCTGACAATGACATTCAAGTTACACAAGCTACACTTTCGAGAGATATTAAAAGCATGAACCTTTCAAAAGTACGTGAAGAAGATAACTCTTACTACGTGCTCAATACAGGTTCTATCTCAAAATGGGAGAAACGTCTCGAAATCTACATGGAAGATGCTCTCGTCTTGATGCGTCCAGTTCAGAACCAAGTTCTACTAAAAACCCTTCCTGGACTGGCTCAATCATTTGGTTCTATCATCGATGCTTTGAGTTTCCCTGACGCTATTGCTACCCTATGTGGTGATGATGTCTGCCTTGTCATCTGTGAAGATGCAGAGGCTGCCCAACATTGCTTTGAAGAATTGAAAAAATTCGCCCCACCATTTTTCTTTGGTGAGTAAACAGAAACTGAACTCAAAATCTGCAGAACTCTCAAATTTTTAAACAGCAGTATATTGATGTCGTACAATATCTGGCGAATACAACGTCTGATTTTACTGAAAAAGTAAGCTATGCAGTTTAATAAAATAAAAAAGAAAAATCTAGCCCATAATGAGTACAAAAACTCCCCTTATAGTGGACAGTGAAAAACAAACATTCACTAGAAACTATAGGGGAGTTTTTGTATATCTAAAAGAAATTCTAAACCTGTTTTAGCTTGATATATAGCAGATTGAAATAAGATGTGAACAAATCTGTTGAGGAATCCAAATCCATGTCATGCTTTAAAAATCATTTTGTACTATTCTAGATTCAATTAATTATACATCATAGATAAATACTCTTCAAACCGCGTCATCGTCGCCTTGCCGTACGTATGTTACTGACTTCGTCAGTTTTATCTGCAACCTCAAAGCTGTACTTTGAGCAACCTGCGACTAGTTTGCTATTTGATTTTTGTGCAGCATCAATCATCAATTTTAGTATAGAAAAAAGCCATCAAATGATGACCTTATAAGTAAACTCCAACGATTGTCCTCTCCAAGTTTGTCTTTTATTAAACTCACTATAGGTGACAGAGAGAAATTTATTGTTGTAACACTTTTCGAGGTTTGGTACCTTCAGCTGGACCGATGACACCTGCCATTTCCAGTTCTTCCATAAGGCGGGTCGCACGGTTAAAGCCAACTGATAAACGACGCTGAATCATGGACGCACTGGCTTTCTGGGTTTCGATAACCAAAGCCTTGGCTTCTTCAAAAAGCGGATCTCCACCAGATTCACCATCTGAAAATTCTCCGTCATTTTCAGAAACCTCACCTGGATCAAAACTCTCATCATAGTCCGCATCTGCCTGAGCCTTGATGAAGTTTACAATGCGTTCGACATCATCATCTGAGATAAAGGATCCTTGCAGACGAACTGGATGATTTTCATCAATCGGTTTAAAGAGCATATCCCCTCGGCCAAGCAGTTTTTCTGCTCCATTTTCATCCAAAATCGTACGAGAGTCTGTACCAGATGAAACTGCAAACGCCACACGAGATGGGACATTGGCCTTGATCAGACCAGAGATGACATCAACGGATGGACGCTGGGTTGCAAGAATCATGTGGATCCCGGCAGCACGCGCCTTCTGTCCAAGACGGATAATAGCATCTTCCACTTCCTTACTGGCTACCATCATGAGGTCAGCCAACTCATCCACAATCACAACAATGAGTGGCAGTGGAACCTGCTTGTATTCGGACTGAGCATTGAACTCTTCTACCTTGGCATTAAAGCCTGCAATATTACGAACCCCCACCTTGGCAAAGAGTTCATAACGGTTTTCCATTTCATCCACAACCTTTTGCAGAGCCTTGCTAGCCTTGCGTGGATTGGTCACAACTGGAATCAAGAGATGGGGAATATCATTGTAAACAGATAACTCAACCATCTTGGGATCGACCATCATAAATTTGACTTGATCTGGTCTCGCCTTCATGAGAATGCTAGCGATAATTCCGTTAACTGCTACTGACTTCCCTGAACCCGTTGAACCTGCGACGAGCAAGTGAGGCATTTTAGAAAGGTCAAAAGCTCTTGCTGTGCCATTAACCGCCTTTCCTAAAGGAATTTCCAAGAGATTTTCTGCTTTCGTTTGAGACTGTTCCCATAGTTCGCGGAAGGACACAGTCGCAATTTCAGAGTTAGGAACCTCGATTCCAACGAGAGATTTCCCTGGGATTGGAGCTTCAATCCGGACATCCTTAGCAGCCAAGGCTAGAGCGAGGTCATCTGCTAGATTGGAAATGCGGTTAACCCGTACACCAACTGCTGGCTTGACTTCATACTTGGTCACTGATGGGCCAATTTCAGCCCGTTCAACTGTCACCTTGATACCAAAGCTGGCAAAAGTTTCTTCTAGGATTTTGATATTTTCCCGGACAATTTTCTTCTCTTTAGACTGGTCTTTGGGTTTATCAGGTGCAAAGAGTTGTAAACTTGGAAGTTTGTATTCAAGAGCCTCCTTAGCTGAAAAATCAACCTGTACCTCTTCATCATCAGAGCTATCTTCCTGATTGGGGAATTCAAGTTCAGCTTGAGGCAGGATGATTTCTGGTTCCACCCACTCTTCTTCAGGCATAGGTGGAAAATCCTGAACGGCTTCCTCTATCAAAATTTCACCCGTTTCCATATCGACAGGAGGCAAATCGAGTAAGGTTTTCTCAGCGACTTCTTTTTCTAATCTAGCCTCTTCCTCAGCCTTTTGACGAGCTTTTTCTTCTTGTTTGACAAAGCGTTCCTCTTTTCGACGCTCATGCCCTTCCCGCCATTTGGCAAAGCCTCTACTGAAAAATTCAGCAATATCGTAAACAGACCAAGGGCTAACTAGGAGAGCACCTGCTAAAATCAAGATAACACCAATAAAGTAAGTACCGATATTTGAAAAGAGAAAGGCTGTTGGCACATAGAGTCCAACACCAATCAAGCCTCCACCAGCAAAACTGGTCGTTCGAAAACCAGTCAAATCAGTCACAACCTGAGCCATGGTTCCTTGTAGAACGGACTTGTCCAAACCATATTTCCAAACTAAATAGGCCTCAAAAATCAAGAGCAAGCCAGCAAATATGGTGAAAAATCCAGATAAGAGTCCTTCCTGTTTTCGTATCCACTTGAAAAAGAAGAGGTAGAGCAGGATACCAAATATTGCCAGATAAGCTAGGCTACCCACCAGCAAGCGAATTAAATTGTAAAGGGTGATACCTGCAGCCCCTAATTTAAAGGCTGCGAAAATCAATAAAATCGTGATTCCAAGCGAAATCAACATTCGTTGAATCGCTTCTTTTCTTTCGAGTTCTGCTTTAGACGGTCTCCGTCTTGTTTTACTTGTATTCTTGTTTGCCATTCTTCTATTATACCATATTTCAAATCCATTTCGGAAAGAGAAAAAGACTGCACCGAACGGTACAATCTTTTCATTTTACATCTAATTTTTATGCTTGTGGTTTGCGTAGGTAACCATAAACCACACCACTTACAATTGCTCCTACCAAGACAGAGGCAAGGTAAAGAAGGGCATTAGAAGTAAGGGCGATAACGAAGATTCCTCCGTGTGGAGCCATGAGTTTGATTCCAGTAAGACCAACGAGTCCGCCTGCTACTGCTGAACCAAGGATGAAGCTTGGAATCGCACGAGCTGGGTCAGCGGCACCAAATGGAATCGCTCCCTCAGTGATAAATGACAAGCCCATGATGATATTTGTCAAACCAGAGTTGCGTTCTTCCTTAGTAAATTTATCTTTGAAAAGAAGCGTTGCGACAAAGATTGCAAGCGGTGGCACCATTCCTCCAGCCATAACTGCTGCCATGGCTACAGAACCACCTGAAGAAACAGTCGCTGCAAGCGTACCTGTACCAAATACATAAGCCGCTTTGTTGACTGGTCCACCCATGTCAACAGCCATCATTCCACCAAGGACGATACCGAGAAGGACAGCTGAACCGCCTCCAAGACCGCCTAGGAAGTCATTCATAGCAGTGTTGATTGCTGCCATTGGAATGTTGACAGCTAGCATGACAAATCCTGTCAAGATTGTTCCAAGAAGTGGCAAGAGAAGGATTGACTTAGCACCTTCAAGGGAACGAGGAACCTTAACGTATTTCTTGATAGCAAGGATCAAGGCACCTGCGATAAATCCACCCACAAGGGCACCTAGGAAACCAGATGAGACACCTGCAAGAGTTGAAGTTGCTTCACCACCTGCAGCATAAGGGATTTTACCAAAGGCAAAGCCTTCTTTTGCAATAGCACCAGCCACGAAACCTGCTACCAAACCTGGTTTTTCAGCGATAGAGTAAGCAACATAACCTGCAAAGACTGGAAGCATCAAACCAAAGGCTGCACCACCGATTTTCATGAACATAGAAGCTAGTTCATGGTAAGAACCAAGATTGCCAAGATTTTCATTTGGAACACCCAAAGCCCCATCAATCAAGAAAGCAAGGGCAATCATGATACCACCACCGATAACGAATGGCAACATTTGAGATACACCACTCATCAAGTGTTTGTAGAAGGCACCACCAAGGCTTTGTTTTTCATTGCTTGCGGTTGTAGCTTTTGCTCCATTAGCAGCACGGTAAACTTCAGCATCCCCAGAAAGAGCCAAGTTGATCAACTCTTCTGTCTTACGGATACCATCAGCCACTGGACGATTGATCAATGGTTTGCCATCGAAGCGATCCATTTCAACAGCCTTGTCTGCTGCGATGATAACAGCTGTAGCCTTGCGGATATCTTCTGCTGTCAATTGGTTACCAACACCACTGGCACCGTTGGTTTCAACCTTGATCCCAACACCCATTTCAGCAGCCACTTTTTGAAGGGCTTCTTGGGCCATGTAAGTGTGGGCAATACCTGTCGTACAAGCTGTAACAGCTACGATAAAGTCACCAGTTTCATTGGCAGGCGCTTGAACAGCCTCCCCAGCTTTTTCTGAAGCTTGGTCAAAAAGTTCGATGACTTGATCAGCTGATGTTGCTTGGCGAAGTTTGTCAGCAAAACCGTCTTTCATCAAGTATTGAGACAATTCTGCCAAGGCAGCCAAGTGAGTGTCATTGGCACCTTCTGGAGCTACAATCATAAAGAAGAGGTCAGTTGCTTGCCCATCCAAGCTCTCATAGTCAACACCCTTGTTTGACTTAGCAAAGAGAACAGTCGCATCTTTGACAGCAGCATTTTTGCTGTGGGGCATAGCGATTCCATCACCCAAACCTGTAGAAGTCAAAGCTTCACGTGCCAAAATACCTTCTTTAAATGTTTCAAAATCTGTCACATAACCGTGATCTACCAAGCTTTTAATCATCTCTTCGATAACAGCTGTTTTTTCAGTTGCTTGCAAATCCAGCAACATGACTTCTTTTCTCAATAGGTCTTGAATTTTCATCGTTTTTCTACCTCAACTTTTTCATATGTTTCTTTAATAAATTCTGCCGTTGCCAAGTCATCTGAGAATGTCGTTGCTGTTCCACAAGCAACTCCCCATTTGAAGGCTTCTACTGCATCTTTGGATTTGACAAATTCACCTGTAAATCCAGCGACCATAGAATCACCAGCCCCAACTGAATTTTTGACTGTTCCTTTGATTGGTTTAGCGAAGTAAGCTCCCTCAGATGTAACAAGAAGGGCACCGTCACCAGCCATAGAGATAATGACGTTTTGAGCACCTTTAGCCAGTAACTCACGAGCGTATTTCTCAATTTCATCTAAACTTTCAAGTTTAACCCCAAAAATCGCTCCAAGTTCATGATTGTTCGGCTTGACCAAAAGTGGCTGGTAGTCCAAACTATCAATTAAGGTCTGTCCTTCAAAGTCACAAACCACTTGCGCATCCGTTTGACGCGTCAAGGCAATCAAATCCTTATAGATGACATTGCCTAGATTTTTAGCACTCGAACCCGCAAAGACAACTGTATCTTCTGCTGTTAAACTAGACAAAATAGCTTTCAACTCTTCTAACTGGGCTGGTTCGACATTTGGACCCGTTCCGTTGATCTCTGTTTCTTGGTTTGCTTTAATCTTGACATTGATGCGAGTATCTTCTGCTACTTGGACAAAACGTGTCTCGATTTCTTCCTCTGCCAGAGTATCTGTGATAAATTTACCAGTAAAACCACCGATAAATCCAGTTGCTGTATTGGGAACATCTAAGCGTTTCAAGACACGACTGACATTGATTCCTTTCCCACCAGCAAACTTATCATCACTATCCATTCGATTGACACTACCGACTTGGACTTGGTCCAAACGAACGATATAGTCAATGGATGGATTGAGTGTGACTGTATAAATCATACTTCTATTACCTCCGTTTTCTCCTTAATAACCTGCAAGAGCTCATGCCCTTGACTTGTGATAACAATAGCTCGTTTGAGTGGTGCCACCTTGGCAAAGCAAGTTTGTCCAATTTTAGACGAATCCACCAAGACATAGGTCTGTTTGGCATTCTCTAAAATAGCACGCTTAACAGCTCCCTCCTCCATATCAGGAGTCGTATAATAACCATCGTCCACACCATTCATCCCGATAAAGGCACGGTCAAAGTGCAATTGATTAATCTGGTTGAGAGCAACGCCACCGATGCTCGCATCTGTCGCCATCTTGACACTTCCTCCAACCATGACAGTTGGAATCTGCTTTTCAACCAGCTGAACCGCATGGTGAATAGAGTTGGTCACAACTGTAACATTCTTATTAACCAATTCATGAATCAAAAAAGCAGTCGTTGTTCCAGCATCGATAAAGATGACATCTTGTTCCTTGATGAGAGAGGCCGCCTTCTGAGCCAGCAACTTCTTCTCTTGAAGGTTTTTGACAGATTTTTCTTGAATGGTTTCTTCTTCCTGCAAAGAATGGGGTAATTCTGCTCCACCATGCACGCGACGAAGCTTGTTTTCTGCTTCCAACTCATCCAAGTCTCTTCGAACCGTTGATTCTGAGGTCTCTAGCAAACTAACTAATTTTTCTAGAGAAACTACATGATGTTGATTTAACTCCTCTAAAATCAGTTGCTTCCGCTCTGTTTTTAACACTGAATTACCTCCTGTTATCGTTTACACTATTCATTCTATCATACTTCCTTTCAAAGTCAAGCATTTTTTATCATTTTCTTTCAAAATCTATCATTTTTCTTATTTCTAGAATTTTTATTGCAAGATAAGAGCCTTTATGGTAGACTATTTGAGTAAGTATTGGAAGATTACTCAAGAGGCTTAAGAGGCCGTGTTGGAAACGCGGTAGGCGTGTAACAGCGTGCGTGGGTTCGAATCCCATGTCTTCCGTGGAAAATTACCAGAAACTGGGCAAAAACTCAATTTCAGTAGAAACTGAAGTAAATCTTCCCACAAAAAATGCATAGTATCAAGTTTTTTCAACACCTGATACTGTACTGACCCCCAAAAGTTAGACAATTAATTTAAGCAAAGGATTTAGTTCTGTATTGGACAGGACTAAGTCCTTTTAGTTTTACCTTAATTCGTTTGTTGTTGTAGTAATCGATATAGTCTATAATGGCTTGTTCCAATTGATTAAGTGATTTAAAGTTTTTCTCATGGCCATAAAACATTTCGGATTTTAAAATGCCAAAGAAAGATTCCATCATACCGTTGTCTGGGCTGTTGCCCTTACGTGACATGGATGCTTGAATTCCCTTACTCTCTAGGAACCGATGATAAGAATCGTGTTGGTATTGCCAACCTTGATCACTATGGAGAATCGTATTCTCGTAGTATTTCTCTGTGAAGGCCTGTTCCAACATCGTTTTTACTTGTTCTAAATTAGGAGAACAAGAAAGATTAAAAGCAATAATTTCGCTGTTAAAGCCATCTAAAACAGGCGATAAATACAATTTCTGCGTGCTATTTGGAATGGCAAACTCTGTCACATCCGTATAACACTTTTCCATTGGTCTCGATGCTTCAAACTGGCGTTGAATGAGATTCTCTGCTTTCTTGCCAATCTCTCCTTGGTAGGAAGAATACTTTCGTTTACGGCGAATTCGAGCACTTAAACCAAGGATTTTCATCAGACGTTGGACCTTCTTATGGTTTACTATATGACCACGATTCCTCAATTCAAGAGTTATTCGGCGATAGCCATAATTTCCTTTGTGCTCAGTAAAAATAGCTTGAATTTCAGCTTTAAGATCTTTATCTTTGTCAAGCCCATCTAGTTCCTTCAACTGATAATAGTAAGTTGAGCGAGGTAAACGAGCCACTTCAAGAAGTAAATCTAGTCGAAATCCTCCTGAAGCCATTTCTCTAATTGTCTCTGCCTTTCTCGCTGTATGGTTTCGTCCCTGTCTTCCAGCTCTTTTAACTTTTTTAAGTAAGCCACCTCAGTACGTAAGCGTTCATTCTCCTCTTGGAGTCGCTCTAGTTCTGTCATTTCATCCCAAGTTTTCTTCCGTTTACGTCCCATTTTAGTTGATCTCCCTCTTGTTTTCTCAACAATAGTATACCCGTTTTTCTTGTATTGTGCTAGCCAATTAAGAAGTATCGTACGACTTGGGAGGCCGTATTCAAGAGAAACTCTATCTTTAGTCCAGCCTTCATGTAAGACTTTATGAATCATTTCTTGCTTTAAATCAGGAGAATAGTAACGATTTTTTCCTTTTTTGACGAACTCTATTCCGTAACGATCAATCAATTTAATCATGTACCTAATATTAGAATTGTTGATCCCAAATTTATTTGAAAGCTTCTCTATGCTATATCCTTGTTTTCTAAGTTCATAGATCTGAACTTTATCATCATAAGTTAATTTCATAATAAAAACACCCCAAAAGTTAGATTTTTTCTGTCTAACTTTTGGGGTGCAGTTCAATACTATGCGTTTTTTTGATTTTAAAGACTTTTTCCAGCCCCGTTTTTTGCTATTTTCGAAGTGATCTTTTTGACCAGTCCTATACATCATTTTTATACTCAACGAAAATCAAAGAGCAAACTAGGAAACTAACCGCAGGTTGCTCAAAACACTGTTTTGAGGTTGTAGATGAAACTAACGAAGTCAGTAACCATACTTACGGCAAGGTGAAGCTGACGTGGTTTGAAGAGATTTTCTAAGAGTATTAAGGAGGATAGAATAGTATTTTAACTCCATCCTCTAAAGTGCCTTTCAATAAAAGACACTTGAACACCATATTCAGTATATAAGCTTTATACCCTAAGTCAAAACGATCATTCTTTTCTAATTTATCGTAAATAAATATAAATTCACAGAATGCTGTCAGATGACTTAAAAATGATTTTTTGGAAAAAGCGAATCGAAACTTGATTTATCACTTTTTATTCCACTATCTTTTCTTTACACATATTGATAAAGTACTGGTGCAAACGCACATCATCAGTCAATTCTGGATGAAAAGAAGTTACCAACATATTTTTTTCTTGGGCTGCAACGATTTGATCTTCAACTGTTGCTAGAATTTCTACACCCTCTCCAACACTGCTGATAATCGGACCACGAATAAAAGTCATTGGAATCTTACCAACTCCCTTACATTCTGCTTCCGTATAGAAACTCCCTAGTTGGCGCCCATAGGCATTGCGCTCGACCACCATATCCATAGTTCCAAGATGACTTTCTTTCTGAGAAATGATTTCCTTAGCCAGCAAAATCAAGCCAGCACAGGTTCCAAACACTGGTAAGCCAGATAGAATTTCTTCTCGGATAGGAATCAACATGTTCTGGTCACGTAAGAGCTTGCCCATGGTTGTAGATTCCCCACCAGGTAATATCAAACCCGACAAGTCACTCTGATCTTGCTGAAAATCATCTAGATTTCTGATTTCAACACTCTCGACACCTAATTGATCTAGTACTTTTGCATGTTCTGCAAAGGCACCTTGCAAAGCCAATATTCCGATTTTCATCTATTTTCCTCGCTCAGCCATGAGAATTTGGATTTCATTTTCATTGATACCAACCATGGCTTCTCCTAAATCTTCAGAGATTTGAGCTAGGATTTGAGGATTACGGAAGTTAGTCACAGCCTTAACAATAGCACTCGCTCGTTTAACAGGATCTCCTGACTTGAAAATACCTGAACCGACAAATACACCTTCTGCCCCTAATTGCATCATTAGCGCAGCATCTGCTGGCGTTGCAACACCTCCAGCCGCAAAGTTTACAACTGGCAATTTTCCATGTTCATGAACATATTGAACCAATTCTACAGGAACTTGCAAGTCCTTAGCAGCAACATAAAGTTCGTCCTCACGTAGATTTTGAATGCGGCGAATTTCCTGATTCATCATTCGCATATGGCGAACAGCTTGGACGATATCTCCTGTACCTGGTTCTCCTTTTGTACGAATCATAGAAGCACCTTCAGCGATACGACGCAAGGCTTCACCCAAATCCTTAGCACCACAGACAAAAGGAACTTGGAATTCTTTCTTGTCCACATGGAAACGGTCATCAGCTGGAGATAGAACTTCACTCTCATCGATATAGTCAATTTCAATAGCCTCTAAAATCTGAGCTTCCACAAAATGCCCGATTCTGACCTTGGCCATTACTGGAATGCTAACCGCTTCTTGGATTTCCTTAATCATCTTTGGATCACTCATACGAGAAACACCACCAGCTGCACGAATATCAGCCGGAATTCGTTCCAAGGCCATAACAGCTGCCGCACCAGCTGCCTCTGCAATACGGGCCTGTTCAGGATTTTGCACATCCATAATAACCCCGCCTTTAAGCATCTGTGCCAAGTTTTTATTTAGTTCATAACGATTTTCAGTCATTTGTTTTATCCTCATCATTTGTATTGGTAGCTACTATTTCATTTTAAGTCAGATTAGAAGGAATCACAAGATAAAAAAAGGATAATTGTGTGGGTACAGATTAGTTAAAAAACTATCTGACCGTTAATCAGGGCCAGATAGTTCATCATTTTTATTTTTCAGCTGTGAGGGCAGCCATTGTGATGTAGTTGTATGGTTTGTTGAAGTGTGGCAAGAAGAATAGGTCTGTCAATGCCAATTTATCAATTGTTACATGCTCTTGGATAGCAAGTGAGAACATGTGGATTCCCATACTGATTGCAGAATCGTGTGAAACCATTTGTGCACCAAGAATTTCACGGCTATCTTTATCAAAGACAATCTTGATTGCTACTTCATGGTTATCATGTTTCATGAATTCTGGTTTTTGAAGATCGTTAAAGCCTGTTTCAGTTGCATTGTAACCTGCTGCTTTAGCTTTTTCAAGAGTCAAACCAGTTGAAACCATGTGAAGACCGTAGATAGAGATACCGTTTGAACCTTGAACACCGATTCCTTCCAATTCATGTCCACAAGCGTTGTATGCACCAACGATACCAGTACGAACAGCATTTGAAGCAAGAGCGATGTAGCTTGTGTCTTTACGAGCGTTGTCATAAACAGTCGCACAGTCACCTACTGCGTAAACACCTGGGATAGATGTTTCTTGTTTCTTGTCTACAAGGAAGGCACCGTTACGGAAGAGTTCAATCTTACCATCAGCAAGGGCAGTGTTTGGACGGAAACCAACTGCAAGAACAACCATATCCACGTCAAAGCTTTCTTTGTCAGTAATCAAGCGTTCAACTTTACCGTCACCCTCGATTGCTTTAACAGTTTGACCAAGTGCCAAGCGGATGTTGTGGTCTTCCAAGTTCTTCGCCATCATTTGTGTGAAGTCTTTGTCATAGTAGCCGTTCAAGACAGTATCAACGATATCAACAAGGACAACTTCTTTTCCAAGACGCTCAAAGGCTTCAGCAAGTTCAACACCGATGTAACCACCACCAACAACGGCGATACGGTCAAGGTGCTTGCTCTTGTCAGCAAGCTTATTGATAACTTCTTCAGCGTTTTGGTACAATTTAACGAATTGTACGTTTTCAAGAGTTGCTTTAAATTCGCGGTTCCCTTTAACAATTTCAACACCTTCGATTGGTGGCAAGATTGGTGTAGAACCTGTAGCGAAAATCAATTTCTCGTATGATTCTTTGTGCTCTTTTCCTTCAACTTCTGCTGTAACTACTTTGTTATCGTAGTCGATTGAAAGAACAGGTGAGTTCATGTAAACTTTAGCACCTTTTGCTTCCAATTTTTCTTTATCAGAATAGAACAAGCCTTCAGCACCATCAATTTGTTCCCCAATCCAAAGGGCCATTCCACATCCTAGGAAAGAGATGTTAGAGTTTTGGTCAAATACAACGATTTCGTTCTCATTTCCAAAATTATCCAACATAGTATTAATACATGCTGTACCAGCGTGGTTAGCACCAACTACAACGATTTTACTCATAGAAAAATTCCTACCTTCAATTTTAAATTTACTCTTCTAGTATAACATTTACTGTTAGCGTTTACAAGAGTTTTGCTAATTTTCCCGATTTTTTTGTAAAAAAATGTAAATAATCTGTATTTTATCAGCCTTTCTTACAATTACTCTTTATTTTCTGAGCATATTTCTTGACATCTTTACAAATTTTATTTGTGAAAACGCTGACTTTATGGTATGCTAGTATCATGGAAAGAAAATGTAAGGGGTTAAATGTAATATAAATTTACTATATTTCAGCCTTCTTTTCACAAGAGAAAGGAGTTGGTAGCTTGCCTCTTAGTTCACATTCCGAACGGCTAATGGGGACTACTATCACTATTTCATTAGTAGATGAGCAAGCAGATAGCTTGCTCCAAAAATCCTTTGATTTGCTCAAAGAGTTAGAATACCGCTTCAATGCCAATAGCCAAGAGTCTGAGTTGATGGAAATCAATCATCAAGCTGGAATAGCTCCAGTCAAAGTTCATCCTGATTTGTTTGAATTGATTTCACTTGGATTAGATCATAGCTTAGCGCCCTCTAGCCACCTAAACATCAGTATTGGTCCACTAATTCAAACTTGGCGCATCGGTTTTTCAGATGCCAAAGTTGCCCAACCTCAGGAAATCGAAGAGGTTCTCCCTTTAATCAATCCTCATTATATCGAGTTAGATTCTTCTACTTCTACTGTGTTTCTAAAACAGAAAGGAATGAAGATAGACCTAGGTTGTTTAGCCAAGGGTTATAGTGCCGATAAGGTTGCCCAATTTCTTAGAGAAGAGGGAGTAACATCTGCCTTGATTAATCTGGGAGGGAATATCCTGACCATTGGAAAAAATCAGGCAAGAGGAAATCAACCTTGGCAAATCGGGATTCAAGACCCAGCTAATCCGAGGGGAAATCACTTAATGACCATCCCTGTTGTCGATAAATCTGTCGTGACTTCAGGCATTTATGAACGTCACCTGACTGTCGATGGAAAAGACTACCATCACATTTTTGACAGCCAAACAGGCTATCCTGTTGAAACGGAACTTGCTAGTCTAACAATCATCTCTGATAAATCAGTCGATGGTGAAATCTGGACAACTCGTCTCTTTGGAGAAAGACCCGCTTCTATCCTCTGGCAAGTCGAAAGTTTGGAGGGTATCGAAGCTATCCTCATCGATAAAGAAGGTCACCTAAGCTGCTCTTCAGGAATTCCTACTCTATAGAAACAAATATTTCAATGGAGTTTTAAAATCGTATTATGTAAAAAGAGAAAGGAAATCTCATGTTAAAACTTATTGCTATTGTTGGAACAAATTCAAAACGTTCTACAAACCGTCAATTGCTTCAATACATGCAAAAACACTTTGCTGACAAAGCTGAAATTGAACTTGTTGAAATCAAGGACATTCCTGTCTTTAACAAGCCAGCTGACAAGCAAGTACCTGCTGAAATTCTGGAAATTGCTGCTAAAATTGAAGAGGCCGATGGCGTTATTATCGGTACTCCTGAGTACGACCACTCTATCCCAGCTGTTTTGATGAGCGCTCTTGCTTGGCTGTCATATGGTATTTACCCACTTTTGAACAAACCAATCATGATTACAGGTGCTTCTTACGGTACACTTGGTTCATCACGCGCCCAATTACAACTTCGTCAAATCTTAAACGCACCAGAAATCAAAGCAAGTGTCCTTCCTGATGAATTCTTGCTTTCACACTCTCTTCAAGCCTTTAATCCAAGTGGAGATCTAGTAGATCTTGATGTTATTAAAAAACTGGATGCCACTTTTGACGACTTCCGTATCTTTGTAAAAATTACAGAAAAATTGCGTAACGCACAAGCACTACTTCGCAAAGATGCTGAAGAATTTGACTGGGAAAATTTGTAAGATAGGAGACCAAAAAGAATGAAATTTGTTGGACTTGTAGGATCAAACTACGATCAATCATACAACCGTAAACTCTTGGAATTCATCCGCCGTCACTTCAAACTCAAATTTGAATTAGAAGTCCTCGAAATTGACGAAGTTCCAATGTTTAACCAAGACGAAAAATGGGATGAAAGCTTCCAATTGCGTCTCTTGTATAACAGAATTACACGTGCTGATGGTGTCATTATTGCGACTCCTGAGCACAACCACACAATCTCAGCTTCTCTTAAATCTGTTCTTGAATGGCTTTCATACGAAGTTCATCCATTTGAAAACAAACCAGTCATGATTGTGGGTGCTTCTTACTACGACCAAGGTACTTCTCGTGCCCAAGTTCACCTTCGTAAGATTCTTGACGCTCCAGGTGTCAATGCCTACACTCTTCCAGGTAACGAATTCCTCCTTGGTAAAGCCAAAGAAGCTTTTGACGCTGAGGGCAATATCACAAATGAAGGAACTATTAATTTCCTTGAAACATGTTTAGACAACTTTGTAAAATATGTGGGAGTCGTTTCAAAATTGAAAAAACCAAAACCAATCGCACCAGAAGATTTATATTGTACAAATCCAATCGCAACTACCATTCAAGGAGTTGACCCTGATGATCCTGAATGGGTAGAAAAAGCAGCTGAGCTTGTTGGAGCTGTTTCCGGAGATACTTACGTTAAATTAGACCACGGTATCTTGACAGTTAACCAAATTGATATGTTCTTGAAGGCAATGCCATTTGAGTTGACATTTGCAGATGATAATAACCAATTCTTGTACTTTAATAACGCACATCAAGATCCAAATACAATGTTTGGTAAACGTGTACGTGCTCAATCAGGAAACCGTTTAGGAACTGTACACGGTTCATTGCCAGACTCTAGAATGAAAAACGTTGAATGGGTTGTCGGCGTATTGCGTAACGGGGATCAAGAATATGTCCGTACAATTGTGCCAGGAACACCAGAAGGCGTTATTAATACCCATAATTACCAAGCAATGTACTATCCAGATGGTTCATATGCCGGAATTAATGAAATCATCTTTAATTTCCAACCATGGCTTGACTGGTACCTCAATACAACTGGTCAACGTCTAGTTGGTGGAAATGCTGCAGCTCCTGCTGGAGGACATGGCGGAGCAGATGCTACATCTGGAGCTTCTGATGCAGGTGATGCTGGAAGTCACGGTGGTAGCGCAGACGCTACATCTGGAGCAAGTAACTAATACTTTTAGGAACCATCTTGGTTCCTTTTTAAGTGACAAAAGACTAGCAATTTGTGTTTGCTAGTCTTTTGGTTATTATTTCATCTATCTTTATTAAAGTTAGATGCAGAAAATTATATTATGAATTTGGGTCATCGAGACTACGACCGTGTAAACCTTTTTCACGTTGGACTTGGCGTAGTTTTTCTGGTGTAACATCGTTTCCTTCTTCGTCCACAATTTTGATTCCCTCAATGTGGTGACGAACAGAGCGACGATAACCTTCGATGTACTCCTCACGTAGTTTAGCTTGTTCCACTTTTTCTTCTGGTGTCAAGCCTTCTGCTTTTTTCTTTTTAGCAAGCTCATTGATACGATCAATTTTTTTCTGATCCATTTCTTCTCCTTTGTGATAAGATAAAGTCCGTTTATCAAATTTTATTTAGTGTTAATTTGGTTAAAACGTGCAAGTTTAGCTGCTTTTTGAGTTAAATGAGACAAGATAGCCAAGCGATTTTGACGAACAGCCTGATCTTCTGCCATTACCATGGTATTTTCAAAGAAAGCATCAATAATTGGGCTAAGCGCAAAGAGTTGTTCTAATTGCTGACTTACAGCACCTGACAAAACGAGTGATTCTACTGCTTCTGCCAAGGCTTTCTCTTCTTCATTTTCAAAGAGAGCTGGATCAACTGTAGCAACTCCTTCTGCCTTCTCAGCCAAATTAAAGGCACGAGAAAGTGATTCAACAGATGGTTTAAAGTCTGCTCCCTTGCTTGCTTCTACGAGAGCACTTGCTGCTTCCAACATATCTGCCACAACAAAGTTTGATCCTGCAAGAACGGCTTCCTTAATATCTTTTGGAGTAGAACCCATCATCTTATCAACACGAGCCTTGATAAAATCCATAACCTCTGCCTTATTTTCATAAGTCAAGCTGTCAAATTTCAATGCATAAAGGCTATCAATCAGCTCATCCATAGCAATATGCCAACCAAAGGCATCCAAGATACGAACTACACCTTGAGTTGCACGACGAAGGGCATAAGGGTCATTAGAACCTGATGGAATCAAACCTACTGAGAAGAAACTCAAAATCGTATCCAATTTATCTGCAATGGCAAGCACTGCACCGACCTTACTCTCTGGAAGTTCTCCTTCGGCTGATGTAGGCATGTAGTGTTCACGAATAGCAGTTGCCACCGCTGGAGTTTCACCAGCAAGAAGGGCATATTTTTCACCCATAATTCCTTGGAGTTCGTCAAACTCACCAACCATACCTGTCAACAAGTCAAACTTGTAAATAGCAGCTGCACGGGCTAGGTCAATCGTTTCATCAGCTGACAAACCAGCTTTTTCTGCCAAGAGAATAGCAATCTGACCCGTACGAATCATGTGTTCACGAAGGGAACCAATTTTCTCATGGAAGGTCACATTGTTTAATTTTTCAACAAGATCAGAAATAACTAATTTTTGATCTTCACGCCAGAAGAATTCACCGTCTTCCAAACGAGCTACCAAAACTTTTTCATTTCCTTTAATGACATTTTCCAAATGCTCTGCATTTCCGTTACGAACAGAAATGAAGTTTGGCAATAGTTTTCCATCTTGATCACGGACAACAAAGTAACGTTGGTGTTCTTTCATCGAAGTCACCAAGACTTCTTCTGGAACTTCAAGGTATTTAGCATCAAAACTTCCCATAAAGGCAGTTGGATATTCAACCAAGTTCAAGACTTCATTAAGCAAATCAGCATCAATTTCGATACGTACACCATGTTCAGCTTCGATTGCTTTGATTTGGTCAACAATCATTTGCTCACGTTCACGTGGATCTGCAATTACAAACTGAGCACGAAGGTCTTCTTCATAGCTCAATGCTGACTGAATCTTAGTTTCTTTCCCCAAGAAACGGTGACCACGGCTCACACGACCTCCCTTGATATCAAGGAAATCCAAATCAAACTCTTCTTCATCTAGAAGAACAGTCAAAGTGTGAACAGGACGAATGTATTCAAAACTATTTCCAGCCCAGTGCATGCTGACAGGGAAAGTCAATGACTTCAAGACATCTACAACACCAGGAACAATGGCTTCAACTGCTTGACCAATTTCTTCCTTGGTAACATAGACATATTCTTCACCCTTGATTTCACGGAATTCGATATCTTCAACCGTCAAGCCTTTTCCACGGACAAATCCTTGAGCTGCTTTAGTGAAGTTTCCATCACTATCCAAGGCAATTTTCTTGGCTGGCCCCTTAAAATCTTCTGTCAAATCAGACTGTTTGTCTGCAAGACCAGTTACACGAACAGCCAAACGACGTGGTGTTGAGAAGGTCTGAATAGCTTCAAAAGACAGGCGGTTTTCCTTGAGAAAGGCTGCCATTTTTTCGCCTAGTTGTTTTTCACTTGGTGTGACAACATAGGCTGGTAATTCTTCAAGACCGAGTTCTACTAATAAGTTTTTTGTCATGTTTTTTCCTTTACATTTTCTTCAATCTTTTTTGATATGCACCTTAGGTACTGGGGACGTCGCTAACTAACTTTGTAAGTCTGTATGGAAATCTAATGCAAAATTGATCAAGATTTCCAACAGTCTCATCAAAGTGGATTTAGCTGACTAATTTTTGAACCTAATGCTCAATGAAAATCAAAGAGCAAACTAGGAAGCTAGCCGCAGGCTGTACTTGAGTACGGCAAGGTGAAGCTGACGTGGTTTGAATTTGATTTTTGAAGAGTATAAGGTTTCAAAAATCCCCACATAACAGTACGGCGGTGCATATCCCTCTAGCAAGTCTACGACTTGCCTCTAACGATTTTAGAGCACAGTATTACTCACTATTCTGCGTCTTCTGCTAGGAGTTTAGCTCGTGTTGCTTCATCCAAAAGTGGGTAACCTAGGCGTTTGCGTTCTGCAACAAAGGTTTTGGCTACGACACGGGCTAAGTTACGGATACGGGCGATATAGCCTGCGCGCTCTGTTACAGATACGGCACCACGCGCATCAAGTAGGTTAAAGGTATGTGAACATTTGAGAACATAGTCATAGGCAGGGTGTACCAAGCCTTCTTCTAATGCACGACCAGCTTCTTTTTCAAACTTGTCAAAGTTTTCAAGCAACATTTCTTGGTCAGAAATTTCAAACGAATATTTTGAGTGTTCATACTCAGGCTGGATAAAGATTTCTCCGTATTTTACACCATCAGCCCACTCAATATCATAGACAGAGTCTACTTCTTGGATATAAGAAGCCAAGCGCTCCAAACCATAGGTAACTTCCGCAGTCACAGGGCCAGTTGCCAATCCACCAACTTGTTGGAAATAAGTGAACTGAGTAATTTCCATCCCATCAAGCCAAACTTCCCAACCAAGACCAGCTGAACCAGTTGATGGGTTTTCCCAGTTGTCCTCAACGAAACGAATATCGTGTTCCAAAGGATTGATTCCCAATTTTTCCAAAGACTCAAGGTAAAGTTCTTGGATATTTGATGGAGAAGGTTTCATGACCACTTGGAATTGGTGGTGTTGGTAGAGACGGTTAGGGTTTTCCCCGTAACGACCATCAGCAGGACGACGTGATGGCTCTACATAAGCCGCATTCCATGGCTCAGGTCCGATAGCGCGAAGGAAAGTGTAAGGACTCATTGTCCCCGCACCTTTTTCATTGTCATAAGCCTGCATGAGCATACAACCTTGGTCATTCCAAAATTGTTGCAAAGTAAGGATGATTTCCTGGAAAGTCAATTTTTTAGACATTATTTACTCCTTTAATTTATATTATCTTCTTAGATTTATTTATCAAGCAACCAAGAAAAGGCTGTGTCCTGAAAAATATGACGTTTGGGAACAGTTTGTAAATTCTGATCGCATTCATCTATTGTACCTAATTTCAAAGCACAGACTTCTGGTATATTTTCTTGAATAGTGAAAATTTGACTATGGCAGTTCTGGCAGTAGTAGCGTTGTTTTCCTGGAGATGAACTATAGGTAATCAACTGTTCTTTTCCATGCAATACTAGGTTTTTACTGCTAACTTTAGCATTAACTGTATAGGCAGACGCAGTTGCTTTCCGACAGAATGAGCAATGGCAAAACACTAATTCAGATAATTCCTCATCTAGAGTGTAGGTTATTGCTTTACATAAACAAGATCCTTTAAGCATTAGGCTCCTTTCTACTTAGGCATTAGACGAAATTCAAAAAGAACCGAATTCCAACACCCAAGCCTTGCGACTAGGGGCGTCAGAAACGCGGTTCCACCCTAATTTATTACTTCATTGTTTTTGAAAATACTACAGAAAGCGCCAGTTCCTTATCTTGCCCTACTTGGCTCCCACTATCCCAAGCTCGCTTGAAGAACGCCATAAGACTTTCTTTCCTGCTGACTATTATATCAAAAATTAGAACAATGTACAATTCTTTTTATGATTTTCTAAAAATCCATATCATCAACTCGTGGAGCACCAGACTGAACAGCAATCGTTTTTAGAGTTTCACGCTCCTCATGACTCAGTTCAATTCCGAAACAATCAAGATTAGCCTGAATACGAGATTCTGTGACAGATTTCGGCAGCGGTAAAAATCCTTCTGCTAAACTCCAGGACAAGGCTATCTGAGCAACAGACTTTCCGTGATTTGTTGCGATTTCTTGGACTTGCTTACTATCAAATAGTTCTCCCTGACCAAAAGGTCCCCAAGCTTCCAATAAAATTCCTTTTTCTCTACAGTAAGCTACGACTTCCTCTTGATACACACCTGGCGCCAAGCGAACTTGATTGACCGCAGGAACAATAGTTGCTGTTTCAAGCAAGGCATCCAAATGATGGGGAAGAAAATTACTAACCCCGATAGCACGTATTTTGCCTTCTTGATAAAGGTCCTCCATCGCTCTCCAGACTTCTGAATTTCGGACTTTCCATTGGTCATTTTCCCTAAGCGGTTTTGGATTTGGCCAATGAATCAAATACAAATCCAAATATTCCAAGCCCAGCTTCTCTAAAGACTCTTCAAAAGCCTGACGAGCTTGCTCATAGTTGTGGTTTGTATTCCAGAGTTTACTGGTAACAAAAATTTCCTCACGCGGAACGCCACTATCTTGAATAGCACAACCAACGCTTTCTTCATTTTTATAGATAGCTGCCGTATCGATATGGCGATAGCCTGCCTTTAAAGCCTCTAGGACAGCTTGGTAAGCAATCTCCCCATTTTCAGCTTTCCAAGTTCCAAAACCCAGAACTGGAATCGTAATGCCATTATTTAAAGTATAAAATTTCATTATTTTTCCTTTCTATGTGAAGAAAATCCAAAGAAACAAATTCTCAATGAAAACTTATCTCTTTAGATTTTTAAATTATTGGTCACGGTCGTAGTAAAGCTGGTGAGCTTTAAGACGAGAATCTAACAAGTCTGGTACGGTTACAAAGTCATAACCTTGCCCTTTCAAATAGTCAATAACCTTCGGTAGAGCATTTACCGTCTCAGCATGGATATCATGCATGAGAATAATAGAACCATTCTTAACTTCACGCTGAATTTCTGTCAAGATAGCTGCTTCATTATGACTCTTCCAGTCCAGACTGTCCACATCCCACATAATAAAACTCAAGTCGAGGCTATTGCGAATGTCGTCTGTAATGGCCCCATAAGGCGGACGCATGAGTTTTGAACTAGAACCTAGCACTTTAGTTAGCGCATCCTCTGTATCAGTAATCTGTTTTTTAGCGTCATCAAGCGAAAGCTTT
The DNA here is from genome assembly GCA_001560895.1 of Streptococcus mitis. Classification (NCBI taxonomy): domain Bacteria; kingdom Bacillati; phylum Bacillota; class Bacilli; order Lactobacillales; family Streptococcaceae; genus Streptococcus; species Streptococcus mitis. The sequence goes on from CP014326.1 coordinate 1,315,060, forward strand.
GAAAGAACGGGATGGCTCCAACTATGGTTTCCAATGACATGACCATCTGCTTTCATGCGTTTCAAAATTTCTTCATTGCCAGAAACATTCTTACCTAAAACGAAGAAAGTTGCCTTAATACCATACTTAGAAAGTGTATCTAATGCTTGATTTGTAGTTGCAGGATTTGGTCCATCATCAAAAGTCAAGGCCACCACTTTACGATTTTTCTTTTCATAATAAGCCTTATATAGCTCGGCATCCTTATCTAATAAATAAGAGGACTGAATAACTTCAAAGAAACTAGATACTGGCAAGGCAATCTCATCCAGATTTTCAACCGCCTGACTTGGGTATAGGATAATTTGACTATCCTTGTAATCAAAGTTCCATGCAGACAAGTCTTGGTCAGACAAGCCTTTAACTATCTGATCAATCTTGTCTTGTTCTAATTTCTTATCTTGTAAGAAAGAGGTAATTTCTTTTAACAGCTTCTCTTTAGCCTTACTAGCATCTGAAAATAATTGATCGAGTGTAAAAGTTTTACCATCTTCTGTCAAATGGACTTTTGCCAGATTAGTTTTTTCAGTCTCTTCAACTTTTGAAGAAGCTAAATCATAGACTTGTTTCACCACACTTCGGTTGACAATCCCTTTTAAAGTCGAATCCTGTTTCTCCGTATAATAAAAAACCAGATTTTCCTTATCCTCTAGATTGTCTTTAATATCCTGTGTCATGATTTCTTTTACAGACGAAATCACTTGCTCCCCTTGGAGAGGATAATAGGCAATCACTTCGGATTGTCCCTTACGAAAATTATCTTTCTTATTTCCCTCACTCAATTGATCATCTTTCTCTTTTTTGAGCGATTCAATCTTTTGTTCAAAACTTTGCTTTGTGTATATTTTGTATCCAATTATTGATCCAAGGACACAAATACTTACTGAAAAGATAGCTACTAGGGCTATTAATCCGATTCTCTTTTTATCGTGCTCAACACGTTTTGCTCTACTTTTATCCATAAGACCATCATATCAAATTCAAGCTATAATTTCAATGATTTTGGAGGAAATAGTATATTAAAAGAGGGGCGAGCCCCTCTTAAGATTTTATTTGACAGCTTCCTTCAAGGATTCTACCTTATCCAAGCGTTCCCATGGAAGATCGATATCTGTACGTCCCATATGTCCATAAGCCGCTGTTTGACGGTAGATTGGACGTTTGAGATCCAGCATTTGGATGATTCCTGCTGGACGAAGATCAAAAATCTGACGTGCTGCAGCTTCCAATTTACTTTCAGCTACTGTTCCTGTACCAAAAGTATCAATACGAACAGATACAGGTTGCGCAACACCGATAGCATAGGCCAATTGTACTTCCGCCTTCTTAGCAAGACCTGCTGCAACAATGTTTTTAGCAATGTAGCGAGCTGCATAAGAAGCTGAACGGTCTACCTTAGTCGCATCCTTACCAGAAAAGGCACCACCACCGTGACGTGAGTAACCACCATAAGTATCTACAATAATCTTACGACCAGTCAAACCTGAGTCCCCTTGAGGACCACCGATTACAAAACGACCTGTCGGATTGATAAAGAATTTTGTCTCATCATCAAGATAAGATGCTGGAATCACTTCTTTGATAACCTTGTTAATCACATCTTCATGAATTTGTTCATTGCTAACTTCTGGATCATGCTGAGTAGAAATAACGACTGTATCCACGCGCACTGGCTGGTCATTTTCATCATATTCAACTGTAACTTGAGATTTAGAATCTGGACGAAGATAGCTGATTTCACCAGACTTACGAAGCTCTGCTAAACGACGAACCAACTTGTGACTGAGTGAGATTGGAAGTGGCATGAGTTCTTCTGTTTCATCTACCGCAAAACCAAACATGAGACCTTGGTCTCCAGCACCAATCAAATCAAGTGGATCTTGATCCGCATTTCCACGAACCTCCAATGCTTCGTTAACACCTTGAGCAATATCTGGCGATTGCTCCACCAAAGATGGGTGTACTCCCACCGTCTCAGCAGAAAATCCATATTCTGTATTGGTATAACCAATCTCTGCAATGGTATCACGAACCACACGGTTAATATCTACATAAGCTGTAGTTGAAATTTCACCAAATACATGAACTGAACCAGTATAAACAGCTGTCTCAGCAGCAACGTGTGCCTCTGGATCCTTTGCTAAAATAGCATCCAAGATAGCATCTGAAATTTGGTCTGCGATCTTATCCGGATGCCCCTCAGATACAGATTCAGACGTGAATAATTTACGTTCTGACATAAAAATGTCCCCCCTTAAAAATAGTGTTATAGAGTTACAAAGTACTGATAGGTATTTTCATTTTCTAAGAGTTACGACGCGAAAGAAATAAAAACGATACTTTTTTATTTCTGAAGCTAGTAAGGCGCATAGGGTGACCGCGTTATAGCGGCAACCGTAGAATGACGAGCGACTACTTTGGAGCCGTCATTCTTTGCGAGTTACAAAGTACTGATAGGTATTTCTTAGTGATAAATGCCTACCATCTTATCGGGACTATATAACTTCACCATTATATCATTTTTTAGCGCAATTTGCAGTCCATATACTCAATAAAAATCAAAGAACAAGCTAGAAAACTAGATGCAGATTGCTCAAAGTAGAGTTTTAAGGTTGGCAATAAAACTGATGAAGTCAGATCAAAACACCGTTTTGAAGTTAGAAATAAGGAGGCTGGGAAAAAGTCTTGAAAATTAAAAAACACATAGTCAAGTCTTGAAAAAACTGAACTGCACCCCAAAAGTTAGACAGAAAAAATCTAACTTTTGGGGTGTTTTTATTATGAAATTAACTTATGATGATAAAGTTCAGATCTATGAACTTAGAAAACAAGGATATAGCATAGAGAAGCTTTCAAATAAATTTGGGATCAACAATTCTAATATTAGGTACATGATTAAATTGATTGATCGTTACGGAATAGAGTTCGTCAAAAAAGGAAAAAATCGTTACTATTCTCCTGATTTAAAGCAAGAAATGATTCATAAAGTCTTACATGAAGGCTGGACTAAAGATAGAGTTTCTCTTGAATACGGCCTCCCAAGTCGTACGATACTTCTTAATTGGCTAGCACAATACAAGAAAAACGGGTATACTATTGTTGAGAAAACAAGAGGGAGATCAACTAAAATGGGACGTAAACGGAAGAAAACTTGGGATGAAATGACAGAACTAGAGCGACTCCAAGAGGAGAATGAACGCTTACGTACTGAGGTGGCTTACTTAAAAAAGTTAAAAGAGCTGGAAGACAGGGACGAAACCATACAGCGAGAAAGGCAGAGACAATTAGAGAAATGGCTTCAGGAGGATTTCAACTAGATTTACTTCTTGAAGTGGCTCGTTTACCTCGCTCAACTTACTATTATCAGTTGAAGGAACTAGATGGGCTTGACAAAGATAAAGATCTTAAAGCTGAAATTCAAGCTATTTTTACTGAGCACAAAGGAAATTATGGCTATCGCCGAATAACTCTTGAATTGAGGAATCGTGGTCATATAGTAAACCATAAGAAGGTCCAACGTCTGATGAAAATCCTTGGTTTAAGTGCTCGAATTCGCCGTAAACGAAAGTATTCTTCCTACCAAGGAGAGATTGGCAAGAAAGCAGAGAATCTCATTCAACGCCAGTTTGAAGCATCGAGACCAATGGAAAAGTGTTATACGGATGTGACAGAGTTTGCCATTCCAAATAGCACGCAGAAATTGTATTTATCGCCTGTTTTAGATGGCTTTAACAGCGAAATTATTGCTTTTAATCTTTCTTGTTCTCCTAATTTAGAACAAGTAAAAACGATGTTGGAACAGGCCTTCACAGAGAAATACTACGAGAATACGATTCTCCATAGTGACCAAGGTTGGCAATACCAACACGATTCTTATCATCGGTTCCTAGAGAGTAAGGGAATTCAAGCATCCATATCACGAAAGGGCAACAGCCCAGACAACGGTATGATGGAATCTTTCTTTGGCATTTTAAAATCCGAAATGTTTTATGGCCATGAGAAAAACTTTAAATCACTTAATCAATTGGAACAAGCCATTATAGACTATATCGATTACTACAACAACAAACGAATTAAGGTAAAACTAAAAGGACTTAGTCCTGTCCAATACAGAACTAAATCCTTTCAATAATTATTTGTCCAACTTTTTGGGGTCAGTACAGTATCAGGTGTTGAAAAAACTTGAGACTATACGTTTTATTGTGGGAATATTTACTTTATTTTTCTTAAAATTGAGTTTTAGTTCAACCTCATCAAAATCTATATAACTTATCAATTTACTACATAGAACCGATGCGTTTTTCAGGTCTAACGTTTTAGCAAAATATCTGTCAATTCACTATATTTTATATTTGTTTACATTTTTCTTCAACCAAGTTTCCATCACTCATTACATAAACTCGGTCAACCTTATCAAGAAGGCGTGTATCATGTGTAATCATGACAACACCTCTTCCTTGTTCATGGGCAATGGAAGCTAACAGTTCCGTTACTTGGTAAGCCCGCTCTGTATCAAGACTAGCTGTAGGCTCATCTGCCAGTACGATGCTAGGATTGTTGTAAAGCGCCCTAGCAATCGCAGCACGTTGACGTTCGCCACCAGATAGAGCCTTAGGATAATGACCTTGAACTTTGTCCAAATCCAACAAGTCAAACAGCTCTTTTCGATCACTTTTACTATTTTTTACCTTATCCAGTCTGTCAATCAAATCCAGCTGTTCCTTAACCGTTAGAAAAGGAATTAAGTTTGAAGCTTGGAGAATGAAGCCAAACTCTCTAAAACGGAGGTCCGTTTTCTCCTTCTCCGTCAGACTGCCTGTTTCCTTCCCCTTGACTAAAATCTTTCCACTCGATGCTTCCTGAAGTTGTCCTAGAGTAGTTAGAAAAGTCGTCTTTCCAGAACCTGAAGGCCCAACGATAGCTACGAACTCTCCCGCATTTAGCTGAAAATTCGTCTCATGCAGAGCTACGACTTTCATCTTTCCTTCCCCGTATGTTTTTGTCACTTGATTCATTTCTATCAATGCTGTCATACTATTCTCCTTATCATTCTGCAATCACAGTAATCGGGTCCACCTTTAGCAAACGTGGGAGGGAAATGATACCACCAAGAAGAGCCATCAAGCAAATAACCGAGCTTAGAATCGAGTAGGCTATCCAACTTGGGTAGAAAAAGAAGGTAGCTGGTAAGAGAAAAATCACTCCTCCGATAGCAAGCAAGGATAAAGCAATCCCCATACCAGATAGAAGCAAGATCTGACAGAACAGAGACCATACAATGGTTTTAATCTGTATCCTCTGAGCCCGCATAATTCCATAAAGTCCTAGCTTTTGTATGGTAATGATATAAACAAATATACCCACAATCAAGCCTGTTATAACAATCATAGCGATAATCATTCCTGAAAATACATTAACTTGAGGTGTGTAACCAGGAATTTTCGAAATCATTTTTGGGATAGAAATCTGTTTCAGTCCATCGCCAGTCACTTCTATGTCATTTTTCAAAACCAAGGCAGATATCGACTTATTAGAGTTCAAGGTTCCTTGCAAAATCCAATAAGTTGTCAAACTTGTAAAGACAACAGGCTCGGTGAAAAATTTATTTCCTTGAGTCAGACCTACAATCTTGTAACTTGCCTCGCTTCCATTAAGCTGAATGGCATCACCTAGCTTAATTCCATAGTTTTCAAAGGACTGATCTACGACAACCTCATCATCGCTTTCAGGATACCGTCCCTCTGTCAAACTAGGAGAGATAAAATCGTCCCACTCCTGAGCAAAGACGGAAACATTGACCTTTTCACTATCATCGACTAGATTGGTCACAGCGAACATATAACCCAGTGGAGCGGCCTCCTCAGATCTCTTTTCCTTATAATCCTTTTCAGGAATAAAAGATGCTGTCAAATTATCATTTGCGTAGTCAGATAAAACCACACCAGTCGCTTGCCAGTTATCAATTGCTGCTCTATTATTTCTAACAAGACCTAGAGCCAGACTCGTCATGAAAAAGACCATAAAAGAAATAAGAAAAATAGTGGTTAAAATCAAACTATATCGAAGTTTGTTACGTAATATTTCTTTGATAGCAAGATACATTGTTATCTCCTTTAACTTTTCCAAGAGGCATCAATTAGACACCCCACTACTATAAAAATAGGAGACAGAAAATCTGTCTCTGTGTGCAAAACAAATATCACTAATCAAATTAAATAAAATCAAGAAAATAAGTAAATATTTTTCGTAAAAATGAATTATTTACTTACAAATATAATTAATTATGAATATTAATAAGCGTTTAGGAATTTATCTATCGTATCATTTTCACAGTATGCTGTCAAGAAAATTGATTTTGAAAAAGCACTTTATTCTTTTTGTAACCTTTCTGTAATAATTCTCTGCTAAAAAAATGATAAAATAGGTATGTACTGTTAAGGAGAGAACCATGTCCGTAAAAAAATTACAATCATATGAGGTAGACTATCAAGACGAATTAAACCAGCAACTTCCTCGCTATCAGGATTATGCGCCCGAATCACAATCTGATACCAGTTTTCAAGAAATCCTATTTTTTGTTAATGTCGCTGTTTTTTGTATCTGTATTGCTATCTTTAGTTTTATCTTTTTGGCGTTAAAATTATCAACTGCTCTTGCTTTTATCGCAGCAATCGGATCCAGCTTACTTGTTCTAAAAATCCAACGCTCTATTATCAAACGAAAACTAAAAAGATAAATCCAAAATATCGCCCCAACTGGAGCGATATTTTTATTTTTTCTTTTTAGATGGTGTCTGAATGGCAATCTTCACTTCAAAGATTGTTCCTTTTGGTTTATTATCTTTAACAGTAATGGTTCCTTTTAAGGCATCTACAATCTGCTTGGCCAGTGATAATCCTAAACCAAAACCTCCTTTTTGACGAGTTCTAGCCTTGTCCACTCGATAAAAACGATCAAAAATTTTCTTCTTATCTTCTGCTGAAATACCGACTCCATTATCAGAAACAAGTAAATACAGATTACGGTCAGTCGCTGAAATCACAAAATCAATTTCACCATCTTCTTCAGTATACTTGACAGCATTATCAAATAGGATGGTCATCAGCTGTTTCAAAAGGAGCTGATCTGTGACAATCGTTCGATGGATACGATTTTCAAAACGGAAGACACGATCATTTTCCGAAGCAATCATCTCATAGTTTGTGAAAGTTGTATTAAAAAAGCTAGTTGGAACTTCTCCAAGTTCAGGCTTAAACCCATCATCTCTTCGAGCTAAATTCAACAAGTTCGTCGTCAAAAACCGCATATTTCGGACTTCTTCCAAACTCGATGCAATACTTTCGCTCACATCCATAATGGTAGCTTCAGGCTTACGGAAAAGGGTCTCTAAGCGATTTTGCAAAACTGCAAGTGGAGTTCGTAACTCATGACTGGCATTTTCCACAAAGGACTGTTGCTTCTGCATGCTCTCAAGCAGAGGACGAACACTGACTCTGGCTAGATAGAGACTGGCAAGTAAAGACAAAATCCAGAAACTAGCCATCACAACGACAATCAATTGCTCATGCTTTTGACTGGCCTGCTCCAACTGACTGGTATTAATCAAGACAGCAGCATACTTGATATTGGTTGAAACCGAACTGATATTCGTTTCCATCAAAATCATGCGATAGATTTCTTCCTGTCCATAGCTATTAAAAACCTGAATCTGATAGATATGGCCTAGTTCTTTTTTCTCTAACTTAATCTTATCCAATCCCAAAAATCGATTTCCAGAAAGGAGCTGGGTAAAATTCTTATCAAAAAGAATGACTTCTGTATTGGAACTGACATTGGGTTTTACATCAGTCTTGCTAGTATCTGTAGCAGCATTCTCCAAATCTTTAATCTCTTCCGTCGCCCTATTTACCGCCAACTGAATAACTGCCTGAGGATTGTTGCTCAAGCCATGAAGCTTATCATCCACCGAAGTATAGAGACTCGAGTGCATGACCTGCAAAATAATCAGAGTCATGGTGGAGAAAATCAGAGTGAAGACACCAAAGTTGCGAATAAAATAACTAAAGTCATCCGCATACCATGTTTTTTTTAGTTTACTGAACATCTTTTAAAATATACCCAACACTACGCAAGGTTTGCAAATTCTCTGCAAAAGTGGTTCCTTTTAATTTCTTACGGACTTTTGAAACATAGACTTCGACAACTGAAATCGTTGTGTCACTATCAAATCCCCATAGACGATCAAAAATCTGAGTCTTAGGCAAAATAACATTTTGATTTTGAAGGAAATAAACCAGTAAATCGAACTCTTTTCCAAGCAATTCGACAGGAGTATCTTCAACTTTAACGGTATTGGTTGACAAATTAACTACAATATTTCCATAAGTCAAGGTGTTTTCATTAAACTTACCTGAACGTTTGAGAAGGGCTTGAATACGCATTTTGAGTTCTTCTAGGTAGAAAGGTTTAGTCAGATAATCATCCGCTCCTAGTTCAAATCCATGCCCCTTGTCATCCAAGCTCTCCTTAGCAGTCATAATCAGAACTGGTGTCGTAATTCCCTTTTCACGCAATTCTTTCAAGACTTGGAAGCCATTTTTTTCAGGTAACATTAAATCGAGCAAAATCAAGTCATAGACGCCACTTTCAGCTTCGTAGAGACCTTCTTCCCCATCAAATACCTGCATGACATCTGCAAAATCGTCTAAAAAGTCAAATACTGAATTTGACAGGCCTAGGTCATCCTCAACCAATAAGATTTTTATCATGAGAAACTCCTCCTTATTAAAACCATTATACCAAATTTGCCTTAAAAAAAACTCAACTCCCTCTTACTTTAAGAGAGAAAGTTGAGTTTTTATTATTTTACGAATGTTTAAGCTTTCCCATATTGAAGAACGACTGCTTCCACTGCAGCTTTTTCACGGTTAATCAAGTCAACACGCGCTGCAATTTCCTTGATTCCCATACCGATATTACGGCTAAGAGCAAGGTCAGAAAGTTGCGATTCAAAGAATTCCTTGTACTCTGCCAAGCGTTGCTGAGTCTTAAATACGTGAGCAGGAAGGATAACAAAGCTATCAAAGCTCATATCTCCACCAAGAGCTGCCTTAATCCAAGCCCAGTTTTCACGCGCCCAAGACCAAGCTGTTTCCTGAGTTGATTGATGAGATAGGAAATGATTATACCAAGCTGACAAGTCTTGTGGTTTGACTACAAATTTGTCCTTCCAAGAAGCAATCAAGGTTTGGATATTGTCCGCATCTGTACTGTAGGCAAGAGCCGCAGCCAACTGACGTTTAAAGACAGCATCTGTTGCGTGAGTATAAGTATTAAGATAAAGTGCTAACAAGTCTTTGGTCTCATGATGTTTCATTTCATTGATGAGAACTTGTGAACGAATAGCTGCTGGAAGTCCTGCAAGCTGATCCTTGTTAGCTTCGAAGATTTGGCTAGCTTCTTGGCTAGCTTCTGAATCATTTGAGCGAATCATCATCGAAACAGCCAGCTGACGAACCAATTCATCCTCATCTGATTCTCCGTCTTTAGCTTCAAAACCAAGACGATCATAGTTATGACGAGCCAATTTAGCAACCAAGGCTTTGAAGTCTCTTTCAGTTTCTGTTCCTTCATCGATAAAGCGCTCAAGGGCAGAAATTACTTGAGAAACAGCTGAAACGACAAGGTAAGATTCTTCCTTAGCAAGTTTATTAAGGACAGGTAGCAAGTCTGCATAAGAAATGTGCCCTGCTTCAGCCAACAAACGACGTTCTTGGACGATTTGCAATTTGCTTGTGTTATCAAGCTCAACTAGGTCAGCAAGAACAGCTTCTAACAAATCTCCTTGGTAATCTGTAATGTAGTGGGCTGTATTTTCAGTGTTGAGACGAAGAGCTCCTTCATTTTCAGCAAGAAGAGCTGCGTAGCCAGGGATTTCGATACTTTCAGTTTCAAGTGTATCAGGCAAGCCTTTCCAGTTGCTATTCAGTGGCACAACCCATAGACGGTTCTTGTCTTCGTGCTCACCGATGAAGAATTGTTTTTGTGAAATCTTCAAAACATCATTTTCAACTTTGACAGTAAGAACTGGGTAACCAGGTTGTTCCAACCAAGAATCCATAAAGGCTGCGACATCACGTCCAGACGCTTGACCAAGAGCATCCCAAAGGTCACGACCAATGGTATTGCTGTATTGATGTTTTTCAAAGTAGGCATGCAAACCTTTGGCAAAATCGGCATCACCTAGCCAACGACGAAGCATGTGCATGAGGCGGCTTCCTTTGGCATAGACGATAGCACCGTCAAATAGTGTATTAATTTCATCTGGATGCTTAACTTCGACGTGAACAGATTGAACACCATCAGTCGCATCACGTTTCAAGGCAGACGGAACACCACCTGTTTGGAAATCTTCAAAGATATTCCAGCTTGGCTCAATGGCATCCACACAGACGTATTCCATCATGTTAGCGAAGCTTTCATTGAGCCAAAGGTCATCCCACCATTTCATAGTAACGAGGTTACCAAACCATTGGTGAGCCAACTCATGTGCCACAACAAGAGCAACTTGTTGACGACTGGCAAAAGTTGAGTTCTCATCCACAACCAAGTAAACTTCACGATAGGTCACAAGACCCCAGTTTTCCATAGCTCCAGCTGAGAAGTCAGGAAGGGCGATGTGGAGAGATTGAGGAATTGGGTACTTAACTCCATAGTAATCTTCGTAAAACTCGATAGAGCGAACAGCGATATCCAGTGAGAAATCAAGGTTTGATAGTGGATGAGCTTTGGTTGAGTAAACACCTACGAGGGTACCGTTTTTAGTTTTAGCCGTTACACCTTGCAAATCACCCGCAACAAAAGCCAACAAGTAAGAAGACATGCGAGGTGTTGTCTCAAACTTCCAGATACCTGTTTCCTTACGGTTTTCAACATCGATTTCTGGCATGTTAGACAAGGCCAATTCACCTTCTACTTGGTCAAAACGTAGAGAGAAGTCAAAAGTTGCTTTGGCTTCTGGCTCATCCACACATGGGAAGGCTTCGCGCGCAAAATGGCTCTCAAATTGAGTAGACAATACTTCCTTCTTGACTCCATCAACTGTGTAGTAAGATGGGTAAATCCCTGTCATGTTGTCTGTAATTTTTCCTGAGAAAGCGATAACCACTTCAACTTGACCTACTTCCGCAAGTTCAATATGAAGGGCTTCATTGTCATGATCAACTGTAAATGGACGAGCTTGACCTGCAACTTCTACAGAAGCGATTTCCAAGTCTTTTTGGTGGAGGGAGATGCGATCACTCTGTGCTTGACCACTAATAGTCACCTTTCCTGAAAAGGTCTTGGTCTCACGACTCAAGTCTAAAAATAAATCATAATGTTCAGGAACAAATTGCTTAATAAAATGTTCAACTGCTTGCATAGTTTTCTCCTATCTAAGTTTAAGAGCTAGAGCTCTTCTTCAAACAAACTTATTATATCATGTTTTGTCTAAGAAAAAAGGATTGGACAGCGATTTCCAAAACTTTCTTCCTTCTAGAAGTCTACAGTGGGTAAACCTTGCGAAATTCTTCTAAAACAACCTTGCTTTCATGTGTAAAAGTCAGTCCTGCTTCTCTCATCCACTCGGCGAAACAATCCTCATGAACCTGACGCCAATAGGCTAGGGATTTGTCACCTTCCCCTTCATTAAAGGCATGTTGCGCAGAAACTTGATTAAAGGGCTGAACGGAAACCCTTGTAATTTCGACAATGCAGACAGCCTGATTTTGACTGTCTAAAATGATGTCAAAGGTGCCTTCTTGCGGAAGAAATTCGCCTTCTAGTGCGTAAAGGTCGTAGGCTGACGCTGTTGCTGTCTTTTCGCCTTTAAACACCAAATCCGCTAAAAGGTCTGGTTCCACTCCAAAAGCCCAAGCATCGATTTCATCTCCGATAGAAGAATTGATTTGCTTGTATTTATTCCACATTTCTTGCGGTGTCATGGGTGCTCCTTTGTAATTTTTTACTTTCTTCTTTTATGTGTTTAAGATGGTCTGGATGGTCAATCTCTAAGTTAAAAATCTCTGGAATAGAACTATAGTGGATAATGCATTCGATACCCATCTGATTCATTTTTTGTAAGAAAGAAACATTCAGATATCCTGCTACAGCAAAGTCAATATTTTTAATCCTTGCTTTATCCTGCATCTGTCTCAGCATATCTAACATTATTGGACTTTCCATATCATGCCATTGACTGTTTCTCACAGTGGCAAAAACAAAGGAAGTCAAATCATTCATTCCAACTACAATCTTTGAAATGCCCGTTTCCATTATTCTGTCCAAGTCAAAATACGCTGACGGTAATTCAATCATAGTGCCGACTTTCCCAGTAAAACCATGCTGACGCAATACTCTAATAGCTTGCTTTAACTGTTCAGCATCATTGACAAAAGGAAAAATAAGAGACAGATTGGGATTATTTTGATAAACCTCTGTAACGACATTTGCCTCAGCCTGAAATTCATCCAGACACGCTAGTAAACGCCTAATTCCTCTATAACCAAACAAGGGATGATTTTCATCAAAATGCTCTTTAGTCCCCTCTAAATAATTGGCTTCTGTATTCGTTAATTCTGAAAAACGATACCAGACTTCTTCATCTGAGTACAGGGAGCAGATAGTCTCTAGATAATCTTTTACAAATTGCTGACAACTTGGTAATAGGATGTTTTGATTGAGCTCTCTCAGTAAGTATTCCCCACGAATCATACCGACGTGGTACAATAGTTGAGGATAAATTTTTTCAAGGATTTTTTCTCCACTAAGAGCCAGTTGATTTCTCATCATTCACCTTCCAATTCATATACAAGATCTTGTCCAATTCTGGAAATCCTAATAATTCTGCTTTGACCTTCAAGACTAATGGCGATGCATTTTCTTCTGTGATTTTTTGAATATCCATCCAAACATATCCAAGAGAATCATTCACACCATCAGAGACAGTTTCAGAAATATTCACTTGAGATGCCTTCTCGTTTATATCAACATCATACAATGCCATGATATGGTGAACTATAAAATTTTTTAACTCTTCCCTGACGAAAACATCGTAGATTCGAGGATTCGTGTATCTTCCAAAACTTCTCTCTTAAGGCTTTCTGTCAGTCCTTCACCAAGTCGCTGACTACCATCAGGAAGGTTTAACCTATTTTTGTAAGGACCAGTGATTTTTTGAATACATAGAAGGTAACCATGTTTATAGCAAACACCATAGACTCCAAAGTGATTTTTGATTTCCATCCAACTACTCCTACTTCAAAGACCAGCCACCATCAATAGTCAGGATTTGTCCTTGCATAGCGCTTGCTTTTCCACTTGCTAAGAAAAGACTAATTTCTGCTACTTCCTCTGGCTCAATCCAGCGCTTGATTGGCGTTTCACTAGCCACCCAGTCAGCCAATCCACCTGGCTCAAAGTCTACAGCGGTCATAGCTGTCTTGACGGCTCCTGGAGCAATTCCAAAGACCTGAATCCCAGCTTCTGCATAGTCTAGAGCCAACTGCTTGGTAAAGCCAGCCAAGGCGTGCTTAGAAGAAGTATAGGCGTGTCCACCGCCACCTGCTAGGCTCGAAGCTATGGAACACATATTGATAATGGTCCCTTTTTTATTCTCCAACATTTGAGTCAAATAATACCGAGTCAACTCAACAGGAGTCACGTAGTTAATTTCAAAAATTTCTTGAATTTCCTGCGCTGTCTGTTCCAAAAGTGGTTTATAATCATCCAAAACTCCCGCAGTATTGCACAAAACATCCACCTGAGGACACCAGTCAAAAATAGGCTCCAAGTCCAAGGTCAAATCTCTCTGTAAAAAGTGGAAATCACCCTGTAAGAGTGGATCTTCACCTTGGTCAACTCCATAAACTTGATAGCCCTTCTCTAAAAAGAGGCTAGCTTGAGCCAATCCAATGCCTGAACTAACGCCTGTAATGAGTACACATTTAGTCATGCACTTCTACCCAATCCGTCGCCAAAACATCACAAGGTGTCGGACTCCACATGGAAAAACCTTCTCCTTCTCCAGACACGTTGATTAGAAAATAGGGCGTAACTTCAAGTGCAATCCCGTTTTGTTCAATAGTATCAAAGAGTTGGACATAGTTTTCAGCGCCTCCCCAACCAGTTCGTACAAATTTTTTCTTAGCCTTTAACCCAGGCAGAATTTCTTCGAAAGTCATATTTTTTCTCCTTTTATATCAATAATTCTTCAATTAATTATAACAAAAAATGCTTTAAAATTCCTTTTGACTCATCCTAATTCAAAATCAATAAACTTTTTATTACCATTTCTAGCAACAATGACCTCAGGTTTTTTAGAGACAAAGTTTAAATCACTATCTGAAACTTATATAAGCTTTTTCTTTTTTAAAACAATTCAATAAAATCATATCTATAAAAAATGATAAGGTAATTTGAATCTAGAATCGTACAATATCGCTTCTGAAATATTTCTAGAATTGCTTTAAATTCCTTAATCAATTTGTTCAGTTTCTATTTCAATATACTATAAGATGAGACTGGATAAAAAGTCTTTGCGATCACAAAAACGCATAGTATCAGGTGTTCAAAAAAAACTTGATATTATGCGTTTTATTGTAGGAAAATTTACTTGATTTTCTATTGAAATTGAGTTTTCTCCCAGACTTAGTGTTATAATCTCTCAATCAATTCTTGCATTTGAACATCATCTGGAACCAGTTTTAAGTAAGATTGAGCATTGACTTTTGCTTCCTCAAAGTATCCCAATTCACGCAAGAGATAGATATAGTGTTCCAGAAACTCTGGATTATCCTTCAAATCTCCTGCCAACTCTTTGTAATGCTCGTAGGCAGTATCCAAATAGTCCATCTCTTGATAGGAACGGGCAATCATCCACTTGGTCAATAGGTTTTCTGGCTCATCACTTTGTAAGTCTAGAATATCCTCATAACGTTCCTGTTCTAGATAAATAGTAGCTAAACGGAGTAAGATTTCTTCCGTATCCTCAGCGTCTTCTTTTGCAGTAAGGAGGTAATTTTCTGCACCACTAGCATCATGCAATTCATAAGAAAATTGTGAAGCAGCCAGTAAGAGACGAGTTTCAAAGGGATTTTTCTCTAGACCTTGCTTAGCGATACGCAGGGCTTCTTGAACTTGATGTTCCTTATGTAAGGCCTGACTATACCCATACTCATATCCCTCAAAATCAGGTGAGATAGTATCGAGCTGCTTAAAGTAGAGGACAGCTTTTTGGTATTCTTCTTGATCAAAGTAAAGACTGGCTAACTCAAAAGCTGTTAGGTCATCATATTCTAACTCCAGGGCTTTTTCTAAAAACTCTGTGGCCGTTTCAAATTTCCCCAACTGGGCATAGGCAAAGCCAATTCGTTGATAGGTAGAAATGCCTGTTTGCTCATAAATAGTACGATTATCTAACTGGGCATAGCCTCGAATAGCTTCTTGGTAATTTTCCAACTCACTATCCAACTCTGCTAATCCCAATATCAAGAGAGGATCCTCTGAATAAGTCAATGCTTCTAACAATTTCTCACGCGCCACATCTGTCAAACCTTCCAGCTGGTAGAGGTCTGCTTTAAGAGCCAAAGACGAGACATACCAGTCACTGTCAGCTTGTATTTCCTCTAGATAAGCAAAGGCTTCTTCGATTTGACCATCCTCACTAGCAATAGCTGCTAGATTAAGATTAACCTCTGGAAATTCCTCTACGATTTTCAGGTAAATTTCCTTGGCCTGAGGATAGAAACCAATTCCTTCAAGATAAGTAGCTAACTCATACAGAAGGTCACTTGGATCATTTTCTAAAGCTTTAGCGAAATAATGCTCAGCCTTAGTTAAATCTTGCTCCTCCAAAGCATGTAACATCTGTTGACTATTGTTCACTCTTGACTTCCTCTCCCTCTAGTTCATATAGACCACTGACTACCTTATACCATTCAAAAATCGCCGAAATGACAACCTTTGCAGAGGCATAAACCGGAATACCGAGCAAGACTCCCCAAATACCAAACATAGATCCTGAAGTTAACAAGACAAAGAGAACATTAATGGGATGAATGTTTAATTGACTTCCCAAAATCAATGGAGAGACAAAACGACCTTCGATTGTTTGTTCTACGATAAAGACAATCACCACTTTTAAAAGCATAACTGGCCCTGCAATCAAGCCCAATACTAGAGCAGGAAGCATGGCTAAAAAGCTACCAAGATAAGGAACCAGATTTAGAATACCAGCAGTAACCCCCAGCGTAACCGCATAGCGTAGATCTATAATCTTAAAGAAGATGATAAACATTACTGCTACAATAATAGCCACTGTTACTTGCCCTCGAACATAGTTGGACAACTGTTGATTCACATCTGATAAAACTTGTCCAACAGGTTCTTTCAATTTCGTCGGCATGAATTGGGTCAAATAGTTACGCAAGCCTTTCCCATCACGCAAGAGATAAAAGAGCATGAAAGGAACGATAATCAAGGCAACAATCACTTGAGAAGTCCCGCTAATAAAGGCACTCACCCAGTTGACTGCCTGAGAAGAAACCTTACTTGCCCAAACTGTAGCCTGGCTAGAAAAATTGGTCAAAACTTGCTCTAATTGAGGTCTGAAATCATCTGGCAAACGCTTGGTGACCAAATCGTCAATAACTCGATCTGCATCTTCAAGGTAGACTGGTACATTTCTTGCAAAAGTTAAAACCTGACGTTGTAGATTTGGAATAGCTACTGCCAAGCCCCAAATTATAAAGAGGGCGATGATGACAAAGACAATACTAATAGCTATGACGCGATTGACTTTGTGTTTTTCCATCCAATCAACAATAGGATTTAACAAATAATATAGCAGGCCAGACAGAATGACTGGTAACATCACAACTGCCAAAAAGTCTAAAACAGGTGAAAATAAAAAACTAATCTTGCTTAAAATAAAAAGATTGAGTCCCAATAATAAGGTGACCAAAAATACCGTAATGGCCTTGTTATCCAAAAACCACTTGAAAAACCAAGATAGGCTAAAATGTTTCTCTTTTTGTTCCATATATAATTCCTTTCTGTCGTTCTCTCATTATACCATTTTTGAATCAAAATAACTCTTTTTTAAAGTGCTTACATAGAGACAGCGACATAAAAAATGGCTCTATAATATTTGTAGTGGGTAAATCCCCTATGGATATTATGGAGCCTATTTTGTTGTAGAAAAAAAGTCCCATAAGATCTATAATGAAAAGCAACCAAACCATCATTAGAAAGAATCCTATGGAACAATTACATTTTATCACAAAATTACTAGACATTAAAGACCCAAATATCCAAATTATGGATGTCATTAATAGGAATACCCACAAGGAAATCATCGCTAAACTGGACTACGACGCTCCATCTTGTCCTGAGTGTGGAAGTCAAATGAAGAAATATGACTTCCAAAAACCGTCTAAGGTTCCTTACCTTGAAACGACTGGTATGCCTACTAGAATTCTCCTTAGAAAACGTCGATTCAAGTGCTATCATTGCTCGAAAATGATGGTAGCTGAGACTTCTCTCGTCAAGAAGAATCACCAAATCCCTCGTATCATCAACCAAAAGATTGCCCAGAAGCTAATTGAGAAGACTTCTATGACCGATATTGCCCGTCAGCTGTCTATTTCAACTTCAACTGTTATTCGCAAGCTCAATGACTTCTGTTTTAAGTCTGATTTTTCTTACCTCCCTGAGATTATGTCCTGGGACGAATATGCCTTCACTAAGGGAAAGATGAGTTTCATTGCTCAAGATTTTGATAAGCTCAATATTATCACTGTTCTTGAGGGTAGAACACAAACTATCATAAGAAATCATTTTCTGCGCTACAATCGCTCTGTTCGTTGTCAGGTGAAAATCATTACTATGGATATGTTTAGTCCTTACTATGACTTGGCTAAACATCTTTTTCCGTATGCCAAAATCGTTCTAGATCGCTTCCACATTGTACAACATCTTAGCCGTGCTATGAGTCGTGTTCGTGTCCAAATCATGAAGCAATTTGAGCGAAAATCTCATGAATATAAGGCTATCAAGCGCTACTGGAAACTCATTCAACAGGATAGCCGTAAACTGAGTGATAAGCGATTTTATCGCCCTACTTTTCGCATGCACTTAACCAATAAAGAGATTATTGACAAGCTTTTGAGCTATTCAGAAGACTTGAAACACCACTATCATCTCTATCAACTCTTGCTTTTTCACTTTCAGAATAAGGAACCGGAGAAATTTTTCGGACTCATTGAGGAAAATCTAAAGAAAGTTCATCCTCTTTTTAAGACTGTCTTTAAAACCTTTCTAAAGGACAAAGAGAAAATCGTCAATGCCCTTCAGTTACCCTATTCTAATGCCAAATTAGAAGCAACCAATAATCTCATCAAACTTATCAAACGCAATGCCTTTGGTTTTCGGAACTTTGAAAACTTCAAAAAACGGATTTTTATCGCTCTGAATATCAAAAAAGAAAGGACGAAATTTGTCCTTTCTCGAGCTTAGCTTTTCTTCAACCCACTACAGTTGACAAAGAGCCTAAAAAATCCCCTCAAAAGAGGAGATTTGATTAGTCTTGAATATGACGGTCTAAGTTCTTCTGATAATCTGCGTTTGATTTGGCTTTTTCATCAGCAAATTTCTTGCGGAACTCATCCATTTCTTTTGTAGTGACAATCTTATCTTGGAGTTTAAGATATTTATAGCTATGTTCACTAGTCTTATCACCTACCCAGCCACCGGCACCAGTACCTAGAACTTTCTTCGTTACTAGCATTTGGGCACCATCTGAGTGTACAGGAATAACCAAGGCACTGTCTGTTAACCAAGCTTGAGCTTTTGCATATTTAGCATATCGTTTTTCAAGATTTGTTTTCTCACCACTAGCATCCGTAATTAACTCTTTAAACTTATCTAAACCAACCGCTTTAATTGCTGAGTTGTCTGTACCTGGTGCTACACCTAAGGAACCAAGAAGATTTGGTCCTGATGTTGGATCGAATATATCCAGGTAAGTTGATGGATCTGCGTAATCAGGTCCCCATCCACTATTTGCATTAATATCCCAGTCAGTATTAGTATTAGAAGTAGCTAGAATTGTCATACTTCCCAATTCATCATCAGAAACTTGTTGAATATCAACTACAACATTATCTGCTCCAAGAGTTTCTTCAACGGATTGTTTATAAGATTGAGCTTGACGCACAAACTCTGGACGAGTAGAAGATACTGGAATATCTAAATGAATAGGGAACTGTACTCCATCAGATTGAAGAGTTTTCTTAGCAGCTTCAAATTTAGCTTTAGCCTTATCTACATTATGAAGTGAATCCTGGGCATCATCAAGATTGACATCTTTCCATACACCATCTAACTTATCCAATTCTGCTTTAGCTACTTGCCCAAATGACTGTTCTCCTACTTGTACAAATGTTGGAGGGGTGAAACTTGTACGTAATTTACGCGGTGCTACTTCGTCCCCAAATACTTGAGAGAGAGCTGCTTTACGATCTGCAGCAAAAGCCAATGCTTGACGGAAATCTTTGTTCAGCAAGGCCTTCTTAGTAGATGTTTTTTCTGCATCACTTGTTTTAGCAGTGTGATTGTAGGCAACACGGTCAATATTTGTCGAAATATAGAAAGTAGTTCCTAATTGTTGACTATAGATAATGTTATCTTTGTATTTTTCTTTTAAGCGTTCATAGTTAGCAGAGTTTTTAAAGAGAGGTGCTGCTGGATAATGACCTTCATCAAAACCACGTCCAAGAGAGTCTGCATCCTGACCATCAAAGTAAGACAATTTAATATCATCAATAAAGACATTTTGTTTATCCCAATAATTTTGGTTTTTAGTCATTTCAATAGAAGACTTAGATGTAAGACCTTTTAGAAGATAAGCCCCATTGTAAAGAATGCTTGTTACATCAGTCGCCTTACCAAAGTCATCTCCTTTAGAAGCTAAAAAGTCTTCGCTAATAGGAGCAAGAACTCCCATTGTTGTCTTCGAATTCCAGAAAGATTCTGGATGATTTAAAGTATAGACTACAGTATAATCATCCGTTGCTTTTACACCAACAGTAGAAAAATCCGTTGTTTTCCCATTTACATAATCATCTAATCCTTTAATAGAATCCTGTACAAGATAAAGTGCCTGTGATTTCTTATCTGCTGCGTGTTTTAGACCAGTCACAAAGTCTTGAGCCTTAACTTCTCCATATTCTTCACCTTCATTGGTATACCACTTGATACCTTGACGAATTTTGTAGGTATAGGTCAAACCATCTTTGGAAACAGTCCAATCTTCTGCAACTGATGGTACTAGATTCCCATATTGATCATTTTCCAGTAGTCCATCAATGACATTACCAGTAATCTGTTTTGTACCCTTAGTCGAAGAAACGGTATAATCCAGAGTCGCGGGATCTGATGAAAATACATAGGCATAAGTAACTGGTTTAGTTGCTTCCTTATTCCCATTACCAGATGAACACGCTGCTAGAACGGCAGTAGACAAAACGGCAATTCCAGCCGCTAAAAAAACTCGTTTTTTCATAGTCAAACTCCTTTGATAATTTGATAGATTTATTATAGCACTTTTTAAAAGGAAATCAAGCTAAATTCAATATTTTATTATACTTATCTATGTGTTAGAGAGTTCCTCCAACTACAATTTTTGTGATATAATAGTCTTATCTTTATATAGAGGTAAAGTTATGAAAGAAACTGTTTATTTTGGAACTTATACACGTCGTACTTCCCAAGGGATTTACAAGGCAGACTTTGATACAGAAACTGGTCAGCTTGCTAATTTAGAACTTTTTGCAGCTGAGCCTAGTCCGACCTACCTTGCCTTTGACCAGCACCAACATTTATACACTGTTGGTAGCCAAGACGATAAGGGGGGGATTGCAGCCTATCAAACTGACGGGACTTTATTAAATCATGTCGTGGAAGAGGGAGCCCCTCACTGTTATGTTTCTGTTGATGAAAAGCGTGATTTGGTTTACGCAGCTAACTACCACAAAGGGCAGGTTCTTGTTTATAAACGTCAGGAAGATGGTCGTCTTATACTTAGTGATGTGGATCAACATAGTGGCCAAGGTCCACACGAAAATCAAGCTTCCCCCCATGTTCACTATACAGATTTAACACCTGACAACTATCTAGTGACCTGTGATTTGGGTACTGACCAAGTCATCACTTATGACCTTGATCAAGAAGGGAAATTATCTAAGCTCTATACCTATCACAGCCAGCCAGGAGCAGGTTCACGCCATATCATTTTCCATAACCACTATAAAATCGCTTATCTGATTTGTGAACTCAATAGTACTATCGAAGTTTTAATCTACGATGGTGTTGGCGAATTTGAACGCATGCAGGTCATTTCAACTCTACCAGAAGGTTACGAAGGTTTTAATGGTACTGCTGCTATTCGTCTCTCTAAAGACGGTAAATACCTCTATGCTTCTAACCGTGGCCATGATTCTATCGCAGTATATACAATCCTTGCGGACGGTAGTCTAGAATTGTTAGAAATCGTTCCTACTCATGGTCAGACTCCACGTGATTTTGATTTGACACCAAACCAAGAATTTGTCATTGCTGTCCATCAAGACTCTGACAATGCAACCGTCTTTAAACGTAATCCTGAAACTGGTCGTCTAGCAGAACTTTCTAACGACTTCCATGTACCAGAAGCAGTCTGCATCAGTTTTGCACCTTAAGAAAACATAAAAAATGAACTTGGTAACTCAAGTTCATTTTTTCTTATAGTCTTTTTCCGACATTGATACGATTAATAGCACGTTGCAAAGCAATCTTAGCACGACGTTCTTGATCAATCAAGTGTTTTTCGTGGGCTTCTTCGATTTCACGCTCTGCTCGAATCTTGGCACGTTCTGCACGGCTAACATCGATATCACGAGCACGTTCTGCAGAATCCGCAACGATTGTAATGATATCATTGGCAATTTCAATAACGCCTCCGTTTACTGCAATCCAGTTCACGTGATCTTCATCATCAATACGTTTTACCTTTACTTCATCAACTGCTAAAACCGCAATCATATTTTCATGTCGTGGCAAGATCCCCATCTCACCATCCAGAGTTCGAACTGATACATAGCTGGCATGGTGATCATAGACGAGACCATCTGGTGTCACGATCTGGACAGTTAACTGAGCCATAGATCACCTCTTAAAATCCCATTTTTTCAGCTTTTGCAATCACATCTTCGATAGAACCTACACCACGGAAGGCATCTTCTGGTAACTGGTCATGTTTACCATCAAGGATTTCCTTAAAGCCACGTACAGTTTCAGCAACTGGAACATAAGAACCTGGCTGACCAGTAAATTGTTCCGCAACGTTGAAGTTTTGTGACAAGAAGAACTGGATACGACGGGCACGTGCAACCAAGGTCTTTTCTTCATCAGAAAGCTCATCCATACCAAGGATAGCAATGATATCTTGCAACTCATGATAACGCTGAAGGACACGTTTTACTTCAGCAGCAACTGCATAGTGCTCTTCTCCAACGATTTCAGGTGCCAAGGCACGTGAGCTTGAAGCAAGTGGGTCAACGGCTGGGTAAATACCCAATTGTACCAACTTACGTTCCAAGTTAGTTGTTGAGTCTAAGTGAGCGAAGGCTGTTGCTGGCGCTGGGTCAGTATAGTCATCCGCTGGCACATAGATAGCCTGGATAGAGGTTACAGAACCCTTCTTAGTTGATGTGATACGCTCTTGCAATTGACCCATTTCCGTAGCAAGTGTTGGTTGGTAACCAACGGCTGATGGCATACGACCCAAAAGGGCAGATACTTCTGAACCGGCCTGAGTGAAACGGAAGATATTATCGATAAAGAGAAGCACGTCTTGGCCTTCCACATCACGGAAGTATTCAGCGATTGTCAAACCAGTAAGGGCAACACGCATACGTGCTCCTGGTGGCTCATTCATCTGACCAAATACCATAGCTGTTTTCTCGATAACGCCTGATTCTTTCATTTCCCAGTAAAGGTCGTTCCCCTCACGAGTACGTTCCCCAACACCAGTAAATACTGAAATACCACCGTGTTCTTGGGCAATGTTGTGAATCAATTCTTGGATCAAGACAGTTTTACCAACTCCGGCACCACCGAAAAGTCCAACTTTACCACCTTTAAGGTAAGGGGCAAGAAGGTCGATAACCTTAATCCCTGTTTCAAGGATTTCAGAAGAGGTAGACAACTCATCAAAAGTTGGAGCTTTTTTATGAATTGGCTGACGCTCTGCGTCTTCTGTAAAAGGAGCTTCCAAGTCAATGGTATCTCCCAAAACGTTGAAGACACGTCCCAAAGTTTCTTTACCTACTGGTACAGAGATTGGACGACCTGTGTCCAATACTTCCATTCCACGAGTCAACCCATCTGTTGATTCCATGGCGATAGTACGGACCATACCATCTCCCAACTCCAAGGCTACTTCAAGGACGATTTTTGTTTTTCTTTCGTCATTTTTGTAGACGACAAGTGCATTGTTAATCTCAGGAAGTTTTTCCCCTGCTGCAAACAAGACGTCTACAACAGGACCGATAACCTGAGCAATTTTACCTGAACTCATCTCCTTCTCCTATTCTATATAAGATACTGTCGGTTCCTAGCTCAACTAGGTCCTAATACTCTTCGAAAATCAAATTCAAACCACGTCAGCGTCGCCTTACCGTACTCAAGTACAGCCTGCGGCTAGCTTCCTACTTTGCTCTTTGATTTTCATTGAGTATAAGTTCATTTTCATACGAGCTGGACCAGAGCCTATTCTAAGGCACTAGCTCCTGCCACGATTTCTGTAATTTCTTGTGTAATCGCCGCCTGTCTGGCACGGTTATACTGAATTGTCAAATCATTGATGACTTTCTTAGCATTATCAGTCGCTGTTTGCATGGCTGTCATACCAGCAGCATTTTCAGCTGTCTTGGCATCGATAATAGCCCCGTAAATCATACTTTCTGCAAACTGAGGCAACAACTGCTCCAAAATTTCTTCTCGGCTGGTCTCCAATTCAAAAGTCAAGCTGTACTCTTCATCCGCTTCATTGGGATCCAAGTCAACAATCGGAAGCATTTGTTCCACACGCATTTGACTAGTTAGCGTGTTAACATGGTGGTTGTAGCAGACATAGAGCTCATCAAAAAGTTCATTTTGATACATTTCAACAGTTTTTGAAATAATCTTTCGAACTTCATCAAAGCTAGGCTGATCCGCCAAGCCACGTAGTTCATAAAGGGGTTGAATACCACGAGCCTTAAAGAAGTCAGCTCCCATCCCACCAATACAGATCATTTCAAAACCTGTACCGTCTGGATGGTATTCTTCCTTCAACTCCATAACGGCTTTCAGAATAGAGGAATTATAACCTCCCACCAAACCGCGGTCTGAAGTAATGACGATATAGCCTGTCTTCTTAACTGGACGGCTAATCAACATGGGATTGGTTGAACCACCAGCTCCATTACCATGAAGAATATCCGTCAAGAGCTTGCGAACCTTCTGAGCGTAAACTTGGAAGTTACGAGCAGCTTCTTCAGAGCGACCTAGCTTAGCAGCCGATACCATTTGCATGGCATTAGTGATTTGACTCGTATTTTTTGTTGAGGCGATTTTTGTTTTAATATCATTTAGAGATACTGCCATCTGACACCTCTATTCTTATTGGAAGCTGGTTTGATTGAGAAACTCTGTAATCGCAGCATCCAAGACTGCTTCTTCTGGCAAGTCTTTTGTATCACGAATGGTTTCCAAAATCTCTGGATGTTGAGCATCAAAGAAGGCATGGAACTCTTCCTCAAAACGAACAATATCATCTACTGGAACAGTATCCAAGAAACCATGTGTCAAAGCATAAAGAATGGTTACTTGTTTCTCAACAGGCAATGGTTTGTGAACAGGTTGTTTCAAGACTTCAACTGTACGACGTCCACGGTTCAACTTAGCCTGTGTTGCTGCATCCAAGTCAGAACCAAACTTAGTGAAGGCTTCCAACTCACGGTATGAAGCAAGGTCGATACGAAGTGTACCAGCAACCTTCTTCATAGCTTTGATTTGCGCAGAACCACCTACACGTGATACAGATGAACCCGC
The DNA here is from genome assembly GCA_001560895.1 of Streptococcus mitis. Taxonomy (NCBI): domain Bacteria; kingdom Bacillati; phylum Bacillota; class Bacilli; order Lactobacillales; family Streptococcaceae; genus Streptococcus; species Streptococcus mitis. Next base: position 1,340,272 of record CP014326.1, read on the forward strand.
ATCGATGGCTGGACGAATACCCGCATTGAAGAGACCATCACCAAGGAAGATTTGTCCATCAGTGATAGAAATCACGTTGGTTGCGATATAGGCAGAGATATCTCCTGCTTGTGTCTCGATAAATGGTAGGGCTGTAATTGATCCACCACCAAGTTCATCAGAAACTTTAGCTGAGCGCTCAAGCAAACGGCTGTGAAGGTAGAAAACATCCCCTGGGAAGGCTTCACGACCTGGAGGACGACGAAGCAAGAGAGACAATTCACGATAAGCTACCGCTTGTTTTGATAAATCATCATAAACGATCAAAACATGCTTACCTTGGTACATAAATTCTTCCGCCATGGCAACCCCAGCATAAGGAGCTAGGAAAAGCAATGGAGATGGTTGTGAAGCAGAGGCAGTCACAACGATTGTGTAGTCCAAGGCACCGTACTGACGAAGTGTTTCTACTTGCGTACGAACTGTTGATTCTTTTTGTCCAATCGCGACATAGATACAGATCATATCTTGACCTTTTTGGTTCAAGATTGTATCAATCGCAATAGTTGTTTTCCCTGTCTGACGGTCACCGATAATCAACTCACGTTGACCACGACCAATCGGTACAAGGGCGTCAATAGCTTTCAAACCAGTTTGCAATGGTTCTGAGACAGACTTACGTTGCATAACACCAGGAGCGGGCGCTTCAACTGGACGAGTTTTATCTGTGTGGATTTCTCCAAGACCGTCAACTGGACGACCAAGTGGGTCCACAACACGACCAATCAAACTTTCACCTACTGGGACTTCCATGATTTTACCTGTACGGCGGATTGTATCGCCTTCACGGATATCTGTAAAGTCACCAAGGATGATAATACCGACATCTGTTGACTCCAAGTTTTGAGCCATACCATAAGAGCCGTTTTCAAAAATCAACAACTCTCCACTCATGGCATTTTCAAGGCCGTGAGCACGCGCGATACCGTCCCCGATATAGGTTACAACACCTGTTTCAGTCACATCAAAATTGGGTTTGAAATTTTCAATTTGTTGCTTAATTAAAGCGCTGATTTCTTGTGCGTTAATTGCCAAAAGAACACCACTTTCTATTTCAAATTTTCTTTAACAACTTTAAGTTGTTGTTTAATACTCACATCAATTGTCTTGTGATTGGCAAAAATGACAAAACCACCAATGAGACTTTCATCGATTTGTTCTTTTACACTCCGCACTTTCAGAGACATTTTTTTCTCAATCAAAGGGAGCAAGCGACTCTTCTGTTCATCAGTTAGAGGATGAGCAGAAGTAATCGTCACTTCAAATCGATTTGTTTCTTTTTCAAGTCGGTTCAAACAATCTACAAGCACATCATAAAAAAGATTTGCTCTGTGATTGTAGATAAGAACCTGGATCAAGTTTTGCAATAAAGGTGACACAGAGTCTTGGAAGAACGCAATTGTTTTTTCTTTATCAGACTCGTCTACGGCCACTTTTTTTAAAAAAGAAGGTAAACCTGTTTCTTCAGCAACTTGCTTGATTTGAGTCAAGTCTGAAAAAATACGGTCTTCTTCTCCTTTTTCAAGTACCAATTGGACAAAAGGCATGCTGTATTTTTCAATTACCTTTACTATTTTCTTGTCCATTAAGCTTCTCCTAGCTGATCGATATACTGATCAATGAGTGCTTTATGGGCATGACCATCAAGGTTTTGTGAGATGATTTTACCAGCCAAGCTGATTGTCAAATCTGCTACCTCACCCTTAACGCTTTGTAAAGCTTCAGCTTTGTTTTGAGCAATTTCTTGGTTTGCTTTTTCTTTTAAGCGTCCTGCTTCTAGTTTAGCATCTGCTAAAATACTAGCCTTACTTTTCTCAGCTGTTTCTTTCGCATTCTCAATGATTGTCTTAGCTTCTTTACGGCTACCAGCCAATTCATCTTCGCGTTTTTGAGCCAATACTTCCGCTTTTTGACGTGCTTCTTCAGCTCTATCAATATCTGAAGCAATTTTTTCAGCTCTTTCTTCGAAAATGCCTGTAATATTAGACCATGCAAATTTTTTAATCAAGACTAGCAAAAGGATAAAAGAGCCAGCGATTAAAATAAAATTACCAATTAATTCACCTACTGTTACGTGCATCAGTTACTCCTTTCTACTCTTCATCATTAATTTTATTTCCTAGGTACATAGAGGATAATAGTGTAAAGACATAGGCCTGTACACAAGAAATGAACACGGAAAATGCAGTCCAAACTAAGTTTGCCCCAAATGCGACTGGATACCAAAAAATAGCCTGATGTGAAAGTAAGATAAGCAAGCTTGTCATTACTTCACCTGCAAAGATATTCCCAAAAATCCGCAAAGCAAGAGAAAGGAAATTCGTGAATTCTTCAAGTAGATTCATCGGTGTCATAAATGCAGGAGTTACAAAACCTTTTAGGTATTGTTTAATCCCACGACGACGAATCCCCTCAATATGCGCCATCACAATAATACAGAAAGACAAGACAAGGTCAAATGAAAGATTTGCAGTTGGCGATGTCCAAAGGTTTGTCCCATCTGTTGTTTGAAGTTTAGCCATCAAACCAAGATTATTGGCGATGACCATAAAAAGAAATAAACATAAGTAAAAGAGTGAGTAATCTTTTATGTAGTGGGAACCAAGGTTAGGTTCTGTAAATCCAATTACAAAATCATAGAGATACTCTAGTACATTTTGTTTACCTTTGGGTCTCAACGTCATATTACGACTTGCCCAATAGATAAATGCAAAAATCAGAAACACAGACAGCAAAGTCAAGGCTGTCAAAGTTAAATCAAAGGTAACAGGACCAATATTGATGGTTGGATTGATACTTTCTTCCATCTAACATTCTCCCTTCTCCAATTTATATTTCGTTATTTAATAATAAATGAGAAGACAAGAGTTATGAAGAAAGTCCCTTCAATAAAGGCAACCCCTAAAAACATCAGACTACGAAACTCAGCGATAATATCTGGTTGGCGAGCTACTGATTTAAGCAAACCGTTCATCAACATACCCTCACCAAGAGACACACCCATACAGGCAAGACATAGACCGAAAAATGTTAAATTCATGACGAATTCTCCTTTTAATTAAAATTTACTTACTTAGTTTAGTCCTAAAAATTGGATTTGTCAACTTTTTACTAACATTGAAAGCGTTTAATGAAAATTATTTACAATTTTACTATTTTTGAGTCTATTATATAGAAAACTTTGTAAAAAACTTGTAATAAATCCGACCATTATCTAGACCTTTCTGAAAAATATTGAAAAAATCCGAGATGTAATCTCGGATGGAAATTAATATATTTTCTTTAACCTAATGTTCTTTTAGTAAGTAGGATTAAAGGGAAAGCAACTAGAAAGCTTTCGTCTCCTACATGTTTATTAAGCACGAACTGTGACGCTGGTTCCATCTTCCTTATAAAGATTGATGAGTCCTTCTTTCAATGCACGAACCATGTCTCCTGCTTGAACGGGTTGAGGCACCTTAATAGTCAAGAGTTCCATTGGATTTGGAGCGCGGTCGATTTTATTGCCTTTGGCATCATGCAAATCTTCGATATACGTTTCAAAATGACGGAAACCTGGGCCGTAAAACTCAACTTGGTCTCCTTCGTTAATAACGTTCCGTTGACGAATAGTTGCTGTTTGTGTCGAATCATCATAAGAAACCACTTCAGCAACAAACTTGTACTCAGGAATTTTACGACGAGCACCAAACAACTGCTCATTTTCAGATGGTGTACCATAGTAGAAACCTGTTGCCAATTCACGTTGAGCAACCTTCCACATCTCATCAATCAAGTCTTGCTTGATTGCTTCAAACTTCTCTGGACTTTCTAGATAAGCATCAACCGCTGCCTTGTAGCAGTTGGTTACTGTTGATACGTAGTGAATAGACTTCATACGTCCTTCGATTTTTAGACTGTCCACACCATTTTCAATCATATCTGGAATATGGTCAATCATAGACATATCAACGGCTGACATTGAAAATTCTTCAGGAATTTCACCTTTGAGGCTCTTACGTTCTTTCCCAAATGGCATATCGTAAAGGTCATACTTCCAACGGCAAGACTGAGAACATCCACCACGGTTGGCATCACGCATACTCATGTGGTTTGAAAGAGTACAACGACCAGAGTAAGAAATACACATAGCTCCATGGACAAAGGCTTCAATCTCAACGTCTGTACGTTTACGAATTTCTGCTAATTCTTCCATGGAAACCTCACGCGCCAAAACAACGCGAGTTAAGCCCAGTTCTTTCCAGAACTCAAGAGTTTCATAGTTAGTCGCACTGGCTTGAGTAGAGAGGTGAATTTCAAGACCTGGTGCTTCTGTCGCTGCAATCATAATCAAGGCTGGGTCAGACACGATCACTGCTGCAATCCCAATATCACGCAGTTTACGGAACCACTCACCAGCTCCCTCTTCATTCCCTTCGTGCATAACCATATTAGCCGCTACATAGACCTTGGCACCGTACTTGGCAGCAAACTGGACGCCTTCTTCCATTTGTTCAAAGGTAAAGTTACCTGCACGGCTACGAAGACCATAGGCCTGACCACCGATAAAGACAGCATCTGCTCCATACTGAACAGCTACTTTTAGCTTCTCTAAAGTCCCTGCAGGTGATAAAACCTCAGGACGTTTTAATGTTTTTGTCATGTTTTCTCCTATTTGCAATATAAAAGTTTGACGTTTTTCCTTCTCATTTTATAGCAAATAAGTTATAAAATCAAGCCTAGACAGATTGTTTTGACAATTCTAATCTTTTAATCTTTACATAATAACTGTTAAACAGTCGAAAATTAACCCAGTTTTAAAAGGTAATCAAAAAGTCTAGGAAAGCAAAAACCAGTATCCAAAGATACTGGCTCGTTAAACTATATAAAATTAGTCCTTGGATGACTATTCCCACTCAACTGTTGCAGGTGGTTTACTTGTGATATCGTAGACGATACGGTTAACATGATCCACTTCATTTACGATACGTACTGAGATTTTTTGAAGTACTTCCCATGGAATTTTGGCAAAATCAGCAGTCATACCATCGATAGAAGTGATAGCGCGGATAGCAATTGTGTAGTCATATGTACGACCGTCACCCATAACTCCAACTGAACGAACGCCTGTATTAACAGTGAAGTATTGCCAGATATCGCGGTCAAGACCTGCTTTAGCAATTTCCTCACGAAGAATAGCGTCTGACTCACGAACTGTTTCTAGCTTTTCTTCAGTGATTTCTCCCATGACACGGATAGCAAGACCTGGACCTGGGAATGGTTGGCGCCATACGATGTGGTCTGGCATGCCAAGCTCTGTACCAAGGGCACGAACTTCATCCTTGTAAAGAGTATTGAGTGGTTCTATCAATTCAAACTGCATGTCTTCTGGAAGACCACCCACGTTGTGGTGTGACTTGATCGTCTGAGCGGTATCCGTACCAGACTCGATAACATCTGTATATAAGGTACCTTGAGCAAGGAATTTCACATCTTTGAGCTTGCTTGCTTCGTCATCAAAGACATAGACAAACTCATTACCGATGATTTTACGTTTTTGTTCAGGGTCAGAAACGCCAGCAAGTTTGTCAAGGAAACGCTTAGCTGCGTCTGCTTTAACAATATTCAAACCAAACTTACCGCCGAGCATGTCCATAACTTGATCCGCTTCTCCTTTACGAAGAAGACCGTGATCCACGAAGATACAGATTAATTGATCGCCAATTGCTTTTTGGAGAAGAACACCAACAACTGAAGAGTCAACTCCACCTGAAAGGCCAAGAAGGACACGTTTATCACCGACTGTTTCACGGATTTTTTGGATCTGCATGTCGATGAAGTTATCCATTGACCAGTCGCCTTTAGCCTTACAGATGTTAAGGGCAAAATTACGAAGGATATCATTACCGTATACAGAATGACGAACTTCTGGGTGAAATTGGATACCGTAAATGTGTTTATCTGGGTTTTCGATGGCCGCGTATGGGCAGTCAGCTGATGTACCTGTACGAACAAAGTCAGCAGGAATTTCAGTAACTGCATCACCATGGCTCATCAATACAGTTTGTTCATCAGGTGTTGATTCAAAAAGAGCTGATGGTGTGTGTGTAAGAGTTGATTGACCGTATTCACGATTTCCAGCGTCACCTGCAGGGACAACTTTTCCTCCAAGTTTATGGGTCAATAACTGCATACCGTAACAAATTCCCAAAATAGGAATTCCGAGTTCGAAGATTTCTGGGTCAATATCAAATGAACCATCTTCATATACAGAATTTGGACCACCTGATAGAATAATTCCTACAGGATTGATTTCACGAACTTCAGCAGCTGAAATTTTATGGCTTTTTAGTTCTGAAAAAACACCAATCTCACGGATACGGCGTGAAATCAGCTGGTTGTATTGGCTACCATAGTCCAATACGATGATTTTTTCTACATCTTGCAAATCAGTTGAAATGTTGCTCATCTTTTTCCTTTCTCAAAAGAAATATCTTTTTCCAATATTCTATCACAAATAAGGCCGAATTACCAACTAATACTCAATGAAAATCAAAGAGCAAATTAGGAAGCTAGCCGCAAGCTGTACTTGAGTACGGTAAGGCGACGCTGACGTGGTTTGAATTTGATTTTCGAAGAGTATAAACAAGGCGAAGTTTGACTTTTTCTTGTTTATTAGGGTACAATAGAGAAAAGATAGAAATGAAGTGAAAACATGCTACCAGCTTATATGAAAATCCATGATCAGATTAAAAAGGATATTGACGAGCACCGTTGGGCTATTGGGGAGAGACTTCCCAGTGAAAGAGATTTAGCAGAGCAGTTTGAGGTCAGTCGTATGACCCTTCGCCAAGCTGTATCTCTATTAGTCGAAGAAGGCGTCTTAGAGCGCCGTGTAGGAAGTGGCACCTTTGTTTCCAGTACTCGAGTACAAGAAAAGATGCGAGGGACAACCAGTTTTACTGAAATTGTTAAGTCTCAAGGCAAAATTCCCTCTAGCCAGCTCATTTCTTACAGAAAAACCATTCCCAATGAGCAAGAAGTTGCTAAGTTAGGAATTTCTCCAACCGAAAACATTATCCGAATGGAACGTGTTCGCTATGCCGACAATGTTCCTCTGGTTTATGAAGTTGCTTCTATTCCTGAAAAATTCATTAAGAACTTTAAAAAAGAAGAAATCACCAGTCACTTCTTCCAGACCCTGCAAAAATATGGCTACCGTATCGGTAAATCACAGCAGACTATTTATGCTCGTCTCGCTAAGGAAAAAATTGCCCACTACTTAGAGGTTGAAAAAGGACACGCTATTCTTGGGCTGACTCAGGTTTCTTACCTAGAAGATGGGACAGCTTTTGAATACGTAAAAAGTCAGTATGTAGGCGAACGTTTTGAATTTTATCTTGAAAACAATTAATACTCTTCGAAAATCTCTTCAAAACGTGTCAACGTCGCCTTGCCGTAGGTATGGTTACTGACTTCGTCAGTTCTATCCACAACCTCAAAACAGTGTTTTGAGCTGACTTCGTCAGCTCTATCTACAACCTTAAAGCAGTGCTTTGAGCAACCTGCGGCTAGTTTCCTATTTTGCTCTTTGATTTTCATTGAGTATAAAATACTACGCAAAAACTCTCTGTCACGGACGACAAAGAGTTTTTTTTATTTTTCTAAGAGTAAATCTTTCAAAGAAATCAGAGTTACAGCAACTAATATCATTGCCATACCAAGAAAATCAATGGGATAAAATTGTTCATTCATGATTAGAAAGGCAAAGAAAACCGCCGATATTGGCTCAATCGAAGCCAACAGGCTTGACTTAACTGGTCCAATCAAACTGGCTCCCTTTAAGAAGGCTGTATAGGCAAAGACAGTCCCGATAAGAATAATACCCGCAAAAGCGAGGAGAAAATCAAGACTAGTCGGGATATCAGCCTGTAGAACTCCTGTAAAAGGAAGGGCGACTAAACCAGATATGACCATTCCCACACCAATGACCAAGCTGCTCCCCCACTTCTTAATCAAGGCTATGGGCAAAATGATATAAAGTGCGTAAGTCAGAGCAGAAAAGAGACCCCAGAACAGACCAGAAGGTGTAATGGATAACTGGTCCAACTGCCCATGAGTGGCGATCAGAAAGGTCCCTCCAATGGCTAATATGATGGAAACAATCTCTCCAAGCGTCGGCGCCACCTTATCCTTGATACAGCTATAAATTAAAATTCCGACAGGACAAACATACTGAAGCACCGTCGCGGTTCCTGCATTAGTTTCCTGAATAGCAGTTAGATAGGCAAATTGATTGAGGAAGAGGCCAATTAGAGCAAAAATAAGAAGAGACAGCAAACTTTTTCTATCCTTTAAAAAGGTCAGCATTCTATCCTTTGCAGTAGCATAAGCCAAGAGCATGAGAATTCCACCAGCGATTAAAAGACGCAAGTTGGTCAAAACCAGAGCCGAAATTCCGTGTGCCATCAGGTATTGGCCACTCGTTCCTGACAAGCCCCAAGCAATACCAGCCACAACTGTTAATAGAGTCCCTTTTAAACTGTTTGACATGGCTCTCCTTACTATTCTTTACGAATCAAGTCCATCACTTGATTGCGGTCTACAATCCATTGAGCTCTCTCATCCTTTTCATAGGTACGATTCGATAGGAAAATAGCCGCTTCTTGCTTCTGACGATTCCACATGATAAAGGTACCTGTATAGCCCGTATGGTCTAGCCAATCTCCTTCCAAATTCCATGCCAAAGAACGTTCCTTGTCATCCAAAGGAGAAAAATTTTGACTCAAATCTCTTGCAAAATCATCTGCTAAATAGTGTTCTAAAAAGATTTGTAAATCCTTTACAGTCGAAAACAAACCAGCACTACCAGCATGTCTGCCCAGGAGACGAGCCTTGGGATCATGTACCAGACCTGCCTCGACACCTCTAACTGTTGGAACAGCAAGTTCAACAGGCCCAAACTGGGTTTCATTCATTCCCCAAGGATTAAAAACTTGTTCTTGTAAAATCACATCCAAGTCTTGATTAAAGATTCTTTCCAAGATAAAACCTAACAGCAAAAAATGGACATCCGAATAAAGAAAGGCTGGCTGACTTCGTCTCTTGAGATGAAACATCGTTTCCTTTAATTCTGAAGCTGTTAAAAGATCACGATTGGGAATAAAAGGATCAAGATCTGTAACATGGGTTAAGAGCTGGCGAATAGTGATGTCTGGATAATCACTCTCAGGTAAAAAATCTATTACCAGTCTATCAATATCTAATTGACCTTTTTCCCACAAGAAGGTACAAACTGTGCCAACTCCAACAACCTTGCTGACACTGGCTAGGTCATAAACTAGTCCTGCCTCAGTCTGCAGGCCATGTTCTGGGTCACTCTGGCCTAAATAGAACTCCGTCCATTGGTTATCCTTAAAATACGCAAAAGAGGCTCCAGGATAAATCCCTGCCTCGATTTGTTCTTCTATTTTTTTAATAATCTGGGTCCACTTCATACTTCTTCAAACCACAATTCAACATTATTTCTATCTTTACCAAGGAAGAATTTTTCAGACTTAGGAATAAAATATTCTGTAGAATCAAACTTCTGGCGAAGACTTGCTATGTCTAATTCATTGACCAAGAACTTGAGCATAGATAAGTCCCAGGTAACCGTATTGTCTACAGTCAAATCCTGCCCCTGTGCTGGGATAAAATCAAGTGATGTCCCAACTTCAGATACTTCCAAGAAACTTTCAATATCAGTTGGAAGATGTAATTCCATAGAAATCTCAAATTTACTCAAAGAAATTGATTCCAAATCTGTTTGAAATTCAGGCTTTTCTTCTACTTCTACTAGACTTGCTCTGTCATCTTCTGCGTGAATCAAAATCAAATCATCTTCTGGAGAGTAAATTTCAAAAGCGTAGCCATTTTGACCTTTATATAATCGATGGATCGAATCTGTTTTAGATAAGAGTCCTTCGATTTCCAAGGGATTTTCCACCTTGATAACCAATCTAGCTAGTTTTTTTCTTCCCTCTACCTTACGAGTACGCATGCTGGGAGCTTCTTCTAAAACCAGTTTTTCAAGACCTGTTTGGTCCCCTAGTGACAGAAAGGCTGACTCTTCTAACAAGGCTTTCATGCCAAGGGTTTCAATATAAAATGTTTCATTTAATTTTCTATTATTAACTTTTAAAGTAGGAATAATCCGTACAATTTGATTTACATTCATAAATTCCTCCGTCACTTTTTATTGTATAGGATTTTAGAATTTTTTACAAGATATTATACTCAAATTTAACAATTTTAACCTCATTAAACATCTTTTTGAAGAGCCTGAGTAAAAAGTCGATTTTATAGAAAAAGGAAACTAATGAGAATTACAAGAAGTTCATTCGGAGATGGTTGCCTAAAGAAACTAGAAAATGATTCCTAAAATAGAGCTCTTCATCGAGAATTAAATTCATATGAATAATTAATATATAGTATGTTGAGTATGGAATAGTACATTGTAGCTGTTCAAATATTTCTAGAAATAAATTTGACTTTCCTAATCAATTTGTTCATATCTTATTTCAATCTACTCTATATGCATCTTGTCTTCCTAAAACAAGACACAGAAAAATACCCCAAGAATTAGAATTGGAGCTAACTTTTGGGGTTCAGTTCATTAATATAACTAATTGTTTTACAATTGAGAATTAATTATTTTCAACTTTTTCTTCGTATTTTGGTCTGATTGTTGTACCTGAATTAATAATGGTACGTTTTTGGACTAGAGGAAGATCGGTACGATTGTAAACAGTACGCCATGGTTCCCAAGCAAGACCTGTTTTTTCTTGAATCTTCACTCGTATATTACGAACGTTTCCTTTAAATTGAAGTTCAGTTTGGAAGCCAGCAGTTCTGTTCTGACCGTTATGCTCCCACTGACGTGAACGAATACTTTCAATACCATCCTTATCGTAAGTCACTTCATCCCAGTAAACATAGTAACGAGCAATATAAGCTCCCTTATGTTGTAAATTGAGGTAACCATTTTTGTATGAAGTCACTTTTGTTTCAATGTAGTCTGTATTACTTTGAATTGTAGCTACTTGATTATCTTTCAAAAATGCAGTTTTGTAAGAAATTGGAACAGCAGGGTTTTGTGTACTAAAAGTAGCTCCTTCTTGAATCAATTTCTTCAAGTCTTCTACCGTACCTGTTACAACGCGTGCAGCACCATCAGCATTGCCACCTACAATTGAAACTGTTACTGTTGTATTTTTCAAGACACGCGCCCATTCAGATTCAGCTTTAATAGGTACTCCCTTGATTACAGCATTGATTGCTGCTTTCAATTCTGTACTCTTGCTTGTTGTTTCAAACTTAACATACATTTGACGTCCGTATGACACGCTTGATACATACACAGGAGGAGTATTTTCGTCAATTCCACGTTCTTTCAATTGATCAACTGTTACTCCTGGAGCAAATACATCTGATGGATTTTTTGGAGCATCAAAGTTTGCAGTATAGTAAATTTGTTTAAAATCAACTACCTCAATTTGTTTTTCACCTTTATTGACAGCTTCAAAGTCAATTTTTAAATTAACCCCAACTTTTTCAAAGTCACTTCCAAATTTCGCTTTCAATTGATTCATGCTGTAAGCAGAAGTTGATTCGTACTGCATACGTGCTGGAGCAGGATTTTTCGCAGCATATTTTTCATGCCAACGATTTAACAGGGTATTTACACCTTCCTGCATACCACTTGCAGTTGGATTAGCATCTACATAGCTATCTCCGCCTACCATTCCTGGTAAATCAACACTGATTCTACCTTTGCTACGATCTAAACTAATTTGTTGTGGTTTATTTTCTAGAAGGTCTTGATTGGCTTTAAACAAAGCACCTAGGAAGATATCTCCGTTGCCATTAATGGCAACATCAGCCGAACCGTTAGAAAGGCTTTTCTTCACTTTTTCTACGACCACAAATTCATTTCCTTGTTGTTTTGTGCTTGTATTCGTGTAATTTTCTATTGCCTCGCCTCTTCTAGTTAAAATATTTGTTTTATCATAATTCAAACCAAACAAATATTTATTTAGTTCTGCAGTATAATCTGTTTTAGCTTTGGTTTCTGTTTTCTTACTTTCTACTACTTTTTCTTCTTTCACAGAACGATATACTTCAACTTCTGCTAAACTAAGTGGAGTTTTAGATTTATTTAATTCAATTTTTACATATCGTGCATTAACTCCTGAGAATTGAACATCAATTGTTGGTTGATTATTTAAGCTATCAACATGTTGACGAGCCGCTTCCTTACCATCTTTATCCAACAAAATAACATCAAAATTAGATAAACGATTTGCTACATTCCCATCTCCACGATTGTAAATACGAACAGTTCCTACTGATTCTTCTTTCTCTAAATCAACTTTCCACCAAGAATGATCTTGAAAATCTGTATGAGTAACTGAACGATTGTTCCAGGCATTATCACGATTGCCGTCAACTGCTCTAGAAGCATCTCCTCCATAAGCAATTGAACTCTGACTCGCTGGTTTATGAGCAGCAATATTTTCACCAGCAACTGCAGCAACGCTTGGCTCTGTTGCTTTTACCACATTTGTTTGAAATACAAGGCCAGAAGCTAGCAAAAATGTTGCAATGGCAACACCACATACTCCAACACTACGTTTACGAATAGAAAAACGAAATCCTTTATCTTGTTTATTGTGAGACATAAAAAACTCCTTTTATATTTGAATAAACTATTTATAGAACGCGCTTTCTTTAAACAACAAAAGTATAACATAAAAATATTATAGATGCAATTGTTTTCTTAAAAATTATTATTTTTTATTAGGAAAACTTGTATAGTTGCTCATATGTTACTAATTTCACATTTAAATATCGGGTGGTCTATACCAATAAAAAACAAGAAAACGAGCAGGATAAGTCCCTATTAGTTGGGAAGTAGCACTGTTCGTTTTTGTATATATAATCAGATTTAACTCTTAAAATCTATAGATTGACAAATTTCTCAATGAAAAGCTTTTCATTGTTTTTTATCATTTCTTAGATTCAAATTCTGTATAAGTTTCCTGAAGATAAGCGTCAAAAACTTCTTCATCTGAAATCGTGTCAGAGATAAAGCTACCGTTGCTTGTGCGTTCTGATAGATTCAAGTCTTGCAATCGGCTTTCATAGATTGTTCCTTTATTGGATTGAACAAGCAGAATTTGATCGTTTTCTTCTACTTCTGTACTAAAGAGATCACCAACGAAACCTTGCTCTGCAACTGCTCCAGCCAAGAAGACACGATGCGGTTTGTTTTTCAACTCACGCAAGACTTGTAGCCCTCGTTTGGCACGGCTGGTTGCTGGAATTTCCTCAATAGAAACACGTTTCAAGCTTCCACGCTGAGTTAAGAGATAGAAGGAGGAGGTATTACAGATAAAGGCCGATTGGAGGACATCATCTTCTTTCAGATTCATAGCCTTGACACCTGCAGCCTTGGCACCGACAACCGGAACCTCTTCGATATTGAAACGAAGGGCATAACCATTTTGGCTAATCAAGAGAACATCATCTAGTTTAATCGGAGCCACTGCTACAATCTTGTCTGTCTCGTCTTTGAGCTTAGCATACTTAACGGACTTAGACTTGTAGGTCCGCCACGGAGTGAATTCTTTTCGTTCTACACGCTTGATTTGACCGAGACGAGTAGCTACAAAATAAGTTGTCGCATCATCAAACTGATCTACTACTTCCACATAAAGGATTTCTTCGTTAGTTTCAAAGTTTGTAATTGTTTGGCTCAGATGCTCTCCGATATCCTTCCAACGAATATCTGCCAATTCATGGATTGGTCGATAGATGACATTTCCCAGACTTGTGAACATCAAGAGGTGCTGGGTTGTCTTAGCAGCTTGAACAAAAATCAGACGGTCGTCATCACGTTTGCCAATTTCTTCTAGCGTTGAAGCCGCAAAGGAACGTGGGCTGGTACGCTTGATGTAACCTGCCTTGGTCACGCTGACGTAGGTATCTTCCTCGGAAATTAGACTAGATGTATCAATCTCGATTACTTTCGCAGTGTCTTCTAAGCTACTCAAACGCGGAGTTGCAAATTTCTTCTTAACCTCACGAAGCTCTTTCTTCATAAGATTGTACATAGTCCGTTCATCACCGATGATAGCCGCAAGCATGGCAATCTTTTCACGAAGTTCTGCTTCTTCCTCCTGCAAGACAACCACATCTGTATTGGTCAAACGGTAAAGTTGCAAGGTAACAATGGCCTCCGCCTGCTCTTCTGTAAAATCATAGCTGACCTTGAGGTTTTCCTTGGCATCAGCTTTATTCTCAGAAGCACGGATAAGGGCAATAACTTCGTCCAAAATCGAAATCACGCGAATCAAACCTTCAACGATATGGAGACGCTTTTCAGCCTTTTCCTTATCATAGCGGGAACGCGCCAAAATCACTTCACGACGGTGAGCAATATAGCTAGATAAGATTGGGACAATCCCAACCTGACGAGGCGTGAAATTGTCAATCGCCACCATGTTAAAATTGTAGTTAATTTGCAGGTCAGTGTATTTGAAGAGATAGTTAAGAACGAGCTCGGTGTTAGAATCTTTCTTGAGTTCGATAGCAATGCGAAGACCATCACGGTCAGACTCATCACGAACCTCAGCAATACCTGCCACCTTGTTATTGACACGAACATCATCAATCTTCTTGACCAGATTGGCCTTATTGATTTCATAAGGAATCTCAGTAACAACGATTTGTTCCTTACCACCTTTTAGCTTTTCAATATCAGTCTTGGAACGAACAACCACGCGCCCTTTCCCAGTTTCATAGGCCTTCTTGATTTCATCACGACCCTGGATAATCCCTCCAGTCGGGAAGTCTGGTCCAGGCAAGAATTCCATGAGTTTATCCACCTTGGCTGTTGGGTGGTCAATCATGTAAACCGCCGCATCGATGACCTCAGCTAAATTATGAGGTGGAATATCTGTCGCATAACCAGCCGAAATACCAGTCGATCCATTTACCAAGAGATTTGGAAATGCTGCTGGTAAAACCGTCGGCTCTTTCTCCGTGTCGTCAAAGTTCCAAGCAAAAGGAACGGTCTTTTTCTCGATATCCTGAAGAAGGTAGCCTGCAATCTCAGACAAACGCGCCTCAGTATAACGCATCGCCGCAGGTGGATCTCCGTCCATAGAACCGTTATTACCGTGCATTTCAACCAAAATCTCACGGTTTTTCCAGTCCTGTGACATACGAACCATGGCATCATAGATAGAAATGTCACCGTGTGGGTGGAAATTCCCCATGATGTTACCGACAGACTTGGCCGACTTACGGTAGCTCTTGTCAAAAGTATTGCCATCCTTATTCATAGAATAAAGGATACGACGCTGAACCGGCTTCAAGCCATCACGAATATCTGGCAAAGCCCGGTCTTGAATAATGTACTTGGAGTAGCGACCAAAGCGCTCTCCCATGATGTCCTCCAGGGACATGTTTTGAATGTTAGACATGGTTATAAACCTTCTTAATTTAATAATTAGAATTATTTTTTAAAATATAAATATACAGTAAATTTTTTTATTTCTAGCTAAAGTTCTTTCCAGTTCTATTGTATTATTGCATTTTCATCTAGTATTTTTTCCACCCTTAGAAAGAAACTTGTCAAATAGACTATAAAGAATATAATCAAAAAAATTATATTAAGACAATTAAGTTTTTCACTAACAAAAAGATAATAAACAATGAAAATGGAAAAAATTAAATATATTATAAAACAAATGATTGAGGGCCATTTTCTCTGGACTGGTACTAGCTTATATTGATATTTTTTAGAAAAATCACTTTTTTCATAAGTTATTCCCTCTGAGTACACATTCATTTGTGAATTAGAAAATAATATAAATAAAAGATAAATGATTACTGATAAAATTTTAATAAAAAGAATATTTATCATGTTAGTCTTTGGTTCTAAAGATAATAACCAAAGACTGCTTATCAGAAATATAGTTGGTAGTATAAAACCTAATAACCAGTCAAATGCACTAGATAAACAAGTAAATACAACCTCAATTTTTTTAAATATGAAAGCAAAATTATCAAAAACTGTTTCACCTACGGCTGCTTCCAACCGCTTATCAAAATTAGATTTTGAAAAATTTATTTTAGTATATACATACTCCTCAGTGTTTCCTTCCCTATGTTTTAACGCACCTTTAGTAGTAGAAATTTCCGTATTTTCTTTATATTCCCAAATTGATTCTAATCTTTTCAACAAAGGGTATCTTTGCCCCTCTTTATTCAAATTATCAAAATTACTGATTATGTACATTGCTCTTAGTGAAAGAATTAATAACAAAAGTATCAAAATAATATTAAATAGATATTCATATTCACTCACACTATTGACTATATTTTTAAACGATTTTTGAATTTGTTCCCAAGTAGTTTCTGGTAATATCTTTGAGATAAATGTATTTGTACTTAAAAAAGTTAGGATTCCTATAATTATGTCCTTAATTGAAAAAGTTAACTGATTACCTTTTTTCTCTACAAATTTAATATAATCTTCAAATTCTTCCTTCGTGATACCATAATCTAATAACTTGGAGCGTAATTCAAATAGAATTCTATCAATCTCAAAAACTGTAGTATATTTTTTGTTTAATATAGTACCATTCATTCTATGCCAGTTCCTGTATTGTTTCTCAATTATAATAAACAACGGTGAATCATTAAATTTTTTACTTCTACGTTTCCTAAATTCGATAAAAGTTAAAAAAGCAATTAAAAACAGAACCATCGTTATCGCTTCAGACATTGAATCCTCCTTTATCTAAACATCACGTTAGTTATTAGTGAGTTTAACTATTTTCATCCCACAAATCCTCGTTTATACTTGATATGACTGGCGATATTGCTATCTACATCTTTCTTATCCCAAAGTTGGAGTTCCCATGGGTAATAAAAATTACTTTTATTTTTAAAATAGATATGAATACCGACATAGCCATCTTTATCACGTAAATACCAGTTTTTTAGTCCGTACAGCTCTTGCCAATCATCTAGTTTCTCCATAACTTGAGCTATCTCTTTGGAACTTAAAATCATACGAGCACCAAAAATATCATTGAGAATGGAATTCACAGAATAGCCCTCTTGACGCTCGGAAAAACGTGTAATTTTATCTAAAATAGACTCCGAAGTTTTGACACGATAAACATAGGCAATATCTTGGACATCCGCTTTCATCAGATAGTCATTAATGGACTCATGTAAATTCAGACGGTAGGCCAAAATCGCTTTAGTCGGAACTTTTGAAAAGGTATGCTTGAGATTGATTTTTTCCACCTTACCCGTTTCAAAATAATCTTTAGAATATTCTCGATGAATACGATTAATCTCTGTAATGAGGCGTTCCACTTTTTCAATCATGAGTCTTCTCCTCTCGCTTTTTCATTTTTCTAGTTATTCCCAAACTTCTTCAATCTTTCCTCAGCATACTGAATCATCTTCTCAGCCACTTCCTTATCGTAGGCAAAGCCCAGCTTTTGAGCAAGAGATTGAGCTTCTTTGTGGAAAAGTTGCATCGTAGCAAACAAAGACTGATTGATTTTATCTATACTTGAAAAATCAATCAAATCTGAGAATTCCTTTTCTTTCTCAGTGGATAAATAGTTAAAAAGATACTTATAGTTCTTGCCGACGTCTACTGTTCCCATATCACTTGCTACCTGCCAAGCTAAGACTTTTAACAACTCTTGCTGACAAATACCATAGAGATGGTCCGTCGCATAGATGACTTGATGGCGACAAATTCCTTTGACCACGTAGGATGACACCCACCAAAATTCATTGCAGGCTTTTTCAAAATCCGTTTCAGTAGCTGGGGTTATCCAGAAAAGCTTTGGACTGGGAGAATAGGACTCAAATAAGCCCTTCTTATCTTCTAAAACTATGAATTCCGCTTCGCTATCTACCCACTCCTTGATATGCTCTTTAGGGCAGAGGGTTAAATCAATGCGGTTACCATCCTCAAAGAGCATGAGATAAAGATGTCGCTGGTCAAGTAGGACATGCTGTTCAATCAGGCGTTTGCCAAACTGGTCTAGCCAAGAAAGGTCACTCGTCAGATTATCTAAATCGTCCACGACATAGACCACGTCATAGTCTTGAAATTCATCTTTTAGGACATTTGGGCAAATCCGTGAACCAGACATGGCGACAGCTTTGACTTGTAAAGTTTTGGCTACCTGTAAAATCAATCTCAGCATTTGCTCTTGACTTCTATATTTTCTGCGCATATCTTTTATAGAGTTATTTTTCATAACTATCTTGCTCCACTTGTTTTTGGAGGATTCTTATTCTTTTCTTCTCTTCTCAAGCTCTCCTACTATCAATTGGATAGTTGAACAAATCCCAAAAACCAACAAAAACAGATAAATATCACTTTTTTGATATATTGTCAGTGCTCGCCATATCACAAATATATTTACTAATGAAAGAAGGAAAAGTAAAATAGCATTGAATCGAAGTATTATAGCGAACTTGCTCTTAAAATACCTATAATGTTTTCCAATCCTATAGAGCGTATATAGTGAGAAAACAATTATCAAAGGGGTGAAAGCAAGTGCATAAAATAAGATAAACCCTATTCCTGAGTATGGTTTACTTTCCATTGGTAAATCTAATAGACAGATACCAATAGTGAGGAGGTTCAATATAAATAAGGATACTGTGCGAGCACACTCTTTTCTACCTTTACTGGTCATTAAATCATATATAATTCCAAAAATGGCTAAGAGAATAAGGAAAAAAGGTATCATTAATAACGTAATCAATCCTGCACCTCCAAGATTATTGAAAGTAGTAAACTTGGAAATAGATTAGCAAACTTTACCTGTATAATTTTTGATACCTGTAATGTAATACCAAATCCAATATTGCTATTTTTTCCCACATTTCAATACCTGTTTAGTTACTATTTTTTTGAGTTTTGTAAAGAATATGTCTATAAAGTAGGCTATCTGCTGGAATTTTTTCATTATCAAATTCTTTAACAACCCCCATACTCAATTGTTGCCTTCCGTATAAGAAATTCTTTCTGTGAAATATTTTGTTTTAGGAAAGAGAGATAAATTCAATCCAAATAATCTAATTTAAACGCGTGTAATTTTGTTTCAGAGTCATACTGAACTACTGCAATCTTTTGATGAATTTTTTCTATATCCTCATTAGTGAGTTGTTCTTTTTTTGCGACATCAATAAATCGATTAATCGTATCTTCATCAGATTCTATAGTACTATTGTAATTATAAATTATCATTTCAGCATCGGTCTTTAAGATAGAATTGAGGATATTATTCCACCACCAAAAATCACTATCGCCGATTGATAAACCATATAATATAAATAGATCAGTATCATTGAAGTACGATTTATATCTTTTATCATTTTGGGCCCAATAAGGTTTTAAAAAATACTTTGCATAGGCTCTATTATAATTATTTGTTATTTGATTTGCGTTATCAAAGCCAAATAACATTGATTTTGGAACATTTTGATAACCATGGGGATGAGTGAGGTTGGTCATCAAATAACTGGAAAAATAAGTAGAACTATCCCAAGAACAATGATCGTTAGTAAAATTATTAGGATTTGCCGCAAAAAAAATTTGTCTATCAGCATGTGCCCAAGGGTGTGGATCATATTGTTCTTTATCCAATACTAAAATATTATCTAACATAGAAGTATAGTTGAAATTTAAAATTTCCCAATTAAATAATTTATAATGGTATAGCTTTGATGGAAAACTCAATTTTCGGAAATTGCTTTCATCTAAATCTGCCAAAAATTTTTGAAATGATGAAATTGCTAGCTCGCTTTTACTGCTATCATTTCCTATTTGAGCTAACATATTTGGACTTATTATATCATTTAGAAAATTAGAAAATTCAACCTGAAAGTGATTAAAATCATCAGTCAATCTCGCTTCATTGATATAATTATTCTCGTTGAAAATTTCAATTAAACTATTCTCAAAATCACTCCAATTTTGCTTAATATCAGGATTGTTTTCATTTTCTTTTTTATCTCTAGTCATTTTTTGAAAAATAATATTATCTTTACTAAAATTCTTATAGCATAGATAATTATAGAAATTTTGATAAGAAGTTCGGTACGGAGATTTAAGATATTCCATTAACTGAATATCTACACCATTTCCAAAGAGAGCCATGATATTAATTTGTCCATCATCAGCCAGTTTCTCAAATTCTTGTTTTGTATATTTTGTATAACTCATTTTTTCTTTATCATCCTTTCAAAACACCATCTCCCCACTCTCTTCCAACGTAAACTTGACATTGTCCTCAATCCACTTACGGCGTGGTTCAACCTTGTCACCCATGAGGACATTGACGCGACGTTCAGCGCGTGCTAGGTCTTCGATGGTGACACGTATGAGGGTACGGGTTTCTGGATTCATGGTTGTTTCCCAGAGCTGGTCGGCGTTCATCTCTCCAAGCCCTTTATAGCGTTGGAGGGTAGCACCTTTACCAAACTGCTTACGGAGTTCTTCTAACTCGCCATCTGTCCAAGCGTAGGCCACTTCTTCTTTCTTGCCCTTACCTTTGGACATCTTGTAAAGAGGCGGAAGGGCAATATAGACATGTCCTGCTTCGACAAGAGGACGCATATAGCGGTAAAAGAAGGTTAAGAGAAGTGTCTGAATGTGAGCACCATCTGTATCCGCATCTGTCATGATAATGATCTTGTCATAGTTGGCATCTTCAAGGGAGAAATCTGCTCCCACACCCGCACCGATGGTATAAATCATGGTGTTGATTTCCTCATTTTTGAGGATATCCGCCATCTTGGCCTTGGCTGTATTGATAACCTTACCACGAAGAGGTAGGATAGCCTGGAACTTGCGGTCACGGCCTTGTTTGGCAGAGCCACCGGCAGAGTCCCCCTCAACAAGATAGAGTTCATTCTTAGCAGGATTCTTAGATTGGGCTGGGGTCAATTTTCCAGACAATAAGCCCTTGTCTTTTTTATTTTTCTTACCATTCCGGCTCTCATAACGCGCTTTGCGAGCCGCCTCTCGAGCGTCACGCGCCTTGATAGCCTTGCGGATGAGGTTAGAAGCCAATTCCCCATTTTCCATAAGGAAGAAGGTCAACTTATCAGCTACAATCCCATCAACAACTGGGCGAGCTAGTGGACTGCCTAGTTTATCCTTAGTCTGACCTTCAAACTGGAGGTGTTCCTCAGGAACCAAGATAGAAAGAACAGCCGCTAGTCCCTCACGATAGTCTGAACCTTCAAGGTTTTTATCTTTTTCCTTGAGAAGCCCCGTCTTACGCGCGTAGTCATTCATAACCTTGGTAATAGCGGACTTGAGTCCTGTCTCGTGCGTTCCACCGTCCTTGGTACGAACGTTATTAACAAAGGATAGAATGTTATCTGAAAATCCATCGTTGTACTGGAGGGCAACTTCCACTTGGAAACCATTGTCTTCCCCTTCAAAGTAAAGGACTGGCGTCAAGGTCTCCTTGTCTTCGTTCAGATAAGAAACAAAGTCTTGTACCCCATTCTCATAGTGGAATTCAATCGCTTCATCTGTTCGCTTATCTGTCAAAGACAAGGTCACATTTTTTAAGAGAAAAGCTGATTCATTGAGCCGCTCTGAAATGGTATTGTACTTGAAGTCTGTCGTAGAAAAGATAGTCGAATCAGGCATAAAAGTAACCTTGGTACCTGTTTTAGACTTGGGCGCTGTACCGATTTTCTTTAAGGTCGTGACAGGTTTTCCACCATTTTCAAAACGTTGCTTGTAAACTGCGCCATCACGGGTAATTTCAACCTCCAGCCAACTAGATAGGGCATTAACAACGGAAGAACCCACCCCGTGAAGTCCACCTGATGTTTTGTAGCCACCTTGACCAAATTTTCCTCCGGCATGAAGGATGGTAAAGATAACCTCAACTGTTGGAATCCCCATAGCGTGCATTCCAGTCGGCATCCCACGACCATGGTCTTGCACAGTCAAACTCCCGTCTTTATTGATGGTGACATCAATACGGTCACCAAATCCAGACAAGGCCTCATCAACTGCATTGTCGACGATTTCCCAGACTAGGTGATGGAGACCTGCCCCATCAGTCGATCCGATATACATCCCTGGACGTTTTCGGACCGCATCCAACCCTTCTAGCACCTGAATGGCATCATCATTATAATTGTTAATATTGATTTCCTTTTTTGACACAAGGAACCTCCTATTCGTTCATCTTTACTATTCTACAAGTTTTCCAAGGATTTTGCAAAATTTTTCTTTCTCCGCTGTGACAATTTCAGAAGAGATTCTCTGCCTTTCTTCTCCATTTCATGATATAATAGGAGTATGATTACAATAGTTTTATTAATCCTAGCTTATCTGCTGGGTTCGATTCCGTCTGGTCTCTGGATTGGACAAGTATTCTTTCAAATCAATCTGCGCGAGCATGGTTCTGGTAACACAGGAACGACCAATACCTTCCGTATTTTAGGAAAAAAAGCGGGAATGGCAACCTTTGTGATTGATTTTTTCAAAGGAACCCTAGCAACGCTTCTTCCAATTATTTTTCATCTGCAAGGCGTTTCTCCTCTCATCTTTGGACTTTTGGCTGTTATTGGCCATACCTTCCCTATCTTTGCAGGATTTAAGGGTGGTAAGGCTGTCGCAACCAGTGCTGGTGTGATTTTCGGATTTGCGCCTATATTCTGCCTCTACCTTGCAGTTATTTTCTTTGGAACCCTCTATCTTGGTAGCATGATTTCACTGTCTAGTGTCACAGCATCTATCGCGGCTGTCATCGGGGTTCTACTCTTTCCGCTTTTTGGTTTTATCCTGAATCACTATGACCCTCTCTTCATAGCTATTATCCTAGCACTTGCTAGCTTGATTATCATTCGGCATAAGGATAATATCACACGCATCCAAAATAAAACTGAAAATCTTGTCCCTTGGGGACTGAACTTAACCCATCAAAATCCTAAAAAATAAAACGCCAGTTGTGAACTGCACCCCAAAAGTTAGACAGAAAAAATCTAACTTTTGGGGTGTTTTTATTATGAAATTAACTTATGATGATAAAGTTCAGATCTATGAACTTAGAAAACAAGGATATAGCATAGAGAAGCTTTCAAATAAATTTGGGATAAACAATTCTAATATTAGGTACATGATTAAATTGATTGATCGTTACGGAATAGAGTTCGTCAAAAAAGGAAAAAATCGTTACTATTCTCCTGATTTAAAGCAAGAAATGATTCATAAAGTCTTACATGAAGGCTGGACTAAAGATAGAGTTTCTCTTGAATACGGCCTCCCAAGTCGTACGATACTTCTTAATTGGCTAGCACAATACAAGAAAAACGGGTATACTATTGTTGAGAAAACAAGAGGGAGATCAACTAAAATGGGACGTAAACGGAAGAAAACTTGGGATGAAATGACAGAACTAGAGCGACTCCAAGAGGAGAATGAACGCTTACGTACTGAGGTGGCTTACTTAAAAAAGTTAAAAGAGCTGGAAGACAGGGACGAAACCATACAGCGAGAAAGGCAGAGACAATTAGAGAAATGGCTTCAGGAGGATTTCAACTAGATTTACTTCTTGAAGTGGCTCGTTTACCTCGCTCAACTTACTATTATCAGTTGAAGGAACTAGATGGGCTTGACAAAGATAAAGATCTTAAAGCTGAAATTCAAGCTATTTTTACTGAGCACAAAGGAAATTATGGCTATCGCCGAATAACTCTTGAATTGAGGAATCGTGGTCATATAGTAAACCATAAGAAGGTCCAACGTCTGATGAAAATCCTTGGTTTAAGTGCTCGAATTCGCCGTAAACGAAAGTATTCTTCCTACCAAGGAGAGATTGGCAAGAAAGCAGAGAATCTCATTCAACGCCAGTTTGAAGCATCGAGACCAATGGAAAAGTGTTATACGGATGTGACAGAGTTTGCCATTCCAAATAGCACGCAGAAATTGTATTTATCGCCTGTTTTAGATGGCTTTAACAGCGAAATTATTGCTTTTAATCTTTCTTGTTCTCCTAATTTAGAACAAGTAAAAACGATGTTGGAACAGGCCTTCACAGAGAAATACTACGAGAATACGATTCTCCATAGTGATCAAGGTTGGCAATACCAACACGATTCTTATCATCGGTTCCTAGAGAGTAAGGGAATTCAAGCATCCATGTCACGTAAGGGCAACAGCCCAGACAACGGTATGATGGAATCTTTCTTTGGCATTTTAAAATCCGAAATGTTTTATGGCCATGAGAAAAACTTTAAATCACTTAATCAATTGGAACAAGCCATTATAGACTATATCGATTACTACAACAACAAACGAATTAAGGTAAAACTAAAAGGGCTCTATAATATTTGTAGTGGGTAAATCCCCTATGGATATTATGGAGCCTATTTTGTTGTAGAAAAAAAGTCCCATAAGATCTATAATGAAAAGCAACCAAACCATCATTAGAAAGAATCCTATGGAACAATTACATTTTATCACAAAATTACTAGACATTAAAGACCCAAATATCCAAATTATGGATGTCATTAATAGGAATACCCACAAGGAAATCATCGCTAAACTGGACTACGACGCTCCATCTTGTCCTGAGTGTGGAAGTCAAATGAAGAAATATGACTTCCAAAAACCGTCTAAGGTTCCTTACCTTGAAACGACTGGTATGCCTACTAGAATTCTCCTTAGAAAACGTCGATTCAAGTGCTATCATTGCTCGAAAATGATGGTAGCTGAGACTTCTCTCGTCAAGAAGAATCACCAAATCCCTCGTATCATCAACCAAAAGATTGCCCAGAAGCTAATTGAGAAGACTTCTATGACCGATATTGCCCGTCAGCTGTCTATTTCAACTTCAACTGTTATTCGCAAGCTCAATGACTTCTGTTTTAAGTCTGATTTTTCTTACCTCCCTGAGATTATGTCCTGGGACGAATATGCCTTCACTAAGGGAAAGATGAGTTTCATTGCTCAAGATTTTGATAAGCTCAATATTATCACTGTTCTTGAGGGTAGAACACAAACTATCATAAGAAATCATTTTCTGCGCTACAATCGCTCTGTTCGTTGTCAGGTGAAAATCATTACTATGGATATGTTTAGTCCTTACTATGACTTGGCTAAACATCTTTTTCCGTATGCCAAAATCGTTCTAGATCGCTTCCACATTGTACAACATCTTAGCCGTGCTATGAGTCGTGTTCGTGTCCAAATCATGAAGCAATTTGAGCGAAAATCTCATGAATATAAGGCTATCAAGCGCTACTGGAAACTCATTCAACAGGATAGCCGTAAACTGAGTGATAAGCGATTTTATCGCCCTACTTTTCGCATGCACTTAACCAATAAAGAGATTATTGACAAGCTTTTGAGCTATTCAGAAGACTTGAAACACCACTATCATCTCTATCAACTCTTGCTTTTTCACTTTCAGAATAAGGAACCGGAGAAATTTTTCGGACTCATTGAGGAAAATCTAAAGAAAGTTCATCCTCTTTTTAAGACTGTCTTTAAAACCTTTCTAAAGGACAAAGAGAAAATCGTCAATGCCCTTCAGTTACCCTATTCTAATGCCAAATTAGAAGCAACCAATAATCTCATCAAACTTATCAAACGCAATGCCTTTGGTTTTCGGAACTTTGAAAACTTCAAAAAACGGATTTTTATCGCTCTGAATATCAAAAAAGAAAGGACGAAATTTGTCCTTTCTCGAGCTTAGCTTTTCTTCAACCCACTACAGTTGACAAAGAGCCACTAAAAGGACTTAGTCCTGTCCAATACAGAACTAAATCCTTTGCTTAAATTAATTGTCTAACTTTTGGGGGTCAGTACATTGAACAGAACTGACGTTTTTTTGTATGCTTATTTTGATTTGATATAGTTGATACCATCTGCTTTTGGTGCAACTGCTTTTCCAAAGAAGGCTGCCAAGACAAGAATTGTCAAGACATAAGGTGCGATTTGAAGATAAACCGCAGGCACTCCTTGTAGAAATGGCAATTGAGAACCGATAACAGCCAAACTTTGTGAAAGACCAAAGAAGAGACTAGAAAGCATGGCTCCGATTGGATTCCATTTTCCGAAGATCATCGCAGCAAGAGCGATAAATCCAGGTCCAACAATAGTTGTCACTGAGAAGTTAACTGAGATTGATTGAGCATAAATCGCTCCGCCAATCCCACCCAAGAAACCTGAAATGATAACCCCTAAATATCTCATCTTGTAGACATTGATTCCCAAGGTATCCGCTGCTTGAGGGTGTTCACCGACAGAGCGGAGACGAAGACCAAAGCGAGTCTTGAAGAGGATAAACCAAGCAAGGAATGAGAAGACAATGGCCAGATAACCAAGTAGACTAGTTGACTTGAAGAAGATATCTCCAATCACTGGGATATTTGCCAAGACTGGAAAGTCAAAGCGTCCAAAAGTCTGACTTAGGTTGTCGGTTTGCCCTTTGTTATAAAGAACTTTCACCAAGAAAACAGCCAAGGCAGGTGCCATCAAGTTCAATACCGTACCACTGACAACATGGTCTGCACGGAAATGAACCGTCGCCGCTGCGTGGATGATAGAGAAGACAGCACCAACCAATCCTGCTACAAGCA
The DNA here is from genome assembly GCA_001560895.1 of Streptococcus mitis. Taxonomy (NCBI): domain Bacteria; kingdom Bacillati; phylum Bacillota; class Bacilli; order Lactobacillales; family Streptococcaceae; genus Streptococcus; species Streptococcus mitis. The sequence goes on from CP014326.1 coordinate 1,366,999, forward strand.
AGGATAACCATGGAGTTGCTGCTCCAAATTGTTCTGCAAATTCAAGGTTAAAGACAACTCCAGAAAAGGCACCCATAACCATAATGCCTTCAAGGCCGACGTTTACCACACCACCACGTTCAGAGAAAACACCACCGATACTTGTAAAGATGAGGGGTGCTGAGTAAATCAGCATAGAAGACACCAAGAGGGTGAGCAAGGTTGTAATAGACATCTTTACTTACCTCCTTTAACTTGTTTTTTCGGTTTGACAAAGCGTTCGATAAGGTAATGAACACTGACAAAGAAGATAATAGACGCTGTTACAATGCTGACAAGTTCAGACGGTACCTGCGCCGCATTCATACCTGGGGCTCCAACTTGGAGAACACCAAATAGGAAGGCTGCAAAGAGAATACCAATTGGTGAGTTTGCCGCAAGCAGACTAACCGCCATCCCGTTAAATCCAACAGCCAATGACGCCCCTTGAACATAGACGTTCTGGAAGGTTCCAAGTCCTTCAACAGCACCACCAAGACCAGCCAAGGCACCTGATATAATCATTGATAGGATAATCGTTCGTTTGGCAGAAATACCAGCATATTCTGAAGCATGTGGATTAAGACCAACTGCACGAATTTCAAAACCAAGAGTTGTTTTCTTGAGCAAGAACCAAATCACTGCAACTGCAATGATGGCAAAGAAAATACCAATATTCATCCGTGAATTACCAGTCAACTCAGCCAACCAAGGTGTCTGATAGGTTGCGTTAGCCCCAACACGAATCGTCGAATCTGTACTTTGCATGAAGTCTTTAGGAAAGGCATGGATAAAGGCATTCCCTACATACAAGACAATGTAGTTCATCATGATGGTTACGATAACCTCTGACGTCCCTAGATAGGCTCTAAGAATACCTGGAATCGCTCCAACAATTCCTCCTGCAATCAAGGCAATCACGATAGTTGCTAGAATCATCAAGGGACGTGGCATATCTGGATGCGACAAGGCAAACCAACCACTGAGAATCCAACCAGCCAAAGCCTGACCAGGAAGCCCAACGTTAAAGAAACCAGCACGACTGGCAACAGCAAAGCCAAGACCAATCAAGACCAAAGGCCCCATGGCACGGAAGATTTCCCCAATCCCACGCAGACTACCAAAGGCTGTATAGAACAATTCTTCGTAGCCCCAAATAGCATCATAACCGAAGATCCACATGACAATGGCTCCGAGTAAAATTCCTAGAAAGACAGAAATCAAGGGAACCGAAATTTGTTGTAATTTTTTAGACATCACTCTTCTCCTTTCCCAAGTTTCCACCAGCCATCAAGACACCAAGTTCTTGCTTATTGGTTGTTTCTGGTGACACAATACCTTGAATCTTCCCATCGTGGATAACGGCAATACGGTCTGAGACGTTTAAAATCTCATCCAATTCAAAGCTGACAACAAGGACAGCCTTCCCATTATCACGCTCTTCAATCAAGCGTTTGTGGATATATTCAATGGCACCGACATCCAAACCACGAGTTGGTTGGCTGACGATAAGGAGATCAGGATCTCGATCAATTTCACGAGCAATAATTGCTTTTTGTTGATTTCCTCCTGAGAGTGCAGCTGCAGGCACATATTCACTAGCAGCACGAACATCAAATTCTTCCATTAGCTTTTTAGCATAAGAAGTAATATTTGAATAGTTCAAAATCCCATTTTTACTATGTGGTTCTTTATAGTAGGTTTGAAGGGCAATATTTTCAGAAATCATCATTTCCAAAATCAAACCATCACGGTGACGGTCTTCTGGAACGTGTCCAACACTCAACTCTGTAATCTGACGTGGATGCAAGCCTACAATTGAATCTCCTTTTAGCTCAATGCTACCAGATTCAACCTTGCGAAGACCTGTGATTGCTTGAATGAGTTCAGACTGACCATTTCCATCAATCCCCGCAATACCAACAATCTCTCCGGCACGAACATCCAAGGATAGATTTTTTACAGCTGGGACACCACGGTTTTCATTGACCACCAAATCTTTGATTGACAAGACTACTTCTTTTGGTTGAGAGGCTTGCTTCTCTGTCTTAAAGGAAACAGAACGTCCTACCATCATTTCAGCCAAATCTGCATTGGTAGCTCCTGCAATTTCGACGGTTTCAATAGATTTCCCACGACGGATAACTGTAACGCGGTCAGAAACTGCACGAATCTCATCCAACTTGTGAGTGATCAAGATAATTGATTTTCCTTCTTTGACAAGATTTTTCATAATAGCCATCAACTCATCAATTTCTGATGGAGTCAAAACAGCCGTTGGTTCATCAAAGATCAGGATATCAGCCCCCCGATAAAGGGTTTTTAAAATTTCTACACGTTGTTGGGCTCCAACTGAGATATCTGCTACCTTGGCAGAAGGGTCAACAGCCAAGCCATAACGTTCAGAAAGAGCCTTAATTTCTTTGCTAGCTCCAGCGATATCTAGCACACCATTTTTAGTCAATTCACTACCTAAAATGATGTTTTCAGCCACTGTGAAGGCTTCTACCAACATAAAGTGCTGGTGAACCATTCCGATTCCCAAGCTAGCTGCTTTAGATGGTGAGTCGAGGTTAACAACTTGACCGTTGACCGCAATTTCACCACTGGTTGGTTCAAGAAGCCCTGCTAACATGTTCATTAGCGTGGACTTACCAGCCCCATTTTCTCCTAAAAGTGCATGAATTTCACCTTTTCGTAGGTGAAGGTTGATTTTGTCGTTGGCAACAAATTCACCAAACACCTTGGTAATATCACGCATCTCAATGACATTTTCGTGTGCCATGTGCTCTTCCTTTCAGAGTCTTATTTTATTTCAATAAAACTTGCTAGTTTGTCTAGTAGCAAGCTTTACTGAGACAAAATGACTTTGCCTCAACTCTTAAAAAAGCGGCCGAGGGCCGCTTCCTAAGAAATGACTTCCATCCATTATTTTTCAGGAACTTTTACGCTTCCATCAAGGATTTTAGCTTTAGCATCTTCAACAGCTTTTTTACCTTCTTCTGAAAGGTTTGTTACCGCTAAGTCAACCCCTTTATCTTTCAATGAGTAAACGATCACTTGACCGCCAGGGAATTCACCTTTTTCTGCCTTATTAGCAATATCTTTTACAGTTGTACCAACTTGTTTCAAAGTAGATACAAGAACAAAGTTTGATTCTTTTCCATCTTTAGAAGTGTATTTACCTTCTCCTACTTGGTCACGGTCAACACCGATAACCCAAACTTTTTCACTTTCAGGACGGCTTTCGTTGAGTGATTTAGCTTCTGCAAAGACACCTGCACCTGTTCCACCTGCTGCTTGGTAAACAACGTCTGCACCAGCTGCGTATTGTGCTGCTGCAATTGTTTTACCTTTAGCCGCATCACCAAATGAACCAGCGTAGTCAACTTGTACTTTGATAGATGGGTCTACTGACTCAACACCAGCTTTAAATCCAGCTGCAAAACGTGAGATAACTTCAGACTCGATACCACCTACAAAACCAACTTGTTTTGTTTTAGTTGTTTTAGCTGCTGCAACACCTGCAAGGTAAGCAGCTTCGTTATCAGCAAATGTTACGCTCGCAACATTCTTTTGATCTTTAATCACATCATCAATCAAGACATAGTTCAAGTCAGAGTGGTCTTTGGCTGCTTCTTCAACTGCATTGTGAAGGGCAAAACCAACTCCGAAGATTAGGTTGTAACTTCCAGCCGCTTGTTGCAAGTTGTTAGCGTAGTCAGCTTCACTTGTTGATTGGAAGTAAGTGAAACCTTTATCTTTTGAAAGATTGTGTTCTTTACCCCAGTATTGCAAACCTTCCCAAGCTGATTGGTTGAATGATTTGTCATCAACACCACCAGTATCAGTGACGATTGCTGCTTTTGTCTTCACATCAGAAGATGAAGCTGCGTTACGAGAAGAGCGGTTACCACATGCAGCAAGTCCAACTGCTGCCACTGCAACTAGACCAAGGCCTAGCCATTGTTTCTTGTTCATTACTGAACCTCCTAAATAAGATGTGCAACGATGTTGCAAGTATGGATTGGTTGGCCACAAGGACCGTGCCACTCAGAGAGCGACTCAGACTAGTTTAAGTCTGTAAAAGAGTATGGAAGTAACTCCCCGACCGTCATCTCGACCGTCGATTTATCTTTTGCGACTAAAGTCACTTTTAGATCTTGTTCAAAAAATTCAGCCATCACTTGGCGACAAGCACCACATGGCGAAATTGGTTTTTCAGTCTGTCCATAGATAATCAATTCTGAAAACTCTCTTTGGCCTTCGGAAACTGCTTTAAAAATCGCTGTACGCTCTCCACAGTTGGTCAAAGAATAGCTAGCATTCTCGATATTGACACCTGTATAAATGTTCCCATCTTTCGCCACCAGAACAGCGCTAACAGGAAAGTGAGAATAGGGGACATAGGCATGTTTGCTGGTTTCAATTGCTAGTTCAATCAACTCAGTAGTCGCCATCTGCCAATTCTCCTTTTAAAATGGCTACACCAGCTGACGTTCCGATACGGGTCGCACCTGCTTCAACAAAGGCAAGAGCATCTGCATAAGAACGAGCTCCACCAGCTGCCTTGACTCCCATATCAGGTCCAACAGTTTCACGCATTAATTTGACATCTGCTATCGTAGCTCCACCAGTTGAAAAGCCAGTAGATGTTTTGACAAAATCAGCTTCCGCTTTTTGGGCTAATTGACAAGCCACAACTTTTTCTTGGTCGGTCAATAAGCAAGCTTCAATGATGACTTTCACTAACTTGTCACCACTTGCTTCTACTACTGCGCGAATGTCAGACTCAACCAAATCAAGATTACCTGATTTGAGAGCTCCAACATTGATCACCATATCAATCTCATCTGCACCATTTTGGATAGCTTCTTTGGTTTCAAAAGCTTTCACTGCTGAAGTTGTTGCTCCCAAGGGAAAACCTATTACTGTACAAATCTTGACATCTGTACCTTCAAGCCCTTTTTTAGCATGTTCAACCCAGGTCGGATTGACACAAACACTGGCAAAATCATACTCTCTAGCCTCAGACAACAAACAATCAATTTGTTTTTCTGTCGCTTCCTGCTTCAAAAGCGTATGATCGATATATTTATTTAATTTCATATACGGATTCTCCTGTCGTTTATGAGATAATTTCTATAATTTCTCGTAAACTTCGCACCCTATCATTTATTTTAACATATTTTTGAAAATCTGTAACTAGCTGAGGAGAAATTTTTCCATTTGTGTATACTTTTGCAACAATTTCTCCCTTTTGAACGGAATCTCCAACTTTCTTTTCAAAAACAATTCCAGTTTCATAGTCCAAGTCATCGGACTTGACTGCACGGCCTGCCCCCAGTCTCATAGCATAAAGACCAAATTCCATTGCTGGAAGAGCTGAGATAATACCCGTTTCCTGGGCAGGGATTTCTACCACATGGGCAACATTGACAGGACGGTAGAGGTCTTCCAAGTCCCCACCTTGGGCTTGCACCATTTCCTCAAACTTAGCCAGTGCTTGGCCATTTTCAAGATGTTGGCGAACTTCCTCAACTGTCTTGTTTACATTTGCCAGACCAAGCATAATTTGAGCCAATTCACAAATAAAGTGGGTAATATCCTGACGGCCTTGTCCTTGTAAAATCTCCAGTGCTTCAAGGATTTCCAGACGATTTCCAATCGCTCGTCCCAAGGGCTGACTCATATCCGTAATCACTGCTACCGTCTTTCGACCAACTGCCTTACCAAGATCCACCATGGTTTGAGCCAGTTCACGCGCCTCATCAACAGTTTTCATGAAGGCACCCTCTCCGACAGTTACGTCTAGCAAAATAGCATCCGCTCCTGCCGCGATTTTCTTGCTCATCACCGAACTCGCAATCAGAGGAATCGTGTCAACAGTTGCAGTTACATCACGGAGAGCGTAGAGAAGCTTGTCAGCTTTAACCAGCTGGTCTGATTGCCCAATGACAGATACTCCAATGTCCTGCACCTGACGAATGAAATCTTCTTGACTGCGCTCGACTTGATAGCCCTTAATGGACTCCAATTTATCAATTGTTCCACCAGTATGACCGAGACCACGACCACTCATTTTGGCCACAGGCACACCAAAGCTAGCCACAAGAGGAGCCAAAATCAAGGTTACCTTATCACCAACACCACCCGTAGAATGCTTGTCAACCTTAACCCCATCAATAGCTGATAAATCAAACTCTTGTCCAGTCCTAACCATATTCATAGTTAGGTCAGAGATTTCTCGTGTCGTCATTCCTTTAAAATAAACAGCCATAGCAAAGGCAGACATCTGATAATCCGGAACAGTTCCTGACACATAGCCTTCAACTAGCCACTCAATTTCACTCGAAGTCAGTTCTTGACCATCTCGTTTCTTTTGGATTAAATCAACTGCTCTCATTCGTTCACACTTCTAAGGATATAGTATCCCTTATCTTTTTTGACGATTTCACAATTGCCAAACACTTCCTCCATCTTGGACTTAGCACTTGGGGCCCCTTGTTTTTTCTGAATAACGATTGTTAAATCTCCACCAGTTTCCAAGAAATCTTTACTTTTCTCAATGATTTCATGAACCACTTGCTTGCCTGCACGGATAGGAGGATTAGAAATGACGTGGTCAAAATTCCCTTCAACTTGTTCATAGATGTTAGACTGGAAAATCGTCGCTTCTATTTTATTTCGTTCAGCATTTTGTCGCGCTAAATCCAAGGCACGATTATTAATATCGACCATGGTCGCCTGAGCTCCATAAGCCTTAGCCAAAGACAAGCCCAAAGGCCCGTAACCACAGCCTACATCAAGGACAGTTTCTCCTTGGTTGACCTCTAGACACTTGAGCAAGAGTTGACTTCCAAAGTCAACCATTTTCTTGCTAAAAACACCCGCATCCGTTAAAAAGGTCATTTTTTCTCCCAACAACTCCACTCTCAACTCATGAATATCGTGAGCAGCGTCAGGATTTTCTGCATAATACATTTTACTCATGACACTATTTTACCATAATTTGCCTTAAATTGTAAATCGTTTACAAATTGATAATAAAACGAAAAAGAGTGAAGAAAGCTAGTCAAGAGAACCTTTTCTTCAATCTATTTCAACACTTATAAATAATAAGGAATTTAGAACTAAAAATATCATAGTCAGGATAAGACAATAAATTTAATGTCTATAATCAGTCGCATTTTCATTACTATTGCTTAACCTTAAAATACTTTATTATCAACAAAATTCCCAACAAAATGTTTAGATAAAAGCCCAACTGATAAGTTTGTGTCAGGAATTCCAAACTTGTCCAAAGTCGTATCAAATCTTCTAATGACATACGGAAGAGATACCCTTCTGTAGCAATCCACAAAATCAAAAATAGATAACTTCCAGCAGCAAGCCATTTCGTCCATCGTTTTTTTAGCAGCCAAGCAATCAAGAGCGAACAGATAAAGACAACTGTTACAATGGCATGTTCCATCAAAAAAGTAAAACCGTAATAGATTTCCACAAAGCGTCTACCATTATCCGCATTGACCCCTTTTATAAAAGGTAAGGCAAAACTTAAAATAAAACAGAGTTCCAATATATAAGGTTTTAAGATTTTCATGACACACCTCCTATAAGTTGTGAATCCCAAAGCCCCCTTTATTAGCTTATAAGTCAGGAGAAAGTAGCTCCTACTTCATCAATAAATTGGTCAACCTCTATCTACCTCTATTATACGATATTGGCTTACTATCATCAAGAAACCGCTTTATTTTTTTAGCTTTTTATGGTATGATAGACAAAATATCTAGGGGAAAATAAATGACCAACGAATTTTTACATTTTGAAAAAATCAGCCGCCAGACTTGGCAATCTTTACATCGAAAGACAACACCTCCTTTGACTGAAGAGGAATTAGAATCTATCAAAAGTTTTAATGACCAGATTAGCTTGCAGGATGTTACCGATGTCTATCTCCCCCTAGCTCATCTCATCCAGATTTACAAGCGTACCAAGGATGATTTGGCCTTTTCAAAAGGAATTTTCCTTCAACGTGAAAGTAAATCCCAACCTTTTATCATTGGTGTTTCTGGTAGTGTTGCCGTTGGAAAATCCACAACCAGTCGCCTACTTCAAATCCTACTGTCCCGTACCCTTACAGATGCTACGGTTGAATTGGTAACAACTGATGGTTTTCTCTATCCCAACCAGACCTTGATTGAACAAGGGATTTTAAATCGCAAGGGATTTCCTGAAAGCTATGATATGGAAGCTCTTCTTAACTTCTTGAACCGAATTAAAAATGGACAAGATGTAGATATTCCTGTCTATTCTCATGAAGTCTACGACATCGTACCTGAGGAAAAGCAAAGTGTCAAAGCTGCTGACTTTGTGATTGTCGAGGGGATCAATGTCTTTCAAAATCCACAAAACGAGCGTCTCTACATTACTGACTTCTTTGACTTTTCCATCTATGTTGATGCGGCAGTCGATGACATCGAGAGTTGGTATCTAGACCGTTTCTTGAAAATGCTGAGTCTAGCCCAAAACGACCCCGAAAGCTACTATTATCGTTTTACTCAAATGCCAATCGGGGAAGTGGAGTCCTTTGCCCATCAAGTCTGGACCAGTATCAATCTCACAAATCTACAAAATTACATTGAACCAACCAGAAACCGTGCGGAAGTGATTCTTCATAAAACAAAGAACCATGAAATCGATGAAATTTACTTAAAAAAGTAATTTTCCCTTGTCAAAACGTAAGTTTTCAGATATAATGGTATAGTTAGTAAATATGGAGGTAAGAACATTGGCAAACATTAAATCAGCTATCAAACGCGCTGAATTGAACGTTAAACAAAACGAAAAGAACTCAGCTCAAAAATCAGCTATGCGTACTGCTATCAAAGCTTTCGAAGCAAACCCATCTGAAGAACTTTTCCGTGCTGCTAGCTCAGCTATCGATAAAGCAGAAACTAAAGGTTTGATTCACAAAAACAAAGCAAGCCGCGACAAAGCTCGTCTTTCAGCTAAACTTGCTAAATAAGAAACAGTCCATAGAGGCTGTTTTTTTGTCCTCAAATAGGAAAAGGTAGAAAATGAAAATTGCAATTATCGGATATTCTGGTGCTGGTAAGTCAACTCTAGCAGAAAAGTTGTCTCACTACTACTCCATTCCAAAACTTCACATGGACACACTCCAATTTCAACCTGGTTGGCAAGACAGCGACCGCGAATGGATGTTGACCGAGATGAAAAACTTTCTTACAAAGAATGAATCTTGGGTTATCGATGGAAATTATTCTTGGTGTTTTTATGAGGAAAGAATGCAGGAAGCTGACCAAATCATCTTTCTCAATTTTTCCCCATTAACCTGTCTCTTTCGAGCCTTTAAACGGTATCTCAAATACCGAGGCAAGGTTAGAGAAAGTATGGCTAAGGGATGCCCCGAGCAATTCAACTGGGAATTTATTCGTTGGATTCTCTGGGATGGTCGAACAAAAAATGCTAAGGATAGATACCAATACTTAAACAATACTTACCCAGAAAAGATGTATATTCTCCATTCTCAAGCAGAGATTGATTGTTTTTTGCGATCTTTAAAAAAGTAAACAGTATAGTAGCATTTCATTAAAATCAGCATGCACTGATTGACTAAAAAAGGAAGTTTTTCATCCAGAAAGTCTTCCTTTTTTCCTTTTATTCAACAATTAAAAATAACTCGAGCAATTTATAAATCAACAATAAAATTCCCCTAGAAATGAAGAGAATCTTGTTCATAGTTTCTGAGTTCGTGATACAAAAAAACTGAAGGAAGTATAGTCCTACTTCTTTCAGTTTTTTATTGTCTCAATTTAGAAAAAACTTCTCCAATCTTACCTTCGATAACTAAATCAGCTTGGCTGTCTTGAGGAGTGCTGGACTTGTTGATAACGACAAGATTTGATCCTGAAAAATAATTGATTAGGCTAGCTGCAGGGTAAACAACTAAGGAAGTTCCACCAATGATCAACAAATCTGCTTGCTGAATGGCTCGAGCTGCGCGACTAAATACATCCATATCTAGCGCTTCCTCATAAAGGGTCACGTCAGGTTTGACCACCTTGCCACAATCTAAACAGTAGGGAACTGGACCTTCAAGTTCCAAAAAGGCAGTCAAATCATAAAAGCGATGACAGCCCAAACAATAATTACGATCTGCACTACCATGCAGTTTCAAAACTTTCTGAGATCCTGCTATTTCATGGAGACTATCGATATTTTGCGTCACAATCGCCTTTAATTTACCTGTTTTTTCCAACGACGTTAGATAATCATGTGCTAAATTCGGCTTGGCATCAGGATAGACCAGATACTTTTTGTAGAAATCAAAAAAATCCTCTGGATAGCGCTCAAACATAGTGCGTGAAACCAGTTGCTCGGCAGTAAAATGGCGACCTAGTTTCAGACTATATATACCATCTGAACTACGAAAATCTGGAATATTAGACTCTGTAGAAACCCCTGCACCACCGAAAAAGACAATGCTCTGACTTTGATCAATAATACCTTGTAATTGTTTAATCTTATCCATTTTGTACTCCTAGGAATTTTCAAGTTAAAAAGTTGAAAGTCTTGACTTCTTGTCAACTTGGCTTCCAACTTTATTTGATTATGATTTAGATATTAAACTGACTAGTCTCGGTCCTTTGACACAATTAGGCTTCCTTCAATTTCCTTATTCTTACCTATTTCAGGATTGATTCATTGTTGATAGTTATCATTTTGAGAACAAGAGAAATCATTCTAAATATAGCCTACCTTTAGTCTGCAATCAATGTTTCCAAACCTACCTTCATCATATCAGTGAAGGTGTTTTGACGTTCTTCTGCAGTTGTATCTTCATCTGGATTAACCAAACTATCTGAAATAGTCATAATAGCTAAAGCATCAACATGGTGTTGAGCAGCAAGATAGTAAAGAGCCGCTGCTTCCATTTCCACAGCCTTGACTCCCCATTTACCAAGTTCGATGTTCTTTTCAAAGTAGTTTGAGTAAAAGACATCAGATGATAAAACGTTCCCAACGTGGGTTGTCATACCGAGTTCTTTAGCGATATGGTAGGCCTTATCAAGCAAATCAAAGCTAGCGATTTGTGGAAAATCGTACTGTGGCCAGTCATTACGGACGATGTTTGAGTTAGTTGCAGCTGCCTGCGCCAAAACCAATTCACGGACGTGGACATCTTCATTCAAAGAACCCGCAGTTCCCACACGGATCAATTTCTTCACACCGTAGTCCACAATCAACTCACGCGCATAAATCGAAATCGATGGCATCCCCATCCCAGTTCCCATGACTGATACACGGTGACCTTTGTAAGTACCTGTGTAACCAAACATGTTACGAACTTCGTTAAAGCAAACAGCATCTTCAAGAAAATTCTCAGCGATAAATTTCGCACGAAGAGGATCCCCAGGAAGAAGAATTTTATCAGCAATTTCACCCTGCTTAGCAGCAATATGGATAGACATAATTTATGATACAAAGAGCGAGAAGAAAACGACTCAAAATTAGGAATCTGACAAGAAATCCTGATTTCTCAGTCAGATTATCTATTTTCCGAGTTTTCTGCTTGTGTTCAAATCAAAACACACGCTCTACCTTTCTTTTTTGTATATTTAGGATAACAACAGAGAACAAAGTAAAAATAGGAAATCCGACAAAGATGTAAGGCATCTAGGAGGATTTATCTTTTTTACAAAGCCTCTAGCCCGGGGGCAATTCAAACCCGAACTGCCCTTCCTTTCTGTGAGTATTTTTTTAGAAAAAATTTCCGCTCGTGTTCAAATCAAAACACACGCTCTACCTTTCTTTTTTGTATATTTAGGATAGCAACAGAGAACAAAGTAAAAATAGGAAATCCGACAAAGATATAAGGCATCTAGGAGGATTTATCTTTTTTACAAAGTTCTCCGCTCGTATTCAGTTCAATGAATACAGTTAACCCATCCTTTCTTTATTCTAAAATTTATAATCAGAAAGATACCAAACCCGTCAAAAAGCAAAGGGAAAATAGGAGTTGGGTGCAGTGAGCGATGCTTGCTAGACCAACTATCTTTTTCCCACTGCTTTTAGGGTGGGTTCAATTCCTTTCTTTCTTAATTTTGTTCTTTCACAGAGAGCTACCTAAGTTTCATTAAAACCCAGGTAATTCTTTTCTTATAAGCTAGACAACCTAACTGTCATTGTATCATCAGATTACAAGACATCATCATCACTCACCTTAGAATTCAATGTTGTTCCCCAGTGAGTAATTTTTCGATGTGGTTGGGCGAGAAGAGGTCTGTTGTCATAGATTGTTTGCCATCTATTCCAGATAAGACCGGTTCTCTTTTCGATCTTAATTCGAAGATTACGCATATTAGACTTAATTGGGAGATTGAGGATAGAACCTGCGGTCTGATTGCGCCCATTCCCTTCCCAAGAACGACTTCGGACAACTGATTGCCCATTTTTATCTACTGTAACTTCTTCCCACGATATTGAATAACGTGCAATATAAGCACCACTATGTTGAATAGTTAGGGTTTTATCTTTTACAGGAGTGTAGTTTAACAGTTGTACAGGCTTAGAAGCTTGAGTAGTTACATTATTTTTAGCTACAAATCGAAAAACTTCTACTTCTGCAAGGCTGAGAGCTTGATTTTTTTGACGCAATTGAATGCGAACACGGCGACCTGGTTTACCATTCAACTGGAGATCTAAACTGCTTCCTTCTAAGCGAGAAACATATTGTCTAGTAACTTCTTGCCCTTTTTCATCATATAAAATCACATCAAAGTCTGACAGACGTTTAGAAAGTTCTCCATCCCCACGGTTATGAAGGCGAACAAGCCCTACCTGTTCTGTACGACCTAAATCAACTTCCCACCAAGGCTGGTTTTCAAATTTTGTATGAGTAATTGATTGCTGACTATAACTACTATTGGTATTGCCATCCAAGGCACGACTAGCATCTCCACCAAAATCAGTAGAACTTTGCTGAGCTTGTTTTTTCCAAGCGATATTCTCAGCACGATACACTTGGACTTCTGCAAGACTGAGAGCGTTATATCCATCTAACTCGATGCGTACAAAACGAGCTTTCTTATAATCAATTGAAATCTGAGCGAAACTATCTCGTAAGTATGCAATGCGCTTTCTTTCAATTTCTTTTCCAGAACTATCCAAAAGAATCACATTAAAATTAGTCAGTCTATCTTGAGCAGCATCTGTTCGATTGTAAATATTAATCTGGCGAATCGTTTCTTCCTTATCTAAATCGACTTGCCACCAAGGTTTTGATTGAAAATCTGTATGAGTGACAGAATTATGTCCGTAATTTCCATCTAATTTCCCATCAACTGCTCTTCTAGCATCTCCTCCAAAAGCTGTCGAACTTTGAGTTACTCGTTTCCCTAGAGCTATATTTTCAAGAGGTTCAGGGCTTGGTTGACTAGATGACAGAGGGACTTGTTGTTTCTTAAAGAAATAAACTTTGTCCAATTTTTGATCACGATATCCCTGTTTATCAAGCGTATCACGTTTTCCAATATTAAAATTCGGGATAGCATTCATTCTACTTTCAAAATAACCACGCGAACGGTGTTTGAAACTAGAGTTACCTGTAAAAGTTACAATATCATTATCATTACGAATCAAAGATGTCACAACATTATCATTATCGACCACATAATGTTTTATTTTACCAGATAAAGCCAACTTACGACTTTCTAACCCTACATCCCAGAAACCATTTTTAGCATTCCAAATAGTTCTGGAAGTAATCACTTTAGGAGCACTGAAAGTCGTCACTTTCCTCAATACATGGTTATAAAAATCAGGATATTTTTGGTAAGCTTCAACCGCTGCAATCTGAGCTAGGTAGCCTCCAAGAGAATGACCTGTCATATACAGATTGGTAATGCTGGAATCCTGCGCCAGTTCTTTTACAACATTACGGATATCATCCGCTTGTGCAGGTTTATTTCCTCCAAACAAAACAAAATCTGTACTTAAATCTTTCGCATCATTCAGTCTTGTTCCACGTATAGCCAACATATGCACCGTTCCATCTTTGAGATAAGGGAGATCGCTCTTGGTCTCAAATAAGAAAGCATCCAAGCCACTTGCTGTATGATAAGCCTTTTTCATCTTCCAAAATGGTGCCAGTTCATTGTGCATCATTTTATATTCTTGACGATCAAGGTAAAGACTTGGAAAAGGATTTTTATGATCTAGAATTTTGTCAATGTAATCATCATTACGATAAGCCAACTCCATAAAAAGGAGGGAATCACGATCTGTGACATACCATTGTTTCTTGTTATCATCTTCCCCGTCTTCTAGTCCATCTCCATCACTATCTGCTAGTAAAGGATGGCTATGGTATCCTAAGTAGTCTTTCCCATCTTTATTGTAAATATACAATTCATCCTTATTTTTTATTCCATCATGATCATCATCTCCATCAGGATCTAAAAATTTTCCACCGTATAAAGAATTATCAACAAGTTCCTTCTCTACATGGAGCTCCCCTTTAGAAATTTTGACAAAGTCTGCCTCTGTTACTGGACGAGAATTTTTCGGCTCATCCTTTAGAATTTCCTCTTTCTTCAATTCCTCATGAGGCACAGCAGATTCTTTTTGATATAATTCTTCTCCTGCTTTTTCTTTCTGAGTTTTAACAACTTCTTTTGTTTCTAAAGTTGATTGAGCAGCTGTAGTTTTCTCCTCTGTAATAGATATTTCCTGTTTTTTATCAGGATTTTCTAGTTTTGTCGGACTATCCGTTGCATTTACTACTAAAGGAGTTTCATTTTTCACAACTGGACTTCCTTCATTGGCAGAAATTCCTGTCGGTGCTAAAAAAGCAAATCCAACTGCAACAGATACAACTCCGATACTTAATTTTTTTATACCAAAACGCATAATTCGTTGATCAATTCTCATTTATTCATATATCTTTCTATTATTTTCACCCTCTTTACCAACAATATTCTCCAATCAGCTAATCTCCTTTAGCATCAAGATTTCATTTTTATACTTTGTTAGCAAGAATTTGAAGAGGTTTATAAAAGTAAAGGAACCTCATTCATTTTTCATATCATAATTCTATATGGAAGTTAATTGTTTCATTTATCTTCCAGCTTACAGAAATACTTTCCTACTCATTTTCTTTCTCATAGCTCAGCAAGAATCGCTTTAAGCAATCCTTTAAAGTCGCCTTTAACACGCTCAGTCACTTCTACAACTTCCTCGTGGTTGAGTTCTTCTTGGAAACCAGCCGCAAAGTTAGTAATACATGAAATTCCCAAAACTTTCAAACCTGAGTGGGCTGCCACAATAACTTCAGGAACAGTAGACATACCAACTGCATCTGCCCCCAATGTCTTATAGGCACGAATCTCTGCTGGTGTCTCATAAGTCGGACCAGTTACACCGATATAGACACCTTCATCAAGCTTGATACCAAGTTTCTTAGCCACTTCATGGGCAGTTGCACGGTATTCTGGTGTGTAAGCCTTAGACATATCAGGGAAACGTGGACCAAAGTCATCCAAATTTTCACCCATCAATGGGTTTTGCCCCGTCATATTGATATGGTCTGAGATAGCCATCAAAGTACCAGGACCAAAGCCAATACCACCAGCTGCATTGGTAACAATGACACCTTCACATCCAAGAACTTTCATGACACGTACTGGGAAAGTCACGACTTCAAGAGGATTGCCTTCGTAGAAATGGAAACGACCTTGAAGAGCCAAGACCTTGCGACCTGCCAGTTCACCATATACCAATTTACCAGCGTGACCGACTACTGTTGAACGGCCCCAGTTTGGAATCTCAGCATAATCTACTATAACTGGATTTTCGATTTCTTCTGCCAATTCTCCAAGTCCTGATCCAAGGATTAGACCAAACTCAGGCGCTTGGATTCCCTTGTCTTTCAGGAAAGTAGCCGTTTCATTGATTTTATCTAAAAATGTCATTATACATCTCCTTTATTATTTTTTAGCATTTGACCGATTTTATCAAAGGTTTTTGCGTTGCGAATGGTGATGTTGCGATAAAAAGGCATCTTGAGTAAGTACTTATGATAGGCAGTTGCATAGTAGGATTCCTCAGTGAATTTCCCCCAGAAAATCCCAAGTATTCCAACATGAACCACTTCATCTTTCAGTTCTAAACTGCTCACTTTCTCGATGACTTGATCCACATCCAAGCTCTCCGTGTAAAAGAGGACATCCTTTCGTGCAAGGTCTTTGGTCCACCAATCTGGCAGATTCTTCAGCTCTGCCTCATAGTCTTCATGACTCAGCAAAGAAAAGCTCTGAATAAATGGATAATGGATTTCAAAGAAAGCCTCTAACTTTTCAACCAATTGGGCTTTGGGAGCTGTCGAAGTAAAGAAAATGTTGCCACTGTTGATGTAGGTTTCAACCTTTTCCAGTCCCAACTCTGTCAGTTCTTGACGAAGTTGCGCCATGACAACTTTATTCTTCCCACCGACATTAATGCCCCTAACCAGTAAAGCATAGTGTGTCATCTTATACCAATTTATCTAAGAAACTTTCCCCAATCATGGCAGTTTCCACACCAAAGTTATCCGCAACTGTCGCTGAGATATCTGCAAAATGTCCAACTGGAATGACACCATTTCCCTTAAAGCTAGGGCTGTAAGCTAAAAGTGGGATATATTCGCGAGTGTGGTCTGTTCCTGCGTAAGTTGGGTCATTTCCATGGTCCGCAGTAATCAAGAGAAGGTCGTTCTCTCTCATAGCTGCGATAATTTCAGGCAAGCGCTCATCAAACTCATGCAAGCAATCACGGTAACCGTGAGCATTACGACGGTGGCCGTAAAGGGCATCAAAGTCCACCAAGTTTGTGAAAGAGAATCCTTTTTCAAACTCAGCCAGTCCCATAGTCTTCAATAGTGTATCAATTCCGTGGCTGTTTGACTTGTTGTGTCCCATATCATGGTTGATACCAGCACCGTTAAAGATATCGTTTATTTTTCCAACGGCATAAGTATCGATACCAGCTTCGTTCAATTTATCCAAAACAGTTGGTGCAAATGGAGAAACGGCCAAGTCACGACGGTTAGCTGTACGGGTGAAGTTGCCTGGCTCACCAACATATGGACGAGCAATGATACGACCAAGGAGGGCAGGACGCTCAAGGGTGATCGAACGAGCGTATTCACAGATACGGTACAATTCATCCAAAGGAATGATGTCTTCGTGGGCAGCAATTTGCAAAACAGGGTCAGCTGAAGTATAGATAATCAACTCCCCAGTTTCCATCTGGCGTGGTCCAAAATCATCGATAACAGCTGTACCTGAGTAAGGTTTGTTGGCTTCACGAATGACCTTACGTCCTGAAAATTCTTCGATTTTTGTCAGGATTTCTTCTGGGAATCCGTTCCAGAAAGTATCGAAAGGCTCGGTAATGTTGAGTCCCATGATTTCCCAGTGACCAGTCATGGTATCCTTACCAAGGGAAACTTCTTCCAATTTTGTTGCATAACCTGTTGGATTGCTTTCAGCTGGAACAGTCTTCAGAGGCGTTTCACGAGGAATATTTCCTAGACCGATTTTAGCCATATTTGGCACATTTAAACCAACTGTTTTTGAAATGTGTCCCAGTGTATCAGAAGCGCCGTCTGGAACCCCTGCATTGACAAAGTTATTGGCATCTGGTGCAGCACCGATTCCTACAGAATCCAGTACAACCAAGTGAATACGATTAAATTTTGACATAGTGTATCTCCTTATTATTTTGATTAGTTTGCTTTTGTTGAAGTTAAAATCTGAACTCCATCTCGTCCAGCAACGATGACCTTATCCACCATTTGGTTGAATAAACCGTGCTCTACAACACCAACGATATGGTCCAATTCTTGTCCAAAGGCTATTGGATCTTCGATGACATCCAAGGCTAAGTCAATGATAAAGTTCTGCATATCGGTCACAAAACGTTGGCCATCTTTTTCACGGAAGCTTGGTTTGTAGCCAGCTCGTTCAAAACGACGAAAGACTTGTTCTGCACCATACTGAACCACTTCTACTGGCAATTTAAAAGCACCTAGTTTGTCGACCAGCTTGCTTTCATCCACCACCCAAATATATTCTTTTGAGGGCGTTGCCACAACCTTCTCCATGAGAAGGGCACCACCACCGCCTTTGATTCCGTTAAACTGACTATCCACTTCATCCGCCCCGTCAACCGTCACATCAACCAAATCTACTTGGTCAATAGACTTGAGTGGGATATTAAGACCTTCAGCCTGTTTACTAGTCACACTAGAAGTCGTTACAGCTGTAATCTGCAACCCTTCTTCCTTGATACGACGACCGATTTCTTCGACAAAATAATAGGCAGTAGACCCCGTTCCAAGTCCGACTACCATGCCATCCTTGACAAACTCAGCAGCCTTGATACCTGCCATTTTTTTCAGATTTTCCACTCAAACACCTCCATTAAAGAGCTATTTCTATTATACCATGTAAAGGCTTAATATTCATCTGAAAATTGAAACCGATAACCATTCTCTAAGAAATCTTACTAGAGTTGATTTTTTATCATAAAGATGGTTAAATATTTAAGTATAGAAAAGGAGAAATAAGATGAACCCATTAGATTTGTTTAATCAAGTAAAAGAGTTAATCGAAACAAAAGATTTCGAAGCTGCAAAAACATTTGTTGCAGAAAATCAAGAACAGCTTGGAGAATACTTCTCTCAAGCTCAGCAGTTGATTTCTGGTTCAGAAGGTCTAGATGGCCTCGTTAGCAAGATTAAAGGATTTTTCTAAAAATATAAGAGGCTGGCAAAACTCAATTTCAGTAGAAAATGAGATTAATTTTCCCACAATAAAACGCATAGTGTCAAATTTTTTGTAACTCTGATGCTATGCGTTTTTATGATTAACTATGTTCGGTGATAAACTTGTAGGCTTCTTGACCAGCGATAGCCCCATCTCCAACTGCTGTTGTCACTTGACGAAGGTCTTTCAAGCGAACATCTCCAACTGCAAAGATACCGTCAACTGCAGTCTTCATGTGGCTATCTGTCACAATCCAGCCTGCCTGATCTTGAATATTCAATTCTTTAACAAAATCGCTAAGAGGGTCCAATCCAACATAGATAAAGACGCCACCGAAGGCTTGTTCTGTCACTTGACCTGTTTTCACATTTTCAAATACGACAGATTCTACTCGATTTTCACCTTTGATTTCCTTAACTACAGAATCCCAGATAAAACTGATTTTCTCATTCGCAAAAGCGCGGTCTTGTAAAACCTTTTGGGCACGAAGTTGATCACGACGGTGAACAATGGTAACAGTCTTAGCAAAACGAGTCAAGAAGAGAGCTTCTTCAACAGCTGAATCTCCACCACCGACTACCAACAAATCTTGGTCACGGAAGAAAGCACCATCACACACAGCACAGTAAGAAACACCACGACTGTTCAGTTCTTCTTCTCCAGGCACTCCCAAAGGACGATGTTTAGAACCAGTTGCTACGATAACTGTACGTGTTTCATATGTTTGGTCATCAGTAATCACTTTCTTAAAATCACCATGGTCTTCTACATTTTCAACATAACCATAAATATGCTCAACACCAAGATTTTCAAGTGGTTCAAACATCTTTTCAGCCAATTCTGGGCCACTGATATTAGCGTACCCTGGATAATTTTCAATATCAGATGTATTATTCATCTGACCACCTGGCAGACCACCTTCAATCAAGGCTACTTTCAAATTGCTTCGAGCAGCGTATAAGGCCGCAGTCATCCCTGCAGGTCCAGCACCGATAATAATAGTATCGTACATATAGATTCCTTCTTTCTTGTTGTAACTATCTTTATTCTAACTCTTTCTTGTCAATCAAGCAAGGATTATGCCTTGAAAACAAGAATTAAACTCATAACCGCAAAGGATAATACTGGAACAACCAAGACCCCAATCATAATCATATCATAGAGATGGGCTTGGCGAGCCTTGGCTGTCTTATCAACTCCCGACATGGCTCTTAGTCCAATCCAAATTCCTAAAAAAATCAGGACAAGGATGGTGGTCAAGATCAAACTCTCGAAATATAAAGAAAATAGTTGCAGTAGCATGATTTCTCTCATTTCTATCTTTTTTAAAGAGTAAACTCAGCTAGTCCAGCTAACTGAGTTTTTCTTTATCTATTATATCAAATATAAGTTCGTTTGTAACTAGCGAAGAATTCTTTTGTCCGCTCTTCTTTCGGATGGTGGATAATCTCATCCGGTGTTCCAGACTCGATGATTTTCCCCTTATCTAAGAAGAGAATCTTATCAGCCACTTGGGCTACAAAGGACATATCATGACTGACCAAAATCATGGTCTGACCTGACTTAGCAGCATCTGCAATAGATTTTTCTACTTCACCGACCAATTCTGGGTCAAGAGCTGAAGTTGGTTCATCTAAGAGCAAGACATCTGGTTTCATGGCAAGAGCACGCGCTAGGGCAACCCGTTGCTTCTGACCACCTGATAAATGACGAGGGTAATGATTCTCACGGTCAGAAAGCCCAACCTTAGCCAACTCTTCCTTGGCAATCTTAGTCGCTTCTTGGTCAGATAATTTCTTAACCACAACCAAGCCTTCTTTCACATTATCAAGTGCTGTGCGACGTTCAAACAAATTAAACTGTTGAAAAACCATGGACAGCTTGCGGCGGAGGGCAAGGATTTCTTCCTGAGTAATTTTAGAAAAATCAACTGAGAAATCATCAATCTGAATCGAGCCACTATCAGGTGTTTCAAGATAATTAAGACTGCGAAGGAAGGTTGATTTTCCAGCTCCTGAAGAACCAATCAATGCTACAACTTCCCCTTTTTGAATATCCAAGTCCAGATGATCCAAGACAGTCTGTCCTGAAAATGATTTACTTAAATTCGAAATCTTAATCATTAACGAAGGTCTCCTTTCACATCTGTTTGCACTGTATCAGGTGCAGAAATAGCCATTTTTCTCTCGATGAAACGACCGAGGCTTTCAATTCCGATATTGACTACCCAATAAACAAGGGCAACGGAGATAAAGCGTTCAAAATAGCGGTAATCAGCTCCACCCAAAATCTGAGCTTGTGCAAAGACTTCCACAACACCCGCACTAAAGGCTAGAGAAGTTCCTTTGGTCAAGCCGATTAGGGAATTGATCAAGGTTGGAGTAGCCACAACGGCCGCATTGGGAATAATCACGCGACGATAAACTTGTGCTCGGGTCATACCCAGACTGCGTGCCGCCTCAATCTCACCAGGATTTACTGAGAGAATGGCTGCACGAATGGTTTCACTAGCATAAGCTGCCTCATTAAAGGCAAAGGCAACAATTGCAAAAGCAGCGGCTGGAATCGCATTGATATTGAGACCAGTTCCCCATTGCTGATTGAGGGCTTTCAAAGCTAAAGGAATTCCGTAGTAGGTCAACATGAGTTGCACTAAAATCGGTGTCCCTTTGAGGAAACTAACAAAGAAGGCCTGCAAGGGATATAAAATCTTGACACGATTGATTTTTACAATAGCAAAAAGAAGCGCCAAAACCAAGCCAAAAAGGGCACCACCAATTGTCAACATAATCGTTGTTGGAAGCTGTTGGACAATTCTTGGAATCCCATCAAAGACCGAACGTAGGCTAAACAGCTTACCATCCGGAATCAATTGCATCAAGTTTTGGTACCAATCTGATGCTAAAATCGTTGTAACATTCATAAAAACATCCTCTCCTGATAATGATTCATTCTACCATACTTCTGCCGTCAATGAAATTATTTGCTACGGTCAGATACAGACTTTGTCTACCTACTAGTTTATCATACTTTGAAACAGGGAGGTTATATATTTTATCTATCAAAGAGATAAGTAAAAACTATTTCAGTCCCAGTTCTTCGTAAGCTTTTCGATAACCGATTTGCTTAACAGTTCCATTCTCCACTAAAATCGGTCGTTTCAATAACATACCGTCGCTTGCTAGCAACTCAGCTGCTTCTTGATTTGATAAACTTCCTACCTTATCTTTCAGCCCTAATTCACGGTATTTTATTCCACTAGTGTTGAAAAATTGCTTCAATTCGAAACCTGAGGTTGCTAGCCAGTTTAAAATAACTTCTTGGCTGGGTGTTTCTTCGACGATATGAACGGCTTTATAGTCCACACCGAGTTGGTTTAATTCTTGCTTTGCTTTTTTACAAGTTGAACATTTTGGGTATTCGATAAATTCTAACATGTCTTTCACTTTCTATTGTTTATATCTTTAAAATCTACGCCTTCATGATCCAAGAGCCAAGCTTTCTTTTCCACTCCTGCAGCATAACCTGTCAAACGCTTTCCTGCTCCTAGCACACGATGACAAGGTACTAGAATAGACCACGGATTGCGTCCTACCGCTCCACCAATTGATTGAGCAGAAGCAACTTGCAGGTCTTGGGCTATTTGCCCATAGGTCACTGTCTGACCATAAGGAATTCCCTGTAAATAGGACCAAACTCGCTTTTCAAAATCCGTTCCGATTGGAGCCAAGGGCAAGTTGGATAAATCCTGAGACTTGCCTTTAAAGTAAGCATCTAAGCAAGCAATAACTGAGTCTAAAATGGGATGACTAACAACTACTTCTATCGTTTCAACTCCTATCCCTCTCTCAAAATGCTTCTGCTCCTGCACCCAAATGCCATACAAATACTGGTCATCAGCTACGAGAGAAAGGGAGCCAATTGGCGAAGAATAGAGCATTTTTGCGTACTTCTTTTGCATTATTTCTTCAATTTTTGATAGGCTAAGCGTTCCCCATCAACTGGAACCTTACCGACCTGTTCAAAACCGAGTTTTTCAAAAATATGTTGCATGGCCTTATTTTTAGTATGTGTATCCGAGCGAAAATCCAGATAATCAAAACCTTCAATCAAACCCCCTAAAAAAGTTTGAGCAACTCCCTGTCCCTGGACATCTGCTGCGACAGCAATACGGTGAAAGACCAGATATTCTGACTCTCCAGCTTGCCATCTTCCTTCATAAATGGCTTCATAGGCTGCCTCTGGACCCTTGGTCACAGCAGCATAGGCTAATAGTTCTCCATCCTCCAAGGCTACGTAGGCTTGACCTGAGATAATATCTTCAATAATAATATTAGCATTTGGATAACCATTTTGCCACTGGTCACTACCAGCATCCGCTAAACATTTTTTAGCATCCTCCATCACTTGCATGATGGCATCTACCTCATTTGGAAAAGCTAAACGAATCTCCATCTTTTCTCCTCATTTCTGACTAGTTTCTCCCATCATAGCATAATTTAAGCCTTTTCACAAGCAGTTAAAACTTGACTTTCTGTTTTTGTTATTTTATAATCTAGTTATCAAAACTAGATAAAAAGGAGTTGAAAATGAAAACTACCTTTTCCTACCCAAAATGGGCAGAAATTCCAAACATTGACCTCTATCTGGACCAGGTTTTGCTCTATGTCAATCAGGTCTGCGCCCCTATCTCTCCTGATAAAGACAAGGGTCTGACAGCATCTATGGTCAACAATTATGTCAAACATGGTTACCTGACAAAGCCTGACAAGAAAAAATACCAACGCCAACAGATTGCCCGTTTGATTGCTATCACAACCCTTAAGTCTGTATTTTCTATCCAAGAAATAGCCCAGACACTTAATACTCTACAAAGTCAAGCAAGTTCAGACCAACTCTACGATGCTTTTGTGGACTACATGAACCAAGGAATTGATCCAGCAAACTCTATCATCCAAACTAGCTGCCAAACCGTTAAACTCTATCATCAAACCCTAGCCTTAATCCATTATACACAAGAGGAGGTAATCCAATGAACACTAGTCTTAAACTTAGCAAACAACTCAGTTTTGGAGAGGAGATTGCTAATAGCGTGACCCATGCCGTAGGTGCAGTCATCATGCTCATCTTACTCCCCATTTCATCCACCTATAGCTATGAGGCACACGGATTTTTATCATCTATCGGCGTTTCCATGTTCGTTATCAGCCTCTTTCTCATGTTCCTCTCATCCACCATTTACCACTCTATGGCCTATGGTTCGACCCACAAATATGTCTTGCGAATCATTGACCATTCTATGATTTATGTTGCCATCGCTGGATCTTACACGCCCGTCGTCTTGACCTTAATGAATAACTGGTTTGGCTATCTGATCATTGCCATCCAGTGGGGAACGACCATCTTTGGCATTCTCTATAAAATCTTTGCTAAAAAGGTCAATGAGAAATTCAGCCTTGCTCTTTACCTGATTATGGGCTGGTTGGTTCTAGCTATCATTCCTGCCATTATCAGTCAAACGACACCAATTTTCTGGAGTCTCATGGTAACTGGTGGACTCTGTTATACAGTTGGAGCTGGATTTTATGCCAAGAAAAAACCTTATTTCCACATGATTTGGCATCTCTTTATCCTAGTTGCGTCTGCCCTACAATACATCGCTATTGTTTATTATATGTAAAAGAGGTCGGGACAAATCCTAACCTCGTTTTTATTCTCTATGATGTTTTATACCCAATCAAAAAATTACTCTAGCCCATTTTATAGTACCTACTATCGTGCCGTCAATTATGGGATACTGCTTCCCTGCTAGTATGTAAATCAGAATAGTTATACTAAATTCAAACCACGTCAGCGTCGCCTTACCGTACTCAAGTATAGCTTGCGGCTAGCTTACTGGCTTGCTTTTTGATTTTCATTGAGTATTAAATCATAATCATCCGTTAATAAACCGTACCTAGCGAATCAAGACAGACTAATGGTCACATAAGAAAAAACCATTTTCCAACGTTTTTTTGACTGTGATTTCTTTAGATGCATTTTCTCCTAAGGCAAATCATTCCCTGCAGCGATGTAAATTTCATACCATTCTTTTCGAGTCAAGTTGACTTTACTTGCTTGGCTTGCCTCTATCAAATGCTTAGGATTGGTTGTACCTACGACTGCCTGCATTTTGGCTGGGTAACGTAACACCCAAGCGATAGCAATAGCTGATGGGCTCACACTGTATTTTAATGCTAATCGATTTAGGACTTGGTTTAGTTGTTGGAACTTCTCATTACCAACAAAATTCCCTTTAAAATATCCGAACTGCAAGACTGACCAGGCCTGAATAACCATGTCGTTTAATTGGCAGTATTCAAAGACGCTTCCATCACGCACAGCTGCCTTGTTGCCTTCCATATTGACATGAAATCCTGATTCAAAACCAGGTGTGAAAGCTGCACTCAATTGTAGCTGATTAACAGCTAACGGCTGCTTGACATCTTTTTTAAGCAATTCCATCATCATAGGATTTTGGTTGGACACACCGAAGTCTCGAACTTTACCTGATGTATGTAGAATTTCAAAGGCTTCCGCCACTTGATCAGCTTCCATTAAAGCATCTGGTCGATGGAGAAGTAAGCTATCTAAATAATCAACCTGCAATCTTTTTAAAATTCCATCTACTGATTCTAGAATATACTCTTTTGAAAAATCAAAATAGGTAAATTCTTCTATGCGAATACCACATTTTGACTGAATCCACATCTTTTCTCTTAAATCTGGACGATTTTTTAGGACAAGACCTAACAGTTCTTCACAACGACCACGACCGTATATATCAGCCAAGTCGAAGGCATTGATTCCAACAGAAAGTGCTGTTTCTACAAGCTCTTCAACTTCTTTTACAGACTTATCTTCTATTCTCATCATTCCGAGAACAATTTCTGATAATTCTTTGTCATCTTGACCAAATGGAATGTATTTCATGGCAATTTCCTCCGTTTTTCTTCATTATAAAGCAGAATGACACTTTTATCAACTGCTACCTAAAAAAGAAAAGAACCAGTTCAAACTGGTCCTTTTAAATCTTAGCCAATCACGCTTCCATTTGGTACAGCTGGATCAACTGTGAGAAGGGTTAATTGTCCATCATGTTCAGCTGATAGGATCATACCTTGGCTGACATATTTTTTCATCATCTTACGAGGTTTGAGATTGGCAACGATTTGAACTTTCTTGCCGACCAATTCTTGTTCATTTGGATAGTATTTTGCAATCCCTGAGAGGATTTGACGATCTTCACCATCACCAGCATCCAAGCGGAATTGAAGCAACTTGTCAGAACCTTCTACTTTAGACACTTCTTTGACTTCTGCGACACGGATTTCGACCTTGTCAAAGTCCTCAAACTTGATTTCTTCTTTGTTAAGTTTGAGTTCTACTTCGTCTGGATTCCATTCTTTTGCAACTGCTGGTTTGTTGCCTTCCATTTGTTCCTTGATATAGGCAATCTCTTCTTCCATATCCAGACGTGGGAAAATTGGTGTTCCTTTAGCAACTACAGTCACACCTGCAGGGAAGTCAGCTAAGCTCAAGTTCTCAAGGCTTGCTACTTCTTCCAAGCCAAGTTGATTCAAGACTGCACGACTGGTTTCCATCATAAATGGCTCAATCAAGTGAGCAACGACACGAAGACTGGCTGCCAAGTGGCTCATGACACTTGCTAATTGGTCACGAAGAGCTTCATCCTTAGCCAAGACCCATGGAGCTGTCTCGTCGATGTATTTATTAGTACGAGAGATAAGGGTCCAGACTGCTTCTAAAGCACGTGGGTAGTCAACTGCTTCCATGTGTGTATGGTAGTCAGCGATTGATTGTTCTGCTACTTGAGCAAGAGCATGGTCAAACTCTGTTACACCCTCTACATAGGCTGGAATTTGTCCATCAAAATACTTGTTAATCATAGAAACCGTACGGTTGAGGAGGTTTCCAAGGTCATTGGCCAATTCGTAGTTGATACGGCCAACATAGTCTTCTGGAGTGAAGGTTCCGTCTGAACCAACAGGAAGGCTACGCATGAGGTAGTAGCGAAGTGGATCTAGACCATAGCGTTCTACCAACATTTCAGGGTAAACGACATTTCCTTTAGACTTGGACATCTTGCCGTCTTTCATGACAAACCAACCGTGGGCAATCAAGCGGTCAGGCAATTTAACATCCAACATCATGAGAAGGATTGGCCAGTAGATTGAGTGGAAACGAAGGATGTCTTTTCCTACCATATGGAAGACTGTTCCATTCCAGAATTTGTCAAAGCTACCATGTTCATCTTGACCGTAGCCAAGAGCTGTCGCATAGTTAAGAAGGGCATCAATCCAAACATAGACAACGTGTTTTGGATTTGACGGTACTGGTACTCCCCATGTAAAGGTTGTACGAGAAACTGCCAAATCCTCTAAACCTGGTTCGATGAAGTTGCGAAGCATTTCATTCAGACGACCATCTGGAGTGATAAATTCAGGATGGGACTTGAAAAATTCCACCAAACGATCTTGGTATTTGCTGAGACGAAGGAAGTATGATTCTTCAGAAACCCATTCTACTTCGTGACCTGATGGAGCAATACCCCCAGTTACATTTCCAGCTTCGTCACGGAAAACTTCCGCAAGCTGGCTTTCTGTAAAGAATTCCTCATCTGAGACTGAGTACCAACCAGAATATTCACCCAAATAGATGTCATCTTGAGCAAGTAAGCGTTCAAAGACTTGTGCGACAACTTTTTCATGGTAGTCATCAGTTGTACGGATAAATTTATCGTATGAGATATCTAGTAATTGCCAGAGTTCTTTAACTCCAACTGCCATTCCATCAACATAGGCTTGAGGTGTAATTCCAGCTTCTTCTGCTTTTTGTTGAATCTTTTGACCATGCTCATCAAGACCTGTCAGATAAAAGACATCGTAGCCCATCAAGCGTTTGTAACGTGCTAAGACATCACAGGCGATGGTTGTGTAGGCAGATCCGATATGAAGTTTTCCAGATGGATAGTAAATCGGCGTTGTAATATAAAAATTCTTTTCAGACATAATTTTTCCTTTCCAGGCAAATGAAACCTGTTTTTCTAACACTTCATTATATCACATTTTTAAGAATTTTCGATAGGGAAATCCATACAAAAACAAGATAGACAAGCGTCCATCTTGTTGATCTTATTCATATCGAAGGGCTTCAATTGGATCAAGTTTCGATGCCTTGTTGGCTGGCAAGACTCCAAAAATCATACCAACACTAGCCGAAACTGCAAGACTAAATAGGGCAACCGGGATTGACACTCCCACCTCTATACCCGCAATCAAACCTTGTAATAGTATACCAGCTATAGCGGTTAAGCCTGTCGCAATGGTTAAACCAATGACTCCGCCTAACAAGGTCAAAATCATGGATTCAATCAAAAATTGGATTAAAATATTAGCACGTGTCGCACCCAAAGCCTTACGGAGACCAATCTCACGAGTACGCTCCGTCACCGAAACCAGCATGATGTTCATAACACCAGTCCCTCCAACAAAAAGGGAAATTCCTGCAATGGCACTAATAATCGTAGTTATAAATCCAAAAAGTTGTTGTACTTCTTGGAAGGCTGCAGTCGCATCTGCCACCTGATACTCCCCTTGCTGAAGACCAGCAATCTCGGTCAATTTTCTAGCTAATTCTGGTCCCACAGTTGGTGTCAAACTGGTATCATTGACACGGAAGACAATATCAGAAATCTCATCCATATTGAAGTTGTTGGCAAGAGAAATATTAGTCGTAATCGGAAGTCCACCAATACCAAAAGTCTTGGCAGTCTTGGCCTCATCGCTGGTATAGACACCAATGACACGATAGCTAAAGCCACCAACATCTATAACCTGGTTAACAGCTTCTTGAGCAGATCCAAACAGACTATTAGCAAGTTCTTGGTCTAGTAAAATGACACTGGCAACATCTTTATAATCCTGAGCTATAAGACTTCGGCCTGCAACAATTTCATTTTCAACTGCCTTCATGTAAGTAATATTTCCACCTGTCAAGCTAGCGCGCTCCACTTTTTTGTCTTTATAAGACAAGGTGGTATTAGTCGAGTTGGTTACATAGTAACTGTCCACACCCTTAAGTTTTGCTGCCTCCTTGACCCAAGCTTCTTGCGGTTTTGGTGGTTCAACAGGA
This sequence comes from Streptococcus mitis, assembly GCA_001560895.1. Classification (NCBI taxonomy): domain Bacteria; kingdom Bacillati; phylum Bacillota; class Bacilli; order Lactobacillales; family Streptococcaceae; genus Streptococcus; species Streptococcus mitis. Next base: position 1,396,041 of record CP014326.1, read on the forward strand.
ACTTCCTCTTCTTTCCCAGAGACTGTCAAAGCTGATTGTTTTTGGGTAAAAGAACCATCTTTACTTTTAATAGGCGAGAAAAAGACATGGATATTCTTCTGTGACTTGGTCATGTTTTTATTGACCTGACGAGACATGGAATCACCTAGAGCCATAATCACAACAACTGATGAAACACCAATGATAATCCCAATCATAGTGAGAAAAGAGCGCATCTTGTGGGCCATGATAGATGAAAAGGCAAATTTCAGATTCTGCATCTTAGTTTTCCTCCCTTTCTAATTGCGCACTGTCAGACGAAATAACTCCATCTCGAATGACAATCTGGCGTTTAGCATAAGCAGCGATTTCAGGCTCATGCGTTACCATGATAATGGTTTTTCCTTCTTTATTTAGTTCAACCAACAGTTGCATAATTTGATTCCCTGTTTTGGTATCCAAGGCTCCTGTCGGTTCATCCGCTAGGATAATAGAAGGATTGTTTACCAAGGCACGCGCGATAGCTACACGTTGCTTTTGACCTCCAGATAATTCCGAAGGTAAATGGTGACTACGTTCTGTCAATTCAACCTTATCTAAATATTCCTCAGCTAACTTGCGACGTTTTGAAGCCGAAACTCCTGCGTAAATCAAAGGCAATTCTACATTTTGCAGAGCATTGAGTTTAGATAGAAGAAAGAACTGCTGAAAGACAAATCCGATTTGTTGGTTACGGACCTTGGCTAACTGTTTTTCACCCAGTCCAGCTACTTCTTGACCTTCAAGATAATACTCTCCACTGCTTGGTGTATCCAACATGCCAATCGTATTCATGAGAGTAGATTTACCAGAACCAGATGGTCCCATGATGGCAACAAATTCACCCTCATTTACTTCTAGGTTGATATTTTTGAGAACCTGCAATTCTTGGTCACCGTTACGGTAGCTTCTGCAGATATTTTTTAGACTAATTAGTTTCTTCATCAGCCTTCACCTCTTTTCCTTCCTCTAGAGAAGACGTTGGGTTACTGATGACCTTGACTCCATTTGTCAGACCTGAAGTGATTTCTTGGTTGTCTGCATCAGCATTTCCCAAACCAACTTCCACTTTCTTGGCCTTTTTCTGCTCGTCAATTACCCAGACATAATTCTTATCATTTTCAGTCACAACACTTGTTAAAGGAACCAGAATAGCTTTACTCTTATTCTTAACCTCAACACTTACTGAGAATCCTTGTTTCAAGTCACCGATTTCACTTGTAACATCGATGGTATATGGATATTTAGAACCAGAGTTACCGCCTGTTGCTGCAGCTGCACTTGGTGCTTCACCATTGTTTTTAGGGTAGTCAGAAATGTAGCTAATCTTACCAGTCCAGCTCTTATCTTGGTAAACTTTAGAAGTAAAGGTTACTTCTTGTCCTACAGAGAGGTTGGCAAGGTTATATTCAGATAGTTCCCCCTTAACTTGCAAGTTTTCATTGCTAACGACATGAACTACCACCTGGCTAGCTCCTGTTGGAGATTTAGAAACATTGCGGTTGACTTCGACCACAGTTCCCTCTAGGGTACTGAGAACCGTCATTGCATCCAACTGACTTTGAGCCTTGCTTAATTGCGCAGCTGCATCTGCACGGGCATCACGGGCATCACCCAATTGAGCATCAATAGAGGATACTGAATTTCCTGCGACTGGAGCTGGAGTTTGCGCTGCAGCTCCTTCGCCTCCTGCTGGTGTTGGCAATTGTAAAGCCGGTGCTGAAGCGGCTTCATTGCGTGCTTGGTTGAGTTCGTTGATATGGCGATCTGCCTTCGCAACTGCTCGACTCGCTGAATCATAGGCCGCCCGTGCTTCTGAACTACTGTACTTAACTAAAGCCTGTCCTTCACTAACCTTATCGCCCACAGAAACAAGGATTTCATCTAAATCTCCTTTGCTAGCATCAAAATAAACATATTGTTCATTTTTTGCTGTTACTGTCCCTGATAACAAAACAGAGGATGCCACGCTTCCTTCCTTAGCAACAACCAGATGAGTAACCTCATCTTTTACAGCAGTCTGAGAAGGTTGTCTAAAGAGTAAAATCCCTCCAGCACCCAATACAACTACACTTGCAGCACCGATTGCTGCATACAATTGCCACTTTTTAGCTTTACCATTCTTTTTCATAATGAAACTCCTTTTTGATTTAAAGTCCTTAACAATATTATACAAAAATTCCCAAATATAAACAATAACAGTTGAGAACGAAATAATGACATTTCAGGATCCACTTATTGTTCGGAATTTATTTTTATTGTTATTGTACTAGATATATAATACACTTTATTTTCCCTTTTTGCAAGCCTTTTCTTTAATTTTTTTGAACGTAGCAGATTTTTGCAATCACATCAAAAAAAAGATAGAATATGACTATCAAAAAATGACACTCTACTATTTAAAAGAGTACAAAGGAGTTTTCAATGAGAGAATATGATATCATTGCTATCGGTGGAGGTAGCGGAGGAATTGCTACCATGAACCGTGCTGGTGAACACGGAGCCAAAGCAGCCGTTATTGAGGAAAAGAAATTAGGTGGAACCTGTGTCAACGTCGGTTGTGTTCCTAAGAAAATCATGTGGTACGGAGCACAAATTGCTGAGACTTTCCATCAATTTGGAGAAGACTACGGTTTTAAAACTACTGATCTTAACTTTGACTTTGCAACTCTACGTCGCAATCGTGAAGCCTACATTGATCGCGCTCGTTCTTCTTATGATGGCAGTTTTAAACGCAACGGTGTAGACTTGATTGAAGGCCATGCTGAATTTGTAGATTCTCATACTGTTAGCGTAAATGGTGAACTCATTCATGCCAAACATATCGTGATTGCGACTGGTGCCCATCCAAGTATTCCTAATATTCCTGGTGCAGAACTAGGTGGCTCTTCTGATGATGTATTTGCTTGGGAAGAACTTCCTGAGTCAGTTGCCATTCTAGGCGCTGGTTATATCGCTGTTGAATTAGCTGGCGTTCTCCACACTTTTGGTGTCAAGACAGACCTCTTTGTTCGCCGTGATCGTCCTTTACGTGGTTTTGATTCTTACATCGTTGAAGGTTTGGTCAAGGAAATGGAAAGAACAAACTTGCCCCTTCATACTCACAAAGTCCCTATCAAATTAGAGAAAACTGCTGAAGGCATTACCATTCATTTCGAAGATGGTACTAGTCACACAGCTAGTCAAGTTATCTGGGCTACGGGTCGCCGTCCAAACGTTAAAGGCTTGCAACTTGAAAAAGCTGGAGTAACTCTGAACGAACGTGGCTTTATCCAAGTGGATGAATACCAAAATACTGTTGTTGAGGGAATCTATGCTCTAGGTGATGTAACGGGTGAAAAAGAGCTGACTCCAGTTGCTATCAAGGCTGGACGTACTTTGTCTGAACGTCTCTTTAACGGCAAAACAACTGCTAAAATGGACTACTCAACTATTCCAACTGTTGTCTTTTCACACCCTGCTATCGGAACTGTTGGATTGACAGAAGAGCAAGCTATTAAAGAATACGGTCAAGACCAAATCAAGGTTTACAAATCAAGCTTTACTTCTATGTACTCTGCTTGCACTTGCAACCGTCAAGAAACACGTTTCAAACTGATTACAGCTGGTTCAGAAGAAAAAGTTGTTGGACTTCATGGAATTGGCTATGGTGTTGATGAAATGATTCAAGGATTTGCTGTTGCTATCAAAATGGGAGCAACCAAGGCTGACTTTGATGCAACTGTGGCGATTCACCCAACTGCATCTGAAGAATTTGTAACTATGCGTTAATCGAAACAAAAGAAGCTGATACAAATGTGTCTGCTTCTTTTTTGATGATTTACGAATAGATGAAAACAACTTACCCCGTCAGGAAAATCGGCTGTTACAGTTTTTGTTACCTTTGTTATAAAAATAGGTTGACAATAATATTAAATTAAGTACAATAGTTACTATACATTAGAAAAGAGGTTAACTATTTTGAAAAAAGCTCACGTTTATGCTATCCCTGCTATTGGGGCTGTTCTTATTGCTGTGTTGGCACAAATCAGTCTTCCAATTGGACCTGTTCCCTTCACTCTACAAAACTTTGCAATCGGCTTGATTGCTACTGTATTTAGACCGAGAGAGGCTGTACTTTCTGTTGGACTCTATCTTCTTCTAGGTGCCATCGGTCTTCCTGTCTTTGCAGGAGGTGGAGCTGGATTTCATGCTTTAGTTGGTCCTACTGCAGGCTATCTTTGGTTTTATCTTGTTTACTCTGGAGTTACTTCATCTCTAACTGACAGCGATAGTGGAGTTGTCAAGATTTTTCTTGCAAACCTCTTAGGAGATACACTTGTCTTTGTCGGAGGGATTCTCAGCTTGCATTTCCTAGCTGGAATGGCATTTGAAAAAGCTCTTATGGTGGGTGTTCTTCCCTTTATCATTCCAGACCTTGGTAAACTTCTTGCTATTAGTTTTATTAGCCGTCCACTACTTCAACGCCTTAAAAATCAGGCTTACTTTACTAACTAAAAAAGGATATCGAGTTGTCATAACTCAATATCCTTTTTTTCCATTTTGAAAACTTAGTTGCCTTTAAAGGCATCCACCATCATTTGAAATTCTTCATTTGAGAGAGTAATTCCCTTGCCCATTTTAGTATGGTCTGGACTCCAAGCACGAATATCAAACTTTGCAGGAGCACCATTAAAGCTCACGCGGTTGATTTCCTTGGTCCAACCTTTTTCGTTTTCAGAAAGAGTCAACAAATGCTCTTCGATTTCAAATGTAAATTCTGCCATTTTCTTCTCCTTTTTTAGCTTTCATTAGTTTATTCGTAAAATCTTGTAGATTTTAGGAAAATTTTATATAATATTGATATAAAAGAAGGGAGGCCAATATGAGACATAAATTCCAGCAAATACTAGATAAAATACATGACTTTTTAAATGGACATGACCAACCTGACCAGACTGAAACCAACTCCCTTACAGCCACTATTGAAGAGGCTGTCCAGAAACAAACTGCTGTTCATCTTATCTTGTCTGAGACAAGTTTTACAGGTGATATCATCAAATACGATCAGCAACGCCAGCAGATTATCGTGAAAAATTTTGCCAAAAATGTTAGCCGTATTATCCGTATAAGCGATATTCAACGCCTGAGATTTGTCCCTTCAACTGTCCAAACAGCCCAAAAAAATAGATTTAAGAAAGAGTGAGATGTAGTTGCTTCATCCCACTCTTTTTCTTAGCGAACTTGTTCAAAATGTAAATGAACGGCGATATGATCTCCATAGCCACTTCTTTCCAAATCACGTTGTAGACGATAGGAAATGTAGTGTTCAGCAATGGTAATGTAACCTGCACCCAATAAACGATGCTCAACCAAAGACTGAATCATGCTGATGGTAGCACGTTCCACCTTGGCTTCTTCCAAATCCAAAACCACTTTCTTAGTAACTTGTGCAAGGTTTTGACGCAAATCATCTGTCAATACATAGACAGTCTGAGCTGCCTTTAAGATAGCCTGGTAAATCTTATCTGGATTAAATTCAGCAATTTCTCCATCACGTTTGATTACTTGCATAGGTTTCTCCTTTATTCTTTGTTTTCTTTGATTTCTGCCAGCATTTTTTCTTCTTCTGCTGTCAGTTGATAATTTTCTAACAAATCTGGTCTGCGCTCGTAGGTTTTCTTTAAACTCTCATACAATCGCCACTGACGAATCTTTTCATGGTGTCCACTCATCAGTACATCTGGGACAACCATGCCTCGATAATCATAGGGACGTGTGTACTGGGGGTATTCAAGAAGGCCTGAAGAAAAACTATCATCTTGGTGGCTGGACTCCTTACCAATCACTTCTGGAATCAGGCGAACCGTCGCATCAATCATGGTCATGGCCGCCAATTCCCCACCAGTCAAGACATAGTCCCCCAAGGAAATCTCATCTGTCACCAAGGTCTTAATGCGCTCATCATAGCCCTCATAGTGACCACAGATAAAGATCAGTTCCTCTTCTTTGGCCAAATCCTCAGCATAGGCCTGATCAAACTGCTTTCCAGCTGGATCTAGGAGAATGACGCGAGGATTTTTCTTTTCAATAGCATCAAAGGCATCGAAAATAGGTTGGGCTCGGAGCAACATCCCCTGACCGCCTCCGTAGGGCTCATCGTCGACATGGCGGGCCTTTTCAGCATATTCTCGAAAATTATGATACTGGATATCCAAGAGCCCTTTTTCACGTGCCTTTCCAACGATTGAGTGCTCTAGCGGAGAAAACATCTCTGGAAAAAGGGTTAAAATATCAATCTTCATCGTCTAACCCTTCTAAGATTTCCACATCGACGCGGTTATTCGGAATATCAACATTGAGAATCACTGGTGGGATGTAAGGCAATAACAAATCACGCTTGCCTTTTCGTTTGACCACCCAGACATCGTTAGCACCTGGTTGCAGGATTTCTTTGATGGTTCCAATCAAGTTATCCCCCTCATAGACTTCCAAACCGATAATCTCATGATAGTAGAACTCACCATCATCTAAATCGTTTAAATCTTCCTCAGCAACCTTGAGACTGTATCCTTTGTACTTTTCGATAGCGTTGATATGGTACATATCTTTGAATTTAATGATGTCAAAGTTCTTCTGTTTACGGTGGCTAGCAATAGTCACTGTTTGAACAAACTGATCTTTTTCATCAAACAAGGCCAGCTCAGCCCCTTTTTTAAACCGTTCTTCTGCAAAATCCGTCACAGACAAGACTCGCATCTCACCCTGTAACCCCTGCGTATTGACGATTTTCCCAACATTAAAGTAGTTCATCTTGTCTCCTGTAGTCTATTTCTATCCTTTATTTTATCACGTTCCAGGGATTTTCTCAAGTTAGAGGAAGATACATAGAGGAGTCGCTATAGTCCAAAAAGTGCTAATAGTTTCCTCTTTAATGTTAATTTATATTTGAAAGATGAGATATTCACATTCCCATTATACATATTACTATAAAATGTATACTCGCCAATTTCACCCTGACTTGTTTTCCATTTCATTCTTAAACTAGGCATATTCTCTGGTAAATTTGTATGAATCAATAAGCATGTATAATTCTTTAAATTTTTAACTATATGCAGTTTATCATTATCAACTAAACGATTACTTTTTGAATCATAGATTAATGAATAAAATTCTATAATTTCAATATCAACTTCCTTTGGATAAAAAATCAAATGGTGATAATGTTTATCATTTTCATCATGTTTAAACTCATATATATGATGAAATCTCGTATGTAAGGAATCAAATTCGATTGGTTTAATTACCTGAATTTCGATATTATTGATATAGGCCTTATTCTGAAAACTAATTTTTAAAATTACACCTATAAAAGTCGAAATCTGTAAAATTCGCAATAACCAATCAATGTACATTGCCCAATCTATGTTTAAAATAAAATCAATGTTCATTCTTTTCCAGTCCCCCTTCAAACATCTTTCCAAATCCCGATTATGCTGTTACTTGATAGATGCTATTTTACACTTCTCCACACAAAAAAGCGAGACATTCATCCCGCCCTTCTTATTTTTCGTCAATAACGATTCTTACTTTTTTGTCTTCAGTTGGGACAGAGTAGACAATCGTTCTTATCGCAGAAATAGTGCGACCCTTACGACCGATTACACGACCCACATCACTTTGATCAAGATCCAAATGATATTCCAAAAATTCTGGTGTATCTTCAATCTTGATAGTTAAGGCATCTGGTTGTGAAATCAAGGGTTTCACAATCGCAATAATGAGATTTTCAATCGTATCCATCTGTCAACCTACTTTAAACTTATTTTGAGAATTTAGAATCGTGGAATTTTTTCAATACGCCTTCTTTTGAAAGGATGTTACGAACTGTATCTGAAGGTTGAGCTCCATCAGCCAACCATGCAAGAACACGGTCTTCTTTCAAAGTTACTTGGTTTTCAGCAACAAGTGGGTTGTAAGTTCCAACTGTTTCGATGAAACGTCCGTCACGTGGTGAACGTGAATCTGCTACGTTGATACGGTAGAAAGGTTTTTTCTTAGAACCCATACGAGTCAAACGGATTTTAACTGCCATTTTTAAAGTCTCTTTTCTTATTTTTTATTTCGGTGAAATAGCTGAGCTATTTAGCACATGTTCTATTATAGCAGATTTCTGACAGGTGTCAAGAAAAAAACTTGACAGACTATAAAATTTTTAAAGCTTTTAGAAATTTGTTAGAATAGAAAATAAAAGTTTGAAAGAGGCTATCCGTGAATACTATTTTAGAAAAATTTTATAAAGACCACCAAGTCAGCCCCTTCATCTCTCCTGAACGAGATTTGGATGCTTGGCTCCTAAATCCCAAGCCCGTTCCCAAACGAAACATGGAACTATTAGCAGATGATTTACTAGCAGGTGATATCATTTTACTATGGAGAATCCAGTTTGGCACTTTTACCACCGAAACCTGGTTTCCTAAATACTTCGAGTACACTTATGGCATTGATGCCCCTAAACATATAAAAACTCTAGTAGAAAAAGGTTATGCTGTCATTGAAACAGCTTTTGATTCACTTGACCATCTGAATGCTACAATGAAAAAGAATATTTTGAAAAGCAAGGGAATTACGGGTCTTTCTAAGATGAAGGCTGCAGATCTAGACCAAGCCCTTCATGACAACTTTTCAGAAGAAGAATTGGCAAGTCACTTTTCAATTCGTGGCTACAAATTGACTCCAAAGGGGGAGCAGCTACTAGAACAGTACCAGGAAATTATCGACCGTCATCCAAAGAAGAATCTCTAGTCAAGAGACATTTTGGTTACTTTACTGTAAAACTACCTTGTCACTAATATTTGAATTCCCCTTCCTTTTAGGGTACAATGGTAGAAATGAATTTTTGAGAGGAACAGAATGAAAAAACTAGCAACCCTTCTTTTACTGTCCACTGTAGCCCTAGCCGGATGTAGCAGCATCCAACGTAGTCTGCGTGGCGATGATTATGTGGATTCCAGCCTTGCTGCTGAAGAAAGTTCTAAGGCTGCCGCCCAATCTGCCAAGGACTTAAACGATGCTTTAACAAATGAGAATGCCAACTTCCCTCAACTTTCTAAGGAAATTTCCGAAGATGAAGCCGAAGTCATTCTCCACACAAGTCAGGGCGACATCCGCATTAAACTCTTTCCTAAACTTGCTCCTCTAGCAGTTGAAAACTTCCTCACTCATGCCAAAGAAGGCTACTATAACGGGATTACCTTCCACCGTGTCATCGATGGCTTTATGGTCCAAACTGGAGATCCAAAAGGAGATGGTACAGGTGGTCAGTCTATCTGGCATGACAAGGATAAGACAAAAGACAAGGGAACTGGTTTCAAAAATGAGATTACTCCTTATCTCTATAACATCCGTGGGGCTCTTGCGATGGCTAATACTGGTCAACCAAACACCAATGGTAGCCAGTTCTTCATCAACCAAAACTCTACAGATACCTCTGCTAAACTCCCTACAAGCAAGTATCCAAAGAAAATCATCGAAGCCTACAAAGAAGGTGGAAACCCTAGTCTAGATGGCAAGCACCCAGTCTTTGGCCAAGTCATTGACGGTATGGATGTTGTAGATAAGATTGCAAAAGCCGAAAAAAATGAGAAAGACAAACCAACTACTGCTATTACTATCGATAGCATCGAAGTGGTGAAAGACTACGATTTTAAATCTTAAAAATCTAAAAAATACAGTACCCACATTCGGTACTGTATTTCTTTTATATTCATTTTAAGTTAGCTTGTTAAAATCCCAGATTTGGTCCATCCAACCTTCATAAAAGTCTGGTTCGTGGCAGACCATAAGAATAGACCCCTTGTATTCTTTAAGAGCGCGTTTGAGTTCATCCTTGGCATCCACATCCAGGTGGTTAGTCGGCTCGTCCAGCACTAAAACGTTGTTTTCACGATTCATCAAGAGACAGAAACGAACCTTGGCTTGTTCCCCACCTGACAAGACCTGAATTTGGCTTTCAATATGCTTGGTTGTCAAACCACAACGGGCAAGGGCTGCACGAACTTCTGCTTGGTTAAGTGCAGGAAAGGCATTCCAGACAGCCTCTAGTGGTGTTTGACGATTGCCTCCTTCTACTTCCTGCTCAAAGTAGCCAAGTTCTAGGTAGTCACCGCGTTCAACTTCCCCAGCGATTGGCGGGATAATTCCCAAAAGAGACTTCAAGAGAGTTGTTTTCCCGATACCATTTGCTCCGATAATGGCAACCTTTTGATTGCGTTCGAAGGTAAGATTTAAAGGCTTAGTAAGAGGTCGGTCATAACCAATCTGCAAATCCTTAGCTTGGAAGATAAAGCGCCCAGGTGTACGAGCTGGTTTAAAATCAAAGGATGGTTTTGGTTTCTCACTTTGCAGTTCGATAATATCCATCTTGTCGAGTTTCTTCTGACGAGACATGGCCATATTTCTGGTTGCAACACGCGCTTTATTACGAGCGACAAAGTCCTTGAGATCTGCAATCTCTTTCTGCTGACGTTCATAAGCTGCCTCCAACTGAGATTTCTTCATGGCATAAACTTCTTGGAACTGGTAGTAGTCACCAGAGTAACGCGTCAACTGTTGATTTTCCACATGATAGACAATATTAATAACATCATTTAGGAATGGAATATCGTGTGAAATGAGGACAAAGGCATTTTCATAGTTTTGGAGATAGCGCTTGAGCCAGTCAATATGCTCAGCATCCAAGTAGTTAGTCGGCTCATCCAAAAGCAAGATATCGGGCTTTTCAAGGAGGAGTTTGGCCAAAAGAACCTTGGTTCTTTGCCCACCTGACAAAGAAGTTACATCCGTATCCATGCCAAAGTCCATGACACCAAGGGCACGCGCCACTTCATCAATCTTAGCATCTAAGGTATAGAAATCACGACTCTCCAGACGGTCTTGGAGTTCGCCAACTTCTTCCATGAGAGCATCAACATCCGCTCCGTCTTCAGCCATTTCCATATAGAGGTCATTGATACGGGCTTCAGCTTTGAATAGCTCATCAAAGGCTGTACGGAGAACATCACGAACAGATTGGCCTTCAGCAAGGACTGAGTGTTGGTCCAGATAGCCAGCAGCCACATATTTAGACCACTCTACCTTTCCTTCATCTGGCAACATCTTACCAGTCACAATACTCATAAAGGTTGATTTCCCTTCACCATTGGCACCGACTAGACCGATATGTTCTCCCTTGAGGAGACGGAAGGACACATCTTCAAAAATTGCACGGTCACCAAAACCGTGACTCAGATTTTTAACTTCTAAAATACTCATTTTAATTCCTTATCTTGTTTTTATGTAATTGTTTATAGAGGAGCCAAGCCAAATAGCCACCCAAGGTATTGGTCCACAAATCATCAATCTCAAAGACGCGATTGAAATCAAAGAAAAAATCTAAGACTAACTGCGTACACTCAATTCCAAGACTCACTAGAAAACTGAAAAAAAGAACTCTTTTTGTTTTCCTTAAATTTGGAAAGAGATAAAGGAGTTGGAAAATCAGAGGAAAAAGCAAGAAGACATTGAGGATATTTTGTAAAAAAATCCAATATAATTGTCCCATATCACCCACTTCACCCAGTTTCCAAAGAGAATTGAAAGGAGTCAAAAGAAAAACCAGGCGATCAAGATGCTGAATACCTGGAGTTTCCACTCCCACGGGAGAATGTTCTTGAGGAGTAAAACAAAAGTAGACGATACAAATGGTATAGAAAATGACTCCCAAGACCAAAATATGATTATGAGTTTTCTTCATCATTAAGGATTGACTGCTGCGACTGCTTTCTGGCGGTCACGTTTCATTGTATTAGAACGCAATTGTCCACAAGCTGCATCAATATCAGTTCCATGCTCTTGACGAACAACACAGTTAACCCCTTTTTTCTTAAGCGTATCATAGAAGGCCATGACGCGCTCTTTAGGACTACGGCTATATTGGTCATGCTCACTAACTGGGTTATAAGGAATCAAATTTACATAAGACAATTTCTTGATGTTTTTGAGCAATTCAGCCAATTCCAAGGCTTGTTCAACACCATCGTTAACTTCATTGAGCATGATATATTCAAAGGTTACACGACGGTTTGTTGTTTCTATATAATACTCAATAGCTGCAAAGAGTTTTTCAATCGGAAAGGCACGGTTAATCTTCATGATGCTTGAGCGCAATTCATTGTTTGGTGCGTGAAGGGAAACGGCAAGATTGACCTGAACTCCTTCATTAGCAAAATCACGAATTTTATGGGCCAAACCTGAAGTTGAAACCGTGATGTGACGAGCTCCGATTGCCATTCCCTTATCATCATTGATAGTACGAACGAAATTCAAGACATTGTTGTAGTTATCAAATGGTTCACCGATTCCCATGACAACAATATGGCTGACACGTTCGTCCTGACCACGCTCATCAAAGTATTTCTGAACCAACATGATTTGCGCTACGATTTCCCCATTATTGAGGTCGCGTTGTTTCTTGATCAAACCAGAGGCACAGAAGGTACAACCGATATTACAGCCGACCTGAGTGGTTACACAGACTGACAAACCATAGTGCTGACGCATGAGTACAGTCTCAATCAACATACCGTCAGGCAATTCAAAGAGATATTTGACAGTACCATCAGCAGACTCTTGAACGATTCGCTGTTTCAAGGGATTGACCACAAACTGGTCATTGAGCTTAGCAATCAAATCCTTGGAAAGGTTGGTCATTTCTTCAAATGACTGCACACGTTTACGGTAGAGCCATTCCCAGATTTGATCTGCACGGAATTTCTTTTCTCCCTGCTCCAATACCCATTCCTGCATGGTTTGACGTGTTAAACTATAAATTGACGGTTTCATTTCTTCTCCTTATTCTCTACTCACTTCTGACGAATGACAAAATGACGTTGTCCCTTGTCCTCTTTCTGAGAATACTGGTCTTTCTGACGACGTCTATTTTTCTTATCTGCATTCGGTTTTCGTTTGGTTTGGGCCTGTTTCTTCCCTTTTCTAGAAGGCGTTTCTTCTTCCTTCTTACGCATTTTCTTGTCAAATGATGCTCGCTTAGGGGCTTCATTTTCTAGAACAAAATAGGCACAACCATAACTACAATACTCTAAAAGATAGTCTTGTAAACGACTGATTTTTTCCAGATTTTCTTCTGTTCGGTCATCCTTGTAAAAACCTCGTAGGCGAAGCTGTTCATTACTCCAGTCCCCAACGATATAATCAAACTTGGTTAAGACTTCTGAAAAACGCTGATTAAAAGCCGTCTCATCAAAGGCATCCTTGATATTTTCAACCAAGGAAAAAGCTATCCCTTCCGTTTCGACCTTGTCCCCATGTAAATGAAACTCAGGACCAGGAAACTTGTTATAGTTGTATAATTCAGGTGCAATTTCTTTTCGCATAGATATCCTTTTTCCACGATTACTTAATACTTTATTCTACCATAATTTCTAGCACTTAGCACGTTTCTCATAAAAATGAAAAAAGTCTGACGATTTTGTCAGACTCGAATCATATAACCTAAAAAAGAGAAGAACAATTCTTCCCTCCATATACCATTATTTAGCAGCTGCGTACAATTCATCTACTTTGTTCCAGTTGATCACTGAGAAGAAAGCTTTGATGTAGTCAGGACGCACGTTGCGGTATTTCACATAGTAAGCATGTTCCCAAACATCCAAGCCCAAGATTGGTTTTTTACCTTCTGAGATTGGTGTGTCTTGGTTTGCTGTTGAAGTCACTTCAAGTTTACCTTCTTTGTTAACAACCAGCCATGCCCATCCAGAACCGAATCGAGTTGTTGCTGCTGCAGTGAAGGCTGCTTGGAAGTCTTCAAATGAACCAAATGTTGCATCGATTGCTGCTGCAAGTTCTGCTGATGGAGCTGTTTTTTCAGGAGTCATCAATTCCCAGAAAAGAGCGTGGTTCAAGTGTCCACCACCATTGTTGATAAGTGCTTGACGGATATCAGCTGGGATAGATTCTACATCAGCAAGCAAGGCTTCAAGGTCTTCACCGATTTCAGGGTGTTTTTCAAGAGCTGCATTAGCATTGTTGACATAAGTTTGATGGTGTTTGTCATGGTGCAAGTGCATTGTTTCTGCATCGATGTATGGTTCCAAAGCGTCGTATGCATATGGAAGATCTGGTAAGATAATAGCCATCTGTAATACCTCTTTTTCTTTCTATATGAAAATGATAACGCAAACATTCACTTTTTTCAAGTTTTTTGCTTATAGATGAAGAAATCACTGAGATACTTTCGAATAGAATAAGCAAATCAACAAGAAACCCACGACAAGATAATCCTGACGCGGGTTGTAGTTTCAAAAAAGTATCAATTGACCTGATTAGCAATCTGTAGGAGTGCCTTTTCAAAAAGGAAACCTTTTTCATAAAGACCTGTCTTAATCTGATAGTCTGTCTCAATCAAATAGGAAATAGCTTGCTTCAAAAAGCTCAAGGAAAGTCCTCGCGAATCTCTCAGCGCAAACTTGATTTGATAGGGATTGGGAGTGCGTCCCAGATAACTACCTAAACTACTTGCAATCTGCGCTTCTGTTTGGCCAGACTCCACCAAAATTTTCACCTGAGTAAAAGTCCGAAATTGTCCTAGCATGACTGCAATCAACTTGATTTCGTCTTCCCCTTGCAAGGTCAAGTCTCTAACCAAGTCGCGCGCCTGGTCCATCTTTTTAGTCAGAATAAACTGAGTTAAATCAAAAATATTGTCCTGCAAGGTCTTGGGAATAGCATTGACAATATCCTCTTCCTCGATAACAGAATCCGCCTTATAGGACTGTAAAAAGAGGAGATTTTTCTGGATTTCGCTAAATTGAAAACCAGATTTGATAAGTAGATTTTCAAAGGATTGCCCCAAAAACTGCAGACCTTGTTTCTGGCTCCACTTTTGGAAATACTGGCGCAGTTCTTGTTCTTTGGCTTCTACTGCATCAAAAACCTTGGCATCACGCTTAAGTAATTTAACCAACCGTCTCTTGCTATCCAGTTTTCCTTCCGCAAAGATCAACAACTTGGTTGTTGGCGAAGGATTGTCAAGGTATTCCTCAAACGACTTAAGCTCATCATCTGTTAAAAAGCGTTTCTTGGCTGTTGTCATATCGACAAAATGATCCAATATCACGATTTTCTCATCCGCAAAGAAAGGAAGACTGACTAACTCCAGCTCCACATCCTTGTAAACTACTTCTTTCATATCAAAGTAGGCAAAGTTGAGGTCAGCAGAATCATAACCAATCTGTTTCAACACTTGACTCTTCATCACTTCAAACTGGCCCTGATCTGTCCCTGTAAAAAGGCTCAGGTTCGATAAATTTGCTAAAGTCAACTTCTGACTTTCTTCAATGGCTAGCATCCTCTCTCCTTTCTTCTGATTTTTCGATTTAATTTAGTCAATATAGCGCAATTTCCCACGGAAATCTTCTAAGCTCTCGTACCCTTTTTCCGCCATGATTGCTTTCAGTTCATTGGTAATGCGGTCAAAAGCACCAACTCCTTCTTTGTGAAGGGTGGTTCCCACCTGCACCATACTTGCTCCACAGAGGATATGTTCAAAGGCATCACGACCAGTCAAAACGCCACCTGTTCCGATGATTTGGATTTGAGGATTTAAGCGTTGATAAAAGGCATGAACATTAGCTAGAGCAGTTGGTTTAATATACTCCCCACCAATGCCCCCAAAACCATTTTTAGGACGGATAACGACAGACTCATCTTCTATATAAAGGCCGTTTCCGATAGAGTTGACGCAGTTGACAAACTTGAGCGGATATTTGTTAAAAATAGTTGCCGCTTGGTCAAAGTGAACAATATCAAAATATGGTGGCAATTTAATTCCAAGAGGTTTGGTGAAGTAGGCAAATACTTCTGTCAAAATCCGGTCTGTTGTCTCAAAATCATAGGCAATCTGAGGTTTACCTGGAACATTGGGGCAGGAGAGGTTTAGCTCCGTCAGACCACGAAACTCACTCTCTTGGACTTTTTTCAAGATAGTATGGGTTTCCTCTGGAGACATGCCGACTAGAGATAAAAAGAAAGTTCGGTTTGGCTCTTTTTCCTGTAAATCCAAAAGGTAGTCCAAATAGTAGTCTAAACCATTATTCGGTAAGCCCATAGAGTTGATAGAACCAAGTGGAACATCCTGATAGCGTGGCTCAGGATTTCCCTGACGAAAGTCCAAGGTCGCTGTCTTAGTGACAAAGGTTCCTGCCGCTGAGTTTTTAACCCCCTCTAGCTCTTCTATCGTCATACAAGCCACACCTGCTGCATTCATCAAGCAGTTGTCAAACTCAAAACCAGCAATTTGTGTTTTCGTTGATACCATGATTCTGATCCTCCAGATTCCTTTTATTGCTAATATTATACCATATTTTCACAATTTCTCTTTTAGAAAGATATTTCAAAGAAAAACGTTCGTATTTTTATAGATTTTCAAAAAGTCCTAAAACTAAATTGATAGAATTTTTAGAAAATTTTTGTTTTTCTCTTTACAGTTAAAAAAAATTCTGCTATAATGACACACATAATTAAATTAGAATTTAAGGAGAACGATATGACATCTGCTAAAGAATATATCCAAAGCGTGTTTGAAACTGTAAAAGCTCGTAACGGGCACGAGGCTGAATTCCTCCAAGCTGTTGAAGAATTTTTCAATACTTTGGAACCTGTATTTGAAAAACACCCTGAGTATATCGAAGAAAATATCTTGGCACGTATCACTGAGCCAGAACGCGTGATTTCTTTCCGTGTTCCTTGGGTTGACCGTGATGGAAACATTCAAGTAAACCGTGGTTACCGTGTTCAATTCAACTCAGCTGTTGGACCATACAAAGGCGGACTTCGTTTCCACCCAACTGTAAACCAAGGGATTTTGAAATTCCTCGGATTTGAACAAATCTTCAAAAACGTCTTGACTGGACTTCCAATCGGTGGAGGTAAAGGTGGATCAGACTTCGATCCTAAAGGTAAAACAGATGCTGAAGTGATGCGCTTCTGCCAAAGCTTCATGACTGAATTACAAAAACACATCGGACCATCACTTGACGTACCTGCTGGTGATATCGGTGTTGGTGGACGTGAAATTGGTTACCTTTATGGTCAATACAAACGCCTTAACCAATTTGATGCTGGTGTCTTGACTGGTAAACCTCTTGGATTTGGTGGTAGCTTGATTCGTCCAGAAGCAACTGGTTACGGTTTGGTTTACTACACTGAAGAAATGCTCAAAGCAAACGGTAACAGCTTTGCTGGTAAGAAAGTGGTTATTTCAGGTTCTGGTAACGTTGCTCAATATGCTCTTCAAAAAGCAACTGAACTTGGTGCAACGGTTATCTCTGTATCTGACTCAAATGGTTATGTCATCGATGAAAACGGAATCGACTTCGATCTTTTAGTAGATGTTAAAGAAAAACGTCGTGCTCGCTTGACTGAGTATGCTGCTGAAAAAGCAACTGCAAGCTACCACGAAGGTTCTGTATGGACTTACGCTGGTAACTATGATATCGCTCTTCCATGTGCTACTCAAAACGAAATCAACGGTGAAGCAGCTAAACGCTTGGTTGCTCAAGGAGTTATCTGTGTATCTGAAGGTGCTAACATGCCAAGCGACCTTGATGCCATCAAAGTTTACAAAGAAAATGGTATCTTCTACGGACCTGCAAAAGCTGCCAACGCTGGTGGTGTAGCCGTTTCAGCCCTTGAAATGAGCCAAAACAGTCTTCGCCTCTCATGGACTCGTGAAGAAGTTGATGGACGTCTCAAAGACATCATGACAAACATCTTCAACACAGCTAAGACAACTTCAGAAACATATGGTCTTGATAAAGACTACCTTGCAGGAGCTAATATTGCTGCCTTTGAAAATGTAGCAAACGCTATGATTGCACAAGGTATTGTTTAATTAGTCGATACATCCTATCGGAGAACAAATGATGAACTTACGGCCGATGGAAGTAAGAGACAATTTAGCTGTAGCGCAGCTCATTCGAGCTAGCCTAGAAGAATTCGGGCTTGACAAACCAGGAACTGTCTACTTTGATTCTCATCTAGATCATTTGGTCGACTATTATCAACAGCAAGAGAGAGCGGCTTACTTTGTTCTGGAAGATGAAGGTCTGCTGGTTGGCTGCGGTGGCTTTGCACCTGTGTCCGATAAGATTGCTGAATTACAAAAACTGTATGTCACTAAAAATAGCCGTGGCAAAGGTTATTCCAGCAGGTTGATAAAGCGGATATTCCGGGAAGCCCACTTAGCTGGTTATGAACAGCTTTATCTAGAGACCTCTACTGAACTGGCTACGGCTGTGGCCATCTATCAACACTATGGTTTTACAGCATTGCAACAACCACTTTCTAACGCCGCCGGCCACCCAGCTATGAATATCTGGATGATAAAATCCCCCTTATCAGATGAATAGATGGCAGTATACTAATGTAGCAAACGCTATGATTGCACAAGGTATTGTTTAAGAGTCATTTGCTTAATCCTCAATCACTATGATTGGGGGTTTTTATGTTGAATTCAAAAAACTCACCATTAACAGTGAGTTTTAACATCAGAATTTATTTTACTTTCATTAGGGCAGATGACAAACATTCAACAATCTCATCAACTGCTTCATCTATGTTTATAGTTCCTTCATCATTCAACATCATGGGAATAAGATAAGAAAAACTCAATGCTAAAATGTATCGAACAATTCTTTCATTTGACCAATTTAGAATAAGTCTTTTTTCTTTAAATTGATTTAAAACAGGGCTAATTGGTTCTATTATAGATTGAACAATAATACTTCCTAACTGGATAGAAAGATTTTTATCAATAAAAGAACGCCCCAAGAGAATTTTAACATGCATTTGATTCTCCTGAATAAAAAAGAGCCTATCTCGAACAATACTTTTTAAAAAGAAGGGAAAAGTTTCTTGATCTACTGTGAATTTTTTTTCTGAGAAATCCGCAATTACTTCTGGAATAACCTGTTCTAGAAAAGTAGATAAAATGGCTTCTAAGATACCTTCCTTTGTTTTAAAGTAACTAAAAACCGTTCCTTCTGACACTCCAGCGCGTTCGGCAATAAGGCTGGACGTTGTATTCTCAAATCCAATTTCTGAGAATAATTTTAAACTTGATAATAATACTCGACGTTGTTTTAAGCTCAAGTTGCTAGCTTCTAACGTCTGAGCATACTTTTGTTCTAAACTTTCCATCGCTAGCACCTCTCTTCTAATCTCTTACTTTTACGACTTTTTTGCCTCGACTGTGTCCCATTTTCAGACTACGATAGGCTTCTCTAACTGACTTTAGAGAAAAGTCATACACTTGATCAATTTTCAGCTGAACATTCCCTTCTGAGACCATTTCAGATAAAGTGCTAAAATCATCGTATGTAGAATGTCTCGGACCAGTAAACTGAGCACCTTTTATCATAACATAGGGTGAAGGTACTAATGTCCCAATAGCTGTTCCCTTCAAACCTAAACTAAAAGCCAATCCAACATAATCAGATCCATAACAATCCAAAAATTTTGTAATAGGCGTTGGACTAGCTGATAGAAGAGCCTTCTTGATGTTCTCTTCGTAACTTACTGGTATGGCACCTAAAGACTTCAGATACTCTGTATTTTTCTTACTTGCTATTCCGATCACTGTCGCACCCTTAGCAACTGCATACTGTACTGCAATACTTCCAATACCTCCTGCTGCAGCTGAAATAACAACAGTATCTCTTGAATTTAAACCGATTCTTCTAAAAGCCCCACCCACAGTTAGAGAAGCTACTCCCATAGTAGCTGCGTGAGTCATGTCGATCATCTCTGGTTTCAATACAATTTCTGATTCATTGACACAAATTTCTGTTGCTAAAACTCCCCTCTTAGTTCCCAAACCAGGATCGCTAATCATTGTTCCAAACACCTTATCTCCTACTGAAAACCTAGTTACTTCATTTCCAACTTCTGTAATAACTCCAGAAAAATCTCTCCCCACACCTCTTGGAAATAAAGATGATTTAGATTCAAACCAACGACTTGGTTTCCTTAATTTCGTTATAAAAGATAGAAATCGAAGAGGTTTCGCTCCCTCAAAAGTTTTATAATCAATAGGATTTAAACCAACAGCATGAACTTCTACTCTCACCTGATTTACATCCAAGGCTGTAGAGTCGATCTTCAGCAAATCCAAGATCTCTTCGTTACCGAAACGACTGTACTCTATTGCTTCAACAACCATTTTCTTTACTCCTTAATTTCACAAAAATTGAGTAAACACTCATTTTTATAAATTATACTCTTAATTTGTAAAAAAATCAATATTATCGTTTGATAACGATTTATGACATGATATAAATATCCATCATTTGGGTTTACCAATATGATTCTTTCAATCTAACTCTCCTCACTTTTAAAGATTCCTTGCCCTTTTTTGCCCCTTCTCGAACAAAAAGAAAAACCGCTACTCCTAAGAATAGCGGTTTAATCATGTTTTTAAGCTACTAATGTAGTTGCCCTATTATTTAAGAGTAACTGAAGCTCCAGCTTCTTCCAATTTAGCTTTGATTTCTTCAGCTTCTGCAGTTGCAACGCCTTCTTTAACAAGTGCTGGTGCACCGTCAACAAGTTCTTTAGCTTCTTTAAGACCAAGACCAGTGATTTCACGTACAACTTTGATAACGCCAACTTTTTTGTCGCCTGCAGATGTCAATTCAACGTCGAATGAATCTTTAGCAGCACCAGCGTCAGCAGCACCAGCTGCAGCAACAGCTACAGGAGCAGCTGCAGTTACACCAAATTCTTCTTCGATAGCTTTTACAAGGTCGTTCAATTCAAGGATTGAAGCTTCTTTAATTTCAGCAATAATGTTTTCAATGTTCAATGCCATTGTTATTTCCTCCAAATATGTTTTTAAATTTATAATAGATTTTTCGTAGCTAGGCTACGCTGCGTAGCTTAAAATTAAGCTGCGTCTTCTTTGTTGTCTGCAACCGCTTTGACTGCAAGAGCAACGTTGCGCACTGGCGCTTGAAGTACAGAAAGGAGCATAGAAAGAAGTCCTTCGCGGTTTGGAAGAGTTGCAAGAGCAAGAATCTCTTCTTTAGATGCGACAGCGCCTTCGATTGCACCACCTTTGATTTCAAGTGCTTCAGCGTTTTTAGAAAAGTCGTTCAAGATTTTCGCTGGTGCGATAACATCTTCGTTAGAAAATGCTACTGCAGATGGTCCAACAAATACTGATGCAAGTTCTTCAAGACCAGCTTTTTCAGCTGCACGACGCAAGATTGAGTTTTTAATGACTTTATACTCAACTTCGTTTCCACGAAGCTCACGACGAAGAACTGTATCTTGCTCAACTGTTAAACCACGAGCGTCTACAACGACGATAGATGCAGCAGCTTTCATTTTCTCAGCTACTACGTCAACTAGTTCCGCTTTTTTAGCAATAATTGCTTCACTCATTAGTGTGTTCACCTCCGTAATTATTTTGCTTGGGGAAATTTTTCCAAAAGAAAAACGCGCCCAAACCTAGACACGAAAGTACAATACGCTTCTTTTTACATGATACGTTTTGTCCTCGGTAGGATACTTATGAGTCGAGCTCCCCTACTGTCTTAGGCAGTTTTTTCAAACCGTATATAAGTATAGCATAGTCAAAAAAAGAATGCAAGATTTTTGCAAACTTTTTTTAAAATTTTTTCGTGATTTTTCTTTTAAAGTTCTACTGTCAGTACTTGACCTTGCTTAACAACCTGTTCTCCGGCAATATAGACATCATCAACATCACTAGATTTGACTGCATAGACAAGGTGAGAAAGCATATTTTCCCGGGGTTGGAGATGGATTTTCCCTTGTGGTTGAATGACTAGGAAATCAGCCTGCTTGCCAACTTCTAGACTACCAATCTCTTCATCCATTCCCAACACCTTAGCTCCTTCGATTGTCAGAGCCTTGAGAACTGTTTCGATAGGAAATTGACTGGCATCTCCACTTTTCATCTTCTGAAGAAGGGCTGCAGTCCTTCCTTCCTCAAACATATCTAGATTGTTATTGGAAGCAACCGAGTCTGTCGCAATTCCGACTGCTACTCCTGCTTTTTGCAGTTGAATGATAGGAGCGATTCCTGAGGCCAGTTTGAGGTTACTGATAGGATTGTGGGCGATAGCCACTTGAGAGGTTGCCAAACGTTCAATTTCTCTCTCGTTTAATTCGACCCCGTGAGCAAAGACAGACGGATGATCTAAGTAACCCAATTCTTCTAGAAAGGCGAGGGGCCGTTTGCCGTAGCGTTTCAGTATAATTCCTGATTCTTCCTTGGTCTCCGCTACATGGATATGGATGGGAATATTCAGCTCTTTTGCCACATCTAAGCTATCTTCCAGCAAGTCTCTACTACAGCTGTAGGGAGAATGTGGGGCTACCATAACCTTGAAATTGGGATTTTCATATCCTATGATTGTCTCGATGATAGCTCGAGTTCTAGTAATAGTCTCAGCAGTCGTTTCTACCTCAGAAGAAAAGAGGGTCGGTGAGAAATAACAACGCATCTTGGAATCTTTCACTGCCTGATAAATTCTCTCAATATCCACTCCATTGGGATTATACATATCATTGAAGGTTGTTGTTCCTGACTGAAGCATTTCTGTCAGAGCTTCTTTGACCGCTTTGGTAGTCATGTCTGGAGTAAACTCAGCTTCTGCAGGCCAGATATAATCATTGAGCCATTCATGGAGATTACTGTCATCTCGGATTCCTCGCAAACCTGTCATGGCAGAATGGGTGTGGCAATTGACCAATCCAGGCATGATCCAGGCTCCCTGATAGTCTATAATCTGCTCAGCTTGCTCTAAAATCTCTGACTTCTCTTGACCGACATAGACGATTTGGGAATCATTAACTGCTAAGATTCCATCCAAATAAACATGGAAATCTTGGTCACAAGTCACGATATTTACATGCTGATAGACTTTCATTCTAGGCTCCTTTTCTATAAGACAATTTACAGTGAATAATTTTTCTAGCTATTGTAACAAAAAAGTCACCCGAAGGCAACTTTTTTCGTCAATAAGATTTTAAAATAAAAAGGCTTATTCTGAGCTAAAAGCTGCAGCTTGTTGCATTTGATAATACTTCCCCTTTCGAGCCATGAGTTCCTGATGATTACCATACTCAACGATGTCACCATCCACTAATACAAGGATTAAATCCGCATCCTGAATGGTTGACAAGCGGTGGGCGATGATAAAGCTAGTACGCCCCTTCATGAGTTTGGCAAAGGCATCCTGAACCAGCACTTCTGTCCGTGTATCGATTGAGGAAGTCGCCTCGTCTAAGATGAGAATCTTGGGAATAGCCAGAAAGACTCGGGCAATGGTCAAGAGCTGGGCTTGACCAACAGAGAGAGATTCTCCTGCATTTTCCAACTTGGTATCGTATCCCTGTGGCAACTGTTGGATGAAAAAGTCTGCATTGGCTGCTTTGGCAGCAGCAATCACTTGCTCCCGACTGGCTTCAGGATTTCCAAAGGCAATATTGTCATGAATAGTCCCTTGCTTGAGCCAGGTTTCTTGAAGCACCATCCCAAACTGCTGTCTCAATGATGTCCGAGTATAATCATAAATAGATTGCCCATCCAGCAAGATATCTCCCGAGTTAATAGGATAGAAACGCATAAGAAGATTGATAAGAGTTGATTTTCCAGCACCTGTCGGACCAACAATAGCTACCTTGCTACCGGCTGGGATATCGATAGATAAGTCCTTAATCAAAATCTTTTCAGGATTGTAGCCAAAAGATACATGTTTAAAGGAAATAGCTCCCTTGACTTGGTCACTGGTCAAGACTTCCTTGCCTGTTTCAGCCACCTCAGGACTTTCTAAGACAGCATAGATGCGCTCTGCACAAGCCAGAGCACTTTGCAACTCAGCTAGCACTGAAGAAATATCGTTAAAGGGCTTGGTATACTGCTGAACATAGTTCAAAAAAGTCACTAAGCGTCCAATGGTCAAGGTAGAGCCTATCATGATACGATAAGCTCCCACTCCAGCTAGAAGGGCATAAATGAGCGCATTTACAAAGCGAGTCGAAGGATTAACCGTTGAGGAATAAAAGATGGCTGACTGAGAATAACCTGCATAGTTATCATTAGCCTCACGCAGCCTTTGGATAAACTCTTCCTGAGCATTGAAAGATTGAATAATAGTCTGCTGGCTCAACGATTCTTCAATCAACTGAGTCTGAATTCCCCTCGTCTCTGTTTGCTTCTGGAAGAGATGATAAGATCTCTTGGCAATAAAGCGTGAGATTACCATAGACAGTGGCGTCAACAACAAGACCAAAAGAGTCATGAGGAGATGAATTTGAAGCATGGCTAGAATACTAACCAATATCATTAAGACGCCAATAAAAAATTGGTTAAAAATCATGGTCAAACCAGCTGCCAACTGTTCTATGTCTGTGGTCACACGACTGACCATCTCGCCACTGCCTTGCCGATCCACAAAAGCAATCGGTAAACGATGGAGCTTATGGATGATTCGCTCTCGCAAGTCTCTGGTATAAGAGAAGATTAGGCGATTATAAAGAAGAGGATTGGCACATTGTACCAGTGTATTTCCTATGACCACCAAAATCATCTGGATGAAAATCTGCCAAAAAACTGGTGAAGAGCCAGCCACTAGGACCTGGTCGATGACCTGCCCAATCAAGATAGGTAGGTAAATCGATAAGCCAACTTGGGCAATGGTTCCTAGAAAGGCTAGGAAAAGAAGGAAAGGATGGCTGGCTAAATCTATGGCCAAACGTTTGAGCGTCTGGTTTGCAGTTTGTCGTCTCATGCTAGTCCTCCTTTCCATGTTGCGATGCATTAATTTCGCGATAGATTTGACTAGTCTTCATCAAATCCTCGTGCTTGCCGATAGCTAGGAGCTCACCTTTTTCCAAGAGGAGAATCTGGTCAGCCATCTGGAGTGTCGAAGTCCGTTGAGAAATCAAGATTAAGTTCGTATTTGGTAGATTTTCTCGAATAGCTTTCAAGAGCTTGGACTCAGTAATGGTATCCAGTGCCGAGGTCGCATCATCTAGGACGAGAAATGGAGCTTGGTGCAAGACTGCACGTGCAATAGACAGCCTTTGTTTTTGTCCACCTGAGAAATTTCGCCCTCCTGCTTCAACTACAGCATCCAAGAGACCTTCCTTTTCACTGACAAAATCCTTGGCTTGCGCGATTTCTAAGGATTGCCAGAGTTCTTGATCAGTCACTACTTGATTGAAACCCAAAGTCAAGTTGGAACGAATAGTTCCTTTAAAGAGTTCGACTTTTTGAGGAACATAGGAAATCCAAGACCGCCACTGCTCAAGATTAAGAGGACTACGTCCATTTCGATAAAGGTCAATGCTCCCCTTGTCTGCTGGATAAAGTCCAAGTAAGACTTGCACCAAGCTTGATTTACCAGAACCCGTCCCTCCGATGATACCAAGGATTTGCCCTTGTTTCATAGCAAAAGAAATGTCTCTCAGAGAAGGCTGGGCCGCATCAGGATAGGTAAAGGTCAGTTCTTGGACTTGTAAAATCTGAGTACTGGTAGCTTGCTTTTGTTCTAACTCTGAATGGATATCCTCTGGAGATTCTGCAAAGACTTCTTCGATTCGCTTGGCTGAGATGTAGGACTGGTTGAGAGAATTGATCAGCATGGCGAGCTTGACTAATTCCACCAAAATCTGTAGGAGATAGTTGATAAGAGCAATCAAGGCTCCTTGACTGAGTACCCCTCCTTGAATTGAAAGATAGCCCTGCCAGATAATAACGAGGAGAGTTCCATTAACAATCAGATAGGTCAGAGGTGTTAATAAACTGGACCAGAAACCTGTTTTTTCTTGTAAACTAGCATAAACTTGATTAAGAGTTTGAAAAATCTGTAATTCTCGTTTTTCTTGTCCAAAAGCACGAACAACTCGCATTCCTTGCAATTGCTGGCGCGTTTCCTGAACCAGCTGATCCGTTTTCTTTCTGAGACTGCTGTAGAGAGGATTGACCAGTCGAGAGAGACCGACAATGACAATCGTCAAAATGACAACCATAACTAAGAACCAGAAAGTCAGCTCAGCTGAGATTCGATAGGCCATAAAAATGGCCCCAAAAACGATAATGGGCGCTCGTAAAAAGAGACGCAGGAATTGATTGATACCAGTCTGAATCTGGTAAGTATCCGAAGTCAAACGAGTCACCAAGCTAGAAGTTGTCAAACGGTCTCTGCTGTCCTTAGGTAAAGAAAGAATATGACGATAAAGGTCGTTTGTCAGTTCTTTGGCAAATCCAACCGCTGCCTTGGCTGAGTAAAACTGGGCCACCAAGGCCACTAAAACGCCAATCACTGCAAAGATAAGGAGCAGGACAATCTGCATCCAGAGGTGTCCTTGATCTCTCTGAGGCAAGGATTGGTCAACAATCCTAGCAATCACCATGGGAACAAGAAGCTCAAACACAGCTTCTAGTAGCTTGAACAGGGGAGCTAAAATCGATTCCTTGATGTAGGATTTAAAGTAAGATAATATGTTTTTCATAAATCCCTTCTATTCGTTTTCTAGAAATGAAGAAAGTGGGAAGCACCCACCCTCTCTGTTTTATTTGTTTAAGTAAGGCAGTAGATAGCCATATCCTTCCTCTTCCATCTCATCCTTGGCCACAAAGCATAAGGAAGCAGAATTGATACAGTAACGAAGTCCACCTAACTCCCGAGGTCCATCCGTGAAAACATGACCCAAGTGAGCATTGCCTGACCGAGAACGAACTTCGATTCGCTCCATTCCATGACTCAGGTCTTTGTAGTAGTGAATCAATTCCTTGGAAATTGGACGACTAAAGCTTGGCCAACCACATCCTGAGGCAAACTTATCCTTAGCAAAAAAGAGTGGCTCACCCGTCGTAATATCTACATAAATCCCTTCTTCAAAGGTTTGGTCATAGGCATTGGTAAATGGAGCCTCTGTAGCAGCTTCTTGGGTAACACGATAGGATTCTTCAGTTAAGCTTTCCTTTAACACCTCTTGACTAGGCTTTTCATAGTTAGAGGCATCAATCAATGGCTTCTCAGCATCGGTCACATCGATATGACAGTAACCGGAAGGATTTTTCTTAAGATAGTCTTGGTGGTAATCTTCAGCTAAAATATAGTGGCGAAGTTTCTCCACCTCCACTGCAATCTTTCGACCCAGCATACGTTCCTGCTCCTGCACTACTGTGTAGATAGCTGGCAAATCTGCTTCATCCTGATAATAAATCCCAGTTCGATATTGGCGACCACGGTCATTCCCTTGTTGATTGATGGATAGAGGATCAATAACACGGAAATAATAAAGTAAAATCTCTCTAAGTGACACTGTATTCTTATCATAAATCACTTGAACCGTCTCTGCATGGTCTGTTTCCTTGAGTAACTGATAATTAGTCGTTTCTACTTGCCCATTAGCGTAGCCAACACTGGTTTCTAACACTCCAGAAATACGTGAAAAATACTCCTCTAGACCCCAAAAACAACCACCTGCTAGATAAATTTCTGCCATCTTTATTTCTCCTTTATCAAGTTTTTAACTAATACTCTTCGAAAATCTCTTCAAACCACGTCACCTTACATCTGCAACCTCAAAACAGTATTTTGAGCTAACTTCGTCAGTTCTATCCACAACCTCAAAACACTGTTTTGAGCAGCCTGCGACTAGCTTCCTAGTTTGCTCTTTGATTTTCATTGAGTATAAACTTCTTTTCAAAAAAAGGATAGGAAGCCCTCTGGTCGAGAGTTTCCCCATCCTATCTCCTATTCTTTTATTTTGCTTGGACACGGACACCTTGGGTATCAACTTTCAAATCATGCAGTTTGCCTTTGAAGGATTGCTTTTCCAATTCTTCTTTAATCATTGGAATCTTGTCATGAGAGGCCAAGACCATCACTGTTGGTCCGGCACCAGAAAGGTAGGTTGCATAGGCACCATTTTCTTTGGCTACTTGCTTAATCGTCGCAAATTCTCTCACCAAGTCCTGACGATAGCGCTCGTGGAAGAGGTCTCCCTCGATTGCTTGCCCAGCTGTTACCATGTCTCCTGCTAACAAGGCTGCAACCGCCACATTGGCAATAGAACTGGCAGCGACAGCTTCTTTGTAGGACAATTTTTTAGGCAAGACACCGCGGCTATCGCGAGTGCGTAATTCATAGTTAGGAATGTAAGCTAGAAAATCACATTCTGGGAAGTCTGCCACAATCGCAGAGACTTGCCCTTCAACGGAACTTGCAATAACGAGATTTCCATAAATGGCTGGAGCCACATTGTCAGGATGCCCTTCAATCTTGGTCGCCAACTGCAATTTTTCATGGTCAGACAAGTTGAGCTGGCCCAATTGGTTGGCTAGTTCAATCCCAGCTACAATAACAGAGCTAGAAGAACCCAAACCACGCGCCAAGGGAACATCACTGGTCATTTTCAAGCGTCTAGGTTTCAAATCTGGTACAATCTGCAGGGCAATTTTGAGCAAGAGATTACGCTCGTCATGAGGAATCCATTTACCAATCTGGTGTTCAATCAGCCACTCATCTCGTTCTTCACAGATCTCAATTTGAAGATACTTGGTTACAGCTACACCGACCGAGTCAAAACCTGGCCCAATATTGGCACTGGTTGCAGGTACGATAATCTTCATCTTATTCTCCTAGCACCTTGAAAGTATTCAAGAGGTCGAATTCTGAAACCTTCTTCAATTCAGCTGAAACATTTTCAAGCTGGGCTTTATTAATCTTATGTGTGATGATAACGACACGTGCCTTATCACCTTCTTTACCATCTTGGAGGATTTGCTTGAAGGAAATATCTTGAGCATTGAAGATTTCAGCCAATTTCAAGACCTGACCTTTTGAGTCTGGAGCCAAGATTGAGAAATAGTAGTTTGCTTTGACATCTTCAGGATTTGCCAAGACCAAATCACGGCTATATTCGTTGAAATCTTTACCGATGGTACCATCATTCAAACGACGAACGATACGGACAATATCCGCCACAACACTTGTTGCTGTTGGTTTTTGACCCGCACCTGGTCCGTAGTACATAGACTCACCGATACCGATAGATTCCACAAAGACAGCGTTCATTACTCCATTCACACTAGCAAGTGGGTGCGCTTTTGGTAGGAAGGTTGGAGTTACTTCTGCAGCAATTCCTGAAGGAGTTTCCTCAATAGAACCAACCAATTTCACTACATAGCCAAGTTCTTGAGCTACAGCTACGTCTTCTGGTGTGATATTACGGATTCCCTTGTGGGCTACATCGTCGAAGGCAACCTTCATGCCAAAGGCAAATTGGCTCAAAATCACCATCTTGTAGGCTGCATCAATCCCATCTACGTCATTTGTAGGGTCGCTTTCTGCAAATCCAAGTCTTTGTGCTTCCGCCAGAGCATCATCGTAAGACCAGCCTTCTTCCACCATTTTGGTCATCATGAAGTTAGAAGTTCCGTTGACTACTCCAAGCACGCGAGTGATTTTATCAGAAGCTAATGAATTTGCTAGAGTACGAAGAATTGGAATCCCACCAGCTACTGCTGCTTCGTAGTAAAGTGCTACCTTGTTGGCTTTAGCAATTTCTAGCAATTCTGCACCATGGACAGCCAAAAGGTCCTTGTTGGCAGTAACAACGTGTTTCCCTGCTTCCAAGGCACGAGTGATAAAGGTTTTAGCAGGCTCGATACGCCCCATCAATTCCACTACGATCGTAATGTCTTGGTCTGCTAAAATATCATCCACATTGGTTACAAAGTTAAAGTCATTCCCTGCTGCAAGTAAGCGATTCTTTTCATCTTCATCTTTGACCAATACCTTAGCAACTTCAATCTCTGAATGTGCTGATTGATTGATTTTTTCTCCATTTTCCTTTAGGAGGAATGGCACGCCACTTGCAACGGTACCAAATCCTAATAAAGCAATTTTAACTGTCATGTTTGTCTCCTCGAAATTTTCTAATATAGCTATTATAACAGAATTTTGTGAAAATTCCTATTATAGTAAATCACTATTTCAATCTAGAAAAGAAAAAACGAATCAGACGATTCGCTCTCCTTAAAATCTAGAAATAGCTTTCCAGAAATGATTATCCAATCTTTTGCAGATTAAGCACTGCATCGTGATTCATCAAGACTTGGCCATACTCTTGCAAAACAGAGCGACTGATGTCACTATCGTCCGCAAACTCGCGCATACGAGCCAAAAGCCAAGCTGGATATGGACTTGGATGATTTTCAATATCCACTAAAATGGTCAAATAATAGCGCTCGTTCATTTTGTAGAGTTCAGAAGTTTCCATCTCAAAAGTCACTGTCTTGGCAAAAGCCACTAAATCAGCCAACTTAGCAAAAGAAAGGATGTAGTAGATGAAAGGCTCTTTCTTGTTCTCAACTTCTTGTTCAGCTTGCTCCTGCTCTTCTTCCCTGGCTTCTACTTGCTCTAGAGATTGAATCGCTTCGATATCATCCTTAGTCTTTTCTGCGATGCTTTTTTCCAAGGTTTTGATAAATTCATCTGGCGACATTTGAGCCAATTCTTCCATATCTGGCAAATCCGATAAGTCTTCAAAATCTAGATTTTGGTCAATCTTTGACTTGGTCACAAAGACGTCCACCTTATCAGGTTTTGGAGTCACACGGAAGCTCAACATGCCTGTATCTAGAAAGCTCTCAGGCATCTCTAACTCATCCAAGATGGCATAAAAGAACTCTTCTGTTTTTTCTTGAGGAACAAGAAAGTCAGCAATCTCCATTCCTCGATCCATCAAATCTTCTAAAGACATCGTGATTTTTAAAGTTGTATCACTAATTTGTTTCATTTTCATCGCTAGTAACCTCATACTTTCAGTTCTATCTATTATACTAGATTTTTACGATTTTATCAAAAGAATGAAGCGAGAATGTGATATAATACTAGAGACCATTTTACAATATAAGAAAGAAAGTACAATGAAAAATATAAAAGTTAATGCACTGGCTAGCTTGCTAGTCAATGTTCTCAATATCGTTTTTCCGCTGATAACTAATCCCTATCTGACGCGGATTCTCAGCAAATCCAACTACGGTTATTTCAATACTGCTAATACTTGGGCCAGCTTTGTCATTCCACTAGCTGCCTTTGGAATATACAACTACGGGATTCGAGCTATCAGTAAAGTCAAAGACGATAAGAATAAAATCAACTATGTTTTCTCTAAATTATTCTATATCTCCATTATTACATCTGTTCTAACAACAAGTATCTATTTCCTATTTATTTACCTGGATAACAGTATCGAAAATTTGAAAGAACTCTACTATATACTTGGTGTCCAGGCTCTCTTCCAATTCCTTTATATCGAGTGGATGAACGAGGCTTATGAAAACTATTCTTTCATCTTATACAAAACATTGGTTATTCGTATAGCTATGTTGGTCGCTATCTTCACCTTTGTAAAAACTCCAAATGATATCGTACCTTATGCAATCATCATGAGTGCAACGACGATTCTAAACTATTTACTCAGTTTTCTCTGGATTAAGCGAGAAGTTTCCTTTGTTAAGATTGGTCTTGTCGAATTAGTCAAAGCATCGAAACCGCTCTTGACTATGCTTCTCCTAGCAAACGCCAATATGCTCTACACATTACTTGATAGAATGTTTATCACCAAAGGGCCTGATGAAAACTATATTTCTTATTATACCATTGCTTCCAGCATCGTCATGTTGATTGCCAGTGTCTTGAGTGGAGCTATCAACGTCAGTATTCCACGTCTAGGTTACTATCTCGGTAAGAAAGACTACGAGTCTTATAAGAATCTTCTAAATCAAGGCGCTGCCCTCTTTTACTTCCTCATCATTCCAACCAGTATTGGGATTATGGTATTGGGGAACTACGCAACTGTCATCTACTCTTCTGAAAAATACCTTGAAGCTGGTATTTTGACTAGTATCTTCGCCTTTCGGACTATCATTTGGGCCATTGAGTTGATTCTCGGTAAGCAGATTATCTTCATCAACGACCACGAAAATCGTTTGACAGCCTTTTACTTTATTGGTGGCGGTGCCAATATCCTACTCAACAGTCTCTTGTATTTCAATAATATTTTTGCACCAGAGTATTACATTGCTACTACTATTATTGCAGAAACTATAGTTGTTCTACTAGAAATTTTCTTTATCAAGAAACATCATCTGCTTGACCTAAAAGAAATCTTTACTACTTTAATACGATATACTATTGTATCGCTCGGATTCATTCCGATCTATTTTGCCTTTAAATTCCTTTTCCAAATCAACTCTTATACAGTCAATCTCAATATGATCCTCATGGTTCTCTCGACTGTTGCAACTTGTGGAATCTACTATCTCCTGATACTTTTTATCACAAAAGATAAAACATTCCACTATGCACTCAATCTTGCTCTTGCTAAGATTAAAAGAAATTAAAAAACTATAATCTACTCATAAGGAGATAATATGATCAAAAAACCAACATATGCATATATATATATATATCGATCCTTATATTCCTTGCTACTTTAATAACACCAATTTTAGCAAATGATAGACTACATATTATAACCGTTGCTGATTGGTCCGATGCCATGATATTAGAAAGCAATGGGCATTTTGCAATGATAGATACTGGAGATGATTTTTCTTATCCAGACGGTTCTAATCCTAGATACCCCGATAGACCAGGAATTGAGAAAGATCCAAAAGCAATTACCGAAGATAGATTGCTGTCTCATATTGAACAATTAGGAATCAAAAGTTTTGATTTCATAATAATAACGCACGCACATTCTGATCATATTGGCGGAGCTCACGACATTCTAAAAACAATACCTACTCAAAAAATATATATTAAAAAATATAGTGATGATCGCCTCACAGATAAAACCGGTCTTTGGGATAATTTGTATGGGTATGAGCGAGCCCTACAAGCTGCTATCGAAACAAATACTACAATAATTCAAGATATATCTGAGGAAGATTCACACTTAACACTTGGAAATATTAAAATTGATTTATTAAATTATGAAAATGAATACGAAAATGATGGTTCATTAAAAAAAGTATATGACGATAATTTGAATTCAATTTTATCAATAGTAAATATTAATAATACAAAAATTTTCTTAGGAGGAGATTTAGAAAATACTGAAAGACATCTAGAAGAGAAATATGCGCCTTTGATTGGACATGTAGATGTCATGAAATTTAATCACCACGTAGAAACAACTAAATCTAATACGAAAGAATTTGTCGACAAACTTAATCCTAAGAAAATTATTAAAACAGGGATTAGACCAGTAGAAGAAAAATACGCTGAATATCTTAAACAAAAAAATATCAGCATTATAAATGCCGGACAACTAGATAGAGCAGCAATTTCTCTTGAATTCAATAATGGAAATGTTACTGATGTATCTGATAAATACCCACATTATGGATTTTATAACGATGGTGATATTCTAAAATTTAAAGATTGGAAAAATGAAGCTCCTGAAGATGGTTGGACACAACACAACGATAATTGGTATTATTTCTTTGATTCTGGTACAGTCGCAGTTGGTTGGAAATATATAGATAAAAACTGGTTTTATTTTAATCAAAACGGAGAACTTCAAACAGGGTTAGTTGATGATGGAAATAATCTATACTATATTGAAAAAAATACAGGTATGTTAACTAACACTTGGAAAGAGATTAACTCCAAAGAAACCTATTACTTTAAAGAAAATGGCAAAGCAGCTAAAGATGAGTGGATGAATCGTTATCATTTTGAAAATGATGGAACCCTTAGTAAAAATAAATGGATTGGTATTTTTCATCTGAATCGTTCTGGAAGAGTTAGTCTTACAGATTATAGAAACTATCTATTTATTATATTTACACTGGCTGTAGCTTTGATTTTTTTGAAACTTAAGAAAAAATATAATGGTAGAGTCATTAAAAAATAATTAAAGATAAAAGAAACGAACTGGATTTGATCTAGCTCGTTTCTTTTATTTATTTTAGTGTCCAAGGGATTTAGTCAAAAGGACTTTTGCCAATTTAGCATCTCTTTGTTTGTAAATTGGATTTTCTTTCCAGTTATAATGGGTATTAGGGATTTCAAAATCCTCCTCATACAAGTAACTGATGTATTCTCTTGTATTTTCTGGAACTTTTACTAGAATCTCTTTAAAACTGTATTCAGTTAATTCTGTAAAGGGCAATTCATAGTGGTAGACTTCATATCTTGTTGGATTTCCCAAGGCATTTGTCATGTAGAAAATAGTATCTGAGGAGATAATATCCTCTTTTTTATCATAGACAATAAAGTCAACATTGAGTCCCTTATAACTATAGGACAACTCTACAAGCTTATCATTGTAATAGAACTCTTTAGTTCTAACAAAGCCTTTCTCAAAAAGAACTTTCTCATCCCTTAAAAAGGCTTCATAGTCTGGGATAATAATCCCAAAATCCATATCTAAATCATGCGGGATCAAATCATTTTCTCTGTAGAAACCAAGTAAAGTCCCAAAATCTAACCAGATATCATAAGATTTTAGATTGGATTGATAGATGGCCTTTAGAATATCTTCAAAGTTTTCTTTGAGCAAATTGCTTCTCTTTGAATCCAAGTCAATATTTGCTTTTTGATTTAAGCTTTTGATAATAGGTAGATTTTTAACCAGATCTTTCTTATCTCCTAAAAGACTGGCTAAACTTCTTTTTAACCATTGTAACACGTCCTATCCCTCCTTTATGTATGCCTGGAAGTCGTCGTGCTTCACTCGTTTTTCCAGAGGAGGAATTTCCATAAAGTCATCCCCGTAGATGGCAGAAAGAATTTGCTGATAAGCCTCAGGAATTTTGTAAACTCTATCTTCAAATGGACTGTCAATCGTAGTATCCAAGAAGGACTTATCAAACTTCGTAGAAACTCTTTTGTTCTCCATGAGGTAGTCAATGAAGTCTCCATCTTTTTCTTTCATAGATAGATTGTTCATCTTTTGGTTCCAAGTTTTGACACGAGTTAGACGGAATACAAGGACAAGTAGATATCTGACAATATTCTTGAGTTTCGCATTCTTATTATGGATTCCATAAAGGGTATAGACTGATAAACGACGGTAAGTATCTAGTTTTAACATATCTTTGTTAACATCAGCATAATAGTCAAATGGGAAAACATCCACACAAATCCCTAAATCAATATCATTTTCGATATAGTTGTTGTCGTAGACTGTTCGCGCGTCATAAACTCGATAAAATGGGTAAGGATAACGTGCGTCATTTTCCCAAGAAACCACTTTGTAGACAGGGTCATTATCTCGCAAAATAGCTTGATACAATTTGTCATATTCATATCGTTTTAGAGAGATATCGATATCGTCATCCCAAGGAATGTAGCCTTTGTGTCTCACTGCTCCCAGCAAGGTTCCATAAGCTAGTGAATAGTTGATATTCTCTTTTTGGCAGAGATTGTGGATATAATCCATGACACCTAGTTCAACTTCTTTGATCTCTGCTTCGTCGAGCTTTCTGTAGCCATCTCTTTTTTTATAGAGAACAGAGAAATAGTAACCTGAAATCACAAACAAGATACAACCTTGTAGTGAAATTCCATAGAAGGTTGAACTCAAGAACAAGTTAGAGATGAGAATAACCACTGTCATCAATAGAATGGTAATCAATTCATGGTTGCGACGTCCTTCTTGAATATCTTTCTTATATTTCTTGAGACTGGAAATGATAAAAGAAAGCATAAAGATGGCCATCGGAATTAAACCAGTTAAACCATCATAAAAGAGTAATTCTAGATATCCATTATGAGTAAGATAATGCTGTTTGATTATATAAGCAGAAGCATCATACTCTTTCCCTAACTCATACCAGTTCCCACCTGAATATCCAAACAGTGGACGTTTAGGGATAAAAGAAGCTGTAGACTGCCAAATAGCAAAACGGTTATTAGAGATATTTTCTTCACTGGTGTCTGTTCTTTCAAGAGAAAAATTCTTGTCCCCTTTTTGAACATTAGCTAAATTCTTTTTAATCTCAGCAGAATTAGCTTTCAAGTAAATATCACTACTATACTTAATACCATTATAGCTAACAAATACTAAACCTACTGTCAGAACTACTGTCAAAATAGATTTCCCTTTTTTTGTCCAGTTAGCAGTCATCAAACTATAAAGCGAAGCAACTACTACTAAACAGATATAGGTTGTTCTTGAACCAGATAAAACAATATAAGCGAAATTAAGCACAATAGATGAAATGGCTAATATTTTAATGATTTTATTATAAAGAGACAGGCGCATCCATAAGTAAATAATCACCATCAAAGAAATAATAGAGAGGTAGTTGGGACTTGCCAAGATCCCGAACAAACGGGATTCTACAAACCCCTGTCGGATTAAAAGTCCTTTATAATCATATACACGGTAACCTTGTAACATTAAAAATTGACCAAGCGATACAAGTACACCTATAGTATTTGCAACAGTTATAATTGAGAAAAACACATCAAAAATAGCACGCGCTTTTTTCTCTGTGAAAGACTGAAAGACTGGATAAACTGCAAAAAAATAAATGAAGAAGACTACTAAATTTTTTATATTTGTTGAAAAACCATACTTGACAACTAGCGCAGCTGTTAGAATATTCATTAGAAAAAAGAGTATTAAATACTCAATTTTTCTGACTGTCAGATAAGCTTTTTTTATAAAAAAATTATAAAGTCCCAACAAAACTCCCATAAGGGTCATGCCAAGAGTAACAAATTTATTGGCTGAAATAGATTGAAGCGGAACAATCAAGCCAGCCATACAATAAAAAGATATAACTGATAAAAATAATAAATTAATCTTAAAATAGTTTTTTTCAATAAATGAAATCATTTTTTCTCCTAACGCTTAGTTTGTTCAAGCAAGATTTTCGTATACAATTTTCGACTCAGACACAATGCTAAAAAGCTCAATTTTCTTGCTCTTGTAAAACGACTATCTGAAAGAATGTTCTTTGTGTTTTTCTTTAGATATGCAATCAAACGGTCTTCTAATACCCTATCCTTAAAATCCGCATCGACCAAGAGCCTATCCAATACATAGAAGTAAGCCCAATTTAAACGCATAGTTGCAGTATCTACTAGATCAAGATAATTCTCTTTGATAATCTTCGCATTTTGTTCATAAGCTTCAATAACATTTAAAAATTTCAAGGAGAATTTTTGAGTCGTAATACTATTCTCACGGTGAACATAGTAGTATTTCTTCTCGTTTGTTGCAACAACTTTGCGACATTGATGAATCAAGGCAATCATGATAAAGGCATCCTCTGCTATTTTGCCAATTTCAAATCGTAGCTGTTCAAAGAGTGCTTTTTTGTACAGTTTATTAACAGCTGTGACGGAGAGGATTTTAGCTTCCATGACCATCTTAATGGCTTCTTGGGGTGTTAATTCCCAGGTCTGAATCATTGCAACCTGCTTTTCCGGAATTTGGTGATAAACATCATAATGTCCACACATAGAAAGATCAGCATTGGATTCTAGCATTTGATGGTAAAGGGTCTCATACATATCTTCATCAATGTAATCATCACTATCGATAAAACCGATCAAATCAGAACTTGCTTCTTCAATCCCTCTATTTCGAGCGTCAGACAAGCCACCATTTTCCTTATGAATGACACGAATCCGTTGATCTCTTTGTGCTAGTTGATCACACAGTTCTCCACTATTATCTGTTGAGCCATCATTGACAAGAAGAATTTCCAAATTGGTATAAGTCTGTTTTAAAATGGATTCTACACACTTCTCAAGATATGCTTCCACATTGTATACCGGAACGATAACGCTTATTTTTTCTCCCATCATGCTCCGTATTCTCCCTTGTATTCTGTATAAGACTTATCCATGTCTGCTATAATAGCATCATGATGCGGTACTTGCTTGTCCACTGGTGGCGGTGTCATATAGTCACCAAAAGCAGTGCTGAGATAAGCATCATAGCCAACTGGAATAGGCATCTCTGTACCTTCAAATGGCAAGAAGAGATTATCTTCAAAGGATGCGATTGGGTACTTGTTTCTCATGTAGCCAGGACCTGAGCATAATTCTGTAATACCATCGCTCTCAGCTAGACTATATTTGGTCATTTCTTTCTCAGATTTTTTCCAAATGCGATAACGGAGAGATTTTGGCGTCATGCCCAGTAAGATGCGACTTCCCCATTTCATAAGAGCACCATGCTTTTCTGGAATAGTTTGTGCACAAAAAAGTGAATAAATCAGGGCCCAGCGAACCTGTTTCTTCCGCTCAGCTGGATTTTTCGGATAATAATCCAAAGGCAAGACATCCAAGGCCAAACCATGTGGCAAATCCAAATCCTGCTGATAAGGTTTGATACAGGTCGTTTCCTTGTCACGAATGGTAATAAAAAGATTGCGGTCGACAAAATCCGCGTTACTCTTTGACAAGAAATAACGTTCATCTGCATAACGAGGCCATAATTCTGCCAATTTTTCATAGTCCTTACGGGGCATAAAAAAGTCTAGGTCATCGTCCCAAGGAATGAAACACTTGTTTCGAAGGGCACCAATAGCACCTCCACCACAAAGATAGCAAAGCAAATCATGTTCTTTACAAAAAGCCACAAAATATTCAGCCATCTCCAGACTACGAGCCTGAATTGCTTTTAAATCAGTCATATTGTTCATTATTCTTTCTATCGTATCGTTTCATTATACCACAAATTAGGACTGAAAATCTATTGCAGACTGTAAAAAATCAAAGCCTGACTACTATCCAAATAGCTATCAAACTTTGATTCTTCTGTATTATCTTATCTCAAACCCATCTGAGACAATTTATTCTGATATTTATTTTGATCGACCAGCAACCCCAAGCCTCCATAGACATCATAGGCATCTACCCAATCACCCAGTTCTGGAACTGTTAATCTCTCAATGCCGTTTTGTGCTCCATTTAGGAAGGATAAACCATTGGTCAATAAGAAACTATAAGGAACATTCGTTGAGGTCATTCCGAAGACCTTGCCAAGTGCCTCTGAGCCTGTAAAGAGCTTGGTTGGATCCTTGATTTGCTGAAGAACTGCTGTCAGCACTTGCTGCTGTCTCTTGGTACGACCATAATCGCCTTCATCATCATCACGGAAACGAGCATAATTAAGCAAAGTCGAACCATTCATCTGCTGTTTCCCGACTTTAATAGTCTGGGTCGGAGACTCTGTTTCCGTAGCATGTAAGTCATCTCCCACCGTAGCTTCAGTTAACGGTTGACCTTCCAAGGTTGAGAATTTAGCATCAATCATCACTCCATCTGGGAACAGCGTATCAATCGCTGTTGCAAAGGCTTGAAAATCAACCAAGGCATAGTACTTAATGTCCAAGTCAAAATTATCTTTCAATACTTGGCGAACCATTTCTGCCCCTTTTTGCCCCTCTTGTTCTCCTAACTCGTAGGCTACGTTTAACTTGTTATCTGTCTGTTTTCTACCGTTAATCACTTGACTATAACCATCTATATAGACCAAATTATCACGCATGAAACTGACCAGCTTCATTTTCTTATCCGAACCTCCGACATTTAATACCATAATAGAGTCCGTCCGCGTCTCAGCACTATTTTGACCGATTCGCCCATCCGTTCCCATGATCAAAATATTAACACCATCTCTGGTATCCTGACCATTAAAGACTTCTACTTGAGCGGCCTTAGCATTGGCAGTTTTGGTTGAATCAGCATTTGAATAACCTTTTAGGAACATAAAAATCATGCCAAGCGCTACACAAGCTAAGATAGCCAGTAAACCTGCGAAAATGTGGCCCCACCGTAGCTTCCGCTTTTTAGTTTTTTTCTTTGGAAGAGAATTGATCTTCTGGTATCTCTCAGAACGACTACGACTATTATAAGGAGGAATTGAAGCGTTAGCACTTGTCTTTCCATAATCCTCGGTCAATTCTTGACTTTCTGAGGTGGCGTCACTACTTTCCCCATTCAATTTATCTTGCAAGTAAGCAAACTCTTCTTTTTCTCGCTCATTGAGATAGTGAATATTCTTAAGTAGATAGTCATAGCGTAACTGCTCATGGTGACTTAAGGGATTTTCTTTACTCATCTTCTCTCCTTTCCATGGTCTGATATTGGATAAATAGGATAAGCTCCCAGAACTTTATACTGGATTCCAATCGCTTCTAATTCTTTTTGGGCAAAGTGGACCAGGTCCTTATCAGCGTAGTCCACATCGATAATGAAAAAGTATTCTCCCAGTGCTGTCTTGAGTGGCCGACTTTCAATTTTTGTTAAGTCAATTCCTCGCCAAGCAAAGGTCGATAGGGCCTTATAAAGTGCACCTGGAAGGTTGTCAGGTAAGGTCAAGGCCAAACTCATTTTCTCAGTTTGTGCTTGCAAGGGAATACTAGGCTTTTCAGCTCCTAAAACCCAGAAACGTGTGAAATTGGCCTCCATTTCCTGAATATCCTCGGCAATCAGTTCTAAGCCATATTCTTCAGCAGAACTTCTAGGTGCAATTGCTGCAAAGGGCTGGTCTGGATGTTCGGAAATAAAGCGGGCCGCATAGGCTGTACTAGCAGTCACCTCGATTTGAGCATCTGGATACTGTTCATCGATAAATTTCTTTCCTTGCGCCAAGGCCTGTGGATGTGAAAAAATCTTTTCAATCTTAGTGTGACCTGGAACCACCATCAACTGCTGATGAATAGGCTGAACGATTTCTGCCACTGCTTGAATGTGAGCCTGATGAAAAAGGTAGTCCAAGGTTTCATGAACACTACCCTCGATAGAATTTTCAACTGGCACCACAGAATAGTCCACCAAGCCTTGCTCATAGGCCTTGATGACATCTGTAATATTGGCAAAGGCCTGCAATTCCTCATGAGGAAAAGCTGTCTGCACAACGTGATGTGAAAATGATCCCTTGGGACCTAGATAAGCAATTTTCATCTCAGTTCCTCTATAATTTCCTCTGGGCTTAGCTTGGTCACATCCAAAATCCGACTAGCCACTTCCTCATACCAAGCCTGTCTTTCCTGGAAAATAGCTGCTAGTTTTTCTTTACTATTATTTAGAAAAAGCGGGCGCTGATTGTCCTTATCAGTTGATATGCGTTGGTAAAGGGTATCAAAATCTGCTTTCAGATAGATGTTATCAGGATTCGTCTTTAGTAAGTCACGATTTCGCTGAGAAATGACTACTCCTCCGCCAGTTGACACAACTTGGTCTCTTTGTAGTAACTCAGCTAGGACTTCTGACTCTATCTGACGAAAGGCCTCTTCTCCCTTTTCAGCGAAAAAATTGGCAATGGACATACCTAAGCGCTTCTCGATTAGAGCATCCATATCAAGGTAATTAGGGTCCAAGCCTCTTGCAATAGTCGATTTTCCAACTCCCATAAAGCCTAGTAACACCTTAGCCATGAATCAAGCTCTCCAAATCATCAAAGAAGCTAGGATAGCTGGTATTGATAGCTTCTGAACGGTCAAGCTCCACCTCTCCATCTGCAACTAAGAGGGCTGCGATGGCTGTCATCATACCGATACGGTGGTCTCCAAAAGTATTGACCCTAGCACCGTGAAGGGCTGATTTGCCTTTGATAATCATTCCATCTGCTGTAGGTGTGATATCTGCTCCCATACTATTCAAGGCGTCTGCCACCACCTGAATGCGATCTGTTTCCTTGACCTTGAGTTCCTCAGCATCCTTGATAACTGTTACACCTTGGGCTTGAGTCGCAAGCAGGGCAATAATAGGCAATTCATCAATCAAGCGTGGAATCAAAGCGCCACCAATCTCTGTTCCTTGCAAGTCAGAAGACTCAACAGTCAAAGTAGCAGATTTAGCGACTGGGTCAATTTCAGTAACTTCTAATTTTCCACCCATAGCGCGAATGACATCGATGATACCTGTACGCGTTTCGTTAATACCAACATTCTGCAATACGACACGAGAGTTTGGAACAATCAAACCTGCGACCAACCAAAAAGCTGCACTGGAAATATCTCCTGGAACAACCACCTTTTGTCCTATCAATTTTTGTGGTCCTTGGACTGTGATTTTCTTGCCGTCCATACTTAAATGACCACCAAATTGTTGCAACATATCTTCAGTATGGTTACGGGTGCACTCTTTTTCGATAATCACTGACTCCCCCTGAGCCTGCAAGGCAGCAAAGATCAAGGCGGACTTGACTTGAGCAGAGGCAATTGGCAACTCATACTGAATAGGTGTAAGATTTTTCGTTCCTTTTAAGTGAAGGGGAGGCAGGTCTCGCTCAGTTTGACCTGAAATGCTGACGCCCATTTTTTTCAATGGAATAGTCACACGGTCCATAGGACGTTTGGAAAGACTATCGTCTCCGAACATTTCTACTTCGAAGTCTGCGCCAGCAAGGACACCTGAAATCAGGCGAATCGAGGTTCCAGAATTTCCCATGTCCAGGGCATTTTGCGGAGCTTTTAAGCCATCCATGCCTACACCTTGAATGGTAATACTCCCATCTTTGTCCTCAATCTCAACACCAAGGTCACGAAAAACCTGCATGGTAGAAAGGACATCTTCACCCCGCAAAATATCATAAACCTTAGTCTCACCCTCGGCCAAACTTCCAAAAATAATGGAACGGTGGCTGATAGACTTATCACCTGGAACGCGGATACTGCCGTGTAAATGGCGAATGTTTGTTTTTAGTTTCATACTGGACCTCATACTTGCAATACTTTTACTTATTTTATCATAAAAAGCCAGAAATTCCTTAAAAATTCCTGACTTTATGATAGTTATTTTCTTATTTTAGCAATTCTGAAACTGGTTCGAAAACAATTTTTTCAATGTCAGAAAGGTAAATGGCCAATTGTTGTTGCTTGGTAAAGAATTCTGACAAGAGGCTGTTCCCTTGAATCTGCTTGCCAAAGCCTTCCATTTTAGCTTGGAAGGAAGCATCAGGTATTTGACCTGTCTGTGCTAGTCTTTGAATTTCCTCTTGGAAGGAAACATATTCTGTAAAGATTTTGCTTGCCTCAACATCTGCTGCAATCGCAT
Source organism: Streptococcus mitis (assembly GCA_001560895.1). NCBI lineage: Bacteria > Bacillati > Bacillota > Bacilli > Lactobacillales > Streptococcaceae > Streptococcus > Streptococcus mitis. The sequence continues at coordinate 1,439,180 of CP014326.1, forward strand.
CTTTAGCTGCTTTGACAGCCTTATATTCTGGTAATTCGCGTAGACCGCGACTTAGTTCATTTGCACTATCGTAAATATTTGACATGATTTTCTCCTTATTTGACAACGACTGTGTAATCGGTGTTTTCTGTTATGAGGTGCTCGGCTCGTTCTAAATCTTGAGCGTTTTTAAATGAAATTTGTAGAATCCCGTGAATATCCTCACGGTTTTCTTCGTTGATATGGATGTTAACCAAGGAAGTTCCACGTAGCAGTTCCAAAATTCGCAAGATGACATCTTCTTCATCGGGAACATCAACATAGAGGTCATAAGAACTATCCACACCGCCACGCTTATGAATTTCCATGGCCTGACGTTGCTCACGTGCCTGATTGAAAAAGTTCCAAATCTGCTCCTCATCTCCCTTATTGATAGCCTGCCCAATCGCTTCCAAACGGTCCTTGAAATCCTCAATTCGCTCTAGAATGGTCTCACGATTGGACAAGAGGATAGAAGTCCACATACCTGGTTCGCTTTCCGCAATTCGGGTCATATCTCGAAAACCACCGGCCGCAAAGCGTCTTGCCATCTCATGTTCTTGAGCATAGACCGCAGTCTGCTCCATGAGACTGGAAGCCAGAATATGTGGAAAATGGCTAATCTGAGCAGTCACACGATCATGCTCCTTAGCATCAATCTCGATAAAACGAGCATGAAGACCTGAAAGCAGATTCTTCATTTCCTCAAGTGTGTCAGGACTTGTCAGGCTCGAAGGTGTGAAGATATAATAGGCATTTTCAAAGAGATTGACATCTGCAGAGGCAGCCCCAGTCTTGTGACTACCAGCCATGGGATGGGCCCCGACAAAGCGAACAGGCTTACCAGCCAAATACTGCTCCGCCGCATCCACAATAGCTGACTTGGTCGAACCGGCATCTGAAATAATGACGCCTTCTTTTAAATCTATATTAGCCAACTCCTTAATAAAGGAAATGGTTTGTTTGATTGGCAAACTGAGAATAATGATATCTGCCAAAGGAGCAAAACTGGTAAAATCATCTGTTGCACGGTCAATCATGCCTTCCTTCAAGGCGATATCTCTCGAAGCTTGGCTACGATTATAACCCAAAATTTCGTAATCTGGATGATCGCGTTTGATACCAAGGGCCATAGAGGCACCAATCAATCCAAGGCCCGCGATATAGACTGTTTTTGCCATAGGAACTCCTTAATAGTTCTTTGTATAGTCTCGGTGTTTGGCCACTGCTTCTTTTAATTCCTCTAGATTGTCTGATGAGAATTTTTCAAGGATTTCTTGCGCCAGAACCGTTGCTACAACAGCTTCCATGACTACTCCTGCTGCTGGAAGAGCGGTCGGATCACTTCTCTCCACAGTTGCCTTGTAAGGTTCGTGGGTTTCGATATCCACACTCATAAGAGGCTTATAAAGAGTAGGAATAGGTTTCATAACTCCACGAACAACAATCGGTTGCCCATTGGTCATACCACCTTCGAAACCACCTAGATTATTGGTACGGCGAGTATAACCGTCTTCTTTAGACCAGAGAATTTCGTCCATAACTTGGCTGCCTTTGCGGTAACCAGCTTCAAAGCCGAGGCCAAATTCCACTCCTTTAAAGGCATTGATAGAGACGACAGCTTGGGCCAATCGCGCATCCAATTTTCTGTCCCATTGAACATAGGAACCAAGTCCTACTGGTACGCCTCCAACGACTGTCTCGACAACTCCACCGATGGTATCACCGTCACGTTTGATTTGGTCAATATAATCCTTGATCTCCTGTTCTCTTTCTTGGTTGACAATAGAAACTTCAGACTGGGCAGCTCGTTGCTTTATTTCAGCTACTGTCAGATTTTCAGGTACATCGATTTCCTTGCCACCAAAGACCACAACATGGCTGGCAATCTCCATATCCAATTCAGCCAAGAGTCGTTTAGCTACTGCCCCAACTGCCACCCGCATGGTGGTTTCACGAGCTGATGAACGTTCCAAGGAATTTCGCAAATCATCAAAACGGTACTTGATACCCCCAACCAAATCGGCATGACCTGGACGTGGATGGGTGATTTTTCGTTTGCTTTTAAGGCGGTCTTCAATGTCCTCCGCAGACATGATATCCAGCCATTTCTGGTGGTCCTTATTGATGACATCCATGGTAATAGGAGCCCCTGTCGTTTTCCCATGGCGAACGCCCGATGTAAAGACAACCTGGTCACTCTCAATCTTCATACGACCACCACGACCGTAGCCACCCTGACGGCGTTTAAGGTCTCCATTAATATCCTCAGCTGTCAAAGGAAGTCCAGCTGGAATTCCCTCAATGATAGCCGTTAGACGCGGGCCGTGTGATTCTCCTGCAGTTAAATATCTCATACACTCTCCTTATTTTACCAAGTAGTCTTTCATCTCTTCCAGAGAAACTGGGTGAATGGTCGCTGAACCGAGCTCTGGTACCAAGACCAATTTCAAGGTATTGCCACGCGCCTTCTTATCATGAGTCAAAGCCTGATAAAGCTTATCAACATCCCAGTTTTCATAGTCAACAGGTAGCCCAAATTTCTGACACATCTCTGTGATAGACTGGGTAATCCCAGCTGGCATAAGGCCTTTTTCCTCAGCAACCTTGGATATCTGCACCATTCCCATAGCCACAGCTTCACCATGCATGACCTTGCCATAACCGGCAGTCGCTTCAATAGCATGGCCAATAGTATGGCCAAAGTTGAGGTAAAGGCGAACACCGTTATCCAACTCATCCTCAACTACCATCTTACGCTTAACCTGACAAGAATGTTCAATCAAGGTCTCTGCATACTCCAAAATGCTCTCTACAGAACCATCTAGCTCCGTCAAGAGAGCCCACAGTTCTGGGGCCTCAATCAAGCCGTACTTGATAACCTCACCCATCCCTTCAATCAACTCTCTTTTTCCGAGTGTTTCAAGGACAAGCGGGTCAATCAGAACCCCATCTGGTTGGGCAAAGGTCCCCACCATATTCTTAGCAAATGGAGTATTGACGCCTGTCTTTCCACCGATAGAAGAATCCACCTGGGCTGTCAAGCTGGTCGGGATCTGAACAAAGTGAATGCCCCGCATATAGGTAGAGGCTACAAAACCAGCCAGGTCTCCAACGACACCGCCACCAAGAGCCACGATTCCATCGCTACGAGTCAGACCTTGCTTAACTAGAAATTCATAGACTTTCTGGACAGTGGTTAAATTCTTTCTTTCCTCACCCTCTAAAAAGTCAAATACCGCCACCTGAAAACCAGCATCTTCTAGGCTGAGCTTGACCTTCTCTGCATAAAGAGAAGCTACATGGTTGTCTGTTACAATGATCACTTTTTGAGGTTGCCAGAGTTCTCGCAACCATTGACCAGTCTGAGCCAAACAGCCTTTTTCAATCTGAATATCATAAGGATGATGAGGAATATCGATTCTGATTTTCATAGGAGAGTCTCCTTTTCTTTATTGGTATTTTTCTGTTAAAGACTGCCAAATCTCTTCTGTTGGCATTTCCTTTCCTGTCCACAGTTGAAAGGCTTCTGCAGCTTGATAGAGCAACATTCCCAGACCATTGACAGCTGGATTGCCCTGCCTCCTAGCCCATTTCAAAAATGGCGTCTCAAAGGGTTGGTAAATGATATCTGCGACCAAGAGAGTTTCTGGCAAATTAATGCTTTCAGGAACTGGGGATGATTTACCATCCATCCCTACACTGGTCGCATTGACAAGTAAATCCGACTCAGCAATCCTTGCTTGCAGTTCAGAAACATCTTCTAAAGCATACAAGTCCACTTTAAAACCTGTTTGCTCCTGTAACTTGTCTAGATAAGGTCTTGTTTTTTCCATAGAAACTGAACGAACAAAGACTGAAATCTGACTGACGCCATCCAAAATAGCCTGCGCCAAGATTGATTTAGCCGCACCACCTGCACCCAGTAAGGTCATCTTTTTACCTGTAATTGTAAAAGAAGGCAAGCTCTTAAAAAATCCCTTGCCATCTGTATTATATCCAATTAAAGTTCCATTATCATTGACAACCGTATTGACCGCACCGATCAAGCGCGCTTCGTCACTCAACTCATCCAAATAGGAAATCACTTGCTCCTTATAGGGCATGGACAGGTTGATACCAAACATCTGGTAGCGGCGAATATTGGCCACTGTTTCTGCCAAGTCACTCGCTTCAATCTCCCAAGCCACATAAACACCATTGGTAGCTGTAGCCTCAAAGGCCCTATTGTGGATGAAGGGAGAGATAGAATGCTTAATAGGATTGGCAACAACTGCAGCTAAACGTGTATAGCCATCAAGCTTCATCCAAAATCTCCCGAATTTTTTTCATGTTAGCTAAGGAAATTTGACCTGGGGCACTTGCCTCATCTAGACTAGCAAAGGACCAGCTTGAACCAGTCACATCTGCAGTGATACGAGAGACCTTGCCCACCTTGCCCATAGAAATAGTCACATATTCCTGTTCAGGATTAAGGGTTTTAAAACCTCGTGTATAGTTCATCAAGTCTAAAACATCTTGCTCCGTGTGAGCCATCACCGCAACCTTGACCAGTTTTGGATTTAGGCTCGTCAACTCTGACAAGATTTCCATCATATTTTCAGGTGTTTCTTGGAAATTGTGGTAACTTAAAACGAGATTTGGGAAGTCCAGCATTTCCTCAAAGACATCCTTGTAGCTATAGTACTCAAAATCAATATAGTCTGGTTGATAGAGTTGCGCCACTTCCTTGATTAGATGGATATATTCTTCCGGAGAAAGATCAATTTCTCCCCCTTCAGCGCGAGTTCGCAGAGTGAAAACCAACTCACGACCTGCGAATTTTTCAAAAATAGCTGGAGCCACCTGCAAAATCGCTTCTTTAGGCAGATAGTCGGCACGCCATTCAATGATATCAGCATCCTGATACCTCGTAGCATCCAGAGCCTGGGCCTCCTCTAAACTTCTTGGCATTACTGAAACTATTAATTTCATTTACTAACCTTCATACTAATCACCTTGAGGTAATTACTACTTTCATCTTTTTTATTATAGGCGAAATCTGCTGGAAGACCGTATTTATTTAAAATCTGGTAACTTCTTCCTGCAAAGCCTTTATCAATTTGTTCTGTAAATTTCTGGCGGGAAACATTGGCAGCATTGGTACTGGCAATGATAATCCCTCCCGGATTTAAAATCTCAAGACTCTGGGAAATCAACTTGTGATAATCCTTAGCCACAGAGAAAGTCTGTTTTTTGTTCCGAGCAAAGCTAGGCGGATCTAGAACAATCACATCGTAAGTCAAGCCTTTTCGTTTGGCATACTTGAAATACTCAAAGACGTCCATGACTATAAAACGATGGGCATCTGTGCTGAGCCCATTTGCCTGAAAATGCGCTTGAGACAATTCTCGTGAACGCTTGGCTAGGTCAACCGAAGTTGTCTGGCTTGCTCCTCCCATGGCCGCAGCTACTGAAAAAGCTGCTGTATAAGAAAACATATTGAGCAAGGATTTGCCCATAGCCAATCCATCAACCAGACTACCACGAACTTCATGCTGGTCTAGGAAAATCCCTGTCATCAAGCCATCGTTCATAAAGACTTGATACAGGACACCATTTTCCAGAACAGTGAAAAAGTCAGGTGCTTCTTGACCATAAACATGAGCAGATTCATAGTCCAAACCCTTAAAGCGGATCTTCTCATAAGCCCCTAAAACCTCAGGAAAAACCTGTCTAAAGGCTTCTGAGATGATCTGACGAATCTGATAAACATAAGAGTTATACCAAGAAAATACAGCATAGTCGCCATAAAGGTCCACTGTCAGACCGCCAAAGCCATCTCCCTCCTGGTTGAAGAGACGAAAGGCAGTTGTCAAATCATCTTGATAGTAGGCGCTTCTCTTTTCTTTAACTTGTCTAAACAGCATTTCAAAGAAAGCTTGATTGAAGGTCACCTTGTCTGTGCTAACAAACCAGCCCAAGCCCTTGTTTTGCTGAGAAAGGTAGGCAGTCCCAAGAAATTTTCCATCTTGACTATGGACTTCTACTTCCTGATCCTTAAGATTAACATTCTCAAGATCGCTGGCTTCTAGCAAAACTAGCCCTTTGGCAAGCTTTTTTTCAATCCTTTTACTGACTCTTATTCTATTCATGATTACCATTATAACAAACTTTTAGACAATTCTCAAAAAAGAAACTACCCTTGCTTTTTTACTCTAGTTTTAAAAAATGGTATACTAATACTAATAAAAACTTAGGAAGTAATTGTGTGAGAATCAATTTTAACAAAATCCAAAAAGTCATCGGTACCAGACTGGGTTTTGTCCTAACCCTTTTAATCCTCTATTGGATCAAAACCTTATTAGCCTATACCGTTGACTTTAATTTAGATATTCAAGTGGGCAAGTTACAAGGAAATTACCTTGCCTTTATCGCCTTTTTCAACCCCCTTCCTTTGGGACTCCTCCTACTGGCTCTTGCCCTCTATGCTCGATCAACCAAGTCCTTTTATAGTCTTAGTATAGCTATTTATAGCCTTTTATTCATTTGGCTCTACTCCAATGTCTTTTACTATCGAGAATTTAGTGACTTTATCACAGCTAATACCATGAAGGTGGTCAGCAAGGTGTCTGTTGGTACTGCGGAACTAGAGTTACTGCGTCCTTGGGATTTCATCTATTTTATGGATTTCCCACTGCTGGCTTTTCTTTTCTTTAAAAAATTCATCCATTTGGATAGGAGACCTTTCAAATTCCGCTCCAGTGTTGCTATCACTGCTCTCTCAGCCCTGCTCTTTTCAGCTAATCTTTTCTTGGCTGAAATTGAGCGTCCCGATCTCCTGTCACGAGGATTTTCGAATTATTATGTTGTTCGTGCCCTCAGTTTGCCAGCCTTTCTAGGTTATAGTGCCAACCAATCCTATAGCGCCAACAAAGAACGTGCTAAGGCCTCTGAGACTGACCTTCAACCTATTACAGATTATATTCAAGAACATTCGGCTAAGCCCAATCCAGACTATTTTGGCTTGGCCAAAGGAAAAAATGTGATTTATCTCCACTTGGAGAGTTTCCAACAATTCCTGCTTGACTATAAACTCAACCTAGATGGAACTGAGCATGAAGTCACTCCCTTCCTGAATTCCCTCTACCATTCGCAATCTACACTAGCCTTTTCGAATATCTTTAACCAAGTCAAGGCTGGAAAAACCTCAGATGCGGAAACCATGCTAGAAACCGGTTTATTTGGCCTTGATCAAGGTTCCTTCATGGTCAACTACGGAGGTACCAATACCCAGCAAGCTGCCCCTTTTATCCTATCAAAAAATGGCTATCAATCGAGTGCTGTCTTTCACGGTAATATCGGGACCTTCTGGAACCGAAATACGACCTACAAACAATGGGGCTACCAATACTTCTTTGATGCTTCCTATTTTACCAAGCAAGACAGTAGCAATTCTTTCCAATATGGTTTAAATGATAAAATCATGATGAAAGATTCTATCCAATATCTGGATCACTTACAGCAACCTTTTTATGCCAAGTATATCACGGTGTCCAATCACTATCCTTATGCTAGCAATCTGACTGGCGATGAGCTTGGTTTCCCCTTGGCCAAAACCAAAGATGAAACTATCAATGGCTACTTCCAAACCGCCAACTATCTGGACAGTGCCATCAAGGCTTTCTTTGACTATCTCAAAGAAAGTGGCCTCTATGAAAAATCCATCATCGTCATTTATGGAGACCATTATGGCATTTCCAATTCCCGCAACCCTGACCTGGCACCTTTGATTGGCAAGACTTCTGAGAACTGGTCGAATTACGATAATGCCATGTTGCAACGAGTGCCTTTTATGGTGGTCATACCTGGTTATGAAAAGGGACAAATTATCAATACCTACGGTGGACAAATCGATATCTTACCGACTCTCGAACACATCCTTGGTATTGAGTCCAATTCCTTCCTTCAAGTTGGACAAGACCTACTATCACCAGATCATCAAGAAATCGTTGCCTTTCGAACTGCCAATTCATTCGTCACACCTAAATACACCAGTTATGACGGACGAACCTACTATACTGAGAGCGGTCTTGAAATCAGTAATCTTGATGAACAAGCTCAGACTGAACTAGAAATCGTTCGTCAAGCAGCCAGTCAACAGCTGAAAATTAGCGATCAGATCCAAACTGGCGATTTGATACGTTTTTACCAAAAAGATCATCTTGGAGCAGTTGATACAGAAAGTATTTCTTACCTCAATTCTTTACCAATTCTGCAAAAGATTGAGCAGGAAAAAGGTAGTCAATCAACGAGCCTCTTTAGCCAACGACAAGGCAAAACCAGTACTGACCTCTTCAATGCACCAAGTTACCAAGAACTCCACCCAGAGTCGGCAGAAACCGAATCAAAATCACAATAAAAAATGCTCTTCCGTCTTGGAGGAGCATTTCTTTTATCAACGAAAACCAAAGAGCAAACTAAGAAACTAGCCACAGGCTATACTTGAGTACGGCAAGGCAAAGCTGATGTGGTTTGAAGAGATTTTCGAAGAGTATTAACTTTGAGATTGTAGGTAAAGAGGTTGTACCTGCAATATATGTCTGTCAAGTTTAGTGACGTAGATAGTAGAAGAAATATGAGGATATAAATCAGCTTCAGTAGGTATCTGGAAAATTTGATTCTATATAGAAGTCTATAAATCTTCCTAATTTTAAAGACTTTTACTCAGTCTAATGTTACAAACTCAATATACTATCAATAAATAATATTATAGAAGCAACAACAATTATAATTTCACCTATTTGCATAATACTATTACGAACTCTAAATATATGTTCTATCAAAAATACTTGGATCACACACATTATAGGAATTAACGTTTTTGAAATTGAAAAATATCCAAATAAATAAACTATAAACAACAATAATAGAACTATATTATATTTCTTATTCATGACATTTCCCTCTTTATTTTTTGATTACTAATCTTAATCATTTACAACTACATTATAACAAACGACAAAATTCTTGTTAACAAATATTGCCATTTTTTGTGATTCGAATGTGATAAACTACTTTGATATTAATTTTAGATAACATTTCGTCTATACTTAGGGGTGAACACAAAGTGATACTTTGTGTGTAATAAACTATGAGCCTTTTGCGCCATATTTTTCTCCTTTCACTTTACAATTGGCTTGAACACCTTTATTGTATCGCGTTTGGAGTTTTTTGCTATAGTAGATTGAAATAAGAGGTGAACAAATGGATTAGGAAAGTCAAATTAATTTCTAGAAATATTTTTAGCAGTTGTAACGTACTATTCTAGTTCCAATCTACTATATAACCTTCGACGCACGTGACTGAGGAAAAAGTCTTTAAAAGCAGAAAAACGCATAATATCAGATGTGCTAAAATCTTGATATTATACGTTTTATTGTGGAAAGATTTTTTCCGTTTTTTACTAAAATTGAGTTTTTCCCAACCTATTTTAAAATGTTTGGCGTTTTGCTTTACGCTCGGCACGACCGCGAGCGCGATTTTCAGCACGCTTGGTTTTGCGGCGTTTTTCATCAACCGCCCATTTGATTTTCTTCTTATAGCCCGGTTTAACTTTTTTCTTTTTCTTTTTGACCAGACCAATCATTTCAATATCAAGCTTATCTTGTTTTTTCTCACGGTTGGCACGACGATCACGGTCATAGGTATCTTGAAATTCTCCGTCTTTGACCATCTTAGGAGTAAACTTGATTCCCAATTTCTCCAACTCACGGATATCCGAGTCATCACTTGGCTGGTAAAGGGTAATAGCTGTACCAGCTAGGCCATTGCGCCCAGTTCGACCAACACGGTGCACAAAGAAAGATAAGTCTTGCGGAATGGCATCATTGATAACATGACTGACACCTTCAATGTCAATTCCACGCGCTGCCAAATCCGTTGCTACAATATACTCAAAATCTAGATTTTTCACCTGATTCATGATACGCTTGCGCTCACGAGGGGCAATATCTCCATGGATTTTTGCCACCTTCAAACCTTGAGCAGTCAGATATGAATGCAACTCATCAGCACGCGTTTTAGTGTTAACAAAAATCATTGCCAAATAAGGTTGCATCAACTGAGTCAATTGATAAATTTGAGCATTCTTGTCACGTCCCTTAGTAGAAATCAACCAATTATCAATGGTATCAGAAATGACAGTTTTAGTCTTAATTTTCTCCATAACAGGATTTGACAAGTATTTTTTCAAGAATGGTTGCAGTTTTTGTGGGATAGTCGCTGAGAAGACCATGAATTGCAAATCTTTTGGAAGGCTGCCAGCAATCTTATCAACAATTTCTAAGAATCCCATATCCAAGGTCATGTCTGCCTCATCAACCACAAAGGTCTTAGCCTTGTGAATAGCTAAATCACCAGATTTAACCAAGTCGTAGATACGACCTGGAGTACCGATAACAATATGAGGCTGATTGCTTGCCAATTTCTCAATCTGGCGAGCCTTATCCGTACCCCCTACATAATTAACCACACGAACTTCAACATCTGAATGGGCTGAAATTTGACGAGCTGCTTGGTAAATCTGAGTAGCTAATTCACGGCTCGGTGCAGTAATCACTGCCTGTACATTATCGCTAGCTTCATCTAATTGCTGGAAAATCGGTAACAAGAAAGTATGAGTCTTACCTGAACCTGTTTTTGATTCTCCTACTAGGTCACGACCTGCCAAAACAATCGGAATCAACTTATCTTGCACCTCTGTTGGAGTTGTAAATTTTAACTCCTCCAAGGCTTCTCTAATATAGTTTTTAAATTGAAATTTCGTAAATGACATAATATCCTCGATTCTATCTATCCTATCAATTATACCACATTTTATTCCATTTCAGTAGTCTCACTTATTTAGGCTATTTCCAGTACCTTTTCTAGTCAGAAAAAGGCTGGAATTTGAGAATCCCAACCTCTTTTCAGTCATTATTTCCAGTTTAAAGTAGCATTCAAGCCATAGTGATCACTAACTTGCGGACTCTTGTTACCATCAAATACGACATGTAAATTTTCCACCGCTAACTCTTTGGTAATAAAGACATAATCGATTCGAAGGGGTTCTGTGTTCCCTTTCCATCCATCAATTTCAGGTGGAACAGTATAGCTACCACTTTTCTCTTGAGCAACTTCAAATGCGTCTTGTAATCCTAATGGACTAGCTAAAATAGCTTGGTATCCTTCCTGACCAGCTGGGTTGTTGAAATCTCCAGCCAGCAAAAGTGGCTTATTCAATTCTTTCAAGACATCCTCAAATCGTGCCCATTCTTCTTGGAAACCTTTATCCCACCAAGAAAGGTGAACACTGGCAACAGCAAGCTCTTTGCCTTCAACTACTGTTTCTGCTAAAGCAACTCGACGAGTATGATAGTCTGTTGGATCATCCAAATCTGAAACCAAAATTTCTCTGGCTTCAATCGGTGTTTTAGACAAGATAGCCACACCTTCATGATAGCGGTCATAACCAATATGGTTATAGGCCCAAGTCCAATAGTAATTTTTTCCTTGCTCTGACAACTTTTCAACCAAGAGTCTAACATAGTGATCTTGGTGAATAGGCTCAGCTGCTGGCAAAGCTTGATAGAGATCATTAACCTCCACCACTGGCGAAGTGATCTCCTGATTGATTTCTTGGAAACAAATCAAATCATAGTCTTTATCAAGAATATCTTCAAGCAAGAGCTGGAATTTTTCCTCTGCTTCTTTCTCCATCCAACTGTGAGTATTGAGTGTTAAAAATTTCATGCTTTTCTCCCAAAATAAGAGGTTGGAATACAGCTTCCAACCTCAAGTATATTACAATTCTACTTTAGCAACTGCTGTTTTAGCTGCAAGAGAACCTGTTTGTTCTAATTTAACTGATTTAATAGCTTCAGCATTTGTGAAGACAACTACTGTAGAAGTTTCACGTCCTGCTGCACGGATAGCATCCAAGTCAGCTGTGACAAGAAGGTCACCTGCTGCAACTTTTTGTCCTTCAGCTACATGAACTGTAAATGGTTTTCCTTCAAGACTTACTGTGTCCAAACCAATGTGAACCAATACTTCAAGACCTGCTTCAGTCACAAGACCAAGAGCATGTTTTGTAGGGAAGATGCTTGATACAGTACCTGAAACTGGAGATACAATATTTCCATTTGCAGGTTCTACAGCAAATCCATCACCCATCATTTTTTGAGCAAATACTGGATCTTTTACTTGTTCCAAGGCAACAACTTGACCGTCAGCTACTGAGTAAACTTCCTCAGTAAGACCTTTGAATTGAACAGTGTTTTGTTGCGCTTCTGTCATTTGACTTGGAAGAGTTTCAGGAATAATTTCACCTGAATCAAGGATATCTTGGATATCAGATTTCAATACGTCTGCTTTTGGACCATAGATAGCTTGAACCCCTTGTCCTTTCATGACAAGACCCATAGCTCCTTCTGCTTTCCATTGTTCTGCATCACCGACTTTGTCTGCGTCTTTAACAGTTACACGAAGACGAGTCATACATGCATCCACATCAACGATGTTTGCACGTCCACCAAGAAGGTTGATAATGTTTACAGCTTGAGAACCTGCTGCAACTTTCACTGCGCTGCTAGCTTCTTCTGAACCTTCAGCAGTTTCGTAGTTTCCGTTACGTCCTGGGGTTGCGTAGTTGAATTTTTGAATCATGAAGTTTGCGATGAAGTACATGATTACAGCAAAGAGAACAGTTACCCAAATGAAGTTAATGATATCCATACCGATACCAGCACTGATTGCAATAGGTGTACGAGTCAAGAACTCGATTGAACCGAATGAGTGCATACGTAGGTTTACAACGTCAGCCATAGCGAAGGCAGCACCTTGAACAAGTGAGTAAACAAGATACATAGGTGTTGCTACAAACATGAACATGTATTCGATTGGTTCAGTAACCCCTGTCAAGAATGTTGCAAGAGCTGTCGCAATCATCATACCTTTATATTGATGTTTCTTATCAGCATCGACATTACGGTAGATAGCCACGATCACACCCATCAAGATACCGAATGAACCGATCATTTGTCCAACTTTGAAACGAGCTGGGTGAACAGTATCTAACAATTGTTGGTAGTGACTTGCATCTGTACCTTTAAGGTTAACAAGGTCTGTTACCCATGCAAGCCATAGTGGATCTTGACCAAATACTTGACTACCTTTAGCTGCACCAGTTAAGACCTCATAAGTACCACCAAGAGCTGTGTAGTTCATTGGGATAGTCAACATGTGGTGAAGACCAAATGGCAAGAGCAAACGTTCCAATGTACCATACAAGAATGGTGCAAGGATTGGAGCAGTTTCTTGTGAGTTAGCAATCCAGATACCAAAGCTATTGATACCAGTTTGCACAAGTGGCCAGAAAGCTGAAAGTACAATTGCAGCAATTATTGAACGAAGAATAACTACAAATGGTACAAAACGTTTTCCGTTAAAGAATGAAAGTGCATCAGGAAGCTTACGGAAGTTATAGTATTTATTGTAAGCAGTTGCTCCAATAAAACCAGAAATAATCCCTACGAAGACACCCATGTTAAGTGCTGGTGCTTCCATAACGCTAATAAAGTAATCAGCAACTTTGATTGAGCCACCAAAGAGAGTTGTTACCATAGCTTCAGGATTTTTCAACATATCGCCTGATACGCCAAAGATTGTACCAGTGATACGGTTGATTAGGATAAAGGCAAGACCTGCCGCAAACGCACCACCAGCGCGTTCCTTAGCCCAGCTTCCTCCAATAGCGAGGGCGAACAAGATATGAAGGTTAACTATAACTCCCCAACCGATTTGCTCTAGTACACCACCAGTAATGACCAGTGGAGCAAAGTTAGGGTTAATCATCACAAGCGACTTACCGATTGAAATCATCAAACCAGCAGCCGGCATAACGGCGATAACCACCATCAAAGCCTTACCGAATTTTTGCCAAAACTCGAAAGACAAGACATTTTTGAATGTATCTTTCATCATTCAAATCTCCTTTATTTTTATTTAGGCAAACGTTTTACGAAAACGTTTGCACTTAACTATGTATTAATTATACCACTTTAATTTTTTTTGTAAAGGCTTTTATAGAAAAAAGTAGACTTTTTTCTAAAATTTTTGTAGTAAAAGAGGAGATATTAAAATCTCCTCAAATATACATCTATTCAAATTTAAATTTTTAAGAATCGGCGCATTGAAATTCCTGATCCAATTGAACCAATAAAAATTCCAATAACAAACAAGAGGACAATCATCAGTGGACTAAATACTTCTGGTGAAATCATAGAAAGATTTTGACCTACTAATGACTTATTAACCGATTGGTAAACCATTTGATAAACAACGAATACTAAAGCTGATGGAATTGTTGCTCCAAGTAATCCGATGAAAGCACCCTCAAGGAGGAATGGTCCTCGGATATAGCTATTCTTAGCACCAACCAAGCGCATAATTTGAATTTCGCGACTGCGAGAAATAATGGTAATACGAATGGTATTAGAAATCAAGAAGACTGCAATGAAAATCAAGAGTCCTGCTATGACTAATCCCCAAACACGAATGAAGGAAGCAAGTTGGAACAGACGTTGTGTGTTGGCTCCACCATCTTGGACTTCTGACACACCTTCAATTTTCTTAGCTTCTTCAGCTACTTTTTGAACATCACTTGGTGTATTTGTATCAACGATATAGGCATCATAGAGAGGATTAGCGTCACCTTCAAAGATTTTCCAGTTGTCCCCCATTGTCTCGGTCAACTTTTCATATTGTTCTTCTTTACTTGAAAAAGTAACACTCTTAACTGTAGACATCCCCTTCAAGGCATTGTATACCTTGTGGTAGTCATTATTGGTAACAGTTTGACCTTCTTTTTCAATAGTCTCACTATTATCAGCTACGTCCTTACGAATGTAAACCATCACTCGGACATTATTTTCAATATCTGTAGCTAGTTTCGCTGTATTGAAAATAACAGAAGCAAATATTGCCACCAAGGTTAACGTAATCGTGACTGAGCTGACAGCAGCCACTGTCATCCAACCATTTCGTTTCAAACTTTTTAGTGATTCAAATAAATGGCGAAAAAATCTACTAATCATCGTATCCATACTCTCCTTTTGATTCGTCACGAACGACACGACCATTTTCAATGGCAATGACACGGTGGCGCAAGGTATTTACAATCTGGCTATTATGAGTCGCCATCAAAATAGTTGTTCCTTGTAGGTTAATCCGTTCCAAGAGATTCATAATTTCCCATGAATTATCCGGGTCCAAGTTTCCTGTTGGTTCATCGGCTATCAGTACTTTTGGATTGTTTACAATAGCACGCGCAATCGCAATCCGCTGTTGCTCCCCACCTGAGAGCTCATTTGGAAAAGAACGAACCTTATGCTTCAATCCAACCAAGTCCAAAACTTCCATCACCCGTTTTTTGATATTACGGCGATTTTCACCAATTACTTCCATAGCGTATGCAATATTCTCATAAACAGTTTTCTTAGGCAAGAGTTTATAATCCTGGAAGACAACCCCAACACTACGACGGAGAAGCGGGACATCTTTCTTTTTAATCTTAACCAAATTAAAACCAGCAACTGATAGGCTTCCTTTATCGATTTTTACTTCACGATATAGAGAACGAATAAAGGTTGATTTTCCTGCTCCTGAAGGACCTACGATGTAAGCAAATTCCCCCGGTTGAACGCTGACCGAAACACCGCGTAGGGCAGTCGTTCCATTGTCGTATTTTTTGACGACATCTCTCATTTCAATGATTGACATGTGAGTTCCTTTCTATCTTAACTGATGCGCCACTTGAGATAGGCATCGATAAAACCATCTAGGTCTCCATCCATAACCTTATCTACCTGAGCAACCTCAAAGCTAGTTCGGTGATCTTTTACCATAGTATATGGCGTGAAAACATAAGAACGGATTTGGCTTCCCCATGTGATTTCCTTTTTCTCACCCTTGAGAGAATCAACCTCCGCAGCTTTCTTTTCTTGCTCCATTTGATAGAGCTTAGCCTGCAACATCTTCATGGCACGATCTCTATTTCCATATTGGGTACGATCGACCGTTGACTGGACGACAGTTCCCGTAGGAATGTGTGTCAAACGCACACCTGTTGAAACTTTATTGACGTTCTGTCCACCAGCACCACCTGAACGGAAGGTGTCCATCTTGATATCATCTTCACGGATTTCCACTTCAATAGTATCATCCAATTCTGGCATCACTTCTACAGATGTAAAAGATGTATGGCGACGTTTGGCAGAGTCAAATGGTGAGATTCGTACCAAGCGATGAACACCCATTTCTGACTTAAGAAGACCATAGGCATTAGGCCCTTCAAATGATAAAGTTACCGACTTAATACCAGCTTCATCTCCTGCTTGGTAATCCAATACTTCCACTTTAAAGCCTTTAGCATTTCCATAGCGAGTGTACATACGAAGTAACATATCACCCCAGTCTTGAGCCTCTGTACCACCGGATCCTGGATGGATTTCCAAGATGGCATTATTATGGTCATAAGGTTCTGACAAGAGTAGAGTCATCTCATAGTTGGTCATCATCTTATCAAGTTCTGACAACTGCGTTACCAGTTCTTCTTGAACCGACTCGTCTTCTGCTAAGAAGTCCAATAAAATTTCGACTTCATCCTGCAACTCTTCCATTTTGTGGAAAGTGTTATAGGTGTTTTTTAATTCATTTAATTCTTGCGACGTTTTTTGGGCCGCGATATTATCGTTCCAAAAATCAGGTTCTGTCATCTTGTTTTCCAAGATGGCAATCTCTTCCTCTAGACCCTCTAGGTCAAAGAGACCCCCTGAAAGAAGCTAATTTTTCACGATTTGCGTCAATTTTCTGACGAATTACTGAAATGTCCATAAATACTCCTTTTTTGTATCGTTTTATTATACCATATTCTCTCATTTCTTTCCATCTTTTGCTCTAATCTCCCTTTCATGAAAAAAGAAGCCTTTCGGCTTCCATGCTTACAAAATTTTAGCAGAAGTACGACTAATCTCTTCTACTTGAATATTTTCAGCTTCAAATTTTTGCTTTAAGGCTGTCAAATCAACTGATCCATCGATTTGAACTTCGATAATCACCTTACCATCCTTGCGTGGAATATTTACGGTATGGGAGATATTCAAATTTTCTTCTACAATCAAAGAAACAATCTTTCCGAGAACACCAACTTCATCTTCTGTAACAAAGCGCACTCGAATTCCTTCTTCACCATAACCAGCAATTTCAAGAAAGGCTTGGAAAACATCACGGTCAGTAATAACTCCGTATACTTGATGGTTATCTACTACAGGAAGAATACCAATCTTGTTTTTCAGCATCAGATAAGTTGCATCTTCTAGACTAGCATAACCTGAAACAGTGACAACATCACGAATCATGACATCTTTTACTTTGGTCTTATTCAGAAGATAGTTCATCTCATAGATAGAAAGACTTGTGGCTTTTGATGGACTAGCTTGAGCAATGGTTCCCTCAGTTACCAAACCAACCAATTGATCATTTTCGATAACAGGCAAGCGGTGCAACCCTTGCTCTCTCATCAAATCTGCTGCATGAGATACTGTTGTATCTGGACTAATATACACTACCTTGCGGGTCATAAAATCTTTAACTGCCATGAGACTTCTCCTTTTCTATTCTTATCCCTATTATACAATCTTTTTGTAAATCTATCAAACGCTTACATTTCTTTTTCAAAATTCAGAAAAGTATGAATAAGCTAGCAAAAAGAGCTCTGAAATCGAGCTCTGTGAATGAAGATAAAATACCTTTCATTCGATTTTTCAATTATTATAAATTCATCTTTCAAAGTAGATGCAGATTTGTTTCCAATCTAAATATACCGACTAAAACAATCCACTGGATTCGGATGATTGCTTCGCAATCTCTATCCACCGATTAAAAAGGTCCCCCGGACCTTTTTAGCCACCTAGATATGCTTTTCTGACTTCTTCTGATGAGGCGAGTTCTTTTCCTGTTCCGGATAGGACGATTTTTCCTGTTTCCAGTACATAGCCTCGGTCAGAGATTGCGAGTGCTTTATTAGCGTTTTGTTCAATCAAGAGGACGGTCGTTCCTTGTTTCTGGATATCTTGAATGATATCAAAAATTTCTTGGATAAAGATTGGGGCAAGTCCCATTGATGGCTCATCTAAAAGAAGAAGTTTAGGTGTTGACATAAGGGCGCGTCCCATGGCAAGCATTTGTTGTTCCCCTCCTGAAAGAGTGGCTGCATCTTGGTTCTTCCGTTCTTCAAGACGAGGAAAGCGTGAGAAAACCTTCTTCAAGTTAGCTTGATTTTCTTCACGATTTTTCTTTAAGAAAGCTCCCATTTCAAGATTTTCCATCACAGTCAAGCCAGGGAAGACATGGCGTCCTTCTGGAACTTGTGAAAGTCCACCTGCCACGATTTTCTGAGCTGGCATTTTTTGGATTTCTTGACCTAAAAATTCAATTTTTCCTGAACTCGGTCTAACCAAACCAGACAAGGTACGGAGAATAGTTGTCTTACCTGCACCATTGGCACCGATAAGAGAAACAACCTCTCCTTCATTCACTTCAAAGCTTACATCACGGACTGCTTGGATCATACCGTAATGCACAGAAAGATTTTCAACTTTTAACATAGACATTAGGCTTCACCTCCTAGATAAGCTTCGATAACGCGTTTATTGGTCTTAATTTCGTCCGGAGTTCCCTGAGCAATCAAGCGACCGTATTCAAGTACGTAGATACGTTCTGTTACTTCCATGACCAGATTCATATCATGTTCAATCAACATAATCGTAATTTTAAATTCATCTTTGATGCGACGAATTAACTCAGTCAATTCAGCTGTTTCCTGTGGGTTCATACCTGCGGCTGGTTCATCCAAAAAGAGAATTTTAGGTTCCGTAGCGAGGGCACGAACAATTTCCAAACGACGTTGTTGTCCGTAGGCAAGGTTTTTAGCAAGAGTTTCTGCATCTCCATCTAAATCAAAGATTTTCAGCAATTCTAAAGCTTTAGCCTTTAATTCTTTTTCACTCTTGTAAAAAGCTGGTAGGCGTAAGAAACTAGCAAAAACATGTTGTTTATGATGGTTTCCAAAGGCAATCAAAACATTGTCCAAAACGGTTAAATCTTTAAAGAGACGGATATTTTGGAAAGTACGTCCAAGTCCCAAAGAAGCAATCTTATAAGGTGACTTCCCATTTAAAAGGTGACCATCAAGGGTAACAGTTCCCTCACTCGGTTCATAAACACCCGTCAAGAGGTTGAAAAGAGTGGTTTTCCCAGCTCCGTTTGGACCGATTAGTCCAACCAATTCCCCTTCGTTCAATTCAAGAGTCACATCTCCAACAGCTGTTAGACCGCCAAAATGTTTGGTTAACTGTTTTACTTCAAGTAATGCCATTAGTTTTGTTCCTCCTTCTTAGATTTTTTAAAGAAACGTGATAGGCTCAATTCCCATGTTCCAAGGAGTCCACCTGGTCTGAAAATCATTACCAATACCAAGGCCAAAGCGTAGATAATCATACGTACGCTAGCAACATCTTGGAGAAGCATATTCAAAATTCCAAGGACAATAGCTGAAACGATCGCACCCGTAATGGAACCAAGTCCACCAAATACAACAATAATCAAAACGTTGATCGAGTTGATGAAGGTGTAATCTTTCGGTACAACAGAGCCGATAAATCCTGCCTGAAGTGACCCTGCAATACTTGCAGTAATAGCACCAAAGACAAAAGCAATAATTTTAATTTTAGTCGTATTAACCCCAACTGACTCAGCAGCGATTTCATCCTCACGAACGGATAGGGTTGATCGACCAATCGGGCTACGCAAGAAGTTCAATGTTGCAATGGTTGTAATCACAACAAAGAAGTATACCATTTGCCAAGTTGTAAAGTTAGGAATTCCCAAGATACCTGCCGCACCATTTGTAAGGCTTCCGCCATTGATGATAAAGATACGAATAATTTCAGAAACACCTAGAGTCGCTACCGCAAGATAGTCACCCTTCAAACGCAAGGTTGGAATTCCGACAAGCAAGGCAACTGCTCCTGAAATCAAAGCCCCTACAAGCATAGCTCCAAAGAAGGCACCGTAGGTTGGTGATTTAGAACCAATAATAGCTGCTGCATAGGCACCAATCGCCATGAAACCAGCATGCCCAAGTGAAAATTGTCCAGAAAAACCAACGATTAAGTTAAGACCAACAGCCAGAATAATATTAATTCCAATTTGTTGTAAAATCTGTACATAGAATAGGTTGAGTACTCCGACTGAAACCAGTACACTAATCAAGCCATAGCCAGCTAACAAAAGGAGTAACCATAGAATATTAACTTTTAAATTTTCTTTCATCGTTTACACCTTCTCTTTCACATTTTTACCAAGGATACCAGCTGGGCGGACAATCAAGATCAACAACAAGATTCCATAAACAATGGCATCACGGAAATCTGACATTCCAAAAGCTGTCGCAAAGGTTTCCAATAGACCAATTACAAAGCCACCGAGAGCCGCACCAGGAATAATTCCGATACCACCAAGTACTGCGGCAACGAAAGACTTAAGACCTGGAGTAACCCCCATCAAAGGCTCAAGAGAGTTATAATAGAGGGCAATCAGAACACCAGCCGCACCCGCAAGAGCTGAACCCAAAGCGAAGGTAAAGCTGATAGTACGGTTCACATTAATCCCCATCAATTGCGCTGCATCGCTATCTACGGATACTGCACGCATGGCTTTCCCCATCTTAGTCTTTTGAACAATAACTTGTAACAAAATCATCAAGATCAAGGAAATGGCCAAAATCATTAACTGCACGTTTGTTAGGCTAACTGGTCCCAAATCATAGCGAACTGTTTGAATCGCTTGAGGGAAGGCACGGGTATTGGCACCAACCAGATAGACCATGCCATACTCAAGTAGGAAAGAAACCCCAATAGCTGTAATCAAAACAGCAATACGAGTAGAGTGGCGCAAAGGTCGGTAAGCAAGGAACTCAATCACGACACCAAGAATGGCTGTCGCTAGCATAGCTACAATAAGCGCTACAAAGAAATTCATTTGGAAAGAATTAATCAAGAAATAACCGATAAAGGCTCCCATCATATAAATATCACCGTGGGCGAAGTTGATGAGCTTGATAATTCCGTAAACCATGGTATATCCTAGGGCTAACAGCGCATAAACACTACCTAGAATCAAACCATTTACTAGTTGTTGGAGCATAAGATTCACTCTTTCTATTTATAATTTCGAGGGTTTTCCCTCACTTTTTGATAGGTTCTTAAACATCGAAACAGGGAGTGAGTCAACGGCTCATTCCCTATTTCAATATTTTTCTATTATGGTTTTACAACTTCTGCTGCTACAACCTTACCATTATTCATGGTCATCATGTAAGCTGTTTTGACTGTGTTGTGGTCTGCATCGAAGCTTGTTTGACCAGTTACACCTTCAAAATCTTTTGTTTTAGCAAGGTTATCCTTGATTTCACCAGAATTTTTAGCACCTTTTGCTGCGTTTGCTACAAGGTGAACTGAGTCATAAGCCAAGGCTGCAAATGTTGAAGGTTCTTCATTGTACTTAGCACGGTAAGCGTCAAGGAAGGCTTTGGTTTTAGCTGAAACTTCTACGGTAGTTGAGAAACCTGAGATAAAGTAGATATTTGATGCTTTTTCAGCAGTTGCTTGTTGTACAAACTCTTCACCGTTAAATCCATCACCACCAACGATTGGTTTGTCAATTCCCATACCACGCGCTTGGTTTACAATTTTACCAGCTTCAGTGTAGTAACCAGGAACAACGATAGCATCAAAATCTTTCCCTTTCATTTTTGTAAGAGCTGCTTGGAAGTCTGTGTCACCTGCTACGAAAGTTTCATCTGCAACGATTTCACCTTTATAAGCTTCACGGAAGGCTTTGGCAATACCTTTGGCATAGTCACTAGCATTGTCAGTGTAAAGAACAACTTTCTTAGCTTGCAATTTATCAGAAACATAGTTTGAGATAATTTTTCCTTGGAAGCTATCTTGGAAAGTTCCGATAAAGAGGTAATCTTGACCTTTAGTCAATCCATCTTGAGTCGCACTTGGCGAAATCAATGGAACACCTGCTTTTGTAGCGTTCGCTACCGCAGCTGCAGTTGCACCAGATGTCGCAGGTCCTACGATTGCTGATACTTTAGATTGGGTTACAAGGTTAGTTGTTACTGAAGCCGCCTCTGCTGTTTCTGACTTGTTATCTTTATCAACTACTTCGATTTGTTTTCCGTCGATACCACCTGCTGCATTGATTTCATCAACAGCAAGTTGGGCACCTTTTTGTTCAGATGTCCCATAGGCTGCTACAGCACCAGTTTCTTCAAAGTTAAATCCGATTTTGATTGTCTTTTCATCTACTGAGTTACCAGCAGCGTTTGATGCTCCAGACTTCACTTCTCCACAGGCTGCAAGAAGTGCTACACTTGCAAGTGCCACAAACGATAGGGCAAATTTTTTCTTCATTTTTTTGTCTCCTTATTTCTTAAATAAATAGCATGTTAAGAATATACCGAATTATCAGAAAATTGTCAACACTTTTCTTGAACTTTTTCGATGATAACGTTTTCCTCTCGATAAAGATTACCCACAAAGGGTGTTTCCAGCTCTTGAATATGACAAGCTCTAACTTTTTTGATAAATCTTTCCTTACCTAATCTCTCAACTACACCCTCTAGATTCTCTGTTGGAACATAGAGTTGTAAGTAACGATGTTTCTTGGAATGATAGGTAATATCTCCATAATCCTGCAGTTTTTTTGCATCACGATTATAGTAAAGATAGATAATCAAGCCAGATCGATTAACTTTTTCAAACATGATAAATCCTCTTTCTAAGAAATCTCTCCCTATTATACCAAAAAAAGCAAACCCAGTCGAGTTTGCCTTCTTTCATCATTAGTTCAATGAATTGTTGGCCATGATTTCATCAATAAAGCCATATTCAAGTGTTTCTTGGGCGCTCATCCAGTTATCACGTTCTGCATCTGCATGGACTTTTTCGATTGACTGACCTGAATTTTCAGCCAAGATTTTTTCCAAGGTATTACGGGTTTTAAGCAAGTGTTCTGCTGCGATAGCCATATCAGTTTGTTGGGTACCACCACCTGTACCACCCATTGGTTGGTGGATCATGTATTCAGCATTTGGAAGCATGAAACGTTTGCCTTTGGCTCCACTTGATGCGATGACCGTCCCCATAGATGCGGCCATACCCATAACGATGGTTTGGACATCAGCCTTGATAAAGTTCATGGTATCAACGATTGCCAAACCAGCTGAAACGGAACCACCTGGTGTATTGACATAAAGGTAAATATCTTTTGTACTATCTTGGGCATCCAAGAAAAGCAACTGGGCAATAACTGAGTTAGCCATGTTGTCTTCAACTGGACCTGTCAGCATAATGATGCGGTCTTTGAGAAGACGTGAGTAAATATCGTAAGAACGTTCTCCACGGCTTGTTTGTTCAATAACTACAGGAATCATTCATTTCTCCTTTTGAATTTTAATTTTGTTGGTCAAATGACTGAAGATAAGACTATTATAATATCTTGGTCAAAAAAGGTCAAATTTTTGCTCTGTTTTCATCAGACAGAAACAAAAACTCAACCTCCTTTCGTGACTGGAACTTCTTTTCCAAGTCAATCTTCTTTTCGATCTTATTTCGTACCGAACAAGCGGTCCCCAGCATCTCCAAGACCTGGAACGATATAACCGTGTTCGTTCAAGTGGTCATCCAAGGCTGCTGTAAAGATTTCTACATCTGGATGAGCTTCTTGAAGAGCTTTAACACCTTCTGGAGCAGATACAAGGCAGACAAATTTGATATTTGATGCGCCACGTTTTTTAAGGGAGTCAACAGCTAAGATTGCTGAGCCACCTGTTGCCAACATTGGGTCTACTACAAAAATTTGACGTTGGTCAATATCTTCAGGCAATTTCACCAAATACTCAACTGGTTGAAGTGTTTCTTCATCACGGTACATACCGATATGCCCAACTTTAGCGGCTGGAACCAAGCTCAAGAGCCCATCAACCATCCCGATACCTGCGCGCAAGATTGGAACGATGGCCAATTTCTTACCTGCCAATTGTTTTTGAACTGTTTTTGTAATTGGTGTTTCGATTTCCACATCTTCTAGTGGAAGATCACGAAGTACTTCATACCCCATCAACATTGCAATCTCATCTACTAGCTCACGGAAAGCTTTTGTAGAAGTATCTGTACGACGCAAGATTGACAATTTGTGCTGAATCAGTGGATGATTAATAACTTCAATTTTTCCCATTTTTGGAATTCCTTCTTTCAATTTATTCTTCTTATTATACCAAAAAACGGTTTAAAAATCTTTCTAAACCATTTGTTTTTGATAATTTTTACATTAGATCTGCCTCTTTAAGAGCTGTCTGTACTGTCTCAAGTGGTAAATGGGTCAATTCTGTCCCTTTTTCTTGATAAAGGTATTGGGCATAGTCGTCCATTCGATATTGGTTAATATAAACAACGCGCTTGCAGCCGACCTGAAGCAATTGTTTGGTACAGTTTAGACAAGGAAAGTGCGTCACATAGGCTGTAAAACCTTTAGGAACACCACGTTCAGCACCTTGAAGGATAGCATTGACCTCAGCGTGAAGGGTGCGAACACAGTGGCCTTCAATAACCAGACATTCGTGATCAATACAATGCTCGGTTCCTGACACCGAACCATTGTAACCAGTGGAAATCACCTTATTATCCTTTACCAGAATCGCACCCACTTTGGCACGTTTACAAGTGGAACGATTGGCAATTAGTAAGGCTTGGGCTGCAAAATACTCATCCCAGGCTAGTCTTTTTTCTGTCATCTCTTTTCTCCTATTTCTCTATTTTTTAAAAAATGGTAATCGTAAATCCGCAATCTTTTCAGCAGGTACCTTCATTCCATCCTTGATCCATTTTAGAAGGACAGAGACGATGGCTGAACTCCAGAAGGAATGAAGATAAGAGCTGACACCTTTTGATTTTCCATGGTATTTTTCCAAAAATTCCTGCATGGCTTGGACAAAGATTTTTTCCAGATGGTAATCCAAGGCCAATTGAATCACTCTGGCTTCCTTTCTTGCCTCGCGGAAAAGGTGAACCCATACCAGATAAAGGTCTGTCTTTAAATCATAATGATGCAGCTGTTCCATAATATTATGGACACTCCGTTTAAAGACACTCTCTAAAATTTCCTCTTTGGAATCATAATTACGGTAAAAGGCCGCACGCGAAACGCCTGCACGTTTGACCAATTCAGAAATACTAATCTTGGTCAAGTCCTTTTTTTCCAAGAGTTGTAAGAGGGCTGTTTCGATGGCTTCTCTAGTTAATAAATTGGATTCTTGGTTTGATTTTCTGAGATTTTCAAGAGATTTTTCAGAGATTCTACGTTCAGACATAACATTTTCTTTCTACTTGTCACAACAGACGGATGAGGCTTTTGTTTCAAGGGCTTTCATGATATAATTGTAAAAAAAGACAGAACCTTTGTCAATGTATAACTGACAAAGATGGAGAATTTCTATGACTTGGAAGATTATTGCTGACTCTGGTTGTGATTATCGTCAGCTGGCAAAACCAGCTATTGACACAACCTTTGTAAGCGTCCCCTTAACCATTCAAGTAGCTGATCAGGTCTTTGTTGATGATGCTAGTCTTAACATTGACCAAATGATGGAAACCATGTATGCAACCGCAGAAGCTTCAAAATCAGCTTGTCCAAGCCCAGATGATTATTTACGAGCATTTGAAGGAGCCAAAAACATTTTCCTAGTAACCATCACAGGTACTCTTTCTGGCAGTCACAATAGTGCTCAACTAGCAAAGAATATTTATCTGGGAGACCATCCTGACACTAAGATTCATGTGATTGATAGTTTGTCTGCTGGTGGGGAAGTTGACTTGCTCGTAGAAAAATTAAATGACTTGATTGACCAGGGCTTATCTTTTGAAGAAGTGGTTGAAGCCATCACTGCCTATCAAGAAAAAACCAAGTTGCTCTTTGTTCTGGCCAAGGTCGATAACTTGGTGAAGAACGGCCGTTTGAGCAAGCTTATCGGTACGGTCGTTGGCCTTCTCAATATCCGTATGGTCGGAGAAGCTAGTGAAACCGGAACCCTTGAACTACTACAAAAAGCACGAGGACCAAAGAAATCAGTTCAAGCTGCCTATGAAGAGTTGATGAAAGCTGGATATGCTGGTGGCCGTATTGTCATGGCTCAACGCAATAACGAGAAATGTTGCCAACAGCTTTCAGACCGAATCCGAGAAAATTTCCCACAGGCGGATATTAAAATTCTCCCAACATCTGGTCTCTGCAGTTTTTATGCAGAAGATGGTGGTTTGCTGATGGGATATGAAATTGATTAATTGCATTCTTGACAAGAGGTGACTATCATCTCTTGTTTTTTTTGTGGTACAATAGAGCTATGAAACATTTTGATACTATTGTCATCGGTGGAGGTCCTGCTGGTATGATGGCTACGATTTCGAGTAGCTTTTATGGACAGAAAACCCTCCTCATCGAAAAAAATCGGAAACTTGGAAAAAAATTGGCTGGGACTGGTGGGGGACGTTGCAATGTGACCAACAATGGTAGCTTGGACGACCTGCTAGCTGGAATCCCTGGGAACGGACGCTTTCTTTATAGTGTCTTCTCCCAGTTTGATAACCATGATATCATTAACTTTTTTACGGAAAATGGGGTCAAACTCAAGGTCGAGGATCACGGACGCGTCTTTCCTGCCAGCGACAAATCTCGGACCATTATCGAAGCCTTGGATAAGAAAATCGCTGAGCTAGGCGGACAAGTTCTCACTCAAACAGAAATTATTTCGGTTAAAAAGATAGATGACCAATTTGTCCTTAAGTCCGCAGACCAAAGCTTCACTTGTGAGAAACTCATTGTCACAACTGGTGGGAAATCCTATCCTTCTACTGGTTCGACTGGTTTTGGTCACGAGATTGCCCGCCATTTTAAGCATACCATTACCGAGCTTGAAGCAGCTGAAAGTCCTTTGTTGACAGATTTCCCTCACAAGGCCTTGCAGGGAATTTCATTGGATGATGTGACCCTAAGTTATGGCAAGCATGTCATCACTCACGATTTGCTCTTTACCCACTTTGGTTTGTCTGGCCCTGCTGCCCTACGTATGTCTAGCTTTGTCAAGGGTGGGGAGGTTCTCTCACTGGATGTTTTCCCTCAACTTTCTGAGAAGGACTTGGCTGCATTCCTAGAAGAAAATCGTGAAAAATCCTTGAAAAACGCTTTAAAAACTTTGCTTCCAGAACGCTTGGCAGAATTTTTTGTGCAAGCCTATCCAGAAAAAGTCAAACAACTGACTGAAAAGGAACGCGAACAACTTCTCCAGTCTATCAAAGTACTCAAAATCCCTGTGACCGGAAAAATGTCCCTTGCCAAGTCCTTTGTTACCAAAGGGGGCGTCAGTCTCAAGGAAATCAATCCCAAAACTCTAGAAAGTAAGCTGGTACCTGGACTCCACTTTGCTGGCGAGGTACTAGATATCAATGCCCACACTGGTGGCTTTAACATCACTTCTGCCCTCTGCACTGGTTGGGTGGCGGGATCAAACCCAATCTAAATCTGAATTATTTAATGGCTAAATCAACCCCAAAAGAAAGGAAGTCCTTTGGAACATATTATCTTGTTAAGGGGAGTTACTCCTAATGGAAAAAATGCTATCCCTAAAATGTCTTATCTAGTAGATATCTTGACAGAAGCTGGTTTTCAACAAGTTCGAACCTATATTCAAAGTGGGAATATCATTCTTGAAAGTAACTTAGCTCTCGAAGAAATACGAGAACAGGTTCATACTCTAATAAAGGAAAAGATTGGAGCCGATCTCAAAATAATCATTAAGAATAAGGATATTTTTAAAAACATTGTCCAAGAAAATCCGTTTGGAGAACACTATCTTTATGACCGTGTACACGTGATTTTTTATCAAGAACCTATTCAAAGCCTCCCTTTAGACAAATTGAAAATTGATTACGGCGAAGAAGAAATTTGTGTCGGTAACCACTGTCTCTACCTCTATCTCCCTAGAACTGCAAAACAAAAAAAGCTCAATACTAACTATCTTGAAAAGCTTTTTAATGTAGATTTGACCATGCGAAAACTAAATGTAGTAGAAAAATTATTAAGCAAGTAGTGCTTGAATTTAGTAAAAATCGGAAGATCACTCCTCCGATTTTATTTTGTCTGAGTTTGAACATAGTGGGCAATGACATCTGATGTGTACTGGGCTGTTCCAGGTCCAAATTTGTCAATGTTTTCCTTAAACTCTGGGTTATAAACGTAGCCTTTACCGATATAACCGAATACTTCAATAGTACAATCAAATCCATAAGTACGGATGGCTTGCAAGAGCTTGGCTGCTTGCTCTTGGTTTTCGGCTGCTGTTACAGGCAGGTCAGCTTGAAGATTTTGTGCCAAGGCTTGAAAGACTTGGTTAAAAGCAGCCGTAGCCTCATCTTCGTAACCTTTTTGGCGCTCCAGTGCTTGGTCCATCACTTCTTGTCCATACTTCTCTACCGCCTCTTGGTGGTATTTTTGATGGTCTTGGTAGTTAAATCCAGCGAATTTCTCTTGAATGCTCATTTCTCTTTCTCCTTTTTGTTCTTGAATGGTTTTTTGCAAGGTGGAAATCAAGGTATCTAGGTGTTGCCTTTCTCGAGTCAAATAGTCCAACTGCCTGGTCAAGTGAGACAACAAATCTGATCTATCTTCCTTTAACAGCTCTGCTATTTTTTCTAAAGAAAAGCCTAGATATTTATAGTAAAGAATGACCTGAAGTCGCTCCAAATCCTTTTGACTGTAAGTTCGATAACCGTTTTCCGACTTTAAAGGAACCAAAAGTCCTATCTTATCGTAGTGGTGCAGGGTCTTGACAGAGACACCCGAAAGCTGCGCAGCTTCTTTTATATGGTACATGATTTTCTCCTTACATTGATAGTATAACCCCTCCCCTTAGGTCAGAGTCAAGCGTTTTTGCGAAATTTTTAAAAATTTTTGAGAAAGGTGTGAAAACTTGAAAATGGTTTTCTTGACAGACCTTAGAAAACATGATAGGATAGTCAAGTCTATCAATCAAAAGAAAAGCTCATCTTGAGTAATGATGAGGCTATTTGCCAAGAGCAGTAGCTTTTTCTTTTGTAACACTAATTTTAGGAGTTTGACTATGTCTGAAAAATCGCAATGGGGTTCTAAACTGGGCTTTATCCTAGCATCTGCTGGTTCAGCCATCGGACTTGGTGCCGTTTGGAAATTCCCCTACATGACTGCTACTAACGGTGGAGGAGGCTTTTTATTAGTCTTTCTCATTTCCACTATTCTAATCGGTTTCCCCCTATTACTGGCTGAATTTGCCCTCGGCCGAAGTGCTGGTGTCTCTGGGATTAAAACCTTTGGAAAACTGGGCAAGAGTGGCAAGTACAACTTTATCGGTTGGATTGGTGCCTTTGCCCTCTTTATCCTCTTATCTTTCTATAGTGTTATTGGAGGATGGATTCTGGTTTATCTGGGTATTGAGTTTGGAAAATTGTTCCAACTTGGTGGAACGGGTGATTATGCTCAGTTATTTACTTCAATCATTTCCAATCCAGTCATTGCCCTAGGAGCTCAAGCTGCCTTTATCTTGTTGAATATCTTTATTGTATCACGTGGGGTTCAAAAAGGAATTGAAAGAGCTTCTAAGGTCATGATGCCCCTGCTCTTTATCATCTTTGTTGTCATCATTGGACGTTCTCTCAGTTTGCCAAATGCCATGGAAGGGGTTCTTTACTTCCTCAAACCAGACTTTTCTAAGCTGACAAGTGCTGGTCTCCTCTATGCTCTGGGACAATCTTTCTTTGCCCTCTCACTAGGGGTTACAGCCATGCTGACCTATGCTTCTTACTTGGATAAGAAAACCAATCTGGTCCAGTCAGGAATTTCCATCGTAGCAATGAACATCTCGGTATCCATCATGGCAGGTCTAGCCATTTTCCCAGCCATGTCAGCCTTCAATATCCAGTCTGAAGGGGGACCAAGCTTGCTCTTTATCGTCTTGCCTCAACTCTTTAACAAAATGCCTTTTGGAACCATTTTCTACATCCTCTTCCTCTTGCTCTTCCTCTTTGCGACGGTCACTTCTTCTGTCGTTATGTTGGAAATCAATGTAGGCAATATCACCAATCAGGACAATAGTCAGCGTGCTAAATGGAGTGTGATTTTGGGAATCTTGACCTTTGTCTTTGGAATTCCTTCAGCACTTTCTTACGGTGTTATGGCGGATGTTCATATCTTCGGTAAAACCTTCTTTGACGCTATGGACTTCTTGGTTTCCAATCTCCTCATGCCATTTGGAGCTCTCTGCCTTTCACTTTTTACAGGCTATATCTTTAAGAAGGCTCTTGCTATGGAGGAATTCCATCTTGATGAAACAGCATGGAAACAGGGACTGTTCCAAGTCTGGCTCTTCCTTCTTCGCTTTATTATTCCAATCATCATCATCGTGGTCTTTATCGCCCAATTTATGTAATTAAAAAGGACTTGAGTAGTGAACTCAGGCCCTTTCTTTTTTTATGGATGGCTAACAATTACTTCTAAACTTTGCCCTTCCAGAGTCCAAGCTTCAACATCACTTGGTAGGATAAAGTGGCTACCTTTTTGGATTGGATAGTTGTTCCCATCGACAGTCAGTTGACCTTGACCAGCTAAGACACTGAATAAGCTGTAGTCAGCTGTCTTTTCGAAGTCAACTTTTCCAGTAATTTCCCACTTGTAAACTGCAAAGAAATCATTGGATACAAGGAGAGTGGTACGCAAATCATCTGCTTTGACAGTCACAGGTCGGCTGTTAGCAGGCTCACCAATATTCAAAACATCGATGGATTTTTCAAGATGAAGCTCACGCAAGTTGCCATTATCATCCTTGCGGTCAAAGTCATAGACACGGTAGGTTGTATCACTAGACTGTTGGGTTTCAAGAATTAAGATGCCTGCCCCGATAGCGTGCATGGTTCCGCTTGGTACATAGAAGAAATCTCCAGCCTTAACAGGGACTTTGGTCAGCAAGGCATCCCAGTTTTTATCTTCAATTTGCTGACGGAGTTCTTCTTTTGACTTGGCATTGTGACCGTAAATAATCTCTGAGCCTTCATCTGCTGCAATGATGTACCAGCATTCTGTTTTTCCGAGTTCGCCTTCATGCTCCAGTCCATAAGCATCGTCTGGGTGAACTTGAACGCTGAGCCAGTCGTTGGCATCCAGAATTTTGGTCAACAGTGGAAATACAGGCTCAGGACGATTGCCAAACAATTCACGATGTTCCGCATACAAAGTAGCAAGGTCTGTTCCCTCAAAACGACCATTGGCCACCTTTGAAACGCCATTTGGATGGGCTGAGATGGCCCAGTATTCTCCGATTTTTTCACTTGGGATGTCGTAGCCAAACTCATCACGTAGCTTGGTTCCACCCCAGATTTTTTCTTGCATAACTGATTGTAAAAATAATGGTTCTGACATCTTGATCTCCTGTCTGATTTTTCTCCCCTCATTATAGCAAAAAAAGAGTTCCAGTTGAACTCTTTTTCACATCTTATAAAGTAGGGAGAAGATTTTATAAAAATAGTGAATAAATCCCTTCTTATGCTATAACTTTTGTTGGCGATCAAACTCTACTATGTCCTATTTCATACGATAAAAATCAATCACTAGACCAGCAGGGCCTTTAACTAATAAGGACTCTGTTCCCCAATCCGTTTCACAAGGACCGTGTAAAATCTCGACACCGATCTCTTTTAAACGTTGGTAATTCTGATTTAGATCCTCAACCTCAATATGAAGAATGATTCCTGACCGAAAGTTTTCCAAAGGAATCAAATGATTTTGGGACAACATCAGACAGTGACTGCCAATCGTAAACTGAGCAAAACTGTCATCAACATAATCTGACTTTTTATCCAAAATACGCTCCAAGTCAGCACAGACTTGGGGAACATCTGAAACGATAATATCTAATTGATTTAAATTCATTTACTATCCTCCATAAAAAGGCTCTATAATATTTGTAGTGGGTAAATCCCCTATGGATATTATGGAGCCTATTTTGTTGTAGAAAAAAAGTCCCATAAGATCTATAATGAAAAGCAACCAAACCATCATTAGAAAGAATCCTATGGAACAATTACATTTTATCACAAAATTACTAGACATTAAAGACCCAAATATCCAAATTATGGATGTCATTAATAGGAATACCCACAAGGAAATCATCGCTAAACTGGACTACGACGCTCCATCTTGTCCTGAGTGTGGAAGTCAAATGAAGAAATATGACTTCCAAAAACCGTCTAAGGTTCCTTACCTTGAAACGACTGGTATGCCTACTAGAATTCTCCTTAGAAAACGTCGATTCAAGTGCTATCATTGCTCGAAAATGATGGTAGCTGAGACTTCTCTCGTCAAGAAGAATCACCAAATCCCTCGTATCATCAACCAAAAGATTGCCCAGAAGCTAATTGAGAAGACTTCTATGACCGATATTGCCCGTCAGCTGTCTATTTCAACTTCAACTGTTATTCGCAAGCTCAATGACTTCTGTTTTAAGTCTGATTTTTCTTACCTCCCTGAGATTATGTCCTGGGACGAATATGCCTTCACTAAGGGAAAGATGAGTTTCATTGCTCAAGATTTTGATAAGCTCAATATTATCACTGTTCTTGAGGGTAGAACACAAACTATCATAAGAAATCATTTTCTGCGCTACAATCGCTCTGTTCGTTGTCAGGTGAAAATCATTACTATGGATATGTTTAGTCCTTACTATGACTTGGCTAAACATCTTTTTCCGTATGCCAAAATCGTTCTAGATCGCTTCCACATTGTACAACATCTTAGCCGTGCTATGAGTCGTGTTCGTGTCCAAATCATGAAGCAATTTGAGCGAAAATCTCATGAATATAAGGCTATCAAGCGCTACTGGAAACTCATTCAACAGGATAGCCGTAAACTGAGTGATAAGCGATTTTATCGCCCTACTTTTCGCATGCACTTAACCAATAAAGAGATTATTGACAAGCTTTTGAGCTATTCAGAAGACTTGAAACACCACTATCATCTCTATCAACTCTTGCTTTTTCACTTTCAGAATAAGGAACCGGAGAAATTTTTCGGACTCATTGAGGAAAATCTAAAGAAAGTTCATCCTCTTTTTAAGACTGTCTTTAAAACCTTTCTAAAGGACAAAGAGAAAATCGTCAATGCCCTTCAGTTACCCTATTCTAATGCCAAATTAGAAGCAACCAAT
Source organism: Streptococcus mitis (assembly GCA_001560895.1). Classification (NCBI taxonomy): domain Bacteria; kingdom Bacillati; phylum Bacillota; class Bacilli; order Lactobacillales; family Streptococcaceae; genus Streptococcus; species Streptococcus mitis. The sequence continues at coordinate 1,472,628 of CP014326.1, forward strand.
AATCTCATCAAACTTATCAAACGCAATGCCTTTGGTTTTCGGAACTTTGAAAACTTCAAAAAACGGATTTTTATCGCTCTGAATATCAAAAAAGAAAGGACGAAATTTGTCCTTTCTCGAGCTTAGCTTTTCTTCAACCCACTACAGTTGACAAAGAGCCCATAAAAAGACCGGATTGCTCCGATCTTTTTAAGTTCCACGAAGGAATTATTTAATTGCGCGTGATTGCAATCCTTCTTCTTCCAAGAAGAGACGGAATGGTACGAGTTCTTCTGCTTCGTATTTTTCCTTGAAGGCTTTGATCGCTTCTTCTGAGTGTTGTTTTGGATCCAATTCAAGTACTTCTACTGGAAGTGGACGGTGATGAGTGATGCGAGCATCGATAACAACAGTTTTACCTTCTTTGTTCAATTTAACAGCTTCTGCAACAACTGCATCGATGTCTTCGATACGGTCAACTGTAAATCCAACAGCTCCTTGAGCTTCAGCGATTTTCGCATAGTCAGCATTAGGGAAGTCACAACCAAACAAGTGTTTGTTTGTGTCTTCGTATTTGTCCTTGATGAAGGCATATTTACCATTCGAAAAGACAACGTTGATAACTGGAAGGTCGTATTGAACGTTTGTGATAACGTCTGGGTAGCACATGTTGAATGCACCGTCACCCATGATGTTCCATACTTGGCGATCTGGATTGTCTTTCTTAGCAGCGATACCACCAGGAAGGGCAATACCCATTGTCGCAAAGAGTGGAGATGTACGCCACATGTTCTTAGGTGTCATGTGAAGGTGACGAGTAGATGTTTGAGTAGTGTCACCTACGTCGATTGAATAGATAGCGTCTTGATCAGCATGTTTGTTGATTGCATTGTAAACTTGATACAATTGCAATTCACCCTCAGTTTTACCTTCGAGTTTGTTCATGTAATCACGCCAGTTTTGGTTGTTCTTAACGTTTGCACGCCACCATGGAGTAGATTCAACTGGGTTCACTTTGTCAAGGATAGCTTTAGCTGCTTGACCTGCATCACCAAGGATTGAAGCGTCAAGGGCGTGACGTTTACCAAGTTTGTAAGGGTCGATATCAACTTGGATGAATTTTTCAGTATTCTTGAATGCTTCGTAAACTTCAGCAAATGGGAAGTTTGAACCAAGGAAAAGAACTGTGTCTGCTTCAAAGACCACTTCGTTGGCTGGTTTCCAACCAACACGGTAAGCAGAACCTGTCAAACCTTCATAGTTCCATTCGAAAGCTTCAAAGTTTTTACCAGTTGTGATGATTGGTGCTTTGATTTTACGTGACAATTCAGTAATCACTTCACCAGCTTTAACACCACCGTAACCAGCATAGATAACTGGACGTTCAGCATTGTTCAAGATTTCAACAGCTTTGTCGATTTCAACTTCGTTCAAAGCAGGAGCGATGAATGAACGCTCGTATGAACCTGATCCATAGTATGAGTTTTCGTCGATTTCTTGGAAACCGAAGTTTACTGGGATTTCAACGACAGCTGGACCTTTTTTAGAAACTGCAGCACGGCAAGCTTCGTCGATTACTTTTGGCAATTGCTCAGCGTAAGCTACACGTTTGTTGTATACAGCGATACCGTTGTACATTGGGTTTTGGTTAAGCTCTTGGAAAGCATCCATGTTGAGTTCGTTCACTGGACGTGATCCAAGGATTGCTAGGAATGGAGTGTTATCCATAGCTGCATCGTAAACACCGTTGATCAAGTGAGTCGCACCAGGTCCACCTGAACCAACTGCAACCCCGATTGAGCCGCCGAATTTAGCTTGCATAACCGCTGCAAGAGCACCTGTTTCTTCATGGCGAACTTGCAAGAAGCGGATATCTTTGTCTTCAGCCAAAGCATCCATCAATGAGCTGAGTGTTCCTGATGGGATACCGTAGATTGTGTCTACGCCCCATGTTTTCAATACATTAAGCATTGCTGCAGATGCAGTAATTTTCCCTTGAGTCATAATGATAACTCTCCTTCAAATATTTTTAAATCTACTAAAAAAGGTTTCATATAGCTTTTGAAAACGTTTCAGCAAATTTTTACTCTACTAATTTACCACATTTAGTTCGACTTTTCTAAGAATCTGCTCAGAAGTTTCTATTCTCTATTACAGTACAGTTTGAAAACGTTTTTAATATCTGTTTTATAATAAAAAGCGAGCAAGCCCGCTTTTAATCTATTTTACTAAAGTTTAGTAAGAGTGAACTAGTCAGAACGGATACAGAACTAAAGGCCATAGCTAGACCTGCCAGTTCTGGATTGAGGGCCAGTCCAACACCTGAAAAGACTCCTGCTGCAATCGGAATTCCGGCGACATTGTAGATAAAGGCCCAGAAAAGATTGAGCAAAATTCGATTAAAGGTTTTCTTACTCATGTCGAAGGCACGAACCACTCCTAAAAGATTATTGGTTGTCAAGACCAAATCTGCTGACTCGATAGCGATATCTGTTCCAGCTCCCATAGCAATCCCCACATCTGCTACACTAAGAGCAGGAGCATCATTGATGCCATCACCAACAAAGGCTACTTTTCCTGACTGTTGCAGTTTATGAATTTCATGGGCTTTTTCTTCTGGTAAGACACCTGCAATGACCTCTTCGATTCCAATCTGATCTGCAATAGCACGCGCCACACCTGCATTGTCTCCTGTCAGCATGACTGTTTTAAGACCTCGTTTTTTCAACTGACTGATGGCAAGCTTAGCATTTTCCTTAGGAATATCTTGCAAAGCAAGCAAGCCTTTGATTTCATTGTCAACAGCCAAGAAAACAACTGTCTTAGCTTCTGTTTCCAGTTCTTCTAGTTTTTCTTGATAAGTGCTAGAAATGTTCATGTCATCCAGCATTTTAGCATTTCCAAGCAAAACTTGTCTTCCATTGATTTGCCCTGAGACACCTTTTCCGTGCAAGGCTTGGAAATTTTCAACAGTTTGAAGCTCAAGTCCAGCTTCACTCGCTCGTTTCACAACGGCTTCAGCCAGTGGGTGTTGAGAAGCTTCTTCCAAGGAAGCTGCCAATCCAAGCACTTCTACTTCGTCGCCGATGATATCTGTGACCACAGGTTTCCCTTCAGTCAAAGTCCCGGTCTTATCAAAGACGATAGTTTGAACTTTCTGGATTTCCTGTAGAACCGTTCCATTTTTGAGGAGAACCCCCATCTTGGCACTACGACCTGTCCCTACCATAAGGGCTGTCGGTGTTGCAAGTCCCAAGGCACAAGGGCAGGCGATAATCAAAACCGCCACTCCATAGAGCAGAGAGGACACAAAGCTGGCACCAAGCACGACTACACTATCCCTGAGCAAGACAAACCAGACCCAAAAGGTCACGATTCCTAAAATGACAACTGCTGGGACAAAAATCCCTGAAATCTTATCTGTCAAATCCTGAATCGGTGCGCGACTGGTCTGAGCTTTCTTCACAAAATCCACAATCTGAGCCAAAACAGTCTCTGAACCAACTTTTTCTGCTCTAAAAACAAGTGTTCCACTATTATTGAGGGTTGAGCCAATGACGGTATCTCCAACTGTCTTGTCCACAGGCAGACTCTCACCTGTCACCATAGACTCATCAATACTAGAGATACCTTCTACTACGACACCATCAACCGCAATCTTTTCACCGGGACGCACTCGAATCAGATCACCTACCTTGACTTGCTCCAAAGGAACTTGAACATAGTTATCCTCACGCAAGACTTCTGCAGTTTTAGCCTGCAAGTCAAGTAATTTCTCCACAGCTTGGGAAGTATTTTTCCGCATTTTCTCCTCAAAAACAGCTCCCATAAGAACGAAGAAGAAGATAAATGCAGCACTTTCAAAGTAAACGGGGAGACCAGCGAAGAGGGCAACTAGACTATAGAAATAAGCTACTAGGGTTCCCAGAGCAACCAAGGTATCCATGTTGGCATTGTGCTTTTTAAAACTAGCCCAAGCACTTTGGATATAAGGACCACCTGCTACTAGCATAATCGGTGTTGTGGCTAAAAAGGTGCCCCAACGCATGACTTGGTGACTAATTCCTCCTGTCGACATCCCAATCATGAGGATCACAAGAGGCACAGTAAAGATACTGGTAATCCAAAAACGCTGTAAAAGTGATAGAGATTTTCGAGTCTTCTCAACAACTGTATAACTTCCTTTTTGCATCTTCATACCACAAGAAAATTCATGTTGACCTAATTCTTGAGGTGTAAAACGAATGACTTTCTCCTCATCTACGCCGATTGGTTCCAAGATGCCTTCTTCTTCAAACAGAATTTCCTTGTAACAGTTTGAAGGAGTTGCTCGATGAAAGGTGATCTCAGCTGGAATCCCTTTTTGAAGCTGTATATGAGCTGGATGGTAGCCTTTGTCTGCCGTGATACGGATTTTTTGAACACCATTTTCAAGACTTGCTTTTACAATTTCAGTCATATCATTCTCCTATTCTACAATCATCTTGCCGTGCATCATATTCATGCCACAAGAGAAACCATACTCTCCAGCCTGCTCAGGCGTGATTTCCACTATATACTCTTCCCCCATAGGCAGGTCCGCATGGACACCAAAGTCTGGAAAAACAATTTGGTCCAAACATGGTGAAGGATCCTTGCGGTCAAAGACAATGCGGGCTGGCACTGATTTCTTGAGGATAATCAACTCAGGCGTATAGCCCCCCATGACCTCCACTCGAATCTCTTGGTAGCCCTTTTTTTGCTGGGCTTTTTGTCCAGATTTTTCAGGCTTTTTGAAAAACCAAAACAAGATAAACGCGATAAGGGTAATACAAACAATGGTTACAATACTATTTAACATGACGTCTCCTTTACATACAATTACATCTTACTTCTGTTACAGCACTTGATTTCTTCTTAGAAATCGCAGCTTCCAAGTCAGCCAAGTCAGCCAGAGTAAAATCACATTCCATAATCAAATCAGCCAACAAGTTCTTAATCCTACGGGAACAAACCTTGTCTTTAATATCTTGGACAAGCAAGTCTCGGCTTTGATCTAGAGTTAAAAGGGCTGAATAGACAAAGGACTTGCCTTCTTTTTTCCTTGTCAGACATTCTTTCTCAACCAAACGAGCCAAAAGAGTTTGAATGGTCGACTTGGACCAGTCGAACCGCTCCGCCAGAACCCTGATCAAATCCGTACTGGTCTGTTCCCCCTGCATCCAAATAATCTTCATGACCTGCCATTCTGCATCTGAAATCTGCATAATCACACCTCCAAAATCTACATTTGTCAATTACAATTATCAGTATACTCTTAAAATCTACATTTGTCAACTATAAAATTAATCTTTTCTTTAAAAAATAGAATTTTAATCATTTGATAAAGGATTTCCAATCAAATCTTACTATATAAACTATAAAAATATGCTATACTAAAGAAAAAAGAAAACAACCACTAGGGGTGCGTAAAGCTGAGATTAACGACTGTTAGACCCTTTGACTCAATCTAGGTAATGCTAGCTGATGGAAGTGGAAATGATGATGAGGAATATCGTCTTCTATTATTTTCCTAAAACAGACTTGCTTGTTCTTAAGAATACAAACTTCAGTTGGTTGGGAGATTTTAGATGACTTATTTACCCGTTGCTCTAACCATTGCTGGGACAGATCCTAGTGGCGGTGCTGGCATTATGGCTGACTTAAAGTCTTTCCAAGCTAGAGATGTCTATGGAATGGCTGTTGTGACCAGTCTTGTCGCTCAAAATACCAGAGGCGTTCAATTGATCGAGCACGTTTCTCCTCAAATGTTGAAAGCCCAATTGGACAGTGTCTTTTCAGATATCAAGCCTCAGGCTGTAAAAACAGGGATGTTGGCAACTACTGAAATCATGGAAATCATCCAGCCCTATCTTAAAAATCTGGATTGTCCCTACGTCCTTGACCCTGTTATGGTCGCTACGAGCGGAGACACCCTGATTGATACCAGTGCCAGAACCTACCTAAAAACAAACCTGCTTCCCCTTGCAAGCATTATCACACCCAATCTTCCTGAGGCAGAAGAAATTGTTGGTTTTTCAATCCATGATCCTGAAGACATGCAGCGTGCTGGTCGCCTGATTTTAAAAGAATTTGGTCCTCAGTCTGTGGTCATCTCGAAGGCGGTGCCAAGGATTTCCTCTTTACCAAGGATGAACAATTTGTCTGGGAAAGTCCACGAATTCAAACCTGTCACACCCATGGTACTGGATGTACCTTTGCTGCAGTGATTACGGCTGAACTAGCCAAGGGCAAAAGCCTTTACCAGGCAGTTGATAAAGCCAAGGCCTTTATTACAAAAGCCATTCAAGATGCTCCTCAACTCGGTCATGGTTCTGGCCCAGTCAACCATACAAGCTTTAAAGATTAAAAAAACTCTCTAGTTCCCACTTTAAGGGAATTAGAGAGTTTTTAATTAGAAAATAATATCATCCAACTTTGTTAAAAAGACTTGCGTTTTTGCCTCAATATCTTCTGCCTGCATCAAATCACGCACTACAGCTACACCAGCTATGCCAGTTGCTGCAAGCTGGTCAATGTTCTCTGACGTCAAGCCCCCAATAGCAACTACTGGAATGGTAACCCTTTGGCAAATTGTTTTCAAGGTTGAAATCAGGGTGATAGGCGCATTTTCCTTAGTGGTAGTTGGAAAAATGGCCCCTGTCCCCAAGTAATCTGCTCCCCCTTCTTCTGCTTCGAAGGCTCTTTTTACTGTTTTAGCTGTGACACCGAGGATTTTTTCAGGACCTAGGATTTTGCGGACAACCGAAACGGGTAATTCATCGTCGCCAATATGCAGACCAGCAGCATCAACTGCAAGACAGACATCCAAACGATCATCGATGATCAAGGGTACCTGATAGGCATCTGTTATTTCCTTAACTTGTTTTGCCAGTTGATAATATTGATTGGTTGTGAGATTTTTTTCTCGTAATTGGACTATGGTAACCCCTGAACGGCAGGCCATCTCAACCTTTTCAAGAAATCTTTCCAAGGAATCTTGGTAGCGATTGGTTACCAGATACAGTCTAAGCGCCTCTCTATTCATAAACATCTCCTTTTATGGCTTCTAGCCAATTTTCATCTCTTTTTAGGAGCGAAAGCTGATTGAGTACTTGGTAGCGAAATTCTTCCAATCCCATTCCTTGGACAACTATTCTCTCAGCAGAGATATTGAGATAAGAAACCGCTAGGCAAGAAGCTTCAAAACCAGTCTTTCCTTGGCCGAGAAAAACTGCTGTCAAGGCTCCAACCAAGTCTCCTGTCCCTGTTATCCAGTCTAATTCTGCACAGCCATTCTCCAATACAGCAACCTGATTATCTGAAACGATGAGGTCTTTGGGGCCTGTGACTAAGAATGACATACCTGGATATGTCTGACACCAGTCTTTCAAGACTTGAAGCAAATCCTCAATTTCTTGATCTTTAGCACTCGCATCAACCCCAACTCCGTGGTGTTTTAAGCCAACAAGACTTCGGATTTCCGACATATTTCCTTTAAGGACCGTAGGGCTGTAGTCTAAAAGATCTTTAACTAAGCTCTTACGAATGGATGAAGCTGTTAAGCCAACCGCATCTACTACCATCGGGAGAGAAGATTGATTTGCATACGAAGCTGCCATACGGATTGCTTTTTCCTTCTCAGCAGACAAATGCCCCAAATTGATGAAGAGAGCCTGGCTCTGTTTGGTAAAATCAAGAACCTCACGGGGGTCATCTGCCATAACAGGTTTACATCCCAGAGCCAAAATCCCATTTGCCAGCATCTCACAAGAAATCTCATTGGTAATGCAGTGAATGAGGGAAGTCGTTTCCAGAGGAAAGGGATTTGTCAATTTCTGCATCAGTCTATCCTTTCAGCAAAGAAATATCCCTGCACTTTTTTAAAGAATTCCTGCTTGATTAAAAATCGAAAGGCAATAAAGGAAATCGCTGTACCAATCAAGGTTGCTCCGAAAAATCGAGGAGTGTAGATAAACCAGCTGAGCTTAGCAGCTGATCCTGTAAAAAGTACCATAACAGGATAAGAAACAATAGAACCAATAATACCTGTTCCCAAAATTTCTCCCAAGGCAGAAAAATAAAATTTTCGACCATACTTATAAAAGAGACCTGCAAGGAGGGCTCCAAAAGTCGCTCCTGTGAGAGCTAAAGGCGGAATCCCTTGAGTCGTCATGCGGATAAAGGCTGTGACTGTAGCCATAGCCAAAGCATAAACAGGTCCCATCATGATTCCTGCTAGAATATTGACTACACTGGACATCGGTGCCATTCCCTCAATCCGAAAGATAGGCGTAAGGACTACATCAAGGGCAATCATCATGGATAAAATGGTTAATTTGTGAACTTGCAATTGGTGCTTTCTCATGTTTCTATTCTTCTCCTTTTTCCAAAGAGTGTAAATCACTCTTCCATGTCTGGTGTTGGTAGGCCATTTGCCAAAACTTGGATTCCATGTGAACACTGATGTGGAAGGCATCTAGCATTTTTTTCTTGTCTGTCTCATCACTTTCGCGATAGAGTTGATTGACCAGGGCTCCCTCCTCTCTGATCTGCTGCTCTAACTCATCCGTAATATAAGTTTCAATCCATTGTTGATAGAGAGGATTTGGTGACGGTTTAAGATTAAGTGATTTGCCTATATCATGGTATAACCAAGGACAAGGCAACAAACTTGCAAAGGCAATGCCCAAGTTTGGCTCTGCAAATTGCCGATAAATGTGAGAAATGTAATGATAGCAGGTTGGAGCGATTGGATGTTGCTCCATTTCCTGATCGCTGATTTCCAATTCCTTGAAAAATTGTTGGCGGATAAATAACTCACCCTCCACTAGACTCTGAGCATTTTGTTTCAAGAGTCTTTTCATCTCTTGGTTTGAAGTCTTATCAGCCAAAAGGTGATAGATTTCTGAGAAAGCATTCAGATAGTAGGCATCCTGAATCAGGTAATAGCGGAAAATGGACGGGTCTAAATTTCCCTCTTGTAATTGTAAAATAAAGGGATGATGAAAAGAAGCCTGCCAAGCTTCCTTGGATAATTCCATCGCAATATCTGTAAATTCCATAATAACTCCTTTATAAAAATAGACTGGTTTGAAGCAATAAAAAGAAAAGCAGGTAGATGAATATTGTCCTTTTAGGAATATAAAAAGTCCGATAGCTATTCTTCAACTGTGCATGTTCGTCATATCCATGCGCCGACAGAGCTCTCAGATAAAGATGACGCCACCTAAAGACTGTCATCAGAATCTTGCTGTAAATCAAGGGAGACCAAATATGCAGTTCTTGACCGCGTAATAAGCACGCTTCCTTGAGGGACTTGATTTCTTGCTGAATAAGGGGGAAGGAATTGAATACCACAATCAAGGCATAGGCCCAAGAGCGTGATAACCCCTTTTGAGCCAAGTACAAGAGAAACTCTTTTAGGGAAATAGAGGAAACAAAGACAAGACCAATACAAACGGTCACAAAGGCCCTCGTTCCAAGCATGACTGCCTGCGAAGCATCTCCATGTAACTGAACTGCCCAGTAGTTGGCCAAAGATGGCAAAATGGCGAGTAGAATCATCCAAGCCAACATCTTAAATCGACGGTAATAGAGCATAAAGAGAATACAAAATGCAACTACTGAGAGATTAAGAGCAATAGAAGGAATAAAAGATGTTTCCAAGGATAAAATCAGCAAGAAGAGACTGATAATCGGTGTCTGGGTTGCTACTTTAACCATACTATCTCACCTCCCTTTGAGCATTGCTACTCTGAGATGTGAGTGGTTTGGTAATTGTCACTTCTTTCACATGACTGAGCCCCTGACTAGTCATCTCAATCCAATAATCAACCACAGAGATCAAAGGATCTAAACGATGGCTAATGATCATAAAACTTCTTCCTTGATTTCTCTCCTCCAGAATCCATTGACAAAAATAATAGCAAGCTCTATCATCCAAACCTGCAAAAGGTTCATCCAGCAAGATCACAGAAGCCTTGCTGGTCAAAATGGTCAAGAGCTGAAGAATCTTTTGCTGGCCACCACTTAATTGATAGGGACTCTTATCAAGCGCTTGCTCCAGATCAAAATACCGTAAAGCTTGAAGAATACGCTGATTTCTTTCAGAATCAGGTCCATCTAATTGAAGTTCCTCTCGCAGACTGACTCGAATAAACTGCTTCTCAGCTTCCTGAACAACACCCGTCAGGTCACTATACAAACTCTTTTTCTTTTTCAGGACTGTCCCCATCCAAGTAATTCGTCCTTTATACTTTTGAAATTGAAGAATGGAGCGAAAGAGGGTTGATTTCCCGACACCATTGTCACCCAAGATACAGGAAATTCCTTGGTAGAATGTGAAATCCGCAATCGAAAAGAGGGAGCGCTTATTCAGCTCACAAGTCGTTCTATCCATATGGAATAGTTCCGGGCTAGAAGCAACTTCCTTTGAAGCAACCTGTATCATCTCAGAGGAAGGGATTTGAAACACTTCTCTTAGCTGTCCGTCTCTTAACTCCACCATATGGTCGATATAGGCTTCATAATCAGATAAATCATGGTCGCACAAAATAACTGTCTTCCCATTAGAAGGCAACTCTTTTAGAATCTCCAATATCTCTATCCTACTCTTGCGGTCAATGGAAGCAAAAGGCTCATCCAATAGATAGACCCTAGGATTCATGGCAAAGAGAACAGCTAGCGCAGCCTTTTGCTTTTCCCCACCTGATAGGTGATGGATGGGACGGTGCAAGATCTTCTCACAGCGACATTGTCGAACCACATCTGCTATTTTTGAATCAATTTCCTGAACGGGATGGCCGATATTCTCCAAGGTAAAAATCAGCTCCTCAAACAAGCTCTCCATGGTAAATTGATGATTGGGATTTTGAAAGAGAATACCGACCGTCTGGATACGTTCAACAATTGAAAGCTGACTAACCTCACTCCCATCTATTAGTACTTGACCGCTATAGGGAAGAGAACTGACTTGAGCAATGATTTGAAAGAGGCTGGATTTTCCTGAACCACTGCTCCCAACTAACAAGGTAAATGCCTGCGCATGAAAAGTAAAGTCAATCGGCTCAGAGAAGATTGGGGACTGAATCGCTCGTAGTTCCAGCCCCATCTATGCCTTCCCTCCAGCTGCAAACTGATGATAAAGTTTGACAATGGCACGAACCAAGATAGTACAGAAGAAAAAGACGGAAATAAAACGTACCACTAGCAAGGAAAGTACAAAAGGCACTGAAAAGGCGTAGTAACCTAACTTAATGTATTCATAGACAAAGCTAACAAGCGTAATCCCAATACTATTGGCAGTTAGAGAGAGCCAACTTTCATAGCGATTCTTGGTTACGATAAAACCAAGTTCACTTCCCAAACCTTGAACCAAGCCAGACAAAAGGGCACCTAGACCGAATTGGCTACCATAAAGGACTTCAGCAAGCGCAGCTAGCACTTCTCCAATCGTTGCACTTCCTACTCTTGGAACAAAGATGGCCGCAATAGGCGCAGCCATACACCAGAGACCAAAGAGGATTTCATTGGCAAAGGCCTGTAAACCAAGAGGGGCTAAAATCAGAGTGAGGATATCAAACAGATAACCTGAACCCACAAAAACGCCACCAAAAAAGATAGACAAGAAAGCAAGTAAGATAACATCTTTTAAACGCCACTTTTCAAACATAAAAACTCCTTTTAGACAATTGGGCATTTAAGAGATACTACCATCATACTCTGCATCTAGTCTATCTAGTAAAAACAAAAACTCTAATCACACACAAGAATTAGAGTTTCGCTTACAAAATTAGATGGTTTTTTCTTTCTCAAGAAAAAACTATTCACATTTCCCTTCGCCAGTCTTAACTGTAGCAGGTTCAATGGGTATCATCTCAGCCTAAAGCACCCCAAATGTCTTTATTATTTAATTATATAATTATTTTAACAGACGATTTATTCTAGTTCAAGAAATTGAACTGGAAATACAGCCTTGTACTCAAAAAGACAGCAGATCTTTCTTTTGCAAAAAATAAATGACTTATTTGATGGATTAGCTATTTGAACTGAATCTGGACATATCTTTTTAGAAAAGGAAAACTTCCATTTACTTAGAATCCAAGGATAGATACCTATTGTTCACTCATTTCTAGAACAGTTTTTTCTATATTTTTTGCATACGATATTGCTGAAATGATTGAAACACCGTCAACATTGGTCTTCATAATGTCTTTAACATGTTGCGTCTGTATCCCACCAATTGCAACTAAAGGCATTTGTGGCAATAGTTTTCTCATCAATTTAAGACCTTCATAACCTATAGCACTACCAGCATCATCCTTTGACTGGGTATCAAATACAGGACCAACACCAACATAATCTACATATTCAACTTTTGATTGTTGAAATTCTTCCTCGTTTTTTATAGAAAGACCAATTATTTTATCTGGCATCAATTTTCTAATTTCATCAACTCCAAGGTCATCCTGTCCTACATGTACTCCGTCAGCATCTATCTCTAATGCTAACTCAATATCATCATTAACAATAAATGGAACATTGTATTTTCTACAAAGATCCTGTAGTTTAATTGCTAATTCGACTTTTTCTTTACCTTCTAAGGCTCCCTCACCTTTTTCACGAAATTGAAATAAGGTTATACCACCTTTTAAGGCTTCCTCGACGACTCTATATAAATCTTTTCCTTGGCAAGTAGTCGTTCCACAAATAAAATATAGTTTTAGTAATTCTTTATGAAACATCTTACTTCACTCTTTTGAATTCCTTTACATCTTCATCTGTAATCTCATATAAGGCATTTATAAATTCAACTTTAAATGTTCCAGGAAGATGCCCATTTGGACGTTTTTCTGCCATTTCTCCAGCGATATTGTAAACCAACATTGCTGTTTCTAATGATTTCAATTCTTGACCTTTTTCAAGTCCGATAAAGCTTGCTACTACAGCACCTAATAAACATCCAGTTCCAATAACTTTTGGCATCATGGCACTACCATTATGAATCGTTACCACTTCTCCATTTACCGCAATAGCATCCACTTCACCTGTTACTACTATTGGAATATTGAACTTCTCATTTGCTGCTAGAGCAATTTCGTCAATATTATCTACGCCTGCACTATCTACTCCTTTAGATGCCACATTTATTCCCACTAAAGAAGCAATCTCTCCAGCATTTCCTCTAATCGCTGCGAGTTTGTAATTGTTGATTAGATCATCTGCTACTTTTTTTCTATATTCTCCTGCTCCACAGGCTACAGGATCTAAAACTGCTGGGACATTATATTTCTCTGCAATTTTTAGTGCTTCTTGGTACAACTTCCAATTATCATCCGTTAAGGTCCCAATGTTAATCAATAATCCTCCAGCATACTTTAACAAATCCTCTAAATCTGCTGGAAACTCACTCATGGCTGGTGATGCACCCAGTGCTACTAATCCATTTGCTGTGAAATTTTTTACTACATCATTGGTTATGCAAATGACCAAAGGTGCTTTTTCTTTTAATAATTTTAAACTTGTCATATTGAAATCCTTCCTTTTCACTTTATACAATCTACTGATTTCGATTTATCTCTATCTTTTGTTAAGAAATTTTTTTCATTTACATTGAATGATTTACCTCGTCAAATTTGTCAGTATCCTGAACCTTCTCTAGGCATCATAACCAATATCAAAAAAGGCTAATTCTAAAGCGACTGCTTGATTCCAGCGTTGCTGAAGTTCTGTCAAATCTTCTCGACCTTTCCCAACACGATTAAGTTCGTCAACCAGAAATTGAACCCACTCTGCAAAGAAAGGACCTCTGTGGAGATTGATCCATTCCGAATGAATATAGGATTCAGGTAGAGCCAAATCTTTAGAACCCCAGTCTAAATAGAGGCCTTCTGCAATGACCAGCATGACCAAAAGATGCGCATAGTCTGATGAAGACACAGCAGAATACATAAGCTCCTGAAAGGCTTTTGTTACAGGATGCAAGGTCACTTCCAGATAGTCATTCTCAGATACTTTTAACTCTTTGAAAGCCTTTTGGAAATAACCGTCTTCATCTGCTTCAAGAAAGCCTAGTTGCTTGGCAAAACGAAGCTTGGATTCAAGCTGATCTGCGTGTGCTACGCAAGCACCCAGCATGGATAAGAAGGCATCAAAGAAGTGATAATCTTGAATTAGGTAGTCTTTTAAGACCTTATTCTCAATTGTCCCCGCAAAAAGTTCCTTAACAAAACGATGATTGATTGCAACCTGCCAATCCTTCTGACTGCTTTTTAATAATTCTCCAACAGTCAAACCTGGCTCAAATGCATAGTCTTGTGTTTCCATATTTACTTCTCCTCTCTTTACTCGTTCGTAATCAACAAAATACCAAGAAAATCCTAGTTTTACTTGACCTTTTTAAAGAAAATCAAGGGCGTTCAAGAAGAGCTATCTAAATGCTTTGTATCACATTCATCCAGCTTATATAAACAAAAAAACTCCAATTACAAACGAAAATTAGAGTTTAGGTTACAAGATTAGACGGTTCATTTCTGTATTTGAAAAAACCATTTCACATTTCCCTTCGCCAGTCTTAACTGTAGCAGGTTCAATGGGTATCATCTCAGCCTAAAGCACCCCAAATGTCTTTATTATTTAATTACTGCACCAGTATAGCAAAAAATGAAAGCCTTAGCAAGATATTTGATTAGAAAATATATTTATATAGTTTTTAATGGTGATTTATTCTTCCTATAGACGAAGAAAAACCTCCACATTCAGTGGAGGCAAGCTGTTTTATCAATACAATTTTAAGTCACGAGGATCAACTGGGAAGGTTGGATTATATGGGTTGTGACGGAGTTTGAAGTGTTTGACATCTTCAATAGTCTGAGTTCCAGACAATTGCATAACTGTCTTCAATTCCGCATTCAAGTGTTCAAAGACTTGGCGCACACCGACACTACCACCGAGGGCCAAGCCATAGATAACAGGGCGACCAATAGCTACCAAGTCTGCTCCTGAAGCCAAGGCTTTAAAGACGTGTTGACCACGACGAATACCAGAGTCAAAGACGATTGGCACACGTTTATCAACTGCTTCTGCTACTTCTTGAAGTGAGTCAAAGGCGGCTGGTCCACCGTCGATTTGACGGCCACCATGGTTGGTTACCCAGATACCAGAAGCTCCTGCAGCAAGCGAACGTTCAACGTCCTCACGGCATTGTGGTCCCTTGACATAAACAGGAAGTCCTGAGTATTCAGCGATAAATTCTACGTCACGTGGAGACAAGCGTTGTTTAGCTGATTTGTAAACAAAGTCCATTGATTTACCAGCACCTTCTGGCAGGTATTCTTCAACAATCGGCATGCCAACTGGGAAAACAAAACCATTACGCTTATCAACCTCACGATTACCCCCTACAGTAGCATCTGCTGTCAAGACAATCGCTTTGTAGCCTTCAGCCTTCACACGGTCCATGATGTGGCGGTTAATGCCATCATCTTTACTAAAGTAAAATTGGAACCAATGAGGTGTCCCTTGAAGGGCTTCCGTAATTTCTGGAAGGTCAACAGTAGAGTAAGAGCTGGTTGTATAAAGAGAACCAAACTCATGCACACCACGCGCAGTAGCTACTTCACCTTGTTCATTTGCCAATTTATGAGCTGCAACAGGCGCCATAATGATTGGTGAAGACAATTTTTCACCTGCAAATTCAATCTCTGTACTTGGATTTTCTACATTGCAAAGTGTATGCGGAACGATGAGTTTGTGGTTAAAGGCGCGGATATTCTCGCGTAAAGTGAAAGTATCTTCCGCTCCACTAGCGATATAGCCAAATGCTGCTTTCGGAATCACTTGTTGCGCCATTGGCTCCAAATCGTAGGTATTGATGAAATCTACATGGCCTTCTGCATTGCTTGTTTTGTATGACATAAAATGCCCTCCTTAATAAGTAAGCGTTTACTTTGTATATTACAAAAATATCTTAACTCTTTTTTCAAAACTTTTCAAATATTTTGTTTGGAAATTTCAGAAATTTTATTTCTATGATAAAAAATCCTTATAACGGCAATAAAAAATAGATATTATCCAAAGGAACTTTTCAGTGCTACAATAACTATATTATTTCTAGATGGGAGGTTCTATTTTTGGATTGGTCCATTGTTGAACAATATCTACCACTATATCAAAAGGCTTTTCTCCTAACCTTGCATATTGCAGCTTGGGGAATTTTGGGATCTTTTCTGCTCGGCTTAATCGTTAGTATCATCCGACATTACCGCATCCCTGTTTTGGCGCAAGTAGCGACAGCCTACATTGAATTGTCACGCAACACGCCCCTTTTGATTCAACTCTTCTTTCTCTACTTCGGGCTTCCCCGAATAGGGATTGTCCTATCTTCGGAAGTCTGTGCTACTCTGGGACTAGTCTTTTTAGGAGGCTCCTATATGGCAGAATCTTTCCGAAGTGGATTGGAAGCCGTCAGTCAAACCCAGCATGAGATTGGCCTCGCTATCGGTCTGACGCCTGTACAGGTATTTCGCTATGTGGTTCTTCCGCAAGCAACAGCGGTGGCCCTACCGTCTTTTAGTGCCAATGTCATTTTCCTCATCAAGGAAACCTCTGTTTTCTCAGCAGTGGCTTTGGCCGACCTCATGTACGTCGCCAAGGACTTGATTGGGCTCTACTATGAGACAGACATTGCACTGGCCATGTTGGTAATTGCTTACCTGATTATGCTTCTGCCCATCTCACTGGTCTTTAGCTGGATAGAAAGGAGGTTCCGCCATGCAGGATTCGGGAATCCAAGTACTCTTTCAGGGAAATAATCTCCTGCGTATCTTACAGGGATTGGGCGTTACGATTGGGATTTCGATCCTGTCTGTCATTTTATCCATGATTTTAGGAACAGTCATGGGAATCATCATGACCTCCCATTCTAGAATCGTACGATTTTTAACACGATTGTATCTGGAATTCATCCGTATCATGCCCCAACTGGTGCTACTCTTCATCGTTTATTTCGGATTAGCTCGAAACTTTAATATCAATATCTCTGGAGAGACTTCTGCTATTATCGTTTTTACCCTCTGGGGAACAGCTGAGATGGGGGACTTGGTTCGTGGAGCTATCACTTCCCTTCCTAAGCATCAGTTTGAAAGTGGACAAGCGCTTGGCTTGACCAATGTTCAACTTTACTACCACATCATCATCCCACAAGTCTTGAGAAGATTGCTACCACAAGCCATCAATCTTGTCACTCGGATGATTAAAACCACTTCCTTAGTCGTTTTGATTGGAGTTGTTGAAGTGACCAAGGTTGGACAGCAAATCATCGATAGCAATCGCTTGACTATCCCAACCGCTTCCTTTTGGATTTATGGAACCATTCTAGTCTTGTATTTCGCAGTCTGCTTTCCTATTTCCAAACTATCCACTCACTTAGAAAAACATTGGAGGAACTAAATGTCTGAAACTATTTTAGAAATCAAGGAACTAAAAAAATCCTTCGGAGACAATCCCATCCTCCAAGGTCTTTCCCTGCAAATCAAAAAAGGGGAAGTTGTGGTTATTCTTGGGCCATCTGGTTGTGGGAAAAGTACCCTGCTTCGTTGCCTCAATGGCTTAGAAAGTATTCAAGGTGGAGATATTCTTCTAGATGGCCAGTCCATTATTGGCAATCAGAAAGATTTTCACCTCGTTCGCCAAAAGATTGGCATGGTCTTTCAAAGTTATGAACTCTTTCCCCATCTAGATGTCCTACAAAACCTCATCCTAGGGCCTATCAAGGCTCAGGGAAGAGATAAGAAGGAAGTAACGGAAGAAGCTTTGCAATTACTGGAACGTGTCGGATTGCTGGATAAACAACATAGCTTTGCGCGTCAATTATCTGGTGGACAGAAGCAACGGGTTGCAATTGTCCGTGCCCTGCTCATGCATCCAGAAATCATCCTTTTTGATGAAGTGACTGCTTCGCTGGATCCAGAGATGGTGCGTGAAGTTCTTGAACTCATCAATGATTTGGCCCAAGAAGGTCGTACCATGATTTTAGTAACTCACGAAATGCAGTTTGCTCAAGCTATTGCGGACCGCATTATCTTCCTCGACCAAGGGAAAATTGCGGAAGAAGGAAGGGCTCAGGAATTCTTCACCAATCCACAAACCAAACGAGCACAGGAATTTTTAAACGTCTTTGACTTTAGCCAATTTGGCTCATACTTATAACGAAAAAGGAGATTCTTATGAAACTACTCAAACCACTTTTAACTGTTTTGGCACTTGCCTTTGCCCTTATCTTTGTCACAGCTTGTAGCTCAGGTGGAAATGCAGGTTCATCGTCTGGTAAAACCACTGCAAAGGCTCGCACAATCGATGAAATCAAAAAAAGCGGTGAACTACGAATCGCCGTATTTGGAGACAAAAAACCGTTTGGTTACGTTGACAATGACGGTTCTTACCAAGGTTACGATATTGAACTTGGGAACCAACTGGCACAAGACCTTGGTGTCAAGGTTAAATACGTTTCAGTAGATGCTGCCAACCGTGCTGAATACTTGATTTCAAACAAGGTGGATATCACTCTTGCCAACTTTACGGTGACTGACGAACGTAAGAAACAAGTTGATTTTGCCCTTCCTTACATGAAAGTTTCTCTTGGTGTCGTATCACCTAAGACTGGTCTTATTACAGATGTCAAACAATTAGAAGGTAAAACCTTGATTGTCACAAAAGGAACAACTGCTGAGACTTATTTTGAAAAGAATCATCCAGAAATCAAGCTCCAAAAATACGACCAATACAGTGACTCTTACCAAGCCCTTCTTGACGGACGTGGAGATGCCTTCTCTACTGACAATACGGAAGTCCTAGCTTGGGCGCTTGAAAACAAAGGATTTGAAGTCGGTATTACTTCCCTCGGTGATCCAGATACCATCGCAGCAGCAGTTCAAAAAGACAACCAAGAATTGCTAGACTTCATCAATAAAGATATTGAAAAATTAGGCAAGGAAAACTTCTTCCACAAAGCCTATGAAAAAACACTTCACCCAACCTACGGTGACGCTGCTAAAGCAGATGACCTAGTTGTTGAAGGTGGAAAAGTCAACTAATACTCAATGAAATCACAAAAAGAAATCAGGTAATCCTAGTGACTACCTGATTTTCTATGTCTTAAGCATTTTGCCAATTTTCTTGGTCTTCTTTAAAGCGTTTTAAGAGGTCCAATCCTTCTGGCGTGATGTAACCTTCTTCTTGCGCTAGGTGAATGAGTTCGCTATAGTTAGAAAGTGTCACCAATTTCACACCAGCATCCGCAAAGTTCTTATCTGCCTTTGGCAATTGATAGCTGAAAATCGCTACAACTCCAAGTACATCTGCTCCTTCTCGCTTAGCTGCTACTACGGCTTCAAGAACAGATCCACCAGTTGAAATAAGATCTTCAACCACTACCATTTTTTGACCTTGAGCCACGCGACCTTCGATTTGATTACCAGCTCCGTGGTCTTTTGGTTTGCTACGGATGTAGGCAAATGGCAGGTTCATCTTATCAGCAATAATGGCTCCGTGTGGAATCCCTGCTGTTGCAGTCCCTGCAATCACTTCTACTTCTGGAAATTCTGCTTTAATAGCTTCCACAAAACCATTTTCAATGAGGGTACGAGTTTCTGGATAGGCTAGTGTCACACGGTTATCTGTGTAAATCGGTGACTTGATTCCAGATGCCCAAGTAAAAGGCTCCTCTGGTTTGAGGTAAACTGCTTGAATTTTCAAGAGGTGGCTAGCGATATCTTTAGCAAGTGTCATGGTATTCTCCTTTTGTTTTTATAATCTATTTCCTTAATTCCAGTCCTGTGTCCATTCATCCTTGATGGCATGATAGGCTGCAACAGGATCCTCAGCTTGCGTAATGGGACGTCCCACTACGATATAGTCACTACCGATTTGATAGGCATCTGCTGGCGTCATCACGCGTTTTTGGTCTCCAACAGCAGCTCCCTGAGGGCGAATCCCCGGTGTCAGACAGATAAAATCTGGATTGGTGGCCTGCTTGATGAGTTGAACTTCCTGAGCCGAGCAAACGACACCATCCAAGCCAGCTTCAGCTGTCTTCTTGGCATAGTGAATCACAGACTCTTGTAGGCTTGTTTGGATATTTTGAAAATCCTGCATCTGAGCTTCTGACGTTGATGTCAGCTGAGTGACGGCAATCAATTTGGCTTGGCTTCCAAGACCTTCACGCGCAGCCTTCATCATCTCTACACCACCAGCCGCATGAACATTGGTCATATCGACACCAAGCTGAGACAAGACCTTCATGGCTGACTTGACTGTATTAGGAATGTCATGAAGTTTGAGATCCAAAAAGACACTATGACCCAAACCTTTTAAATAGGACACAATCTCAGGACCCGCTGCGTAATAGAGCTCCATCCCTACTTTTAAATAAAGACTTTCTTCTGCTGGAAAAAGAGCTAAGAATTCCTTGACTGCCTCAAAACTAGGAAAATCAAGAGCAATGACTGGACGATGTTCTCGCATAGGTTTCTCCTTTTACCTTTGCTAGTGAGAGAGTCTGGCCAACAGAAGCCACGAAAAAAGGAACCTGCCAACAGCAAGGTTCCACGAAAAATGGGTAGTCTCCACCCTTTCACCGTCTAACCTTAGCTGCCTCTCTGGACTGCTTTAAAGGTTTTTTACTATTCTATTATTTCTACTAGCACTTGTCAAGTAAAAACATGGCAACGTATGTGTCGCGATTTTTGAGAAACTTCAAAATCCCATATAAATAAATGTAGATACACGAAAGGGCTAAACATATAATTATATGCTTCCTGTATTTCTCAAAACTCTAGACACTTACCATGGTCACTAAAGAACTATAAGAGAAAAGGTAAAACCTAGCGACGCGATGAACGCTGGGGCGTTTGATTTCGGTTGCTTTCTTCCTCCAGCTTTTTCTTCTCTTCTTCCAATTTATTCTGCTGTTCTTCTAGCCTTTTCTTCTCTTCGTCTTTCTGTTTCTTCTCAGCTTCTTCGGCCTCTTTTTTAGCTTTTTCTTCTGCCTCCATAATTAATTTATCCGCTACAGTGTAACTGTAAATTCCAGCTTCCATGTCAATCACACTTGGCTCTGACAATTGAGGCTTAATCTTACTGTAATATGGCAGTTTCTTACTCATTTCAGATAGAGGAACCAAGACTTCGTCCGAATCATTCATGGTCAATCGAATTAAATCTGAGGTCACCTTGCTTGGGGCTAATTCCACCTTCTGGATAGCAGCCTTGAGTTCTGGGCTAATTTGAGAAAGTTCTGAGACAAAAGCCTTGATTTGTTCACTATCATTAAAGAGAACTGACAAATAAGTTTCTGGTAGACTGACCAAGCTCACAGCACTGGTCTCAAGCTGACCACTGGAAAGAATAGGATAATGATTTTCACCAGAAACATAGTAGGCAACAATATCATATTCCTTGACCTTGATAATAAACTTGGTTGGAAATTGATAGACAAGTTGAGCTGATTCAACCCAATAGTTAGACTTGATCTGCTTTTCATATTTTGTCTTGTCTAGCAGAAGGTTAATCGTATAATCCGAATCCTGAATGCCTGAAGCCTGTCGAATATCATCAGCTGTAGTTTGCACCGTTCCCTCAACACGGATATCCTTCATAGTCGCATAAGGACTGAGTAAGTAAACAGAGACAATCAATAAAAGCAGACTTGGAAATAAAATCGTTAAGGCTCGTAAGATATGGAGGCCAGGAATCTTGTCTTTAGCTGGTTTTTCTTTTGTAACCTTTTTAGCAAGCTTTTTATCCTGGTCCTCGTCCTCTTTAGCCCCTGATTCTTCTATCTCTTCTTCCTCTTTATCTCCCTCTGAGGATGCTACTTTTTCTTCAGACTCTTCCATGGCTGATTCTGAGTCTTCATAGTCTGCTTCACTCTCCTGGTCCTCCTTGTCCTCTGACTTCTCAGATTCTTCTCCCATTCGAGCTTGTCTTTCCTTTTCCTTCTCCTCAGCTAGGGCTGCCTCTTCTTCAGCCTTCTTTTTTAGGTATTCTTGGTTTCGTTTCTGCCATTCTGATAACTCTTTAAATTCTTCGAGGATTTCTTTGCCCTCATTTTTCTTATCTTTTGACATTTACTTTCCTTATGATAAATCTTTTTTCAACAATTGATAAAAATCTGCTAGAGATTTCAATTCCTTAGAAGCCTTCATCTTAGCTTGATAGTCTTCCTTGTGGCTTAGTAAGTAAGAAAGTTTCTCTTCCAAACTATCCAAGGTCAAATCGCTTTCTTGAAGCTCTTCTGCATATCCTTTTTTTACAAAGTAAGCTGCATTTTCAATCTGGTCACCACGACTAGCCTCACGACCAAGTGGCACAATGACATGTAATTTCGCCATGGCCAGGAGCTCAAAAATCGTATTGGCACCACCACGTGTCACAACAATATCAGCCAAACCCATCAAGGGTTGATAGAGATTGGTCACATAGTCAACACGAAAGAGATTTTGGCTCAACTCATTCAGGCTAGAATCTCCAGTTAGATTGATAATATTGTAGCGCTCTGTCAGTTCTTTCTTATGGTCTGTCACCAATTGGTTAAAGACACGAGCGCCTGCAGAACCACCGACAAACAATACCGTTGGCAATTTTGGATTAAAGTGGGTTTGAATATCCACCAATTCATCTGGTTCTAGAGTATTTTGGTCTGAAACCTTGGTCACTGCTCCCACATGCTCGACCTTAGCCAAACTTGAAGCTTGCTCAAAGGTTGAATACATCTTGGTCGCAAACTTATAAGCGATTTTATTGGCCAAGCCCATAGACAGGTCAGATTCGTGAATAAAGACAGGCACTCCTGACACACGCGCAGCGATCACAGGCGGTACTGAGACAAAACCTCCCTTTGAAAAAAGGGCCTGTGGACGAAGTCGCAACATGATAAAGAGCGATTGGACAATTCCCCAACCAACTTTGAAGACATCCATCATATTTTGCCAAGAGAAATAACGACGCAATTTTCCAGTCGCAATAGAATGGAAGGTAATATCTAGACCTGACTTGAGGATTTCTTGGTGTTCGATCCCACGCTTGTCCCCGATATAGTGGACTTCCCAGCCATCTTCGATGAACTTGGGCATTAACAAAAGATTGAGGGTGACGTGTCCAACCGTCCCCCCACCTGTAAAGACAATTTTTTTCATATTATTCCTTTAACTCCGCTACTGTGTCGATAAAGAGATCGCCACGTACTTCAAAGTTAGCATACATATCCCAGCTGGCATTGGCAGGACTGAGAAGAACCACATCTCCTTGAGTCGCAATCTCATAGGCCTTGCGGGTCGCATCTGCAATATCAGTCGCATCCACATATGCGACACCAGCCTTGTCTGCTGCCCGTTTGACACGTTCGGCAGACTGACCGAGGATGACCATCTTCTTGAGTCCAGTAATATCTGGAACCAATTCGTCAAACTCATTCCCACGGTCCAAACCACCTGCAATCAAGATGACCTTGCTGTTGTCAAATCCTGACAAGGCTTTTTGAGTAGCCAAGATATTGGTTGACTTGCTATCATTATAGAATTTGACACCCTTAATCTCATCCACAAATTGGAGACGGTGTTTCACCCCACCAAAGGCTGAAAGAGTTTCCTTGATGGTTTGATTGTCCACGCCACGGAGCTTGGCTACTGCAATAGTCGCAAGGGCATTTTCCACATTGTGGCTACCTGGAACTCCAATTTCATTCGCTGCCATGACCACTTCTCCACGGAAGTAGAGCTGATCATCTTCCAGATAAGCACCATCAACCTTTTCCAATGTTGAAAATGGAACAACAGTGGCTTGTGTTTTGCTAGCCAATTCTTTTGCCAAGTCTTGGTTAAAGTTCAAAACAAGGAAATCATCTGCTGTCATCTTGTTCTGGATATTCCACTTAGCTGCCACATACTCTTCAAAAGAACCATGGTAGTCAATATGAGTTGGCATGAGGTTAGTAATAACCGCAATCTCAGGATGGAATTCTTGAACGCCCATGAGTTGGAAAGAAGAAAGTTCCATAACAAGAGTATCCTTATCTGTAGCAGTTTGAGCCACTTGACTAGCTGGATAGCCGATATTTCCTGATAAGAGACCATGTTGACCAGCAGCAGTCAAAACTTCCCCGATCATCGTCGTTGTGGTTGTTTTACCATTTGAACCAGTAATACCAACAATCGGTGCTTCTGAAATCAAGTAAGCCAATTCCACCTCAGTCAAGACTGGAATACCCTTGGCCAAAGCCTTTTCAATCATGGGATTGCTGTAGGGGATACCTGGATTTTTCACCATAAGGGCAAACTCTTCATCCAAGAGTTCCAAAGGATGTCCACCTGTGATAACCTTGATCCCTTCTTCCAACAAACTTTGGGCAGCTGGATTGTCCTCGAAAGGTTTCCCATCATTTACTGTCACAATAGCGCCTAGCTTGTCCAACAAACGAGCTGCAGATTCACCAGACTTGGCCAAACCTAAAACAAGGACTTTCTTATTTTTAAATTGATCTATTACTTTCATGTCTCAAACTCCATTTCTACTCTTACTATTTTACCATTTTTATGGAAATAATTCTAAATGAAAATGCTCAGATTGGGCATTCTAACAAGCAAAAAGAGAGCCGAAACTCTCTTTTATCTTCTTTTACTTTTACTGACCGACATGAGGGTAATATCTCGCAAGCTAAAGTATGCTAGGAAGAGCATAGCGATTGCGATAAAGAATTCTGTCGGTAGCTGAAAAATTTGAAGGATAGACAACATAAGCAAAATCAAAAGTGCTACGAAAGCAAAGACGACAAGGACGATATTGACTGTCCCTTTAATGCTTTCTGGTGTCGCAAATACATAGAGTAGTAATAAGAGGAGTCCTATGATTAAATAAACCATCTTTATCTCTTTCTAGCTCTTATTCAGCTGATTTTTTCTTCTTGTTAGCTTTCTCACGCTCTGCCTTGTTAAGGATTTGTTTACGCAAACGGATAGACTCAGGCGTTACTTCCATGTACTCATCGTCGTTCAAGAACTCAAGAGACTCTTCAAGTGTCAAGATACGAGGCGTCTTGATAACAGCTGTTTGGTCCTTAGTAGCTGAACGAACGTTAGTCATTTGTTTGGCCTTAGTGATGTTAACTGTCAAGTCATTTTCACGAGAGTTTTCACCGATGATCATTCCTTCATAAACCTCAGTACCTGGGTTGACAAAGATTGTTCCACGTTCTTCGATAGACATGATTGAGTAAGTTGTAGCCTTACCAGCATCGATAGAAACAAGGGCACCACGGTGACGACCACCAATTTCACCTGGAATCAATGGCAAGTATTGGTCGAAGGTATGGTTCATGATACCGTAACCACGAGTCATTGACAAGAACTCAGTTGAGTATCCAATCAAACCACGCGCTGGAACAAGGAAGACCAAACGAGTTTGACCATTACCAGTTGAAATCATATCCAACATTTCACCCTTACGTTCAGAAAGGCTTTGGATAACAGATCCTTGGTATTCTTCTGGAGTGTCGATTTGAACACGTTCAAATGGCTCACATTTAACACCATCGATTTCTTTTACGATAACCTCTGGACGAGATACTTGAAGTTCATAACCCTCACGACGCATTGTTTCGATAAGGATTGACAAGTGCAATTCTCCACGTCCTGAAACCGTCCATTTATCTGGTGAATCAGTTGGGTCAACACGAAGGGAAACGTCTGTTTGCAATTCAGCCTGCAAGCGTTCTTCCACCTTACGAGAAGTTACCCATTTACCTTCTTTACCAGCAAATGGTGAGTTGTTTACCAAGAAAGTCATTTGAAGAGTTGGTTCATCGATGTGTAGGATTGGAAGAGCTTCAACTGCATCTGTCGGAGTAATTGTTTCACCGACAAAGATGTCTTCCATACCTGAAACGGCAATCAAGTCACCTGCTTTTGCTTCTTGGATTTCACGACGTTCCAAACCAAAGAAACCGAAGAGTTTTGTAACACGGAAGTTTTTTGTTGTGCCATCCAATTTAGAAAGAGTAACTTGATCCCCAACCTTAACAGTACCACGAAAGACACGACCGATACCGATACGTCCAACGAAGTCATTGTAGTCCAAAAGTGACACTTGGAACTGCAAAGGCTCATCTGAGTTATCTACTGGAGCTGGGATATGGTCGATAATTGTGTCAAAGATTGGTGCCATAGTAGTTTCTTGATCAGCTGGATCATCTGACAATGAAGAAGTTCCGTTGATCGCTGATGCATAGACCACTGGGAAGTCAAGCTGGTCGTCATCTGCACCAAGCTCGATGAAAAGTTCCAAGACTTCGTCCACTACTTCTGCTGGACGAGCTGATGGTTTATCGATTTTGTTAACAACCACGATTGGCACAAGGTCTTGTTCCAAGGCTTTTTTCAATACGAAACGAGTCTGTGGCATTGTTCCTTCGTAGGCATCTACGACCAAAACAACACCGTCAACCATTTTCATGATACGCTCAACTTCTCCACCGAAGTCCGCGTGTCCTGGTGTGTCCATGATGTTGATACGAGTTCCGTTGTAGGCAACGGCTGTATTTTTAGCAAGGATGGTAATTCCACGCTCTTTCTCGATATCATTTGAGTCCATGGCACGCTCTGCCAATTCAGTACGTGCATCAAGCGTTTCTGATTGTTTCAATAATTCGTCAACGAGGGTTGTTTTACCGTGGTCAACGTGGGCGATAATCGCAATGTTACGGATATCTTCTCTTAATTTTGTCATGATTTCCTCTATAATATTCAAAATTTATTTTCTAACTGAACGATTATACCATAATTTCAAGTAAATAACATAATTCAAGCAAGTGTAAATGTTTTCACTCTGCTTTTCTTTTCACGTCAAGTCTTTTCAAAGTAAGAGACTTATGATAAGATAGGCACAGTATGCGTTTAGATAATTTATTAGCTCAAGAAAAAATCAGCCGAAAGGCCATGAAGCAAGCCTTACTCAAAGGGGAAATTCTCGTCGATGGTTGCCCAGCCCGCTCCCTAGCCCAAAATATCGATACAGGACTACAGGAGCTCCTCTTTCGGGGCCGAATCATTCAAGGCTATGATCACACCTATCTTATGCTTCATAAACCTGCTGGTGTCGTTACAGCCAACAAAGACAAGGAACTTCCAACCGTCATGGACCTCCTTCCGCCTGACATCCAGTCTGACAAGCTCTATGCCATCGGTCGACTGGATCGAGATACGACAGGACTCCTCCTCTTGACTGACAATGGCCCCTTGGGCTTCCAGCTCCTCCATCCCCAATATCATGTCAATAAGACTTACCAAGTTGAGGTTAATGGACTTCTGACACCTGACCATATCCAAGCCTTTCAAAAAGGGATTGTCTTTTTAGATGGCACTATCTGTAAACCTGCAAGTCTAGAGATTCTATCTGCAAGTCCTTCCTACAGTCAAGCCTCTATCACCATTTCAGAAGGAAAATTTCATCAAGTCAAGAAAATGTTCCTCTCGGTTGGTGTCAAGGTGACCTCCCTCAAACGCACCCAATTTGGCCCTTGGAGCTTGGATGACAATCTTCAAGAAGGAGACTATCGCCCCCTAAACTCCCAAGAATTAGCAAACATTCGTGACTTTCTAAGAAAAAGTGGTTAAAAAATGAGCTCGGAACATCCAAGCTCGTTTTCTTATTTCTCGACTTTGATTTTCCCTTTCCAAGAATCCAAACCATAAGAAAGGATATAAATCTCAGAAAAACCTTGTTTTTTCAAGTAAAGGGCCGCATTTGTAACCCGTTGCGCACGTTGGTTTTCGTAGAGAAGGACAGGTTTATCCTTACGAAGGGCTGCAAGACTAGTCTTCAACTGACTTGAAGGAATATTGCGGGCACCAAGGATATGTTTTCTATGGAATTCTGCTGGATCGCGCAAATCAATCAATTGACCTGTACGAATCAAGGCTTCAAACTCCTCATTGTCTACAATTTTAGCCGCACGACGAATACGAAGATAGTTAAAGCCCATCCATGCCAACATTGCCAGTATAAGTGCCCACAAAATCCAAGTAACCATTAGTTCTTTTCTCCATTTTTCTCAATATAATCCAATTCTACTTTGTGCTCTCTGCGAAGAACCGCTTCTGCTTCTAGATAGTCTAATTTGTCCATCAACCCTGCATCGTAAATTCGAGAGAGCTCCAACTTCATCAGTTCAATATCATATAAGCGTTTTCCCATATAAACAATAATACCAAATCGTTTGAGGAATTGCTGCACATCATAGAATGTTTTCATAAGACTCATTCTAGCAAAATTTTGTGTTTTTTTCAAGAAGAGACTCACACAATGCTCCTGATTTTCCTATCTTCTTTGGCGATTCTGACGCAAGTGTGGTACAATAAAAACATGAGAATTCAACAATTACACTATATTATCAAAATCGTCGAAACTGGCTCCATGAATGAAGCAGCTAAGCAACTCTTTATCACTCAACCTAGTCTTTCCAATGCAGTGAGAGATTTGGAAAATGAAATGGGCATTGAAATCTTTATCCGCAATCCTAAGGGCATCACCTTGACCCGTGATGGGATGGAGTTCCTCTCTTATGCCCGTCAAGTTGTCGAGCAAACCCAGCTTCTGGAAGAACGCTATAAAAATCCTGTCGCCCACCGCGAACTTTTTAGCGTTTCCTCTCAACACTATGCCTTTGTGGTCAATGCCTTTGTCTCTTTGCTCAAGAAAAGTGATATGGAGAAATACGAGCTTTTCCTTCGTGAAACTCGGACTTGGGAGATTATCGACGATGTCAAGAACTTCCGTAGTGAGGTCGGTGTTCTCTTCTTAAACAGCTACAACCGTGATGTTTTAACAAAAATGCTGGATGACAACCACCTGCTGGCTCACCATCTCTTCACAGCCCAGCCTCATATCTTTGTCAGCAAGACCAATCCTCTGGCAAAGAAAGACAAGGTGAAACTGTCTGATTTGGAAAACTTCCCTTACCTCAGCTATGATCAAGGGACACACAACTCCTTCTACTTTTCAGAGGAAATCCTTTCCCAAGAGCATCACAAGAAATCCATCGTGGTTAGTGACCGTGCCACCCTCTTTAATCTCTTGATTGGTTTGGATGGTTACACCATTGCGACAGGTATTTTGAACAGTAATCTTAACGGAGACAATATTGTTTCCATCCCACTGGACATTGACGACCCCATAGAGCTGGTCTATATCCAGCATGAAAAAACCAGCCTGTCTAAGATGGGCGAACGCTTTATCGACTATCTACTAGAAGAAGTCCAGTTTGATAGTTGAGAAATAATAAGAACCAATATGTAGGCCAGCAACAACCTACGCATTGGTTCTTTTTATTTATAATTAAAAGTCTCCCCTGCCAACTTATCAGCTAGCTTGGGAAAGAGGGTATAAAACTTATGAGCTAGGTTCAACAAAATCGGAAGATTGAGTTCCCGTTTATTTTTTCCTATAATCTTGACAATCTTTTTAGCCACTGCATCTGGTTCTAGCAGGAAGCGGTCAACCGACTTGAGATAGGTTCCATCTGGGTCCGCTTGGTCAAAAAATCCTGTGCGGATTGGTCCTGGATTGACCGTCGTTACATAAACACCGTAGGACATGAGTTCGAGACGCAGAGCATTTGAAAACCCAATGGCCGCAAACTTGGTCGCTGAGTAAAGGCTGGACTTGCCAGTAGCGATCAAGCCTGCCATGCTGACGATATTGATGATATGGCCTTTTCGGCTTTCCTTCATTCGAGCCGCAAGGCGTCGAGATAGATTCATCAGGGCAAAGGTATTGACCTCAAACATCTGGTGAATATCTTGGTCGGAAATCTGCTCAAATTCCTCCAAAATCCCGTAACCAGCGTTGTTTATCAAGACATCAATCTTGCCATAGCGGAGATAGAGGTCTGCTACCAGAGTTTCTAGGGCTGAATCATCGGTAATATCAATTTCAATCCATTCTGCATGGGGATGATTTTCGTAGAGTTGAGCTAATTTTTCCTTATCTCGACCAAGCAAGATGAGTTGGTCATCTGGTAAAAGTTTGACCATTTCTTGAGCTAGACCACCGCTAGCTCCTGTAATAAGAATAGTAGGCATACTTATCCTTTCTCAATCTGTTAGATTTCCACTTCTTCCAAGTCTTTGACCACATGCACATTTTCAAAAATTGTGGCAGCGTCTTTTTTGAGTTTGCTGATATCTTTTGAGAGAAAACGGGCACTGATATGGTTGAGCAGGAGTCGTTTGGCACCTGCTTCTACTGCAACCTCCGCTGCCTGCATATTGGTTGAGTGGCCGTGATTACGGGCAATTTTTTCATCTCCTTTTCCATAAGTGGACTCATGGACAAGAACATCTGCGTTAACAGCTAGACGCACACTGGCATTGGTTTTTCGGGTATCACCAAGTATAGTGATAATCTTACCTGGACGGGGAGCTGAGATATAGTCAGCTGCCTTGATTTCAGTCCCATCTTCGAGAACAACGTTCTGACCGTTTTTGATTTTTCCAAAAAGAGGGCCAAATGGGACACCAGCTGCCTTGAGTTTTTCAGCATCTAGCGTTCCTTCCAAGTCCTTTTGCATGACACGGTAACCAACACAGAAAATAGTGTGATCCAGTTCTTCTGCATACACAGTGAATTTATCGGTCTCAAGGATTTTCCCTAGAGAATCTTGGTCAAACTCATGAAAATGAATCTTATAGGGCAGGCGTGAACCTGACACTCGTAGACTAGTCAATACAAAAGATTTGATTCCTTGAGGTCCATAGATTTCCAAATCTGTCTGCTCTTCATTGGCCTGAAAGGCACGGCTAGAAAGGAAACCTGGTAAGCCAAAAATGTGATCTCCATGCAGGTGGGTGATAAAGATTTTGCTGACCTTACGTGGTCGAATCGTGGTTTCCAAAATGCGATTTTGCGTTCCTTCTCCACAGTCAAAGAGCCAAACTTCGTTAATCTCATCCAAAAGTTTCAGGGCAAGACTTGAAACGTTACGGGCTTTAGAGGGCTGACCAGCCCCCGTTCCTAAAAATTGAATATCCATTCGATACTTTCTAATTAATCAATATATAACATGGCTGTGCGGTTTTCCGATCGGAAATAGCGCTTGCCAGAAAAAGCTGTAGCTTCTTGTAATAACTCCTCTTGGCTGTAACCTTTAAGACGCTTGCGACCATCAGCCAAGCTTTCCAAATCAGTCAAAGCTGTGAGACTCTCCACACTAACAACTTCTTCTTCCCCGACAGCCTTCATGTAAATCTTACCAGACTCCTCAAAGACCAGCTGATGGGGAAAAATTTGCGCAATTTCAAAGAGCAAGTCATCCGAAATCTTCTCCTCATTTTCAGAAAAAATTCGACCAAGACCCTGACTCTCATAGCAAAAACCAAAGGATTTACCAGACAGGTTTAGGCGAATAAAAGGTTTGTTTTCGAGAGTAAAACTTGGCTCAGTATTGTAAAGATTCAGTTCCTGACTGAGTTCCGCAAAATAATCCGTCGCTGCTTCAGGACTCTTTTTCTGGTAGAGCTCTGCAAAGTAGGCATTGACCACACTTGGCGGAGGAGTAATAAGAGCCAGTTGCTCCTGCTCTATTTTACCAGCTAGAAGTTGATCCAGATAGACCTTATCCAGACTTGTATAACCTCCATACTTTAGAGCCAAAGTTTTAATATCAGTCATAAAATTCTTCTAACCTCCATTTGTTTTTCTCAGAAATGTAGCCTGTAATCGCTTCGCCATCCTCCTGATAATCACGTTCTTCCAGAATCGCAACACTTTCCAAATCATGAATCTTGTAAGACTTAGAAAAAGGCACGCGCAGGGTAAATCTCTCAAAAATATCCTTGATTTTCTCTAAAAACAAAGCCTGCAAGTTCTCACGACTATCCTTAGACTTGGCAGAAATGAGAGCATAGGGCGTTTGGGTCGGCGTGAAATCCTCCACCAAATCCGCTTTATTATAAAGGGTTAGGCGAGGAATATCTTCCATATCCAAGTCTTTCATGATGGACAGGACTGTTTTTTCATGCTCCTCGTGGTAAGGATTGCTGGCATCGATAACATGAACCAGAAGATCCACATGCTTGCTTTCTTCCAAGGTTGACTTGAAACTAGACACCAACTCTGTCGGTAAATCTTGGATAAAGCCAACAGTATCTGTCAAAGTTACTTGGAGATTGCCCCCCAGATGAATACTCTTAGTCGTCGCATCTAGAGTCGCAAAGAGCTCGTCCGCCTCATACTGAGTCTTACTTGTCAAGGTGTTCATGATAGTTGATTTCCCAGCATTGGTGTAACCAATCAAACCAATCTTAAAGGTACTCGACTCCAGACGTTTTTCTCTGACAGTGGCCCGATTTTTCTCAACCACCTTGAGCTGGCGCTCGATATCTGTGATTTGATTGCGAACACTACGACGGTTCAACTCCAGCTGGCTTTCACCAGGTCCACGGGAACCAATTCCCCCTGCCTGACGGCTGAGCATAATCCCCTGACCAACCAAGCGAGGCAAGAGATACTTGAGCTGGGCTAGGTGCACTTGGAGTTTTCCTTCATGGCTTCGAGCCCGCATGGCAAAGATATCCAAAATCAACTGCATACGGTCAATGACCTTGACACCCAGAACTTCCTCCAGATTAACATTTTGTCGCGGAGTCAAGCGGTTGTTGACAATGACAGTGGTAATCTCTTCTGCATCCACCATGAGCGCAATTTCTTCCAACTTACCAGAGCCGACAAAGGTCTTGGAGTCATATTTTTCACGTTTTTGCCTGTAGCTATCTACAACGACTGCCCCAGCCGTCTTGGCTAGACTGGCCAATTCTTCCATAGAGAGGTCAAAATTGTCCATGCCCTGCAATTCCACACCGATGAGCAGGACGCGTTCCTCTTTTTTCTCCGTTTCAATCATCTAAAAACTCCTCTATCTGGCTTAAAATGCGGTCTTGCACACCAGATTCTCCAATCTGATAAAAGGTGACCTGCATGCGATTACGGAACCAGGTCAGCTGACGCTTGGCAAAACGACGGGTAGCCTGTTTGAGACTCTCACTAGCTTCCTCCAAGGACTGCTCTCCACGGAAATAAGGAAAGAGTTCCTTGTAGCCAATGCCTTTAGCAGCCTGCACATATGGATAATGGTCAAAGAGCCACTTAGCCTCATCCAAAAGCCCAGCCTCAAACATTAGATCTACTCGGCGATTGATACGCTCATAAAGCTGACTGCGCTCATCGTCCAAGCAGATAATCAGCGGTTCATACAAGGTCTCTCGATTTTCCAAATTCTGACCAAAATGGGCAATTTCCAAGGCACGCATAGCACGACGACGATTAAACTGGGGAATTTCAAGGCCTGCTTGCTCCAGAAGATAGGCTAATTCCTCATCTGTATAAGGCTCCAAACTAGCTCGATAAGCTAAAATCTCCTCATGAGGAGTCTCCCCACCTAGATGATATCCTTCAAGTAAGCTCTGGATATAAAGCCCAGTCCCACCAGCGATAATGGCTAGTTTCCCACGACTGTGAATGTCCTTAATAGCCATCTTAGCTTCTGAAACAAAATCAAAAGCCGAGTAAGACTCGGTTACCTCTCTAACATCGATTAAATGATGGGGAACAGCTGCCTGCTCCTCTGGACTAGCCTTAGCCGTCCCAATATCTAGACCTCGGTAAACTTGCTGGCTATCACCACTCACAACTTCCCCACCAAAGCGCTTAGCCACTTCAATAGCAAGAGCTGTCTTTCCAACTGCAGTCGGTCCAACAATCACAATTATTTTTGTTTTCATCTTTTTTCCTTGAAAAATTCCCATTTTTTCGTTACTATTATTATAACACAAAAAGGTCAGTCAGAAAAATGTGACCTCTTGAAGAGGCTGGCTGATTAAGAAGATAAAGGAGGAAGACTCATGGCTAAAGGATTCGCTAAAGGTCTTGTAACAGGTGTCGCAGGAACTGTCGCTGCACTTGCAGGTGCAGTATACGCATTTAAAAAGAAAGTAATCGAACCAGAAGAGCAAAAAGCAGCTTTCATCGAAGAAAACCGTAAAAAAGCAGCTCGTCGCCGCGTATCACGTTAAGAAACAAAAGAAGTTGGGATTCATTGTCTCAACTTCTTTTTTCTATTCTTTTAAATAGCTAGGTCAAACTTCAACTGCGGCTTAACAGGGTCATAATCCACCAACTCAAAATCTTCTGCTTTGATATCAAAGAAATTAGTCCCAGCAGGAGCATTCAGTACCAAACGAGGTTGGCAGTTTGACGGCTCACGACGAAGCAATTCCTGAGCTTGTTCAAATTGATTGTCATAGATATGGAGGTTGTTGATGAAGTAGAAGAACTTCCCAACCTTCCAGCCGAAATGCTTAGCAATCATCATTTGAAGAGCCACGTACTGCATAGCGTTGATATGGTGGGCTACTAGCATGTCGTTAGAACGCTGGGTCAAGGTCGCATCCAGATAGATTTCTCCATCTATACGACGGACATCAAACATGGTCTGAAAGGCACATGGGAGCAGCCCATCTGTTTCTTCGAAAGCTTGGTAATCCCAGAGCGAAATGATATTGCGGCGGTTCCAAGGGTTGGCTTCCAACTGCTTGAGAAGCTTATTGATGATGTCGTGTTTCTTAACAACAGCCCCATAGCGCTCACCGATGGTCCCTGTATCTCCCACTTCCCAGTCATTCCAATAGTGGACATTGTACTTGTCATTAAGAACTTCTAGGCTGTTGGACTGGTCTTGGTAGATCCAGAGCACTTCCTTGATGGCCGATTTGATAGCGATAGGGCGTAAAGTTGTAATGGGGAATTCCCCCTTGGCCAAGTCATACTCGGCAAAGGCACCCGTTACATATTTAGAGTTGGCAACTGTCCCATCCTTGTACTTAGGACGAGCCTGCTCTGAAAAGACACCGTCTTTGAGGATTCGTTCAATATTTTCTTTAAAAATTGTATCTGCTTTTGTCATTTCGTTTCACCTCATTCATTGTCCTAACTAGTATAGCATAAAAAAGAAAAGAGAAGCATTACTAACTCGAGGTTAGCATTGTTCCTCTTTTTTTATTTTATTGTAATACAAGTGATGCTGCTCCGATTACTCCAGCGTCATTTCCTAGAGTTGCAAGAGCCAATTTTGTTGATGTGCGTACTTGAGGGAAGGTGTTTTCGTCGTAGACTTTTTGAACACCTTGTAGAAGGAATTCTCCCGCAGCTGATACACCACCACCGATGACGATTGTTGATGGGTTTAGGATTGAACCGATGTTGGCACAAGCGATTCCCAAGTAACGTGAGAAGTTACGGTAAACGATCAAGGCAAGGTCGTCTCCTTCTTTTGCAAGGTCAAAGACTGTCTTAGCAGTTACTTCTTCTCCGTTATCAATCAAGCGTTTCAAGGCTGCATCGCCTTCGTACTCATCGGCATAGCGACGAGTCAAGTTGACAATACCTGTTGCTGAAGCAACTGTCTCAAGGCAACCTTTCTTACCGCAAGTACATGCGATTGGTTGATCAAAGTCAACAGTGATGTGACCGAGCTCACCTGCTGCACCAGCAACACCGTGAAGTAATTTGCCTTCTGCAACAATACCGCCACCAACACCTGTACCAAGTGTCATAAAGACAACATCTGGTTGGTTATCTCCAGCCCCCATCCAACGTTCACCAAGAGCTGCTACGTTGGCATCATTATCGATGAAGAATGGGATACCCAAGGCTTTTTCAATTTTCTCTTTAATTGGTTGAAGGGTTTTCCAGTTGAGGTTGTAGGCACCAATAACAGTCCCGTTTTCACGGTCAACCACACCTGGCGAACCCATTCCAATACCTTGGAAGTCTGCTGCTGCCAATCCAAGCAAGTCCAAACGGTGTTGAATAGACTCAATCATATCATCAACGATATGACTTCCCTCATCCAAAATATTGGTCTTGATAGACCATTTTTCTTGTATTTCTCCTGCTGTTGTTAAGATTGCAAATTTGATAGAAGTTCCACCAAGGTCAATCCCAATAATCTTTTGACTCATCATATTCTCCTTTTTCATTGTTTAGTAATTGAAAATGCTTACAGATATAGTATAACAAAAACCAATCGTTTATGCAAAGGTTTGCATTAACTTTCTAAATTTTATCTGATTTATGGTTTCCAGAGACCTGAGGCATCTACATAGTAACGTCCACCATCTACTCTCTCGTTCTTAGCCATTTTACCATCTGATTTCAAATAGTAATTTCCTTGCCATGCATTGCGAGCGTATGAACCATCTGATTTCAAGTAATACCAGGCTTGATAAGAAGAGTCATAAATCCACTCACCTTGTGCCATTTTACCATTTGACTTAAGGTAGTAATTTCCTTGCCATGCATTGCGAGCGTATGAACCATCTGATTTCAAGTAATACCAGGCTTGATAAGAAGAGTCATAAATCCACTCACCTTGTGCCATTTTACCATTTGACTTAAGGTAGTAAGTTCCTTGCCATGCATTCTTTGCATAAAATCCATCTGATTTCAAATAATACCAAGCTTGATAGGAAGAATCATAAATCCATTCGCTCTGTGCCATTTGACCATCTGCTTTCAGGTAATAGCTTCCCTGCCATGCATTTTTCACTGGATTGCCATTTCCATCAAAGTAATACCAAGCACCATCCTGCTTAACCCAGCCACTTGTTGTTGCTGAACTTGTATTGTTTTGAGCCGCAGTTGATTGTTTTGCTTTGAAGGCACCTTTTGGAGCATTTTTCAATTCACAAGCTACACCATCATGATCACGGTCTAACTTGGCAGAATAACCAGGTTCTCCCTCATGAATATCTGAGTATCCATTCGCCCAAGCTTCTTTACAACTAGAAAAATGAATGTTTTCTTCTGCTAACACAGGTTGTGAAAACAAGGCTAAAACTGGCAAGGTAGCCAGACTCATTTTTAAAAATAGACGTTTGTTCATTTCATTCTCCCATAATTATGATATCGATTTCACTATTATTTTATCAAACTTATTTCAGCAATTCAAGAGCTTCTGTGGGCTTATCCTTCAATTGATTCCGAACCTCTTTCCAAGACTCTGCTGACTGCCCTAACCCGTGTAAAAATACCAGCTTCATCTAGTTCTCCTCTAGGCTTAATTCATACAAGCCTCTCACTGCATTACAACCGTAAGTAGCTTCTGCTTGGGCCAAGTCTTTTAAGGTCAAGACTTTCTCTTCTACTTGTCCTGTTTCTAGTAAATACTGACGGTAAATTCCTGGTAAGATTCCAAGTCTGATAGGCGGTGTGTAGAGTTTCCCAGAGATTTTCAAAACCAAATTTCCAATAGATGTTTCAAGAAGTTCTCCAGACTTATTATGGTAAATCTTCTCTTGTTCCCCTAGGTTCAAATGTGGTCGGTGACTCGTTTTGAAGTAGGTAAAAGCTTGATTCAAATCCATTTCCTGCAGGCAAAGTTGAGCCTGACAGAAGCTCGGACTAAGAGGTGTTAATACTTGACGATCGACTTCTATCTCCCCAGATTTTCTAAGGCTAATTCGCAAACGGTAATCTTGATTAGCATCACAAGTCTGACACTCTGCTTCAATCTTTTGCCTCAAAATTTCTGGGTCAAAAGGATAAGCAAAATATCGACTAGCTTTTCTCAGTCTTTCCAAATGTTGATCTTCAAACATCAAGCTCTTCTGACTGATTTTTCCAGTTGTAATCAGTTGGAAACGAGCTTGTTTACGATAGAGAACAGCAGCCTTTTGATGAACCTCGCGGTATTCAGATTCCCATGTGCTATCCCATGTAATGCCACCACCAACTCCATAGATGGCTTTCCCTTGATGCAGTTGAATGGTCCGAATGGCAACATTAAAAATTCGTCGTCCATTTGGAAGCAAGAGACCAATCGTTCCACAGTAGACTCCACGCGGTTGGGGCTCCAAGTCCTTAATGATTTCCATGGTCGCAATTTTGGGTGCACCCGTTATGGAACCACAAGGAAAGAGAGAACGGAAGATTTCAACAAGGTCCACATCCTCTCGCAACTGACTCTTGATGGTCGAAGTCATCTGCCAAACCGTTGAATACTGTTCCACTTGGCACAGACGCTCCACATGCTCGCTCCCCACCTCAGAAATACGATTCATATCATTACGCAAGAGGTCCACAATCATCATGTTTTCAGAGCGATTTTTGGGATCCTGTTCCAACCAACTGGCCTGCTCCAAGTCTTCTTGGTCAGTCATACCACGCTGAGTCGTTCCCTTCATTGGTCGCGTTGTCAACTCGCGGTCATTTTGCTCAAAAAAGAGCTCTGGACTCATGGAAATCACTGCCATGTCATCATGTTCCACATAGGCATTGTAGCCTGCCTCCTGCTCTACTACCATACGATTGTAGATAGCAAAAGGATTGGCGGTTAAGTCCTGCTTGAGTTGGACAGTATAGTTGACCTGATAGGTATCTCCCTGCCGCAAATGATGGTGAATCTGAGCAATCGCCTTTTCATAGTCTGCAGCAGACGTTACTTCCTGCCAATTTGAGGGCAAATCAACCTCATCATAAGTCAGAGGAATAGGGGATGTTTCTACCCTATCATGAACAGTAAAATACAGTAGGTACTCTCCCAGTAGGGGAGTCTTGTGAACTGCTAATTTCTCCTCAAAAGCAGGTGCAGCCTCGTAGCTAACATAGCCCACCACATAATAGCCTTGCTCTTGGTAGCTTTCCACTTGTGCCAATAAGGCTGTTACTTCCGCTAAATCTCTCGTTTTCAACTCTTTGATAGACTGGGTAAAGGTGTATCTCTCCCCCAAAGCCCTAAAATCAATCACTGTTTTTCTATGCATACTTTAAGTATAGCATAAATTAAGAAAACCCTCATCTGCAAAGCAGATGAGAGATTTCGATTATTTAAAGATTGAAGTTTTAAAGCTGTTTGTTTGTTGAAGAAGTTTTTTGTATAGTTTTTCTTTAAGCGTAACAGTATTGTCAAATTTAACTGATCCATTTTTAAGAGTAGCTTTATCTTTTTCAACTGCTTCAGCAAATGCATTCTTCAAGTCATCGTAACTACTGTATGTAGTACCGTCGATTGTAACAGGGTTAAATCCTGCCTTAGCTTTATCCACAACTTCTTTGAAGTATTCTTTCTTCCACTCTTCCAGTGTACTGAATTTACCATCAGAAACTTTCTTAATGATGAAGTCATCACCTAGACTAGCATGACCAGCCTGTTTAGACTCATTTTTCAGCATGTTAGAAGCGTAGTTTAAGAAGCCTTTTTCATATCCAAAGTAACCCCACATACGGAAGGTGTTATGCTTGAATGACATTGCTCCTGGAGCCCCTTCACTTGTATTACCACCGTAAATACCTGCAGTGATAGGCACTGTTACATAGGCAGAGCCAAATCCAGTTGGGTCATAAGTACCATTACCAGGACCATGTTTGGTCATGAAGTTCTTGTCTACTAGATCGTTGACAGAAGTTAAGTTATACTCTTTTTCTTCTGCATTCAAATCACGAACCTCGTCATATTGGTTCTTCGTATTAGCGTTACGTAATTTCTTAGCAACTTTCTTGAACCAAGCGTTGTTTAGTTCTTTATTGTGTTTATCAAGAACAGCTTCACCTTCAAGGTAGTCAAGAAGCATTAGAGTATCGTTGAAACCTTTCATGTAATGATCGATTTCCGCACGAGATGTAAGGTCGTTTGGATTAGTGTTATACCATTGGTTTCCGTCATTTGGACGTTCGTAGGCCATGTTCAATCCTAGTGCTTTAAAATCACCGTTTGGACTTGTTTCAGCAGGAGATTGTAACATACCTTGTGCAAATGCTTCTAGGTCAGTACCTTCACGGTGTCTAGAACCACCTAAGTAAACCATACGGTCGTTTACGTGAGTCGTTTCGTGAGTAAAGGCTGAGATACCGAAGTCACTAATCATATTGGTAACCATGAAGAAGACTGAATCATCTTTATAAGGATTACCGTAGATACGAGCTACAGCTCCCATACGCCAGTCAGTAGCATGGTAACGACCTGTTGGTCCGTATAATTCACGAACTGGAGCGACATCTTTACCGCTATTAGTGCGACCGTATTTATCAGTACCTTCTTTGTAGTTTTGGTTATCAAGTACTGGTGTTGGCACCATGTTGTTGCTCTTAAGTAGTTGATTACGAACTTTATCCAATGATAAACGAGACCAGAAGTCTAGATAATTTTGTTGAGCTTTTGCCACTTTATCGATTTCAGGTTTGAATGCTTCACGCTCTGCTGCTGTGTTCTTACCGTATTTCTCAAATGAACTGTACGCTAGTGTATTGTATGTTGAGATTAGAATCATGTGAGCATCTTTTAAGTTAAGAAGTGGAAGGATCATCTTACCATGTACGTCGTTGTTTAATCCTTCGTATGCTCTGTGTTTCTTATCAGCAAACTCAGGAGTTGTTGTCTTCGGCTCAACGACATATACATTATCTTTAGTTGCTTTTATGAACCAATCGTTTAAGTCTGTGTCACTTGTGAAGAGTTCCATATTGTATTTCAAGAACTCATGTAAATTACCTTTACCAGTAGCACCGGCAATCACTTCACGATAAGCATCGTGAGTACGATCACCCTTAATATAACTTTCTTTAGATCCAATGTTGATGATTCGATCTAGGACACTAACGTTCTTACCGTAGAAGTCAGGTTTGAATAACATTAATTCTTTAATATTAAAGTCATCGAATTTAACTCCGTAGTAACGGTTGAGGTAAGACAAACCAAGAAGAACTGCAGCCTTATTGTCATCGATTTTCTTAATCAAGGCACGTTTTGCAGCTTCATCTGTGTTCAGTTGGTGATCTTCATTTTCCACTAACTTCGTAACAAATTTATTAAGGTTATCTTTAACATACTTGAAGCTTTCTTCTAAGTACAAATCCTTAATTGCATTGACTTTGTTGCCACCAGTTCTACCCAAGTGTTGGTAAATCGGGTCAGATTGTAATTCTACTGGACTCAATTTACTTTCGATAGCACTGATTAAGTCAGCACGATCTTTAACAAGCATGTTTGGCGTGTAAACGACTTCACCAAGTTCAGCTACACTATATTCTTTCACTTGTTTAACTTGAGAATCTTTTGGTGAAATTGTAAAGAATTCTTTTGTCTTATCTGCATAGTGAATCATAATATGGTCAGCATCTGTAAGGTCTGTGACAAAGTCATTTCCTTTCATCGCAGTAACAGACAATACTTCTTTCGTTAACAAGTTTGATCCAGCAGGAATCTTGTTACCTTGGTTAACAATCCACTCTTTATTATAGAACGGTTGAAGTTTTTCAATGTTACGGTAAGCAAGTTCACGAGATGCATCGTAGTCTTGAGTAGATTTGTAAGTGTCAGCTTTTGGCTTAACATTATTTAATGTATCTGAAACAAGAGGCTTGATAAGATAATCATTAGCTGTAATTCCTAATGTTGCAATTTTCTTGTCAGCTTCTTCTTGTGAGACTTCTTTAATTCGGTTGGAAATAGAGAATCTAAATGAACGATTACCTGTACTTACATCTTTTACAACGAAGTTACGTTCCAAAGCGTTATTTGAGAAGTATCCATCCTCAGCATCAATATCTTTAGAGCCATAGAACACTTCACCATTTTCAACTTTCATCATAGACACAGAGTCTGCAACTTTACCCCATGCCCAGTTCTTACTAAGGAAACCACCTACTTCAACAGGTGTATTTACCTTAATAGTTCCT
Source organism: Streptococcus mitis (assembly GCA_001560895.1). Taxonomy (NCBI): domain Bacteria; kingdom Bacillati; phylum Bacillota; class Bacilli; order Lactobacillales; family Streptococcaceae; genus Streptococcus; species Streptococcus mitis. The sequence goes on from CP014326.1 coordinate 1,514,403, forward strand.
TTCGTAACAGCGTTACGAACAGAACCATATTTACCGATTCCGTTAGGATCAGAACCGTTATCGGATCTAGCGACAAATCCACCGATACGAGCTTTATTAGCAACTATATCAGCTTCTACATATCCTTTATCAACATTACCTTTCCAGATTTCGCCAACCATGCCACCGAAATCCCAACCTCTATCACCTACACCAGTAAGTTTACCAATATAAGCAACATTAGTAAGTTGTCCGCCGTTATCTAATTTGTTAACAAGTCCGGCAATTCCATCTCTACCAGTTATGCTACCAGTTACTTTAATATTCTCAACAGTAGCATTCTTAACAGTTCTAGCAAGAGCAGAAATGTTATCAATCCAAGGCATATTAATATCGATATTAGCCAAGTTGACATCTTTAACCGAACCACCTTCAATACCACCAAATAATTGACGTGTCATATTGTGGATTGAATAACGTTGTCCCTCAACACTTGATAACTTACCTCTAAATGTACCAGGAACATACTCTTTATTTGGAGTTGGTACATTGGCTGCATTAAGGTCTGCACCAAGTTTGAACTCACCGCTAGGATTAGCTTTCATATCTTTTACAAGCTCATTGAAGTTGTAGTAAACATTACCTTCTTTTGCTTTTTGTTTTTCAAAGTAATGTACATACTCTTCGCTAAGTGTGTTATCAGCATTACGTTGAACTAAGTCCGGTGCTTTGGCAGTAACTTTGTATAAAGTTTTTCCATCTTTTTCTACTTCTTCAATCTTGTCAACAGCAAGTCGTGTAACTTTGTTGTCGTGAGTTGTAACTCGTAGGTAAAGTGGGGCAACATCGGCTGGTTTTTCTGTAAGCAAACTAGTATCTGTTTCATTACCGTCAGCGTCCACACTCATCAAGCTTGTTTCTTTGATATTTTTGATTTCAACTTTTTTGAGGTCAATTCTTAGAGGTTCTTCATTCAGAACTACTTCCTCATCGCCTTCACCACGGTCATAAACCATCTTAGTTTCAAGTTTATAATCCTTATAGTATTGCAGATCTGTCAGGCTAGCTGTCAAGTTGTCAGGTGAAACATTTAAAGTTTTCACAATCTCATCACCTTTTTTCAGAGTTAAGGTGATAGATTTAATGGCCGCCTTGCTTGGATTTTCTAGACTGTATTTAACATCTGAAGTCCGTTTCAAATCCTTAGGTTCAACTGCAGTGATGGTCAATACTGGTTTTTCAAAGCTCTTAGTACCACGTTTCAAAATTCGGTCTTGAGGGGCCTCAATAACTTCTTCTGTTACTTTTGGTGCATCCTCAGTCTTAACTCCTTTGATAGTATTAAAGGTCTTAGTGATTTTTTTCTGACCTTCTTTCCCTTCTTGAGCTACGACTTCTAAACCTTTTTTCAGTTGATTATCTTCTTCAATCTTTTCTTTGAATGGAATCTTTTCAAGGCTTTCCTCTACAAGAGTTCCTTCAATTGGTTTTGTACCACGGCTTACCTGTTGATTTACAGGCTCCTTAGTCACTTCCGTACTGGTTGAAAGAACTTGGTCAGTTTTGACACCTTCTACCGTTTTATAGGTTGTTTTGGTAACTTGACTTCCTTTTTCACCATTTCGTAGGACAGTTTCTTCGTCTGTATACTTAGTTGGATCCTCAGTCGTTTCAGTTTTGTAGTCAATTTCTGTAGTTGATTCTTCAACAAGGGTTCCCTCAGTCACCTTATACTCAGGTAACTGATCTTGAACAAGTGCTTGACCTTCCTTGCCTTCCTCTTGAGTTCCTTTTACTTCTACTTGAGCTTCTGGTAGTTCAGGTTGCGTTAAAGATTGGCCTTCCTTACCTTCCTCTTGAGTTCCTTTAGACTCTACTGTAGCCTCTGGTAGTTCTGGCTGTACTAAAGATTGACCTTCCTTACCTGACTCTTGAGTTCCTTTAGACTCTACTGTAGCCTCTGGTAGTTCTGGCTGTACTAAAGATTGACCTTCCTTACCTTCCTCCTGAGTTCCTTTAGACTCTACTGTAGCCTCTGGTAGTTCTGGCTGTACTAAAGATTGACCTTCTTTACCTGCCTCTTGAGTTCCTTTAACTGCGACTGTAGCTTCTGGTAATGCAGGTTGTGTTAAAGATTGGCCTTCCTTACCAAATTCTTGAGTTCCTTTAGACTCTACTGTAGCTTCTGGCAATTCGGGTTGCGTTAAGGATTGGCCTTCCTTACCAGATTCTTGAGTTCCTTTAGACTCTACTGTAGCTTCTGGCAATTCGGGTTGCGTTAAGGAGTGACCTTCCTTACCTACCTCTTGAGTTCCTTTAGACTCTACTGTAGCCTCTGGTAGTTCAGGTTGCGTTAAAGATTGACCTTCCTTACCTACCTCTTGAGTTCCTTTAGACTCTACTGTAGCCTCTGGTAGTTCCGGTTGCGTTAAAGATTGACCTTCCTTACCTACCTCTTGGGTTCCTTTAGATTCTACTATAGCTTCTGGTAGTTCAGGTTGTGTTAAGGATTGACCTTCCTTACCTACCTCTTGGGTTCCTTTAGATTCTACTATAGCTTCTGGTAGTTCAGGTTGTGTTAAGGATTGACCTTCCTTACCTACCTCTTGAGTTCCTTTAGCTACTTGGTGGCTCGGTTCAGTTTGTGGTACTGGAGTTGGGGCAGGTTGTACCTCTTTCTTAGTTCCAACCGCAATGACTTGCGATACAGGATTTTGAACCACTTGGTCTTCAATGACTTCTCTAACTTCTTGACCATTAACTATCGAAACTTTGGTTACAAGGCGACGCTGACCATTGACTCCAGCTGTGACGATACGAGTCTGTCCTTCTGCTAGATTCGCATCTGAACTTGTGACCGTTTCAAAAGGAATTTCTACCAAGCTCTCTTCCTGTTTAGCCTGAAACTTCTCAGAAACTGGTTTTTCTTCAACAGCAGGAGCAACTGAATTCTCTACTACAGGTTTTTCGATGACAGTCTCTGGAGTAACCGCAGCTCTTTCTTGAACAACTTCAGTTTTCTCATTTTCTTTTGAATTTTGCTTCTCTACTGGCAACTGAGGCTGTTCAGCTGAAGCTGGTCTTGATGGATGAAGATCTGCTTCCTTAAAGTATCCAATGTACTCATAACCATCAATGTGGATAATCCCTTCAGCCAAGCCTTCATGTGTAGAAGCTGAAATAGTTTGGTTATAAGAAAGTAATTCTTTATTTTCAAATGCAAATGTCCCATAAGGTACAAAGGTGCTAGCTCCTAAAGAACCAATCAAGAGAACACCTAGAACTTCTTTGCGACCTTTTTTAGACACTAAAAAGACTGCTAACGAGGCGGTTGCCAAGCCAAGGCCTGCTAGAGCTAGCTCCTTACTTCCTGTGTAAGGAAGTTGTTGACTGTTAGTTGCTTTCTTGCGATAAACTACATAAAGAATATCTTCATCTTGAAATTCTGTTGGAACCTCATGATGAATCAGGGCTTTTTCAGACTCGGTCAATTCCTGCTCCGCCAAATAACGGTAATGAACGCTATGAGCACCACCAACTTCATTGGCTTGAACTTTGTCTACTGAAAGGGGACTAGCACCAAAAAGGAAGGCCCCGATGGCTACAGGACCTACCCCAACAGTTAGCTTACGAATCGAATATTTTGTGATTTTTTCTAGTTGCTGTTTTGTTTTTCTCATTTTCACGACTTTCTAATAGAATCTTGCGGATAGTGCGCACGCGCACCTCCGATTAATTTTGGACGACTAGCCAACGCCGTTACGTGGGCATGACCAATCTCTCTCAAAAGAGGACGAATCGGAACCTGAACATGCTTGACATGCATGCCAATAGCAGTGTCTCCGATATCCAATCCAGCATGGGCCTTGATAAATTCAACCTCAACTGGATCCTGCATAAACTTGAAGGCTGCCAATTGACCCGAACCTCCTGCATGAAGGGTAGGAAGGACACTGACCATTTCCAGACTAAACTGCTCTGCAACCTGACGTTCAACAACGAGAGCCCGATTGACATGTTCACAGCCTTGAACAGCTAGATGAATTCCTTTTTCCTCTAGGATATCTAGAATGGTCTTCACAATGATTTCGCCAATTTCTTGGCTGGATTCCTTACCAATCTGGCCACCTATCACCTCACTAGAAGAAAGGCCCAAAACAAAGATAGATCCTTGCTTCAAATTGGCCTTTTCTAATACATCTTTTACAATCTGGCTTGTTTCTCTTTGAATGTCTTTTTCCTTCATACTTGATACCTCTTTTGTCATTATCTATCATATCGTTTTTTCTTGTTTTTAGCAAGATAGACAACCTAGAAAGCTTGCTCAATTACGCATAAAACTCCCAGAATTGACCGGGAGTTAGCTAGTTTCTATTCTATTTATGTATATTTCAACCGTCGTTCCTTTGTCGGGTGTAGAATCAATCTTCATCTGGTAATGTTCTCCAAAATGAAGTTTGAGCCGTTGGTCAACATTTTGAAGACCGACTCCCCCACGTTTGAGTTGACTTTGACTACTATCTCCAGCATCTTGGAAGCCAACTCCATCATCCTCAATACGGATGACCAATCCTGAATCCTGTTTCTGGACAGAAAGTTTAATATGGCCCTGACCTTCCTTTTCCTTAATGCCATGGTAAAGAGCATTTTCTACAAGGGGTTGTAGGACCAGCTTAGGCAAGACTAGATTAGCAAAGGCAGGATTTTCCTCAATCTCGTATTCCAGTTTATCTCCATAGCGTTGTTTCTGGATAAAGAGATACTGGCGGACATGATTGATTTCATCAGACAGGCAAATTAAATCCTTGCCTTGATTAAGTGCCAAGCGGAAATAGGTTGCCAAAGACTTTGTCACCTGCACCACTCGCTGACTATCCTGAAATTCAGCCATCCAAATGATGGTATCCAAGGTGTTATAGAGGAAATGTGGATTAATCTGGCTCGAAAGGGCTTGAAGTTGGTACTGACGGGTCGTTTCTTCCTGGCTACGAATATCTGCCATGAGCTGATCAATCTGATCCAACATGGCATTAAATTGGCGAGTCACTTCTCTCAGTTCATAGGCACCAACTTCCTTGGCACGAAGATTTTGAGCACCAGAAGCAATTTCCAGCATGGTTTCTCTCAAATCCTTCAAAGGAGCAATCCAACGCTTGAGACTGAACCACACCAAGCAGAGGCAGGTAAGAAGAGATGTGACACTAGCCCCAAGCAAGGTCCACAAGAGTTGACTCCGAACCTGGTCTAACTTTTCCAGCGAAGACACTCCTATAACCGTCCAATCAGTTCCAGCAATCTGTTCCTGACTGACGTAGGATTTGTAGCCAGGAGTATAACCCTGTCCCGTCTCAATGTAAGGTTTCATGGCCTCCATTTCGCTAGATGAACTATAAACTGTGTGTTGAGGATGGTAGACAAATTCATGGTTTTCATTGATGATAAAGGCAAAGCCCTGCTGACCCAACTGGAGCTGGTTGAGATAGGCTTCCAGAGTTTCGTAGGAAATATCCAAACGAAGAACGCCAAGATTGGCCCCCTTTGCATCAACCAGTTCTTGAGTGACAGAAATAACCCACTGACTATCCGATTTACGAGCCGGAGTCAAAACGGGCATAGCACCCTGATGAATGGCCTTTTGATACCAATCTTCAGCCATCATATCTGAGGAGGTTTTCATCTGCACACTATCATCTGTAGAAATGACCTGACCAGATTTGGTTACCAGTACCACCGTTTTCAAGTCCTGGTCTGCCTTCAAGATAGTCAAAAATAGATCTCGAATTCCCTTGACCTTGTCTTGACTAGGATTCTCAGCATAGGCTAAGAGATCCATCTGCTGGGTCAAACTGGTCGAGGTTGTTTCTAATTTTTTTATATAAGACTGAATAAAGTGACTAGTCTGGCTGATAGTCGTTTGACTATTGCCCTCAATAGTGGCCTCAATAGCTGATGAACTAGATTGATAGTAGAAAGTCCCAACCAGAGCTAGGAGAATGAGAAAAACCAGAAAGATGGAAATAACCATTCTGACTAGTAGAGAAGAACGCTTCATCGACCTTCCCCCTTCTTAAACTGACGAGGAGTCACACCTGCAATCTGTTTAAAACGTTGGGTAAAGTAGTTCATATCTTCAAAGCCAACCTTTTCGGCTATCTCATAAATCTTTAAATCTGTGGTCAGAAGCAAGAGTTTGGCTTGTTTGACACGCTCTCTTACCAAATAATCCTGAAAAGGCAGCCCCAACTCTTTCTTAATCAAGGAGCTCAGATAAGTCGGACTAAAGCCCAAGTCACTGGCCAAAGACTTTAAACTAAATTGGCTATCAGCCAGATGGGAGTGGATTTTCTGAGCCAGGTTTCCCTCAAACTTATCGGTCAATAAATCTTGTAACTGCTCTTCCTTTTCTTCCTTGTCTAGTTTTTGCTTGATTTTCCCCAACATCTCCTCAATGTCCTGACGGGAAAAGGGCTTGAGCAGGTAGTCATCCACACCGAGTTTGACAGCAGACAAGGCATAATCAAAATCATCGTAGCCTGTCAAAAAAACTAGATGCACCTGAGGATAGGTTTCTCGTACAAGACTGGCCAACTGGATGCCGTTTAGCTGAGGCATGTTGATATCGGTTAAAATGATATCTGGCACCTGCTTTTGAATCAAGTCCCAAGCCTGCCTTCCATTTTCAGCCTGACCGATGATTTCCATATCGTAGGCTGCTACATTGACTAAGTTGGTCAAGCCTTGTCTCACCAGATATTCATCTTCTACGATTAAGATTGTGTAGGTCATGCTCTGCTCCTTTGTCACTTACTAGTATCAGTATAGCAAAATTCTCCTCTAACTGCTTAGGAAAGCCCTCTTATACTCAATGAAAATCAAAAAGAAAACTAGGAAGTTAGCCGCAGTTTGCTCAAAGCACTGCTTTGAGGTTGTAGATAGAGATACTGGGCAAAAAGGCTTTTAAATTAGAAAATTTGCTTTATTTTCTCCTCAAATTGAGTTTTTGCCCAGTCTCAACCCTACCCACGGTAAGGCGACGCTGACGTGGTTTTAATTTGATTTTCGAAGAGTATTAATCGACATAATCTAGTAAATAAGCATAGCCTTTTTCTTCCATTTGATCTTTGGGAATAAATCGAATAGAGAGACTATTGATACAGTAACGTAAGCCACCTTTGTCCTGTGGTCCATCCGTAAAGACATGGCCAAGGTGAGAATCTCCAACTCGACTCCGCACTTCCATGCGTGTCATATTGTAGGACTTATCTTCCTTGTAGGTGGCAACATCTGGGCTGATGGGTTGAGTGAAACTAGGCCAGCCGCAACCAGACTCAAACTTGTCCTTTGATGAAAATAGGGGTTCGCCAGTTGCCACATCCACATAGATACCAGATTCAAATTTATCCCAGTAGCGGTTTGAGAAAGCTCGTTCTGTTTGATTTTTCTGGGTGACTGCATACTCCTCAGGTGACAAGGTCTTTTTCAATTCCTCATCGCTTGGTTTGGGATATTTGCTGGCATCGATGACGGGATAGGCTGCCTGATTAACATTGATATGGCAGTAGCCATTTGGATTTTTCTTGAGATAGTCTTGGTGGTAATCTTCTGCCACTACAAAATTCTTCAAGGTCTCCTTTTCAACTGCTAGAGGTTGATCGTATTTCTTAGCCACCTCATCAAAGACTTGGTTGATTACCTCTAAATCCTTGTCATCTGTGTAATAAACGCCGGTACGATACTGGGTCCCCACATCATTTCCTTGTTTATTTTTGCTAGTTGGATTGATAATGCGGAAGTAATGAAGCAGGATTTCTTTGAGGGAAATTTGCTTGGCATCATAGGTAACATGAACAGTCTCCGCATGACCTGTTTGGTTAATCAATTCGTACTTGGTTGTTTCCCCTCTACCATTTGCATAGCCTGATACGGCATCTGTCACACCGGGAACGCGTGAGAAATATTCCTCAACTCCCCAGAAACAACCTCCAGCCAGATAAATTTCGTGCAAGTCTGCATCTTTACTCACTTCTGTTTTTTTCACTGTTTTTCCTCCTTGGCTAACTGATGCTTTCTCAATTTGCGAGCTATCTGTCTGCCCTGCATTTCGCATCAATAGAAAATAGAAACCGCTTATGGCTAAGAAAAAGATTCCTGCCAAGACAAACAATTTTACTTTATCATTCATGACCTTTCTCTACCCCATTTCTTTCAATGTTTTTAAAATCATATCCTTATCCATAAAACCAGGTTGCGTTTTGACCAGCTTTCCTTCCTTGTCTATAAAGGCTTGAGTTGGGTAAGAACGGACACCATAACTTTCCAAAAGTTTTCCTGATGGGTCAATTAGAACTGGGAAATTTTTATAATCCAAGCCCTTGTACCAGTTCTTAAAGTCCGATTCTGCTTGTTCCCCCTTATGTCCAGGTGACACTACTGTCAAGACCACATAATCATCACCAGCATCCTTAGCAATTTCATCCGTATCTGGAAGACTGGCTAGACAGATGGAACACCAAGAAGCCCAGAATTTGAGATAAACTTTCTTGCCTTTGTAGTCAGATAAACGATAAGTCTTACCATCTACACCTGTCAGTTCAAAATCAGCAACCGCTTGACCTTTAGTAGCAGTTTGTGAACTGACTTGTTCTGTTTTTGTTTGCTCCTTCATAGTAGATTCGTCTGACATATTTTTAGCAGAACAAGCTGCCAAGCAACACATTGAGCCTACTCCAAGGAGACATGTTTGCCATTTTTTCATTTCTTTTTCCTCTCTATTCAAATAATGTAGTCAAAATAGAAGCATTTCCCAAAAGCACCAAGATTCCCATCACGATAATGAGGAAACCACCCACTTTTTTGAGTGTTCCGAGATAAGGATGGAGTTTTCGAAAATGTTTCAAAATATAGCTGGAGGCTAGAGCTAGAACCAAAAATGGTAGCGCCAAACCCAGCGTGTAAATCAACATGAGACCAGCTCCCTGCCAAGCACCTGAACCACCTGAAGCCGCCAAGGCCAAAACAGAACCAAGAACCGGCCCCACACAAGGCGTCCAAGCAAAACTAAAGGTCAACCCCAGTAAAAATGCCTGACTATAGCCGTTATCCTTTTGACCCTGTCTCTTTAATTGTAGCCTTCTTTCCTTGTAGAGTCCCTTCAAATGTAAGATTTCCATCTGGTGCAAGCCCAAGAGAATGATAACCGCACCCGTCATATACTGAAACCAAGAGGCATAAAGCAAATTACCTACAAAACCAGCTCCATAACCTAGTATGATAAAGATAAAAGAAATCCCCGCTATAAAGGCCAGAGTTCGTAACAGACTAACAACTGAGATTGAAAATTTGCCACTAGAAGCCTGAGAACTATCTTTGTCATCCAGTAAGACCCCTGCATAGACCGGTAACAAGGGTAAGATACAAGGAGAAAAGAAGGAAAGAATTCCAGCAAGAAAAACACTGATAAAAAAGATTACATTGTCCATTGCCTTCCTCCATTCTTTGATTTGATAGGACTATTATAGCCCCAAAACTCCAGAAAAAACAGGGACAATGATAGGGAAAAATAGGAATTTAATCAGGTAATACTTCAAAGAAATCAAAAAAACATGAGTAAAAGGGTAAGCTATCTTACGTTTTCGAGCTAACATCTAGTAAACTAAAAAACAGATTCTTCCATCTATCGCGGAAAAATCTGTCATTGATTTATTGATTTACAAAAACTCCAACCACGCTTTGCGAACCTCGTCTTTGCTGGTTTCTCTGTATTTTTTAGTTCCAAGAATGCCATTATTGTGAAGTTCTTACAATAGTGCCTCAAACTCAGCGACGGTCATGCCTAATTGCGCACTCGCAACCTCTGCTGTTAAAAGATGCTGGCGAACAAGATTTACTAACCCTTTTTTTAGTCCCTGTTCAACACCTTCTGCCCTAGCTGTTTCCAAGGCATAGTCCTGCGCTAACAAGGCTTGTTCTTCGCGTCTGCGTTGTTCACTAAACATTTTCCTGTCCTCCTCGGACCAGCTCTTATAGTCCAGCAGTTGGTCTGCTTGGCTGATGGCTCGCTCGGGTTCTTGAGTAAAGGGTTTATTCCCGAAAAACTCCAACCACGGCTTACGAACCTCGTCTTTGCTGGTTTCTCTATATTTTTTTAGTTCTAAGAACGCCATCTTGACTAGATGGTTTTCTTGTCCATTATTGGTGATGGTTAAGACCTCACCTGTCGTGTCCTCTCGCATGCTAAAGCTGTGAAAGGCTAAATCATCTGAAAAGTAATTACTGTCTACGATAGCGATAGCATATACTGGTGCAATATGTTTATAACTCTGGTGAGTATCACCTTCACGTTGACAAATTTTTTCTAGGTTTTGATTGACCTGACTGCAAAGGTAAGCCCACAGACGATTGATGAAAAAATTCTGATGATGGACTTGTATTTCGATAATAACCTGTGTCCCATTGTCCAACTCCGCTAAGACATCTATACTGGTATAGAAATCCTGAGCCGAGTACGGCAGGGAAGGCAAGACGTGAATGTTGCTTCCCTCCAAAATGGTTACATTTTTAGCTGGTAAGTCCAGCATATCGCGAATAAATTGACAAGTGATTTCCGGATTGCTGAAAATTTTCTTAGCTACCAAATCATTGGTCGGGCTAATGCCCGGATGTCTGAGAATCATCCTTTTCCTCCTTTTATTATACCACAGTTTTATACTCAATGAAAATCAAAGAGCAAACTAGGAAACTAGCCGCAGGCTGTACTTGAGTACGGCAAGGCGACGTTGACGTTGTTTGAATTTGATTTTCGAAGAGTATTAAATCTAGTTTTACTAGATTCACTGACTCTATCTATTTATTCGGAAAAGAAAGGATAAATGAAAAAAATAAGAACAGCGGATAAGCAATAAATTTTAAGCTTAACAGTCTTCCCTACTTACCTGATAATAAATAAGATCAGCAAGATAGCCTTTTCTCTCTACACCATTGGTAATAGTCTTGAGATAGGACATTCCAGCCTTCTCCATAACACGACCTGAAGCTGGATTGAGACTGGCATATCGTGCTCTAACTTTTTTAAAGCCTGCTTGAGTAAAACAAAAATCTAAGACAGCTTTTAAGGCCTCTATCATCATCCCAAGTCCCCAGTAAGCCTTGCCTAAAACATAGCCAATTTCACAAGAAGAATCGTTCTCATCCATTTCAACGATGCTGATATCTCCTATCACTTGCTCTGGGTTTTCTTTTAGGCAAATGGCCCATTTGTAATAGTTGGGATTGGTATAGGAGGCAACCCAATTACGAATCGAGTTTCGAGTCACCTCGACATCAGGATGAGGTTCCCAGGTGACGTAGGTTAGATTCTCAGCAGATGAAGCCCAATTCTGAAACATGGCTTCTGCATCACTTTCCACAAATCGTCTCAAAACCAAACGGTCTGTCTGCAAGATTTGCGTACCGATAGCTTTCATGTCACTACCTCGCTTTCTAATAGATGATTCTCTGTCCAGTCAGCATTGAAATTTGTTTTGCTTTTGAATTTCAAGGCTCAAGCTAAAAAGATCCACTGGACCTTCCTCGCTTACTTGTTTACATGCTCGGGGTAAAAATGTCCTCCAGACCTTCTCTCACTTTCTTATTTCAAGGTGAGAGGCTGAAAACCTCCACTGGAGGTTCCTCATTTTCTTATTTCTAAACTCGGGGTAAAAAGGTCCCCCGGACCTTCTTCGCTTTCTCATTTCTAGGCTCAGGGTAAAAAACTAAACTCATTAATAGCTAGAAAACAAGTTTTTCATCTAGTTCCTTAACGCAGTCGCTGTCTGGTTTGAAATGCGCTTTACCAAGCTTTTTCAAACCTAGTCATCGTTGCGGGGGTGAGACAACGAAATCGAACTCTTCGAGTTACCGATTTCTGTCTCACTCCCAAAAGTCATCAAATACGGTGATTGGTAGGTGGCGTTTGTGTTGGCCTTTGTGCCACCAGTTTTCAATTCTTGCTTGTGCTTCTGGGCTGATTGTTTTGCCTTCTAGGTAGTCGTCAATCTCTTCATAAGTGACTCCAAGTGCAACTTCGTCAGCCAGACCTGGTTTGTCTTCTTCTAGGTCTGCTGTTGGGATTTTTTCATAAAGGGCTGGGTCTGCACCAAGTTCCTTCAAAAGTTGTTTTCCCTGGCGTTTATTGAGGCGGAAAAGAGGTAAAATATCCGCACCACCGTCACCAAACTTGGTAAAGAAACCTGTGATATTTTCCGCAGCATGGTCTGTTCCAATGACCGCTCCGCTATGGGAACCTGCAAGGGCATATTGGGCAATCATACGGCAACGAGCCTTGATATTGCCCTTGTTGAAGTCTGAAACAGGGCTTTCTGTCGCTTCAACTGCAGCTGTCATAGCATCTGCAGACTCCTTAATATTCACCACTAAACTGACATCTGGCTGGATGAAGGCTAGTGCTTTTTGAGCATCTGCTTCATCAGCTTGCACTCCATATGGCAGGCGAACAGCGATAAATTTATAGCTGGCATCTCCTGTTTCAGCTCGCAGTTCTTCCATAGCCAGTTGGGTCAAGCGACCTGCCAAGGTTGAGTCCTGACCTCCAGAAATCCCTAGTACAAAGGTTTTTAGGAAGGGATGTTTTTTCAGGTATCTCTTTAAGAAATCAATGGAACGACGGATTTCTTCCTGGGCATCAATCACTGGTTTGACACCCAGTTGCTGAATAATAGTCTCTTGCAAACTCATTCTTCTTCTCCTTCACCAAGGGCTTCCTTGCGCATCTTGTCAATCAAGTCCATCTTGTCTTGCCATACATCACGCGCCAAATCCACTGGATAATGCTGCGGATTCAGCACACGCTTGTACTCATCCCACAACTTGTCAAATTCCTTACGGGCATAAGCCTGAATCTCAGTCAAACTAGGCAGCTTGTAGATCAACTTCCCGTCTTTGAAAATATCCACCAATAGAGGAACAGCGTCAAAATTACGAACGGTCTTCTTGATGTAAGTATAGGTCGGATGGAACATCTTGATTTCTGTCATGTCGCTCACATCCACACCGTCATAAGTGATGTAGTCACCTTCTGACTTGCCTTTTTCACGACTGGTAATGCGCCACACCTGCTTCTTACCTGGCGTAGACACTTTTTCCGCATTATTAGACAGCTTGATGGTATTGCGCATGTTACCATTCTCATCTTCGATCGCCACAATCTTGTAAACTGCACCAAGAGCTGGTTGGTCATAGGCTGTAATCAGCTTGGTTCCCACACCCCAGACATCAATCTTGGCCTTTTGCATCTTGAGGTTGAGGATAGTATTTTCATCTAGGTCATTTGAAGCATAAATCTTAGCCTCTGTAAAGCCAGCCTCGTCCAGTTGCTGACGGACTTTCTTAGAAATATAGGCAATATCCCCAGAGTCAATCCGCACACCCATAAAGTTAATCTTGTCACCCAGCTCACGCGCCACCTGAATGGCAGCTGGCACACCGATACGAAGGGTGTCATAGGTATCCACAAGAAAGACGCAATTTTTATGGGTTGCAGCGTAAGCCTTGAAAGCCTCATAGTCGTTACCATAAACCTGTACCAAAGAATGGGCATGGGTCCCCAAAACAGGAATATTAAAGAGTTTACCAGCACGCACGTTGCTAGTTCCATTGGCACCACCAATCACCGCTGCGCGTGTTCCCCAGATAGCCGCATCCATCTCTTGAGCCCGACGTGTCCCAAACTCCATTAAAGGTTCATCTTCGATGACCGAACGAATACGAGCTGCCTTAGTCGCCACCAAGGTCTGGTAGTTGACGATGTTCAAAAGGGCTGTTTCAACCAACTGGCATTGGGCTAGAGGGCCTTCTACCTGCACAATAGGCTCATTAGCAAAAACCAAATCCCCTTCTTGGGCAGAACGAACCGTCAACTCCAACTTGAAATTGCGGAGATAGTCCAAGAATGCCCCATGATAGCCCAACGACTCCAAATAGGCAATATCACTATCTGAAAAACGCAAATCTTCAAGATAGTTCACAATTCTTTCCAAACCAGCAAAAACCGCATAGCCGTTTTTAAAAGGCTGTTGGCGGAAATAAACCTCAAAAACTGCCTTCTTATTGTGAATCCCTTGGTCAAAGTAAACCTGCATCATGTTAATCTGGTACAAGTCCGTGTGCAATGTCAAACTATCATCTGGATACATACTTTTCCTACTTTCTTAGCTAGAAACACATGAAATTTTTCAAAAACTTTCATGTATTCCAATAAATTAGTACTATTATATCACATTTAGCTGGATTGAGAAAAGAGTAACAAGCTATTCACCACTCTCCAGTTCATCCATATCTTGTTCAAACTTTTTCTGAGCCCATTCGACATAACTTAATGCAATATATAAATGTCATTTTGTAATATTTTGTTAACAAAAAACTCTCTACCACAAAAAATAGAGAGTGTTGAGTTTAAATATAGGATTTTAAAATATCGACGACATCACTTCTTTTCTTAATCTGATAGGACTTAATTCCCAATTTCTCAGCTGCCATTTTATTGTCCTCAATATCGTCTAGAAAGACACAATTTTTAGAATTTAACTGGTATTTATCGAGAATCTCCTTCATACTTATGTCAAGAACCCCTCTCTGCCTTATACTTTCATATTCTCCTTACAAATCCTTTTGGTAATAAAATCTTTTCCCTATGTAGGGATAGTCTTGCAAAGCAAAGACTTCCTTGTATCCATGTTTCTGATAAAAGTCTGGCGCCTGAAACTGGTAAGTATTGACAAAGGCAAAACGACAGTTTCGATTCTTAGCTTCACTTTCTACCTGCCTCAATAGTTTTGAACCGATTCCTTGCCCTCTCAGTTCCTCTTTTACAAATAAATACTCAATTTCTAGCCAATTTCCAAAAGTCTCTGCTATCAAACCTGCCAGGAGATTGCCCTTTTCATCTTCGACATAAAGATTAAGTGGCTCACTTTCAGCCTCTTCTCTTTTTGAACGGTTATAAGCACGAATCAGATTCCCTATTTCTTGTGATTTATGGGATTCCTTATTTTCCAATCTAAAATACATCTAAACCTCCTAAAACACTATTACAGCTTGATTATAGTCTTATTTCAATAGACTGTCAAACTAGCAAAAACCCACCAACCTGAGTTGATGAGTTTTTAATCTATTTTCTAAATTTCCACTGGCTATAAATACCGAAACCGATAATCCAGATAGCTGAGCCGATTGCTCCTACAAATGTAGACTCTTGTAAAAAGAGGGTTACAAAGACAAAGGCAAAGAAGAGCATTGTTAAAGGATTTAAGAAACGATAGTGGGGCATGAGATAGCCATCCGCCATAAAGTCTGCTGACTTGCGGTATTTAAGGTGAGCCACCATAATCAAGATGTAAATGGCGATATAAACACCTGATGATGATGCTGTAATCAAGGCAAAGGCATCCGAAACACCTGGCAAGACATTAATAAAGGCTGCTAGGGCAATCAAGATTGCTGAAGCGATGATGGCATTTTGTGGCACATTGTGGCGAGAAAGAGTATCCGCCTTGATAGCCTTCAAGAATGGATTTGGCGAATCATGGGCAATCTGGTACAAATGACGTCCTGTTGAATAAAGGGTTGAGTTAAGAGCAGATGCTGCTGAGGTCAAAACAACGAAGTTAATCAAGGCTGCTGCCCATTTGATACCTGCCAATTCAAATACTGTAACAAAAGGAGAATCAGCCGATGCAAGTTCACGCCAGGGAATAATAGACATAATGGCCAAGAGAGCTCCACCGTAGAAAAAGACGATTCGCAAAGGAATTTCCTTAACGGCTTTTGGCAAGACCTGGCGTGGATTTTTTGTTTCAGAAGTCGTTACCCCGATAAACTCAATCATGAGGTAGGCAAAGAAAACCATCTGGAAGGCCATGACAAAGTTCACTCCACCATTTGGGAAGAGAGAGAAATTGTCGGCAATATTAGCTAAACTTGCTACTCCATGAGGCGTTTTAAAGCCTGTCAAGACCATAAAGACTCCTGTGGCGATCATGGCTAAAATAGCCACAATCTTGACCATAGCAAACCAAAATTCAACTTCCCCAAAGAGCTTCACCGCAATCAAATTGACCAAGGCTAGAATGGTCAAAAATCCAATCTCAATCATCCAACTTGGCCAGCTAGGGAACCAGAACTGAACATAGTGAGCGATAGCTGTGATTTCCGCCATACCGATAAAGACAACGGATAGCCAGTAAGACCAGACTGAAAAATATCCCCAGCCCTTACCCAAATGGCGCGTGATAAAGTTGATAAAGGTGTGTTGCTCAGGGTCTTGGTAGAGCATTTCCCCAACCGCACGCATCATGAGGAACATAAAAGCCCCAGTAATCATATAAATCAGTACAATGGAAGGACCTGTTAGGCTGATAGAGCGACCTGCTCCCAAAAAGAGCCCTGTTCCGATTGTTCCAGCAATGGCCATAACCTGCACGTGACGATTAGTCAGACCACGCTCCATCTTATTTTTTTTCTTCTTTGAACTCATAACGTCTCCAATTCAATTTAAAATGGAAAAAGGAGTGAGTGAAGCGCATCGCCTCCCCACTCCTTTTTTTTGTTTTTAGGCTGTTTTTTCAACCTTTAAGATTTTTACATCATAGCTACCAACAGGTGTTTCAATGGTTGCTGTATCACCTGTTTTCTTGCCAATCAAGGCTTGTCCAATTGGGCTTTCATTTGAAACTTTACCTGCAAAGGCATCCGCACCAGCTGAACCTACGATAATATAAACTTCTTCTTCATCCTCACCAATTTCTTGGATAGTGACTGTTTTACCAATCGCTACTTCGTCTTGAGCAACTGAATCGCTATTGACGATTTCAGCATAGCGAATTTTTGTTTCCAAGCTAGAGATTTGTCCTTCGACAAAGGCTTGTTCATCCTTAGCTGCTTCATATTCACTGTTTTCAGAAAGGTCACCGTATGAACGGGCAATCTTAATGCGTTCTACCACTTCTGGACGGCGGACCAATTTCAATTCTTCTAATTCTTTTTCAAGTTTTTCCTTTTCCGCTAGGGTCATAGGATATGTTTTTTCTGCCATTTTTCTCAACTTTCTTCTAATGATATTCTCTAAAGAAAATTATGTGAAGCATCACATAATTTTAGTTTGTTTGGTTTAACTTGCTATTGACATGTTCAGCGACATTACGATCATGCTCCTCCTGAGTAGCAGCATAATAGACCTTGCCATCTGTAACATTAGCTACAAAGTATAAGTTATCACTCTTAGTCTGATTAATACTTGCCTCAATGGCATCCAAACTTGGACTATCTACTGGACCTGGCATCAAACCAGCTTTCGTATAAACATTATACGGTGAATTAATTGTCGTATCAATTCCAGCATCATCAGCAAGACTAATCTTCTGACCAAGTTTTCCTTGGGCATACAAGATGGCAATATTGCTTTGAAGTGGCATACCAAGATTCAAGCGATTGTAGAATACACCTGCAATCAACTTACGATCTTCAGTCTTAGCACCTTCTTTTTCAACAAGTGACGCAATTGTTAGCAATTCATT